>CAZKYC010000176.1:0-2022 GCA_964556895.1 uncultured bacterium | reverse complement strand
TGACCCAATCCCAGGTCATCCAGCAAGGGAAGTACTCAAATATCGGAAGAACCATTTTTTATCGTTGTATTTGGCATGGGTACAACTCTGCTCGCTTCAGTGCGGCTCCGCCTTTTTGCACAGGCGCTCCCAGAGTTGCACCCATGCCTGAGTTGGATTGTCTATTATTGAAAGGATGAATATCGTTTTTTGACCCAATCCCAGGTCATCCAGCATGGGAAGTACTCAAATATCGGAAGAACCATAATTAGGGTTTTGGCTGTTAGTCGTTTACGTCAGGGACGACGCCAGTCTCGGCGGGCAGTTTGCCGACATTGGTGTTGCAGCCGTGGAACGGGCCCGTCAAGCCAAAGCGGTCGCGCAACCCTTCCAGCGCGGCCACCTGGTCTTTGCTGAAGAGGTTTACGTTCCCAAGTTGAACCGCCGTCAACAAGATGTTGGCGAAATGTTCCATGGTTTCCATGCGGTAATAGGCTTGCATGATGTCTGCGCCCCAGGCCAAGGCGCCGTGGTTGGCCAATAAGACGGCGTTGTGGTCTTTAATGAATGGGGCGATTGATTGGGGAATTTCATCGGTTGAAGGCAAACCATACTTCGCCAAGGGAATCTGGCCCATCAAAGCGACCACCTCAGGCAGGGCGCAGGCGTCGAGCGACATGCCCGCCACGGCGAAGCCGGTGGATGTTGGCGGATGGGCGTGGCAGACGGCGCGAATGTCAGGCCGCTGGTTGTAGACATAAAAGTGCATCTTGATTTCAGATGACGGGTTGAGCGGGCCTCCGCTGCGCTTGCGGCCCTGACCGTCGACCACCAACAGGTCTTCAATCTTCATGAAGCCCTTGCTGATGCCAGTGGGGGTGCAGACAAATTCATCGTCTGAGACTTTATAGGAGATGTTGCCGTCATTGGCGGCGACCCAGCCTTTGGTCCAGACGCGGCGGCCAACTTCGATGATTTGTTGTTTTGCTTCGTAAATGTTTGTCATTCCCAAAAATCCAATCAATAAGGATGCTGATATCTTTGCTTAGGAAGGCTCGTTCGTCTACTGCTGTGTGGCGGATTGTATATCGTCACTGACGCCGTGAATTGTTTCGAGGTCAGGATCAACGCGGTTTGGGTCGTTGGGGTCGCCAAACGTTATATCTTTAATCTCGCCGCCTTCCATAAACACTTCGGCGATGAGTTTGTCGCTGTCGGGCGAGCTGGGGTCGTCGATGACGCTTTCCCAATCTTCGAGGTCGCCAAGTTTGTAATAGTCATACTTGGCCAATGGCCCCCGGGTTTGAAATGGGAACGGCCCGCCAGTAAACAGGGTCAGGCATAGCCATATCATCATCAGCGCCGACACGCCGCCGCAGACGTATTTGATATAGGGAAACAGGCGTTTAATTTGCTCGTCAAATGACATCAGACAATTCGCTCGCTTTTTTGGGCCGCTTGAATAATAGTATTGCTGTCTATCTTTACGAATTCAACGAGCAACCGTTACGAAAATGACCGCCAAACGCCAAAAAATCAAGCCGTACGCCGTCATTCAAAACAAAAACTCCAGGGTAGAGCGTTAAGCAACACCCTGGAGTTTTTAGGGCATGGCAGGAAGTTCTGGATAATTTGAAATCGACAGGCAGAGGAGTATTTCTCTCCCTCAAGAGAATCATCTCTCACAACCTGGCCCAGTTATCCCTCGATGGGTTGCTCTCCAGCATTATGTTATTTCATGTGTTGAGATTTAAGGCTCATCCGGGATTTGGATACGTTCTCTCAAATCGAATTAAAATTTTCAGACATGATCTCAAGGATGATTTTTTTATCGTTGTATGTGGCATGGGTACAACTCTGCTCGCTTCAGTGCGGCTCCGCCTTTTTGCACAGGCGCTCACAGAGTTGCACCCATGCCTGAGTTGGATTGTCTATTATTGATAGGACGAATATCGTTTTTTGACCAAATTCCAGGTCATCCAGCAAGGGAAGGACTCGAATATCGGAAGAACCAGATTTAATGAATAAACCCAATGACTAATC
>CAZKYC010000175.1:0-2264 GCA_964556895.1 uncultured bacterium | reverse complement strand
ACAATCCGTGGGGCGCCGCGACGCTCGATTGGCAGACAAGCACACCGCCCATTCATGAAAACTTTAAAGAAACGCCAACTGCTTCTGACCCATACGATTATTCAGACTGGGAATATGACGCAAAAATTGGCGGATTTGTGAAGAAAGGCGAGCCAGCGGGTTCGCCCGCATAACATCCGCTTGGGGAATAATTATGACGCAACCAGCCGTCAAAGACCATACGACGCAACACGGCGATCATGAACATGGTCACAATCCGTATCTGGCGCACCACTTTGATACGGAAGAACAACAGTTTGATTCGAACAAATTCGGCATGTGGCTGTTTTTGGCGACGGAAATTCTGTTGTTCAGCGGTTTGTTTTGCGCCTATGCGGTCTATCGCTCTAACCATCCTGAAATCTTCTTATACGCCCACCAGTACCTCGACAAGTTTTGGGGCGGTGTGAACACGGTCATCCTGATTTTCAGTAGTTTCACCATGGCGTGGGCGGTGCGTTGCGCGCAATTGAACCAAAAGAAACTGTTGATTGCCAACTTGATTGTCACGTTAATTTGCGCAGCAGGCTTTTTGGGCGTTAAGTTTATTGAGTATAAACACAAGTGGCATGAAGGCCTCTTATGGGGCGTCAATTATGACCCTCAAGACCATGGCGCGCATGGCGCTGACCATGGCGACGACAGCCACAGCGACGATGGGTCACATGGCGCGGCGGCTGAACACGATAACCATTCTGAAACCGCTCAAGACCATTCAAGCGACATCGCGCCAGAGCCTGACGTAATTCAAACGGAGGCGAACGGCTTTCAAATCGAGCGTTCTAAAATCCCTGACGCGCCTGATGGGCCCGCTGGCTTGGCCAAAGTTGAAACCACTGGCCACGGGACCGATAGTTCCCCCAGTAATGTACACATCTTCTTTGGAATCTACTTTGCCATGACGGGTTTACACGGCCTTCACGTTATCGCGGGCATGGCGGCGATTGGGTGGATTCTGTACCGCGCAATCAAAGGCGAGTTTAACAGCCAATACTTTATTCCCGTTGATCTAGTCGGTTTGTATTGGCACGTCGTCGACTTGGTGTGGATTTATCTGTTCCCGCTGTTGTATCTGATTCACTAAGCCGAGACCGTTAAGGAGACCACAATGAGCCGCTCTCACGATAATCACGAAACCCACGCCGCCCCTCTTTGGATACTTGGAGGCGTTTGCGCGGCGTTGATGATCTTGACTTACATCACCGTTACGGCGACTTATATCGACCTCGGCAGCGAAGGCAACCTGATTCTTGCGATGGGCATCGCCACCGTCAAAGCAGCGCTGGTGGTCTTGTTTTTCATGCACCTCTATTGGGACAAACCCCAGAATTCATTTGTATTTATCTCGTCTCTGATTTTTGTAACGTTATTTATTGTATTCGCGATGATGGATACGCTACAATATGGACAGAGCATGATTACCAATTACGCCCCAGAGATCAATAAATAACTATGGACGACACAGACGCAGCGCCTTCGATTCCAGCAATGCCAACTGACCCGAAATCACAGCCTATTCCGGGCGCTGGAAAATTAGGCATGATCATATTTATGGCGTCGCTATCGATGTTGTTTATCGCCAGCGTGATGGGCCTTCTTGTAACTCGTTTTCGCGCCGAAGAATGGCCGCCTCCTGGGTCTCCCAGCCTGCCCCAAACCCTCTGGCTCAGCACACTGATTATAGTTGCGTGCAGTATTGCGGTTCAGGCGGCCGTCCGTTACGCTCGCGCTGGGGCTTTGAAAGAGATGAAATACGCGCTGACGGCGACCTTTGGGCTGGGCGTGGTGTTTCTCATCGCCCAAAGTTTGAATTGGTTTTATCTGGTGTTGGCCAATTTTAGCCTAACGGTCAACTTGTATTTGTTCTTGTTTTATTTATTGACCGGGCTGCACGCCGTTCACGTCATTGGCGGGCTGATTTCGCTCGTGTTTGTCGTAATAGCGGCGTGGAAAAACAAGTATACACAGGAAAATCATTCCGGCATCGAATATAGCGCGATGTATTGGCACTTTCTTGACGGGATATGGATCGTCTTGTTTATTGTGTTGATGTTGGTCAGCTAACAACCAATCCTTAAACGACTTTTAGTCATCCTGAATTTTTCATGACCAGAGTTGTACGCATGCCAAGTACAACGATAAAAAAATGGTTCTTCCGATAGTTGAGTAGTTCCCTTGCTGGATGACCTGGGATTGGGTCAAAAAACGATATTCGTCCTTTCAAT
>CAZKYC010000174.1:0-2295 GCA_964556895.1 uncultured bacterium | reverse complement strand
GATAGATTAAGATTTCAGCAGAAATCACAAATGCGAGTTTTTACCGGAGCGCCAGCCCTGTTTGTGATTATTCAATGTCAGCGCGGGCCGGTTCAAGATCATCCCCCTCTTACAATTTCGTCCTTTTTTCACCTTTGGCTTGCTTAATTTGTTAAATTTGGGTAAATTGCTTTATTGCTTTTCGTTATGATGCTGAATTTTGTAGAGATAAGGAGTTCTCTCTCGAATGGTCACATACGCCTCTTCCTCGTCAGGATCAACAACCCCAGGGAGCCGGGCGCAACGGATTTCTCAATCCATTCAATCCGCGCAAGACTATTTTTTTTCCAAACAAAAAAGCGCAGGGTATTGGTGTTTTGACCTCGAAGCCGACGCCTCGCTTGTCGCTGACTATCTCTTCTTAGTTCATTACATCGAAAACGTAGACCCGATCTTACAGAAAAAAGCCATCCGTAGGATTCTCGACACTCAGCTCGAAGACGGCGGCTGGAACATCTATCACGGCGGCCCCAGCGAACTCAACATCACCGTCAAATGCGCCTTCGCCCTTCAACTGGCAGGCTATGACAAAACCAGCGACGCCTATATCAAGGCCGAAACCTGCATCCAACGCCTTGGCGGCTTACACGCGGTCAATAGTTATACACGATTTTATCTAGGCTTGTTTGGGCAATACCCCTGGAACCAGTTAGTTTCCATGCCGCCTGAACTGATGTTCCTGCCGACGTCGTTTTATTTTAATATCTATGAAATCTCATCCTGGTCGCGGGCGATTGTGGTGCCGCTCAGCATCATCTGGGCCCACCAACCCATCAAGACCCCGCCCAAATCTGTCGACGTCAGCACCTGGTGGGAGACCGACCACCGCCTCAACAGCAAATCGTTTCGCGATGCGTTTTCGTGGAAGACCTTCTTTTTTACTGTAGACGCAATTTATAAACGGTCTGACCGCTTCATTGCGCCGTTTACCCGCCGTGAAGCCTTGCGCCGCGCCGAAAATTGGATGCTCGAACACATGAGCCGCGGCGGCGGTCTGGCGGCGATTTACCCGGCGATGTTAAACGCCATCATCGCGTTGGACTGTCTGGGCTATAACCACGACCACCCGACCTTTCAAAACGCGTTGGATGAATTCATGGCGCTGATGGTCGAACAAGAAGACCGCCTGTGGTTCCAGCCTTGTTTCTCGCCGGTTTGGGACACTGGCATGGTGGTGCGTTCGTTCGCGCAATCCGGCGCGCCCAAAGACCACCCCGCCGTCGCGAAAGCGGCTGACTGGCTCATCAACCAGGAAGTCACCATTCGCGGCGACTGGCAGATCAAAAATCCCTACGGCCCCGCCAGCGGCTGGGCGTTTGAGTTTGACAACGATTACTACCCCGATACTGACGACACGGCCAAGATTTTGATGGCGCTCAATGGCGTGCGCATCCCCGACGACCATCGCCGCCAGGCGTGTGTGAAACGCGCACTCGATTGGCTGTTGTCGATGCAGTCCTCAGACGGCGGCTGGGGCGCGTTTGACGTCGACAACAACAAAGAGGTGTTGAACCTCATCCCCTTCGCTGACCACAACGCGCTGCTTGACCCCAGCTGCGCCGACATCACCGGACGCATACTCGAAATGTTGGGCGAGTTTGGCTATGACCAGACCTTCTCGCCAGCGGCGCGCGCCATCAAATACATGCGCAAACAACAAGAACCCGACGGCTCGTGGTATGGCCGCTGGGGCGTGAATTATATCTATGGAACCTGGCAGGCCCTGGTCGGGTTTACCTCAATCGGCGTCTCGCCTGACGACCCTGCGGTCAAACGCGGCGTGGAATGGCTGCTCAATTACCAACTCGAAGACGGCGGCTGGGGCGAGACTTGTGAAACCTACGCCGACCCCAGCCTGCGCGGGCAAGGGCCATCGACGCCCGAACAGACCGCCTGGGCGGTGTTGGGCCTGATGAGCGCCGGATTTGTCGACCACGAATCGGTCGAACGCGGAATCAACTACCTGCTCAAACGCCAGAGAGAAACCGGCGATTGGGACGAAGTCGAATTTACCGGCACCGGCTTCCCCAAAGTGTTTTACCTGCGCTATACCGGATACCGCAACTATTTCTCTCTCATGGCGCTGGGCAAGTATAAAGAACTAAAAGGGTATTGATAAAACGCGGGCCATCATCGGCCCATATGGTTTAAAACGAATTGTATAAGGTGGGTCATTTTCGACCCACCTTATTTATGGTTCATCCGATATTTGAGTACTTCCCTTGCTGGATGACCTGGAATTTGGTCAAAAAACGA
>CAZKYC010000173.1:0-2371 GCA_964556895.1 uncultured bacterium | reverse complement strand
CTATCTTATACGAACTTATACGAACCCAACCCGGTTGTCTTTCAAAAATGATGAAACTTTGTAGAAGCCATCTTAAATCTACTATCGATTTGCAGGGGGCGGCATGGGTACAACTCTGCTCGCTTCAGTGCGGCTCCACCATTTTACACAGGCGCTCCCAAAGTTGCACCCATGCCTATAACGGGGTTTTAATAATTGAAAAAACGAGACTTTATAAGAAAATAACCTATATTTTTGAGATGGATTCTACAAACCCTGCTTTGTTTGGTTTCGGCGGTGAAATACTCGAATTTCGCTTAACTCTTTATTTTTCGTGACGATAGTTAATATCAACCGCTCTCGGGCGGGTTCTGTTATTCTATCTATGTTGAGGGAAACCATGAGCGCAACGACCACTGCGTTGAAACCGATCCGTTTTCTGGCCGACAAAATCAAGCGGCGAGCCAAACGGGAGGATGCGCCAAACGACCTTGGGAGCGAAGCCGTGCAGCCGAAAAAAGTCGCGCATATCCATCCACCTCACGCCAAGTTGAAGCAGGCGGATGAACAGATCCCTGTCTTTCGCCCTTCGATCACCGAAGAAGAGATCCAGGCGGTGACCGATGTCATGCGTTCGGGCTGGTTGGGCCTGGGCCCGGTCACGGCGCAGTTCGAAAAAGAACTGGGCGAAGCCTTTGGCGTCGACCATGTGGTTGGCGTCAACTCAGGCACCGCGGCGCTTCACCTGGCGTTGTTGTTGCTCGATCTCAAGACCGGCGACGAAGTGATCGTACCGACCGTGACCTTTGTCTCAACCGGCCATGTGGTCGAGTATTGCGGCGCGACGCCAGTGTTCGCTGATGTGTGTGAAGATACGCTGTGCATCAACCCCGACGACGTGCGCCGAAAAATCACCAAACACACCAAGGCGATTATGCCGGTCCATTACGGCGGCCATCCGGTCGAGCTCGACCGCCTGCGCGAAGTGGTCGGCGAACGCAAGATCACTATAATCGAAGATGCGGCCCACGCTTGCGGCGCGTTTTATAAAGGGAAACAAATCGGCGGCCTGTCGCCTTCGACCTGTTTCTCATTTCATGCGGTTAAAAACCTGACTTGCGGCGAGGGCGGCGCTATCGCGACCAACAACGCCGACTGGGCCAAGAAGCTGCGCGAGTTGCGCTGGTTGGGCATCTCTAAAGATACCTACGTCCGCACCGCCCACGAAAGCGTCTACGCCTGGCAGTATTGGGTGAACGATCTGGGCTATAAATATCACCTCAGCGACATGGCCGCGGCCATGGGGCGCGTTCAATTAAAGCGCCTCGAAGAAAACAATAATAAGCGCCGCCGCGTCGCCGAACGTTACAACAAAGCCTTCGCCGATGTGGCGTGGATCGAAACTCCGCCCGAACACGACGATGTGTTTTCGTCGTGGCATATCTATCACATCAAGACGCCTGACCGCGACAACCTGATTACTCACCTCAAAGCCAACGGCGTCGCGCCGGGGGTGCATTACTTCCCGATTCACAAACACCCCTACTACGCAGAGCGGGGCGCGCGCTGTCCGATTGCTGAAGAAATCTGGAAGCGCATCCTCAGCCTGCCGGTCTTTCCTGACATGACCGATGAACAGGTCGACCATGTGATTCATACCGTGCTTTCGTTTAGCGAAAAGGCCTGACCATGATCTGCGGCGAGCTCACCACCCTGCGCGCACTCGAAGAACGCGACGTGGAACCGTTGCGCGCCTGGCGAAACCATCCCGACTTGTTCGGCCTTCACTTCAGCCATCTGCCGTTGTCAGACATCGAACAAAAAAACTGGTATCAATCCTACGACGGCTCAGGAACCATCGCGTACATCATCGAAACCAAAGACGGCGCCTCGGTTGGCTATGTCATCGTAAAAGACATCGACCACAAAAACCGCCAGTGTGAGATCGGCATTCACCTCGACCCCGCCCACCAGGGCAAGGGCTATGGTAAGGACGCCTTTCTGGCCTTGGTTCGTTTTTGTTTTGCGGAACTCAACATGCACAGAGTCTATCTTCAGGTCTTCGCGTTTAACGAGCGCGCGGCGGGGCTGTATCGCAAGTTAGGTTTTGTCGAAGAAGGCCGCCTGCGCGAATGTTTCTTCACCCAAGGCGAGTATCACGACATTATCGTCATGTCGCTGCTCGAATCAGAATTTTCTGCTTAATTGTTCTTTCACCCACTCAACACAAATTCTTCGAAATTGTGAAGCGTCGCTGTGGATTTCCTAATAACCTGATCCCCCCTGTTCGCCTGCGGCGAACTGCCCCCCTTATATAAGGGGGGCTAGAGCTACCATTAGTAAGAGTGCAGGGAATAGAGGGTGGGTTCTTAACCCACCCGATTCAGCTGAT
>CAZKYC010000172.1:0-2452 GCA_964556895.1 uncultured bacterium | reverse complement strand
AAAAACAACCCCGTTATTCCTAATCATCGCCTGCTTCTCACTGGTCTCATGGGGCCAAGCCGTCCCGACCTTTCACGGCGACAATCAACGCACTGGCCTCAGCCCATTCGCCGGGCCTGAAAAGCCTGAAGTGCATTGGACGTTTTACGCCGAGTCATCGTTTTATAACTCGCCCGCCGTGGGCGCTGATGGAACCATCTACGCCGCTGCGACTGATAATTTTCTCTATGCGCTAAACAAAGACGGCGAGTTGCAATGGAGCTTTGAAGCGCTCGATTCGCTCTTTTCGTCTCCCGCCATTTCGCCGGAAGGCGACATCGTAATCGCCGACCATGAGGGCAATGTTTACTCGATAGATTCTGAAGGCCTCGAAAACTGGAGCTACCAAGCCCGGCGCGGCAAAGAAAACCGAATCATCGCCCCAACCCTGGTGTCTGATGAGGGCCAAGCCTACGCCGTCTCATGGAACAACTATATGTACTCCATTCGCCCCAACGGCGCCCTGTTATGGAGCGCAGACGTTGGCGGCAAGTTGTCGTCGTCTCCGGTATTAGACGCAGAAGGCAATATCTATGTTTGCACCAACGACGGCAGCAAATTGGTCGTCGAACAATACAGCCCAGGATCAAGACGCAAGCAGGCAGAATACTCAGAGACCATCCAAGAACGTCAAAACCGCGTGATCTCATCTCCCGCGGTTGATACAGAGCGAAACGTTCTCTATGTCGGCGTCTCGCGAAAAGCCGACGGCGCCTTGTTTGCGGTCAACCTCGACACCATGCGGCGTAAGTTTCGCGTCTCACTGCCCAAGGCGGTCTTTTCGTCGCCCGCCATCGGCCCTGACGGGACCATCTATGTGGGTTGTTTAGACGGCTCGTTATACGCCATTGACCCTGAAGAACGAGCAGTCAAGTGGAACTACTCCATCCGCCCGGCGGAATTAGACACCGAACCTGACTATCACGGCCCGCCCTATGTGATGGGGTCGCCTACCATCGACGCCAATGGCGTGATCTATTTTGGCGACACCAACGGCGCGCTTCACGCAGTCAGTTCTAACGGCGAACCGGTTTGGACGCTTCAACTGGCCCATTCGAATATTACCGCCGCGCCAGTGATTACATCAGACGGCGTACTCTTGATCGCGGCCTATGACAGCACGCTCTACGCCGTCGGCGAAGCAACGCCCATCAAAGATTGGGCGTCATACGAGTAGATTGCGATTAGCCAATGGGGAGGGCAAGCCTCCTGGTGAGCTGGGATAGAATGAAGGCGTTTGTTCTTTTCGCGGCTCGTCGGGAGACTCGCCCTCCCCCTCGTTTTCTATAAAAAACTTAGATCGTCTCTCGACTAATACTATGCCCAATATCCATACCCTGACGCTGAACCCTGTTGTTGATTTGATTTACAGAATGGATACGTTTGAAAAAGGCGGCGCGGTTCGCAGCCGCGAGTTTCAGTGCGTCCCCGCGGGCAAGGGATTGAATGTGTCCGCAGTGCTTGCCGCGCTGGGCGCGCCGTCGACTGCGTATCTATTGCTTGGTGAAGATGACGAGGCGCTGTATCAAGCCTATTGCAAACAAACCAATATCGAATGGAAGGCGGTGACAGGCGGGTTTTCCGTCCGCCGCCATTGCACGTTGCTCGAAGACAACGGCGGCGTCACTCACATCCAGACCCATGGCGACCCCATCAAAACTGAATGGGCCGAAGAACTGGTTGACCAGCTGGTTTCAAACATCAGTACTGATGATTTTGTGGTAATGTCGGGCAGTCTGCCGCCGGGTATCGACAGCGGGTTTTACGCCGACGTGATTGAACGCTGCCGCATGTCAGGCGCGCTGGTCCTTCTCGACGCCAGCGGCCCGGCGCTGCTGAAGGGCGCCCGGGCGCGCCCCTACGCAATCAAGATTAACCAGCATGAAGCGCAGGAACTCTTAGGCCGCGCGATTGAAGCGCCTCAAGAAGAGTTCGCCGCCCTACAGGCGGTCCACCAACAGTCAGATATCCCGCTGTCGATCATCACCATGGGCGCGCGCGGCATGATCGCGGGATGTGAAGAAGGCGTATGGCGTATGTCAGTGAAGATGGACGCGGGCGAGGTCAAAGATTCCGTCGGGTGTGGAGACGCCCTGGCGGCGGGATTGGTCTATGGCCTGGTAAACCAACTGCCGCTTGAGGATGGTTTTAAATCGGCCATCGCCGCCGCTTCAGCCGCTGTGACTCTTGTCGGCCCTGGGCGCCTCGACCGCAAAACCCTCGACGCCATGATTGACCGCGTCAAGTCTCAAAAAATCGGGGAACTGTGAGAACGAGTGTTGAGGCAGGAATTCACTCAAAAGTTAGACTCCATCTCAAAAATAACTATTGCTTTTTTATAAAGCTTCGACGTATCAAATATTGAAAACCCAATATAGGCGTGGGTGCAACCCTGGGAGCGCCTGTGCTTCTA
>CAZKYC010000171.1:0-2683 GCA_964556895.1 uncultured bacterium | reverse complement strand
GGAGCCGCACTGAAGCGAGCAGAGTTGTACCCATGCCAAATACAACGATAAAAAAATCATCCTTGATATCGTTTCTGTAAAATTTAATTCGATTTGAGAGAACGTATCCAAATCCCGGATGAGCCTTCAACGCCTCAAACCGCTAAACCATTTTTTACAATTCGTTTGTATATTTTGGTGAGTTGAGTACCCCCTCCCCCCGCCCCTAGTTGAATCTCGCTAATACGGCTACAAATGAATGACGCTTTGATTGACTAAATCGATAAAGATACCTATGAACCAACGCCGCACCCTATTTCTCGTTTTTTTTACCGTATTTCTTGACCTGCTCGGCTTCGGAATCTTGATCCCGCTGCTGCCCTTTGTGGCGACCGATTACGGCGCGTCGTCGTTTGAAGTCGGCATGTTGATGGCGGTTTATTCGCTGGCGCAGTTTATCTTCGCGCCCATTTGGGGGCGCCTCTCTGACCACATCGGCCGCCGCCCGATCATGGTGTTGAGCCTGGCGGGATCGGTGGTCGGTTATCTGATGTTCGCCTACTCGACCACGCTGATCTGGTTGTTTATTTCACGCATCTTGTCGGGCGTGGCGTCGGCCAATATCTCGACCGCTAACGCCATCGTGGCCGATGTCATGCCGCCCGAAAAGCGCACCAAAGGCATGGGCCTGGTGGGCGCCGCTATCGGCCTCGGTTTTGTGTTTGGCCCTGCGCTGGCGGGGTTGTTCGTCGGCCAAGACGACTACACCCTGCCGTTTTTGATCGCGGCGGGCCTGTCAGCGCTTGATCTGGTGTTGGTGATCTTCTTGCTGCCTGAAACCCGCAAGGTCACCGGCGCTGACGTGCCGGGGCGCAGGCGCTTTTCAATAAAACTACTTCGCGACGCCATGCAGGCCCCATTCATCCCATCGTTATTGATCATTTCGCTGTTTTACTACACCGCCTTCTCAGCCATGGAGAGCACCTTCGCCTTGTTTGTCTTTAGCGAATTTGGCTGGTCGGCGCGCGTGAACGGCCTGGTGTTATTTTGTGTTGGGCTGGTATTGGCGTTTGTGCAGGGCGGGTTAGTGGGCCGGGTTGCAAAATGGCTGGGCGACTTTACTGTATTGGCCTACGGCCTCGGAGGCTTGACCGCCGGGTTGTTTTTGATGTGTCTGTCATACTCGCCGACGCTGTTCTTAGCAGCGGTGTTTATCCTGGCGGTCGCAGCCGGGTTCGCTACCCCGTCGATGACAAGCTTGATCTCGCAACTGAGTTCAGACGACTTTCAGGGCGGGATGTTGGGGCTGCATCAATCCATGGCCAGCATGGGGCGCATCCTCGGGCCACTGGTGGGCACATGGGCGTTTGACGCGCTGGGCCATCACTCGCCCTTCGCCATCAGCGCGGGCATCGTGTTGGCGGCGTTTTTACTCATGGCGCCAATGCGCTTCGGCGGCGCAGCCGCACATGCACAGCCTGCCAATTTGGCCCAGCCAGGCGACAGCGAATAAATCCCTGTAAGTTTTGATTCACTGATTCGTATAGAGTTATTGGGCCTCCGTCAAACTCGAGACCCGTTGTATGGATTTTGCGTTATTTTGAGAGCAAGTTTCCCGTTTTACCGTTTCGAAGGTATAATGGATACTCAGCCTAGAGTGAAACAAAATATTTTTCGTATTGAGGTGATTTCAATGAATGGACTCATTCTGATGCTAGTAGTTATGGCATTGATGGGACTCGCAAGCCGCGCCGTTCAGGCTTCGTTTCAAAAATATAGCCAGGTGCCTGTTCGCAGCCGCATGACCGGGGCCCAAGCCGCGCGATACATTCTTGACTCAAACGGCCTTCAAGACGTCGCCATTGAGAGGGTCGCTGGTGAGTTGTCAGACCATTATGACCCCCAAAAGCGCGTGTTGCGGTTGTCACAAATGGTCCATGACCAACCCAGCGTCTCTGCTGTCGGCGTCGCCGCCCATGAAGCAGGCCACGCGCTGCAACACAAACATGGATATGCGCCATTGATGATGAGGCAGGCGTTTTATCCACTCTCTAGCATCGGTTCAAACTTAGGCATGTGGTTGTTGATCGGCGGGATACTGCTTCAGTTCACGGCCTTGGGTATCCTCGGTTTGGTGTTGTATTCGCTCGGGGTCTTGTTCACGGTCATCACCCTGCCAGTCGAATTTAACGCCAGCAGCCGCGCCCTGGCAGCCTTAAACCAGTACGGCATCGTGTCATCAGAAGAGCACCATGGAACCAAGAAAGTCTTAAACGCCGCTGCGTTGACTTATGTCGCCGCTGCGCTGGGTTCGATTTTGTACCTGCTGTATTACGCCTCAATGTTCATGGGCGGCAACAACGAATAACCACCAACTTATGGAGTATATCTCAGGGGCGTTCGCATCAAGCGAACGCCCCGTTTTCGTTATCCACACAACGATTAGTTCAAACCACAACCATATCAATTGAATTGTGGTTCTTCCGATATTTGAGTACTTCCCTTGCTGGATGACCTGGAATTGGGGCAAAAAACGATATTCGTCCTATCAATAATAGACAATCCAACTCAGGCATGGGTGCAACTCTGTGAGCGCCTGTGCAACAACGCGGAGCGGCGCCGAAGCAAGCAGAGTTGTACCCATGCCAAATACAACGATAAAAATATCATCCTTGAGATCGTGTCTGGAAATTTTAATTCAATT
>CAZKYC010000170.1:0-2721 GCA_964556895.1 uncultured bacterium | reverse complement strand
AAATTCATTCACAATCTCGGGATTCTTCTCCGCTAGCGAAATGATGGGGTCGGGCGATGATTTGATGTCATATAATTCAATATTGGTCAGATTGCCGTCATCCCGTTTTGCGATCATACGGTAGTCTTTGGTTCGCATCGACACAAAGTCTTTCCAAAAACTATACGAAACCTCTTTCACATTTAACCCAGGGTCATCAAACAGTGGAGACAGACTGTTGCCATCGAGTGGATGCTCAGTCTTTGTGAATTTGGGTTTGCATACATCCACAAGCGTTGGGTAGACATCAAGCGCGTCGACCAACGCGTCGCTGGATTGCCCGGCGCTTTTCATCCCCGGGACGCGGACCAACAGCGGCGAATGGACGGCGCGTTCGAAAGGGGTGTGCTTGCCCCACAGCTGAGAGTCTCCAAGGTGCCAGCCGTGGTCGCCCCACAACACAACCACGGTTGAATCAGCCAGACCCGTCTCATCGAGTTTATTCAACACCTTGCCAATCTGGCGGTCGCTATAGCGCACACAGGCGAGATAGGCGCGCCGCGCCTTGAGTTGGTCGTCGCTGTCGAGTGGGCGCGTCTTTTCGAACGGCATGTCATACTTATAAAACTCGCCGCTTTTGTGCCAATGGGGCGAGTCGGGCCGTTGTTGATGCGGCCCGTTGCGAACATCTAAGTCTTTGACCGCGTCCCAGTCTTGTTGGGTCGCGACGAAAGGCAAGTGGGGTTTAAAAAATCCGACGCCGAGAAAAAACGGTTTTTCTTTGTTCTTCAATTCATCGAGTTTACTGATTGCTTCATCAGCCAGTTGTCCATCCGGCAAGTCGCTATCGTTCTCTGCGGTGAATTCCATCAGGTCGAGATGGCCGCCGCCGTCTTCGCGGTGCTCTCCATCTTCGTAGGCGAAGAAGATTCCCCAGCCGCGCTTCCAGGCGCCGTAGGGCGTGGCGAGTTCGTTCCAGCCGTGGGGAACCTCATCGCGTCCGTCGCCTTCGCCGTTGTAGGCGTAGACTTTTCCATCGGCGGTATGAGACAACTTACCGATAGACACTGTGTGGTAGCCGCTTCGCCGAAACTGTTCGGGCATGGATTGCGCCCCGCTCTGCTGTTGGTGAGACAACGCGCTCTTGCCCTGGTAGAAAGCGTGATTGCTGCGGGTGACGTCTGAACGAAACGGAGAGCGCCCGGTGAGCAGGCAATAGCGCGACGCGCCGCAAGTCGCCACCTGAACAAAGTGGTTGGTGAAGCGTAGCGCGGTTTTTGAAAACGCGTCGATGTTGGGCGAGGGGGCGTATGGCTTGCCGTAACAACCGAGTTCGGGCCGCAGGTCGTCAACCGCGATAAACAAAACGTTATAGCGGTTGGCGGCGTCTTTGCTATTCGCGTTTGAGGGCGCCAGCGCCGCCGCCGCTGCGGCGCTGGTTGATTGGATGAACCGGCGGCGGTTCAAACGAGAAGTGATCTTCATCATTTTCTCCATTATGTTTGGCTGTCGCTATCATAACAAAAGTAGAGAGATAGAGATATCGCTGGTTGGCGATGATTCGAAGAATTGTGATAATTGTGTTATGATTTCTCAGCTATGAATTTTGCTTTGGAGGAGAACGGGATGAAACGCGGGTTTACGTTAATTGAGTTACTTATTGTTGTAGCGATTATCGGCATTCTGGCGGCGATTGCCGTGCCCAATTTTTTGAACGCCCAAATCAAGGCCAAGGCGTCGCGTTCGCTGGCTGACCTACGAGCGATTCGCACCGCGCTTGAGATGTATAGCCTTGACCACAACTCGGTGATCCCCGACCCGACCGAGATTGGCGTTGTCGGCGGACAAAACGACGGCATGTGGGTGTGGCGCTATCTTACCTCGCCGACGGGGTATATTTCATCGTCCGCGTTTTTTGACCCGTTTGTTCCTGAGACCAATGAGTTCAGCGGCGCCGCGTGGGAAGCGGTCAAAGTAGGCGTTTATCATTACCGCAACATTGTGACCATTCGAAAAGGCGGGCAATCTAACATCGACCCCACCGCCCGTTATGTCGCGCGCAGCCCCGGCCCTGACCGTTGGTATATCGTGAACCCGCAACGCTTAATGACATGGATGGCCTATGAATCAAGCAACGGCCTGGTCAGCGTAGGCGACATTGTGGTAACCGATAAAGGAATTTTAGGGCAGGGCTTTCAAGGCCGCGAAGGCACGGTGTCGTATTAGTGATTAGGCAGTAAAAAAAACTGACACCCAAAAAAGGGGGCGCGGAAATTCGCGCCCCCTTTCGTTACCGATTTCACTCCAATGCTTAATACAGCGACCACGATTCGACCGCTGTCAGCGATTCGAAGCGCATGCCTAAGTAGACCGAGCGCTGCGCTCCCTCAAACTCAACCGCGTCGTCAATGACGAAATCAAGCCGCTCGCCCGACGAGACGGTAAACTCTCCGATGGCAATTTCATAGTCGTTATAGCCGGGCGTGCCTTTAAACTCGCCGTCGTTTGGATGAAGCGTCTGAAGTTCGCTGCCCTCTGGCGCAAACAAGATCGGGTTTGGCACATCGATGTTTTCTTGTTCATCCGACGGCCCCGTGTCGCCAATATTAAAGAAGCCCGCATAGGTCCCGCCTTGCGAGAAGATGATCGACGTGCGCAGGGGGGTCGCGTCGTTTGCGTTCATAGGGAACGACTCAAGAATCGGGCCGTAGGGGCCGAGGCCGTCGCGGATGTTCCATTTGC
>CAZKYC010000169.1:0-2850 GCA_964556895.1 uncultured bacterium | reverse complement strand
CATTAATGGTTTCAGCGATGCTTAATCTTCGCTTTCTGGCGATAGCGACAATCGCTTGATAATCGGCTTCATTCATTTCGACTTCGTGTTTATACTGGGTATTCATTAGTATTCTCCAATCGTTTTTTTTTCTGCTTTGAGCAGAAATTTTTCAATAAAAAAACCTCCAGAACTGAATCTGGAGGTCATTGAATTCGGTGAATCAGCACTAGTATTTTTGCCAAAAGTTTGCCAAAGTTGCCAAAAACCGGAATTTAACTATGTGTAAATATGCAAATCTACCAGCGGAGAGATTTGAATAACCAACTGAAATATCACATCATACGCTTTACCATAGTTAACAAGTATATTGACAGAAAGCGATTTCGCATCGTCTGGTCAGAAACTTGTGTGGATTGTTAAACGGCGCGATGTCAAACCCCACTAAACTTGCGCTCTGTTGTTTTCTCGCCTTGGCGCAAGGCGCGATGTTCGTTGGCGCCCAGCGCAGCCTGAGCGAAACTCTTTCGTTTCCATTGGATGACTCGTTTATTCATCTTCAATACGGCAAGCAAATCGCGCGCGGGTATTACTTTCAATATCAAGACGGCGCTCCGGCCACCGGCGGCGCCACCAGTTTTTTATACCCACACCTGTTAGCGCTGGGCTGGCTGATCGGTTTTCAACACGATTGGCTAATTGGTTGGGCCTTGCTCATTGCCTGGACAGGCGTCTCGTATGTGTTGTACTTACTTGTTCGATGTGGAGAGCGCCTAGGATCTTCGCTGGCGGGTTGGTCTACAATGCTGCTTGTATTCGCATCAGGCCATCTGGGGTGGGCGTTTTGGGGCGGGATGGAAATCGCCCTGTTTACTGCGCTATTTCTCTGGCTCATGTATGAATTGTTACGCGAAACGGTTGGGCCTATGCGGTTAGGCCTCGCAATGGGGCTGTTGTCACTCACGCGGCCCGAAGGCGTCTTTATCGTAGTGGGTGTTGTTGGTCTTTTGATATTGCGAAGTTTGACCGCGTATAATTGTAAATTGGTTTTTCAACAACCACTTCAAAGGTTGGCTTCAAGTGTTTTTGTTACAGCCTGCTTGTTCGGCCCGCCCGTCTTTTATCGAATCGCGATGGGGCGCTGGGGCGGCAACAGCCTGATGGCGAAAAGCCTTCTCTATCACCCAATCAAAAGCCTGTCAGAGCGGATCAGTGAAAGCGCATCCAACGCGGTGGACGTATTCAAGTTTTATTCAGGCGCGCCATCCATTATTTCACACCCTGGCGAGTTTATGTTTCCCGGCGCGTTGTTGTTGGCGTTGTGTGGATTTCTAATTTACATGGTTTCGCCCCATTCATCCAAACGGTGGCAGGCCGCCTTCGCCGGCGCGCCGTTCGTGATCGTCTTTGCGGCGGTCGCAACGTTGGAGGTGTGGCAGCTGCACAATTTTCGCTACTTGGCGCCAATGATTCCCTGGGTGTTTTTATGGAGCGTCATAGGGGCCGAGTCATGCGTTCGACGGTTGCTGGCATGTTACAAACCGTTTGTTCGTAGTTTGGCAGCGCTACTGATACTTTTGGCTTTGTCATACTTGCCCAGTTGGGCGTCGCGGTATGCGCATGAATCGGCGGTAATCGCCGAGAAACAACGCCAGGCCGCCGAATGGAGCGCAAAAAACCTGAGCGGCTATCTTGCGATCAATGATGCGGGCGCATTGGCCTATTATGGCGGCTTGCCGATTTACGACCTGGTCGGGCTGGTGTCAAACGATACCACCTTAGCCTACCGAATTGGCGAAGGCGCCTTGTATGAGCGCATGCAGCGCCTGCCGCAAACCAAGCGGCCACAGTTCGCTGCGGTGTTTCCGACATGGTTTGAAGAATCAAGCCGCCGCTTTGATTTGTTTTATAATCCGCGCGTTCAGTTTCCTGACCCGTTTGACCCCAACTTCGGTAAGACCGTCTATGAGATCAATTGGTTTTATGACGGCAATGAAACCGCCCCGCGCGAACGTACACTGCGCGATCAGTGGCGGGTAATCGATTCGATTGACATCGCCGATATGATTGATGAAAGAGAACATGACTATCAACTTAAACTGCGCGATGGGCGCTTTACTGAAGTTGCTAACCCATTTCGGCGAAATTTTGGCTACCACGAAGAGATCGACGAAACCTGGCCGGAGATTGAGAACGAAGTCGACAACTTGATTCCGATGTTGTGGGCCGATGGTCGCATCTATCAATACGACATTCTTGATGCGGGCCGCCGGGTCAACGGCGCTGAGTCATTTACGTTGTCGGGGTTAGAGCCGAGAAAAGAAGCGTATCTCATCCTGCGAACCTGTGACAATGAAGGCGACCGCGAGTCGTTTGATTTTCGCATGGCGGTCGAGGTGGATGGCGTTTATCTGGGCGATTGGACGGTCGAAGGCACTCCCTGGAACTGGTATGAAATTGTGTTTACCATCCCCGCCCAATCCGTGAAGACTGACACGGTTCGGGTTCGCATTCGAAATATTGGAACCAGCCGCTTTCCATACTATGACTCATATATGTATTGGATCTGCCAATAAATTACTCATTGATTCAGTCCATTTGTTTGAGAATTTTGATCATAATCTCACGCGCGGGGCCGCCCCAGGCGTTTTCGGGGCCTTCGATGTTTAGTTGCAAACAGAGAGGCTTTCTCCCTGCGCTCCAACACGCCGATAGACCATCCCCAGCCGCCGCTTTCTTTGAAAACGGCCCGAACCCGTCTCGCCTGTCTATAAATCTTTCAATACAAAACAGCCATCGTATCCCTCGAAAAATGGGGTTCTTCCGATATTTGAGTACTTCCCTTGCTGGATGACCTGGAATTTGGTCAAA
>CAZKYC010000168.1:0-2860 GCA_964556895.1 uncultured bacterium | reverse complement strand
CGGCCCTTTGTCAAACGCCAGCGGCACCATCTTGCGCACCATCTGCTCGTAGCGTTCGTTAATCGCGCCCGCGTTTTTCTCGGTTTGAATCACTTTCTCAAAATTGTTTTTGACCACGTCGCGGTCGCCCAAAAACACCACCACGGCGGGGGCCTCGCAGATTTGCTTTTGGCCCATACAAGACGGCAATAGGCGCTCTTTTAACGCTGGGTCAGTGGCGACGGCGAAGTGGGTGGGCTGAAGGTTATAACCGCTGGGCGCCCAGTGGGCCGCGTCTAACAACCGGTCTAACAGCCCGTCAGGCAGCGGGTCAGGCGTAAAATGGCGCACCGCCCGCCGCTCGCGCACTAGGCGTTCAAAGGCGTCAATGTCCATCAAAGGCTCCCGTCACGTTTGGCGCCGAAATCAATCAGCGATAGGGTTTATAGTAGTTGTCAAACTACTGTGCGGAATGAAGGCCCAAAACGGGATCTATCGCTGTCCGCCGCGGCGGATACGGGCGCGCATACCGCACAGAATTTGAAAACACTTTAATCATAGTACTCGCGGAGTGAAAATGAACGTGGAGACGCATCAAATGAGATGGTTTTATGTTATGTTGGCGTTATTTATAGGCAGCCATGCCGCTGGAGGGCAAGAAGCCCAACGCGGGTTTCGCGCCCCGGTGATTGTAGAGCTGTTCACCTCGGAAGGGTGTACGAGTTGCCCGCCCGCCGAAGAGTTGCTCAATGACATATACAGTCTTGGGTTTGAAAAAGAACAAATCATTCCACTGGCTCTATCATTGGACGCGGCGTCAATGCGGTTGAAAAGAGAGACCGCGGCGGGTTCAATTGGTTAGTTGGATAACTCATACATGAAATCATCTGTGTCATTGCCTCGGTCGTTTCACTCCCTCGCAATGACACAGATGAATATTGGATCGTATTTGTTCGCCAATGCAAATGTGGAAGCCTTGTATAATAGGGAGGGCGAACCTCCTGGTGAGCCGCATACAAGCGAAACCGGTTCGTGTATACGCGGCTCGTCGGGAGACTCGCCCTCCCCAAGTTTCGATCGTAGACTCTCACAAATACACGTAGAAAGTCATTCATGGACTACTCATTTGTCATCCCCGCGTATAACGAAGAACAGCGCATCGCCCGCTGTATCGAGTCGATTCAAGCGTCGATGAAGGCGCTGGAAAAAGAGTATGAGATCATCGCGTCTGACGACGACTCGACCGACCAGACCGCGGTGATCGCTGAACAGTGCGGCGCGACTGTTGTTCGTTCGGGCAAGCGCAACATCGGCGCGACCCGCAACGTCGGCGCCGCCGCAGCGCAGGGCGAGGTAATCGTCTTTGTCGATGCCGACAGCATCGTTCAACCACAGACGCTGATTGAGATGGACGAGGCGTTAGACAATGGCGCCATTGGCGGGGGCGCGCCCATCACCTGGACAAGCCGCGCCAATTTGATGGCGAACCTATGTCTGGTTTTTTGGAACACGGTCTCGAAGCTGTTTTGTCTGCCGGCGGGTTCGTTCTTTTTTGTGAAACAAGAGGCGTTCGTTGAGGCGGGCGGATTTGATGAGTCGTTTTATGCGACTGAAGAGTTGCATCTAGGCAAGGCGTTGAAACAAATCGGGCGCCTGGCGATTGTCAAAGCGCCCATTCAAACCTCGCCGCGAAAAGTACACGAATTCAGCCACTGGGAAATTATCAAACTGCTAGCCACAATTTCAATCTCGCCCAATCAAACCCTGAAAAACCGCGAGCGCCTTGATGTCTGGTATGAACGCCGCGGGCGGTCATCACATTAGACCGGCATCATCTCTTTCACTTCTAACACTTCGATTTTGACTGATCCATTTACCGCGTTGAGTTTGATTGAGGGGCCGTCGCCGTCGCCGACCACGCCTTTGAAGTATTTCTTTTGATCGACCTCGGCGTCAAAGTCGAGGCCGCATGAAGCGCGCCCGTTCACAGTCGAGCCTTCAACGCGGCCATTAAAATTGGCGGGCAGTTTGATTTTGACCGAGCCATTGACCGTATCGACGTTAATATCGCCCTGGCAATTGACAACCGATACATCGACTGACCCGTTCACCGCGCCAAACGTGCTGTCAGCGTCGAGGGTTTCGAGGTGGGCGTCGATGCGTCCGTTGGTTGAGGCGGCGACGATGCGCCCTGATGAATTGAGGATGTTGACGCGGCCATTGGTCGTGCCCGCTTCGACGCCGTTGGCCATGCCGTCGGCTCTGACTTGTCCGTTGACCGAATGAAACGTGGCGGCGAGATGAGGCGGGCATTCAACTTCAAACATCACGGTTACCGATTTGTCGAAGGTGGTCTTAGGGTGTTTGGCGTAGATACGTACTTCTTCATCGACCATTTCGGCGATGAGTTCGACCGATGAGGCGAACTCTTCGGCGGCTTTGTCGCTATACGCGCGGACCGTTTTGACCGCGTAGACAGTCACGGTTTCAACATCAGCGGCTTTGACGTCGATCGTTCCATTGATGGTGTCGACTTTGATCGACTTGGCGCCAGCGGCGCTGACTGAGAGGTCGACTTCTTCTTCATACTTGCCTTTAAGGCCGCAGCCCGCCGCGCAGACGATAACCAGACAGGCGATTATCCGATGTAAAGCTGAGAATTTATATTTCGTGATCATGTCGTCCTCCTGAGATCGGGCCAAAACAGAACCATACCAACACCGGGCAGGCTTATAAACAATACGAACAGATAAGCAAGAACTTTCAAGAGAATAATTATGGTTCTTCCGATATTTGAGTACTTCTCTTGCTGGATGACCTGGAATGGGTCAAAAAACGATATTCGTCCTATCAATAATAGACAATCCAACTCAGGCATGGG
>CAZKYC010000167.1:0-2922 GCA_964556895.1 uncultured bacterium | reverse complement strand
GGCTTGGGGGACAGCGTCCCCCATTCTTACCCATACAAAACAGCGAAGAACCTTTATTTTTGGAACTCTTGGTGGCTGGTAAGTCGCGGCCCAGTCAGCGGTCGAGTCATTGCGAGGCAGTCCGTTACGGCGGGGGGGTCACATACTGGCTCTAGGCCTTGTGCTTTCTTTGCAATTCATCGGCGGTCTGGATGTGCTGCTTATGGGTGGGGATCTCAAACTCATTGAGCGTGTCTTGGACCGCCAGGCCGTCAGAGAGGCTCTCAACCATCGCCCAGTCTTCGAGATGGTATTTGGTTACCTGAACCCGGCGCCCATACTTCTCTTTCAGCGCGTCAAGTTGTTTGGTGTAAGGCCAGATGTGGATGAAGGCCTTCTCTAGATTGATCGGCGCTAGGGCGAACGGTTCAAAGCGCCCACCAGTGTTGATATCGTCGCCGTTGATGTCGATGATGCGCGGCGGGAAGGGACGGGTCGGGGTAATGATGTAGGCTTTGGTCATCCAGGCCATGGCGTTTAACATTCGCCCGCCAGGGAATGCGCTGGGCCAGACGATAATGTCGGCCCCCGCCTGCGACAGCCGCTGCCAGCCGTCTAGCCAATTGATATCAAAACAAATCTGCGCGCCGATGGTTCCAATGTCGGTCTGAAACACCGTCGGGGTTTCAGGGCCGGGCATGATGCCTTTCTCGATTTCGCTGACGGTGGGGTGCATCTTGTGATACGCCCCCATGCGGCCGCCGTTGCGGTCGATGAACACCGCCGAGTTATAGACGCGGCCTTCGTCTTCGGTCAACAGAGGGCATACAACATAACAGTTGTTGTCGCTGGCGAATTGTTGAAATGGTTTCAGGTGTTCGCCCGCTTTCGCCGCCTGGTCTATGGCTGACGGTTTCGTTTTGACCTGGTTATAAATAAACGTTTCGGGCAGGCAGACTAGGTCAGGCTTGCCTTTGAGGGTGGCCTTCATTCGCGAGATGACGCTTTTGATCATCGAGTCGGCGGTGTCAGCAGTGATGCGCTCGAGTGTCAGCGCCGCGACCCAGGCGATGCGCTTTGCGCCAGTCGCGCCCGCGTTCATGGGCGCGGCGGCGGCGCCGCCGCCGATAGTCACGGACGTTTTAATGATAAATTCGCGGCGTTTCATGATAAAAGTCTCCTAGGGTATAAGGGCGAGTTTGCGCCCTTCTTCGAGCCGGCGGCTGAGGCGTTTTACCCGTTGTTGGTTTTCGGGTTTACCGGCGATGTTTACGTTTTCGTCCGGGTCGGTGACGTGGTCATACAACATACGCGCATAGGGTTTGCCGTCTTTGAGCCATTCGGTGTAGAGGTAGCGGTCGGTGCGCACCGACTCGCCGTTAAAATAGCGGCTGTAGATCACGTCTTTCCACGGCTGGCTTGGGTCGCGCATCAGCGGGACAAAACTCTTGCCGTGTAAGTGCGCAGGAACGGCTAACCCGCTGAGTTCGCACAGCGAAGGGAATATGTCGACAAACTCGGTCAGCGCGGGGGTGCGCGCGCCGCCTTCGAACCCGGGCGCGCTGACGATCATGGGGGCGTGCAGCGACGTATGGAAGTTGCAATGCTTACACCACAAGCCGTGCTCGCGCAGGTTCCAGCCATGGTCGCCCCACAAAATCACGATGGTATTGTCGCGAACGCCCAGCGCGTCGAGCTCATCAAGCAGGCGGCCAATCAACGCGTCGATGTAACTGACGCAGGCGTAATAGCCATGCACCAGCGTTAGCGCCAGGTCGTCAGGCAGCCGCCCCTTTTTGGGAATGCCGTAATAATTTCGCAGCTCGCCAAACTGGTGAATCGCGGCGTCGGGCGCGTTGACAGGCGGGGTGGAGTTTTTCGCCATATCAATTTCGTCGCGCTTGTAGAGGTCCCAATATTTTTGCGGCGCGTTGAAAGGCAAGTGAGGTTTGAGGTAGCCCGCCGCGATGAAAAACGGGCTGTTGCCTTTGGCGAGGCGGCGCATGTCTTTCAGCGTCTTGTCGGTCATCATGCCGTCATAATAGGCGCTGTCGTCAACATCAGCCGCCTCATAGGCGGGGCCGCGGTCGTCGTCTGACTCAGATGAAATCTTTATGTTTTCTGGCGTGACATAGTTGCGCCAGTTGTCCGGGGCGCGCCAAGACGGACGCCAGGCTTCTTCGCTCCACCCTTTTGAGTCATCGCTGCGATGGTGATAGACCTTGCCGTTGGCGATGGTGTGATAGCCGTTTTGTTTGAAATACTGGGGCAGCGTCAACGCGCCCGGCAGGTCGTCATGGACTTTGGTGTTATAGCCGACAAAGCGCTCTCGGGTGGGGCGCACGCCCGTCAGCAAACTGGCCCGCGAAGCGCCGCACACCGGGACGTTGCAATAGGTGCGTTCAAACAACACGCCTTCATCCGCCAGGCGGTCAATGTTGGGCGAATGGATGTTGGGCTTTCCGTAACAACTCAGTTGAGGACGCAGATCGTCGACCGGGATGAACAAGACGTTTGGTTTTTGGGTTGCGCACAAAACTGATTGAGGCAGCGCCGCTGCGGCGGCGCTCATGGCGGCGGTTGTCATCCAGTCGCGGCGTGAGATGGGTTGGGACCGCATCAGTCTGTTCTCCATTCAGCAACGTTGTGTAACGTAGTTTCCCACAGATAGAAACCGATGGCTAGCGTTTATTCTTTGAATGAATCGACGCCCATGCACAGAACTGTTCATACAACGCGGCTTTTTACGCCCTCTGCCTCTGGGAGAACCTGCTCCAGGCAAGGGCTGGGGTGAGGGCCGGTTGAAAGGATATTCAGGATAAATAAAACAGACAAATTCTGCTCATCCACAAAATCCTGCCCATCCTGATTCTGACAAAAGAATTCCTGATCCCCCTAGGCGCTGACGCGCCGTCCCCCCTTAAAAAGGGGGGCTAAACAGCT
>CAZKYC010000166.1:0-2925 GCA_964556895.1 uncultured bacterium | reverse complement strand
TCATAGAATCCGGCCAGTTGGGCAAAGTACGCTATATCTATTCAAACCGATTGAGTTTTGGAAAAATTCGCCAGGAAGAAAACATTCTATGGAGTTTTGCGCCGCATGATATCGCAATTATCCTGCGGATGGTGGGTGCGATACCCTTTCAGGTGTGCGCCTGCGGCGGAACCTACTTACAGCCCAATATCGCCGACGTAACATTGACGTCATTGCTGTTTGACAACGGCGTTCGCGCACATATTCATGTTTCATGGCTGCATCCTTACAAAGAACAGAAACTAGTTGTCATTGGCTCCGAAAAAATGGCCAGTTATGACGATGTTCGCAAAGCACTGGTTTTGTATGACAATTACGTTGAGATGCGTGATGGCCAGCATGTCCCCGTGAAGAACGATGGCCAGACGATTGAGTTTCCCAACGATGAACCGCTTCGCTGTGAATGTGATGCGTTTTTAAAATCGATTGAAACCCGCACGCCGCCCATTAGCGATGGCGACAGTGGATTGAGAGTATTAAAAGTATTGCAGGCGGCGCAACGGTCGCTGGTCACCAACGGCGAACCTGTTAGTTTCCCAATCGAGGCGATTCAATCATGAATGAAAAAAAGTATTTTGCGCATGAAAGCGCGTATGTAGACGAGCCCTGTGAAATCGGCGCCGGTACCAAAATCTGGCACTTTTCACATGTGATGAAAGGCGCCCGTCTGGGCGAGAAATGCGTCCTGGGACAGAACGTTCACATCGCCGACAACGTCATCATTGGTAATAATGTTAAAATTCAAAACAATGTTTCGCTTTATACGGGAGCGGAGTTAGAAGATGACGTCTTTTGCGGTCCCTCTTGCGTCTTCACGAATGTGACCAACCCACGCTCTCAGGTTATTCGCCACCACTTGTATGAGAAAACGGTAGTGAAGCGCGGCGCTTCGATCGGCGCCAATGCGACGATTGTCTGCGGAACAACGTTAGGCCGCTATACCTTCGTCGGCGCGGGTGCAGTGGTTTGCGCCGACACGCCAGACTATGCCTTGATGTTGGGCGTCCCCGCCGTTCGTAAAGGGTGGATGAGCCGCCATGGTCATTGGCTGAAGACTAAAGACGCCAATGGAATGTATGTCTGCCCCGAAAGCGGCTGGCGCTATCAAGAGGTCGAGCCTGAAGTCCTTCGTTGCCTCGATTGGCCCGAAGACAAACCGCTGATCGAGGAATAGTAGACGATAGATGAACCGTATGAAAGAAGATAATTGGGATGTTGTAATAACACCGAATAAAGCTTGGTTTGATTTAAATCTCCAACAAATTTGGCGTTACCGTGACTTACTTTATCTTTTCGTCCGGCGCGACATTGTTGCTTTTTATAAACAAACCATTCTGGGGCCCGCATGGTATTTTATTCAACCGATATTCACGACAGCCGTATTTATGTTCGTGTTTGGTCGTTTAGCGGCAATTTCAACTGATGGATTACCACAGCCGTTGTTTTATCTAGCAGGTATCAATGCCTGGAATTATTTTGCTGACTGCCTGAATAAAACAGCAACGGTCTTTAAGGATAATGCAAATATTTTTGGAAAAGTGTATTTTCCACGAATTATTATGCCGTTGAGTATCGTCTTGTCGAATTTAATACGGTTTGGAATTCAAATGCTTCTTTTCATCGCCGTGTTTGTTTATTATGCATTTAACGGCGCAAGCATTTTAATTGATTGGCATTTGGCGCTTTTTCCAATATTTGTTCTATTAATGGCGATGCAGGGTTTAGGATTGGGAATGATAGTATCCGCCCTCACCACAAAATACCGAGATCTCATTTTTCTGCTTACATTCGGCGTTCAATTATTAATGTACGCCACAACTGTTGTATACCCTCTATCTAGTTTAAGCGGAAAAATGTACATAGTGGTTGCTTCAAATCCATTGACGTTTGTGATTGAAGGGATGCGTAGATCAATTCTTGGCGTTGGCGTATTTGATGCGTATACGCTGGGCTACGCTGTTTTGAATTCTATCGTCATACTTTCGCTAGGCGTATTGTTATTCAATAAGGTCGAGAAGAGTTTTGTCGATACGATTTAATTGCAACGCTCAATTCTGTTCTTATGCTTTATTCGCGCCGTTGAGTAAATATCGCCATAAACGCTGGATTTACTAAAAAAGGTATTATGCCCACCGCAATAAAAATAGAAAATCTGTCAAAAGCTTACCAACTCGGTCAGTTTAGTACAGGCACGCTATCGCGTGATATTGAGCGTTGGTGGGCGCTCGCACGAGGTAAGGAAGATCCGTTCTCCAAACTGGGCGAAACGAATGATCGCACCGTAAAAGGCGAGAGCGACATTGTATGGTCTTTAAAAGACATTAATTTAGAAATTCAACAAGGCGACGCTGTTGGAATTATTGGTAAAAACGGTTCAGGTAAAAGTACTTTATTGAAAGTATTAAGCCAAGTTACATCGCCGACAAACGGAAAAGTGAAAATTCGTGGGCGAGTTGCCAGTTTACTCGAAGTTGGCACTGGATTTCATCCTGAACTTACTGGTCGCGAAAACATACATTTAAATGGCGCTATTCTCGGAATGCGCAAGAATGAAATCAGCAGCAAGTTCGATCAAATCGTTGATTTTTCTGGCGTAGAGCGCTATATTGACACCCCAGTAAAACGCTATTCATCGGGCATGTATGTACGCCTAGCTTTTGCAGTGGCGGCTCACTTGGAAAGTGAAATTTTGATTGTAGATGAAGTGCTAGCCGTCGGGGATTTTGAGTTTCAAAAAAAATGTTTAGGGAAAATGGGGCAGGTTTCCAGCACGGGGAGAACCGTACTTTTTGTCAGCCATAACCAGCAGGCTGTCCGTGCGCTTTGTCAACGATGCGTCTTGCTCTCTGATGGGCAATTAATCAACGACGGAGTAACGGACGAAGT
>CAZKYC010000165.1:0-3158 GCA_964556895.1 uncultured bacterium | reverse complement strand
AACTGAGATTTCTCTATATATATTAAATCCCAATCACCACCACAATTCTCAGGAGGTTATGTTTGAATGAACGTCTTAAAACCGCCAGATTTCCGTAGTTTTCGAGCAGTTTCATTGATTGTCTGTCTGATTTGTCTCGCTTCATGCAGCAGTAATCAACCCGCCAACGATATCCCACAAAACGATTCCCATTCCACCGCGATTACCACACAAATTCAGCAACTGTTGAGCGTAATTCCTTTCTCGCTTGTTTGAATGGAGAAATTATTGGTTTTCATTGAGCATAGGATAGAATACACAAATCTACAAGTATGATAAATTAGCGGGATAAAGGATTGAAATTTTGGCGATTGCCGTAGTGTGGAGACTAAAAACCCCAAGGATCGCGGTTTTTATAGAATTGATCATAAGAAAAGTCAGAGATATTTTTGAAATGCCATGCATACCACAAGTCGCCGTTGCTTCCCAGGCCGTTTGACACATTGAATGGCACAGCCCGGTTTGTGGGATGCCAGTCGCCATTGTCGCTGTCTGGGCCTGCTGCGGCGAGAATGCCCCAGGTACCGCCGGTATTTGAACAGTCACGGTCTTCATAGGAATAGAAAACGCCGCGACCAAAGGGGTCGACTGGAATGCTTGAAATGTATGCGATAGGAGTGGTTAGAGGCTGATAAACCTGGCCTGAAAAATGGTTATCGCCCGTACCGACATTGCTGATACCCACAGCTGAAGGCCGTACGCCAAACCACGAGCCTTGAAAACAGCATTTGTCTGATCCATCACAGTCATTGCCATCAATCAACCATAGATTTGTATCCAAATTGAAGATATTCACCTGGTCTCGTAACATGCGAATATCGGCCTTGGAGCGGGCGATTTTAGCGCGGATTTGTGCATTCAAAAAATTTGGAACAGCGATCGCCGCCAGGATGCCGATAATTGCTACAACGATAAGCAGTTCAATTAGAGTAAACCCGTTTTTCAAGGTAAAAAATTCCTAAAATCAGACTATGGTGACTGAGGTGATATTTTGGTTCGACGGTGTAGGCTTATTATGTGCGAGAATGTTCTGATTAGATTAGTCTTTGATTAGAAATTTTTGAGATTGTTGGAGAGGAGAAAGAAGTCATTGGTTATTTGATTTTCCAGAGCCCAATTCGGCTTTGGTTACTGGTTGTTTTGAATGGTTGATGCCAGTTGCTCCACTCAGACCAGACGCCTGCCTCGCTCTGTTCTCGAACCCGTGAATAGTATGTTCGGCCTGGAGCCAATCGAGTTTGATCGGCCAAGGCGCCCACAAATTCGCCGGTTTCATGACTAATACGAACGCGCTTCGTTTTTATTATCAAGTTAGATTTCCATACGGTTTCTGAACCGCCTGAATCAGAAGATAACTCTAGTTGCCAGCCTTTTTGTTGGCCTTCTCCTCGAAACGGCGTCTTGATGAGCTCTGGGTTTTGTGGACAGACTACAGGGCCGATGGGCTTGGTTGAAACAACAAAGTTGTCAAACCAACGTGATTGTGTGACGGGCGAGCCGTCGTTCCAGTACGATTCAAGAAAGACGGCGTTGATGCCGTGTTTGGTATACGAGCCTCGCCAATTGAGGTTGCGGCGTTCGGCTTCCAATCGCCCATCGAGCCAAAGTTGGTTTACGCCGTCGCTATGGCCGGGCGTGTTGAGTTTGGCCCGTGACTCAACGCATATCCACCAGCCGGCTTCTTCCGTGCTATGAATTTGGAATGTTGCTGAAGGTCTGTTGCCCAGCCATTTCAGGTTATCGAAATCGTTATAGCGGGTTGTGACAATGTCTGAGCCCGATACGCCGCGCGCAGGATCAAGCGTAAGGGTTTTGCCGACGCTCCACACATGGGCGATCATGGCTTGCGCCCAATTTGAAGAAACCAGGCTGGTCGCACGCGACAACTTCGCGGGGCCGCCGCCTGTCCAGCCGTCCTGGTGTTTTATATAGATTCGCCAATAGACGTCGTGATAGGTTTGGCCTTGATTGATAATGGGCCTTCCGGTAGGGCTATCGCCAAAGAAGACTTTGCAACCGCCTTTTCCTCTTGAGCCTTTTTCATAATGGCTTAGTTTTGACTGGCCTGATTCTCCAAAAAACATAGATGATACACTGTCGCCGCTTGATTCGCCGTATTGCATATCGGTATCAAAGTTGTCATACCAAATCACCGCTTCATCGGTTTCATGAGGCTGAGGGTCAAGCATGACTACGCTGTCGATGCGCGGGGGGTGCGCAACGCAGAAGCATGGAAGAGACAATAGAACAAACAAGACTGGTAAGCGTATCATGCACCTATCTTACCAGAATAATAAAAGCGCTCAAACCAGACAGCCTGAGCGCTTTTATTGAAAACGAATTTACAAATTACGGAAGTACGCGAATAATGTCGCCTGAACTGTTTAAGCCGTTAGTAACCCTATACACACCAGGATAATTGTGTACCTCATCTGGGCCAATGCTAACAACGTAACGGCCCCAGGGCCACATCGCTTGAGCTTTTTCATATTGCTGTTTGTCTTGAATAAAGCGAAGCGTCAAATCTCGAGTTCCACGAGGGGGGATATCGTCAAGCTCTGGCGCACCAAAAGCAGGGTGATAAAAAGGTTCGGGATGAAGTTCTTGTTTTGCTTGCGCCGCCATTGACGTTGTTTGGGCCGATTTGCCTGTCTGGAAAATATCAACTGGAATTCTAGCAATATAAGCAACTGGTGTGGTTAAACCGTTGCCTAAAACATTTTGTTGATGTTGAGGATCATGAAGCGCATACATACCATGGTCGACGCGGTAAAGTTCGAAAGCCGTGCCAAGGGCTTTGAAGTTTGATTCAACCTGGGCGAGTTTGGCGCGCATTTGTGCGTTCAAGAAGTTTGGTACGGCGATGGCGGCGAGTATTCCGATAATGGCTACGACAATCAACAATTCGATAAGAGTAAAGCCTTTTTTCATGTCAAATCCCCGATTCAAACGATTCGATTGTAAAACAAATAAATCAGTTAATAGAGCGTTTGTTATACGTTATTTATAATTGGATTTTGAATAGATTTCAAGCGTTTTTTTTGGCTTTGACTCAAGTTGTTTTTAGATTTAAATTTGAATGAGGTTTATATTCATATTTTCTTGCGATAAATGAGCGG
>CAZKYC010000164.1:0-3245 GCA_964556895.1 uncultured bacterium | reverse complement strand
CGGCGGCCTACACATTGTCGGTACCGAACGCCACGAGTCCCGCCGCATCGACAACCAGTTGCGCGGCCGCGCCGGGCGCCAGGGCGACCCCGGCTCGTCGCGCTTTTTCCTATCGCTCGAAGACGACCTGATGCGCATCTTCGGCGGCGAGCGCATCAAGGGCCTCGCCGAACGCTTTGGCATGGAAGAAGGCGAGGTGCTCGAACACGGCATGGTCTCAAAAGCCATCGCCAACGCCCAGAAGCGCGTCGAAAGCCACAACTTTGATATTCGAAAACACATCCTCAAATATGACGATGTGATGAACAAGCAGCGCGAAGTCGTCTATGGCATTCGCCAAGACCTGTTGCAAGGCGAAGACCCCAAAGACCACTTCTGGAACATGACCGAAGAAGTGATCGATTATGTCATCGACATCTGCATCAATGACCCGCGCGACGCCGAAACCTGGCAGCCCGACCTGCTCAAAGACAACCTGCGTAATGTGTTTGGCATCGTGGTTCCGTTCGGCGAAGAGGTGCTCGACTGGGTAGGCATCTCAAACGGCATGAGCGGCGAAGAAATGTTTGACGCCGTCAAAGCCAAAGTGACTGACCGCTTTAACGAACGCATGGAAAAATTCGGCCCCGACCTGGGCCGCTGGCTGATGTCGGTCATCATGCTGCGCACCGTCGACTCGCGCTGGAAAGAACACCTCTACACCATGGACCACCTGAAAGACTCGGTCGGTCTGCGCGCCTATGGTCAGAAAGACCCGCTTCAGGAATATCAAAAAGAAGGCTTTGCGATGTTTGAACAGATGTATTTCAGCATCCAACAGCAGAGCGTGACCAATTGGTTCCATGTTGAAGTGGCCGACCGCACCCAGGCCGAACAACTGCGCCCCCAACAACAGGCGATGACCACCAATCAGGGCCAGGGCGCGGCGCCCGCGAAACCCGGCGGCGGTCGAGGCAAAGCCAAACGCCAAAAAGTAAAAGTAAACGATCCTTGCCCCTGCGGCAGCGGCAAGAAATACAAAAAGTGCTGCATGCGCAAAGAAGCCGCCAAGGCGTAGGAAGGCATATAATAATATCTAACTTAGTATCAAAGGCCATACCATGACAAAAAAACAAGAAATTCTAAACCTCGTTCAATCCATGCCGGATGACATTGATTATGATGATGTAATGGCACAATTATATTTTAAACAAGCCGTTGAAAACAGTTTGGATCAAATCAATCAAGGTAAGACAATCTCTCACGATGAAGCGAAAGCACGCTTGGCAAAATGGATTCAATAGCCAGTAGGATGGGTTTTACCCCACCACGATTCCAGTTTTACCGAATCTCGACCCGCGCCCAGTAGGCGTCTGACAGGTCCCACACACTGGTTCCGTTCTCAAGCGCCAGGGTCACAGTCTGGCCTGCGTACCTCGACAGATCGATCTCATGTTGCTGATATTCGGTGTTGAAATTCTCGCCAATTACAGCGATCTCAAATTCTTTGTTTTCGTTCACCAACACGCGAAGAATCCACCCGGTGTTGGCGTCTAAGTTTGACGCCCCGGCGATTATTGTGAGTTTGGGCGACCCGGCGGGCACCTCAACCGTCTTGGTCATGCGCGCAGGGGTTTCGCGTGAGACCGGGGCGGTGACAAACACATTGTCGCGGTCTTCGTATTCGTCCCATCGGCCCGCAAAAATTTGTCCGCCGCAATTGACCAGCGTCCAGCCTGGCTGCCACTGGTTGAGGTCGTTTTGAACGCGATCAAAAAATTGGTCGGCGCGGCGCGGGTCGAGCGTCGCCCATTCGGCTTCAAATGCGCTGCGGTCAAACGAGACGCGGTCGCCTGGCGTGAACGCGCCTTCAACCGGGACCGAATAATACTCGCGCTGGCCGAGGGTCTGGTGCGCCCCGCCGCGGCGTTCGATGACGACGCGGGCGCGGTCGACGCTGGCCGAAACCAGGCTATTGAGGCTTTGAGTTTTGTATCTGAAGACCGCGTTGGCGATGGCGGCGACGCCTGATGAGAACGACTCAGGAATTCGCCCATACCCCAACATCGCGCCCAACACGCCTCCCGCGCTGGCGCTGGGCCGCGGGTCGCCGCGTCCACAACGGGCGGAAAGATACAGGGTGATTTCAAAATCGCCTTTACCGTAGAGCAGGCTCAGCGCGACATAGCCGCCGATTTGGGCCGCCGATTCGTTATTGGCCCCGCCGCGCTCCATCACCATGCGGGCGCACCCCGCCCAGTCGTCTGGGTTGGTGCGGTGATAATCAGCCACTGCGTTGATCATCTGGGCGTAGCGGCTGTCAGGCGGCAGCGACTTACGCCCCGTCTCGACCACAGCGTTAATGTCATCGCTCATTATGGCGGCGGCGTACATCGCAGCGATGAAGTTGGCGCCGTACACGCCGTCTGCGTAAGCGAACGCTTCGCCATAGGGTCCGATCAGGCGAATCGCGGTTTGGGGCATGCCCGGCGCCAGCATAGCGAGCAGGCCGATATTGGTTTGAAAATGGGGCGAATCAGCAAACGGATTGTATTTGGGGCGGCCCGAGTTGGGCGGCAGGATGCCCGCGCGAATGTTTTGTTGCACTGCCTGGTTGCCGCCGGTGTAGGAGTGGGGCGTGCGGGCGAAGAACACCCCCGCTTCGGCGGGGGTGATGCTGAGGCCCTTGGCCTGCATGGCTTCAAGCAGGGTAATTGACGGCAGAATCGTTTCTGATTCGAGGCTTCGGCCCGCCCATTCCGCCTTCCATGACGGTAACACCACGTCGGCAGGATTGACGCTGGGCTGAGGAACGACCGCTGCGCCGTAAGCGGCGCCGACCATCTTTCCCGCCAGGCCGCCGCGCACTGAGTTCTCATAATCCAAAATCGAAAGGCGTTTGGTCTCTAAGACTTTTCGTTTGCCTTCAAAGATGCCCTTCAGTGAATCGGTAACGTTCTCGGTGACGCCGCATGACGCCAGGGCCAGCGTCAAGACAGCAAGCAGGCCCAGTCGAATGGAAGAAGCCATGCACAAAACCTCCAAATGGCCGAAGCCATTGAAATATCAATTTGCGCCATTGTATCAGATTTTTTACGCTGATGATGGCGAGTTTAACCTCTAATTATGTGGGGAAGCGATCCATAACGGAAGGCGCGGTCGAGGGGCGAACCAAGAACAAATAAGAAAGCCAGCCCATCCTGATTCTGACGAAGAATACTGGATCCCCCCAGGCGCTGACGCGCCGTCCCCCCTTAATAAGGGGG
>CAZKYC010000163.1:0-3377 GCA_964556895.1 uncultured bacterium | reverse complement strand
TGTGAGCGCCTGTGCAACAAAGCGGAGCGGCGCCGAAGCGAGCAGAGTTGTACCCTTGCCACATACAGCGATAGAAAAATCATCCTTAAGATCATGTATGGAAATTGTAATTCAATTTGAGAGAACGTATCCAAATCCCGGATGAGCCGAATTTAAGTTCACTGATCATGTTCTCCGGTAACGCCGAAGGTCATGATTTAGATTTTTCTCGACAGCAGCCCCGAAATGTTTGAAAACGTGAGACAGGCTATCGACAGCAATGACGTTGACTCCATTCAAGCGGCTGCGCATAAATCCTTGCTGACTATTAACGCGCCGCGATCAACGAGCCTCGCCCTCCAACTCGAAGACGCCGCCAAATAGGGCGACGAACCGTCAATTCAATCAATCTTCGAAGAATTAAAAACCCAATTCCACCTGGCCTACGACGCCATCAACCGACAACCACTCGACTAACAGCAAACACGGTCTAACCTCAGGGCAGCTCTATCCTTGCGGCGGTATTTTTTTTAGTATGGTGAATTACCAGACTTTAGGAGATCTCGCATGAACCACTACTCACTCGTTCTTTTCACCTGCTTGATTGCTTTGGTATGCATGTCTTCAGCCATCTGCGGCGAAAAGCCACGCGTGTTTGTCTTGACCGACATCTCAAATGAGCCTGACGACGAAGAATCTCTGGTGCGGTTTTTGGTGTATTGCAACGAGTATGACGTCGAAGGCTTGGTCGCGACGACTTCGATATGGCTGCGCAACAAGACCCGGCTTGACTTAATTCATAAAGGCATTGGCGCCTACGGCGAAGTGAGAGACAACCTACTCAAACACGCCGAGGGGTTCCCGACCGTCGAACAATTAAAGCGTGTGTCAGCCACAGGCCAGCCCGGGTTCGGCATGGACAGCGTCGGCGAAGGCAAGAGCACGCCAGGCTCACAATTACTCATCGAACAAGTTGACAAGCCCGACCCTCGTCCGCTTTGGGTGTCCGTCTGGGGCGGCGTCAACACATTGGCCCAGGCGCTGTGGGACGTGAAATACTCGCGCAGCCCCGAAGAACTCGCAACCTTTGTTTCGAAACTACGCGTTTATACTATCTCCGACCAAGACAACGCGGGGCGTTGGTTGCGAATCACCTTCCCTGAGTTGTTCTACATCGTCACGCCCAGCCATATCGGCGCCAAAGAATATTACCAGTCCACCTGGTCGGGCATCGGCGGCGACCGCCATTACAAGAACGGCCCCTCCCATTACTTCGAACTGGTCGACAACCCCTGGCTCGAAACACACATCATCAACAACCATGGGCCGCTGGGCGCGTTATACCCAAAACTAGCGTACATCATGGAAGGCGACACGCCATCGTTTCTTGGCTTGATCAACAACGGCCTCGACAGCCATATCAGCCCGTCATACGGCGGCTGGGGTGGACGCTATCAGTTGTATGCTTCCTACGGCGAGACGCGCCCCATCTGGACCAACGACCGCGACACCGTGACCGCTCAAGACGGCTCGGTCCATACCACCGCCCAGGCAACCATCTGGCGCTGGCGCGACGCCTACCAGTATGATTTCGCTGCGCGAATGGACTGGTGTATTGCTAATGACTTTGACGACGCCAACCATAACCCAATAGCGGTTTTAAACGGCGACAATACCAAGAATGTGATTGAATTGAACGCAAAGCCAGGCGACAAAATGACCCTGTCCGCAGATGGTTCAAGCGACCCCGACGGCGACCGGGTTGAGACAACCTGGTTCGTCTATCCAGAAGCGGGGACGTATCGCGGCAACGTCAACTTGTCACAATTATCAGGCAAGACAACCTCGTTCACGGCGCCCAAGGTCAAAGGCGAACAGACCATTCATGTAATCTTGCAGCTAAAGGATCAAGGCAAACCGCCGCTGTTCGCCTATCGCAGAGCTGTAGTGACGATACAGCCGTAAATTGGGCTATCAAATGCCCCCCTGAACAAGGGGGGTAGGCGCCGCAGGCGCCAGGGGAAATCTTTGCCATCTAGATGCATGGATTCTTACCCCACCAAAATCGTTTTTTCTTTTTGATTTCAGGAGCGAATTATGGACCGTAGACGTTTTCTTCAATCTAGCGCGTGTGGAATCGCAGCCTCATTCGCGGGATGCGCGTCATCGCCAAAACGAACCTCGCAGGCGCCGCCAACCAAGCGCCCCAATATCTTGTTCTGCATCGCCGACGACGCCTCGTTCCCCCACATGGGCGCCTATGGCTGTTCGTGGGTCAACACGCCGGGCTTCGACCGGGTCGCGCGCGAGGGCGTGCTCTTCTCACGCGCCTACACGCCCAACGCCAAGTGCGCCCCGTCGCGGGCGTGTATCCTCACAGGCCGAAACTCCTGGCAACTTGAAGAAGCCGCGAACCATGTTGCCCACTTTCCGGTGAAATTCAAAACCTACGCGGAGGCGCTGGTCGAACACGGCTACCACACCGGCTACACCGCCAAAGGCTGGGCGCCGGGCAAGGCGGTCGATGAAAGCGGAAAGAACCGCCAACTCACGGGCAAGGCGTATAGCAAATTAAAAACCACGCCGCCCGCGAAACACATTTCTGACAATGACTACACCGCTAACTTCAAGGCGTTTCTTGATGACAAATCTGACGAACAGCCGTTCTGTTTCTGGTATGGCGGAATCGAACCCCACCGCAGCTATGAATATCAGGCGGGCGTCAACAAAGGCGGCAAGAACATCAACGACGTTGACGAAGTTCCTTCGTTCTGGCCCGACAACGAGACCGTGCGAACTGACATGCTCGATTATGCATTCGAGATTGAGTACTTCGACACCCACCTGCAAAAAATGCTGGCGCTACTAGAAGAACGCGGCGAACTCGACAACACGATCGTTGTGGTGAGCGCCGACAATGGAATGCCCTTCCCGCGGATCAAGGGGCAAGAACACGAATACTCAAACCACCTGCCGCTGGCGATCATGTGGAACGACGGTATAAAACACACAGGCCGCACCGTCGAAGACTTCGTCAGTTTTATCGACTTCGCGCCCACCTTCTTAGAACTCGCAGGCGTCAGCGAACCCGCCAGTGGAATGCAGCCCATCGAAGGCCGCAGCCTGACCGACATTCTCTATTCATCCAAAGACGGTGTTGTAAATTCGAGACGCGACCATGTGTTGATCGGAAAAGAACGCCACGACATCGGGCGCCCCAACGACTGGGGCTACCCCATTCGCGGCATCGTCAAAGGCGACTATCTCTATATCCAAAACCATGAGCCGTCCCGCTGGCCCTCCGGCAATCCCGAGACGGGCTATTTGAATTGCGACGGCAGCCCAACCAAGACCTGGTTGATCCAGGCGCGCAAGAAGCCCGAGCTGAACCAGTATTG
>CAZKYC010000162.1:0-3529 GCA_964556895.1 uncultured bacterium | reverse complement strand
TGACCAAATTCCAGGTCATCCAGCAAGGGAAGTACTCAAATATCGGAAGAACCATAAAAAGCGGATGGTTGGAAACCCAACCATCCGCTCTCGGTTGTGCAGAATTAAATCTTAATTCAAGAAGTCTTTGATTTCGCGCGTGCGCAAGGGGTGGCGCAACTTACGGATCGCCCGTTGTTCGATCTGGCGCACTCGTTCACGGGTGATGCCGAAGCGCTTGCCGATATCGCCTAACTTCCAAATCTTGCCGTCGCTGAGGCCATAGCGCATGCGCAAGATGGCCTCTTCCCGTTCAGACAATTGGCTCAGCAGTTCAACAATGCGCTCGTCTAACAGCTCGCTGGCGAGTGAGTCGTCCGCCGATTCGATGCGCGGGTCTTTGATGAGTTCGCCAATAGTGGTGTCGCGGTCTTCACGAACCGGGGTTTCAAGCGAAATCGGGTCTTGCTGCCAACCCAACAGGTCGCTGATGCGATCTTGGTCGATTTCCAAGTGTTTTGACAACTCTTCGAGGCTGGGGTCGCGGCCCAGTTCTTGAAGCAACGCCTTTTTGGCCTTATCGACTTGGGCGATCTGGTCGGCCACCCCAGTCGGGAGGCGCACGGTGCGGCGTTGTTGCTTGACCGCGCGCGAGATGCTCTGGCGAATCCACCACACGGCGTAGGTGCTAAACTTGGTGCCGCGATGGTAGTCAAATTTATCGACCGCACGGGTCAGCCCCAAATTGCCCTCTTGAATCAAGTCGAGCATGGGGATGCCGCAGTGTTTGTAGCGCTTGGCGACTGACACCACCAGGCGCAGGTTGCCGCGAATCATGTTCTGGCGGGCTTCGCGAATGAAACGCAAGCCTTCCGTCACCAGGTCGCAGCACGCTTTCAGCCGATTGGGGGTGTCGCCCGTCTCTTCGGTGAAGGCTTCGCTTTCTGTTTTTGACGAAATCAGGCTCAGACCTTTTCCCGCTTCGCGAACGGATCGCGCCAGCGCCCACAAGGCGTTCACGTCTAGATCCATCGAGTAGAGAGTCTCGCTCCACTTCTTGCGGCGGTTCTCCGACTGGCGTTTTGATAACATGCCCGCGTCATCTTCTTCAAAACCGCGCTTGATGTCGCGCAGGTGTTTGCGCAGGCTCTTGATCTCTTTGGCCAGCTCAGTCTTGCGGCGGGTACGCCCCGCGTCGGGGTTACGAAACATGGTATGAGGCGAGCGGTCGCCGCGGCTCAGATCGTTGACGATATCTTCGAGTTCGCGAATGGCGATGCGCGAACTCGACAGACCTTCAGCCAACAGGCGTCGGCCGTTGTCCATCGTCTCATAAATTTCCACTTCTTCGTCTTTGGTCAGAAGCGGATACTCACCGATTTGACGCAAATAGTCTTTAATCGGGTTGTCTAATGAACGAGAAGCCGCGCTAGGCTTGCCAACGCGTTTTGCCTTGACGGGCTGTTTCGCTTTTGTCTCTTGAACAACAACCTCAGTTTCTTCGAATGAATCCACTGGTTCCGTCTCAAGAGTTGCGATGGCGCCGAAGTCGTCGTCCCATTCGCTGGTTTTGGCTGACGTATACATGGTCGTCGGCTCCCCTCGTTTAGAATGAACTTTCTTCTTAATAGTAATACGCAATGAGTGTTCCAATATTGCGTTGATTGCGGGTATGTGCAACAAATAATGCCAGTTACCGTATCTGAGATATCAGAAATCGATGAACAATTACAAAAATGTGTTCCAAAAATGGGATAAACCAAAAAGCGCTGTGTCATAAATGCGTAGTTTGAAATCAAAATGGCACAATAAATCTACGATTTCTGATAAACTCTAGCGCCGATTTTAATAGTAACGAGTAGAACAGCACGCTTAGTAACGTTATCGGTTACAAAACTGAGTGACTAGAGCGTTTGTCAAAAAAATGTGCGTAAAGCGCGCCCGAAGGGCTCGGCTATAGATACAGTTACATAAACTCAATCCGCACATAATTCTGGCAACCACTATAAAACTAAAAAAGGCCTGCGAGTACAGGCCTTTAAACTAAGTGTTTATTGATCTGGTCTCTATGTCAGAATCGAACTTCCCATCAGATATTTGTCTACGCCGATGGCGGCCTGACGGCCTTCATAAATCGCCCAAACCACTAGAGATGCGCCGCGCTTCATATCGCCGGCGGCGAACACGCCCGGTTTGGATGTCATATAATCCTCATCGACAGTGACGTTGCTGCGCGGGTCAAGATCAAGGTCCATTTGTTCGATGAGGCCTTCTTTCTGGGGGCCAGTGAACCCCATCGCCAGCAAGACCAGTTCAACATCGAGGCCAAACTCTGAACCTGGAATTTCATTGATCTCGCGGTTTTCGCCAAACTCGACTTTCACCGCGTGAAGTTTCTCGACTTTGCTATTGGCGCCTGAAAACGACTTGGTCATGACACTCCAGTCGCGTTCCCCGCCCTCTTCTTGAGAACTCGACGTACGCAAGGTGAAAGGCCAATAGGGCCAGGGCATGTGTTCGGTGCGTGACTCAGGCGGCTTGGGCATGATCTCAAACTGATAGACTCGCTTGGCGCCCTGGCGCAGTGATGTGCCCAAACAGTCTGAGCCAGTGTCGCCGCCGCCGAGAATGACCACGTTCTTGCCCGCTGCGGATATGAATTGGTCGTCAGGGATGGCGTCGCCCGCCACGCGTTGGTTGTTCATGGTCAAAAATTCCATCGCCAGGTGAACGCCGTCGAGGTCGCGCCCCGGGATGGGCAGGTCGCGCGCCTGCATGGCGCCGCCGCACAACACGATGGCGTCAAACTCGCCATTCAAGTCAACCGCCGTGATATCAATACCAACATTCATATTGGTTTTAAACTCGACGCCTTCTTCGAGCATCATGTCGAGCCGGCGGTCGATCATATACTTTTCCATCTTGAAATCAGGGATGCCATAGCGAAGCAGCCCGCCGATGCGGTCGGCTTTTTCGTAGACGGTCACGCTGTGGCCCGCCCAGTTGAGTTGTTGGGCGCAGGCCATGCCCGCCGGGCCGGAGCCAATGACGGCGATTTTCTTGCCCGTACGGCGGGTCGGAACTTTTGCCTTCACCCAGCCTTCGTCAAAGGCGCGGTCGGCGATCATGCGTTCGATTTCTTTGATGGTGACCGCGTCGTTGTTGATATTGAGCACGCAGGCCTCTTCGCATGGCGCCGGGCACACCCGGCCCGTCACCTCAGGGAAGTTATTGGTCTTGTGCAACCGCTGAATCGCTTCTTGCCACCGGCCTTTGTAAACCAGATCGTTCCAATCGGGGATGATGTTGCCCAAGGGGCAGCCCCAGTGGCATGTCGGCACGCCGCAATCCATACAGCGCGCGCCCTGATTGCGAATCTCTTCTTCGCTGAGGTTGCCGTGGAACTCTTCATAGTTTTTGAGCCGCTCTTCGACCGGACGGTCGACGGGCAATACGCGTTCTTGTTCGAGAAATCCAGTTATCTTACCCATTGATACTCCTATGATAAGTGTCTACTCCACAAAGTGATTTTGTGAAACTATTTTAACTA
>CAZKYC010000161.1:0-3716 GCA_964556895.1 uncultured bacterium | reverse complement strand
GCGATGGCTGAGGCGGCGTCAGGGTCAAAGCCAACCAGGCCATTGCCTGCTACGGTTGAAATTGTCCCGTCAGGGGCGACTCTTCGAACACGGTTGTTCTGTGTGTCGGCGATGTAAATCGAACCATCGTCGCCAACAAATACGCTGGATGGTTTGGCGAGTTCGGCCTGAAGGGCCTGTATGCCGTCGCTGTTGTATCCTGCAGACCCGTTCCCTGCGACTGTGTCAATGGTTGGCTGCGCCATTGGCGCGAGGGAAGCCAACATTAAAAAGAAACATACAATCGCTTCTCTTCCTAAAGGCTTATATACAGAGTTCACAACCTCATTCATTTGAAACCCTCTCTCTGTCGCGTCACACCCAATGCGGCATTAAAATATCTGAATACTACAACGAATTGTAGCATAACGTAAAACAAAGTTAAAGAGAAAATTCGATTTTTTTTCGAATAAATTTTGGGTGGGCATTCTAAAAAAAGAGAATATAATACAACATATTGATTCTAGTATGCTTAATTATATTTCAAAAAGTACTGGGAGAGAACCCAATAATGTTTAAAAAGTATATCATTGCAGTCATGTTTACAGCGTTATTTGCAAATTTCGCTTCCTCTCAAACTGTACCAGACGAGTGGGACTCGACTGATGACTTCGCCATTGGCGCGACGCTTCTTGATCTTCCACAACCAGGCTCGCTCAGCCACGGCCCCCATACGTTTACGGAGGGTGACATTGAAGATTGGTTTACTTTCACTCTTCAAGCTGGCGTGTTGTATGAATTTTCATCCGACAGCGACATCACTCTGCGCGGCGACTTGCTCACGGCTGACGCCGATACCGTCGTCGCCAATGACTTGATCGACTTGGGCAACGAATTTGGCGCTAATGCGCCCAATTTTCGGTTTATCTACACCCCCGAAATCACCAGCGTTTTTTTCTTGAGAGTCGGTAACGTCATCCTCTCAAAGGATGGAACCTACACCCTGACAATCACAGTCGACGATGGTACCTTGCCCGGCGACGCTTGGGATCCGGATGATGATTCCGCTTTCGGAGCGACCAATCTTGGTCCGCTGTCAACAGACCAACTCTCTCACGGCCCACATTCGCTGTCTCCTCGCGACACGCAGGACTGGTATAAATTCACTGTCACAGAAGGCGAAACTTTTTTGATCGAATCAGACAGCAACGCCGATTTATTTGGCGAGCTCTACCGAACCAGCGGAGTCGTACGCATCGCCGCCGACGACAATAGCGGCGAGAATTTTAACTTTTCGATTCGCTACAACCCCGTTAGCAACGGCGTGCTTTGGCTTCGCGTAACCGTCGGCGTGAGCGAGGTGCGCGCGAATTACACCGTACGCTTTGTCAGCGGCGTCGAACCGCCTGCAAGCGGCGACGAATGGGACCCGCAAGACGATATCCCCGACGGCGCCTCCAACCTGGGCGAGCCGACTGATGAAGAACAAACCCACGGCCCACACACGCTGTTAGAGAGTGACAAAGCCGACTATTTTATGTTCACCCTACAGGGCGGGTATGAATATGAATTCTTCACTACGGGCAACTACAACCCTGTCGGTGAAATCCTCCTAGCGGATGGAACAACCCAAGTCAGCATGGACGAGGTCGGCGGCGACGGCAACAACTTCAGGATTACTTTTAGCACAACCGAAACCGCTAAGTACTTGCTCCACATTCGCGAATTCGCCAATGGCTTCGCCGTGTATCGGTTACACTACCGCCGCACGGCCAGCCTGCCCGAACCGCCACAGGATGAGTTTGACCCAATTGACGACACACGCGACGGCGCGACCCATCTGGGCATGCCCATCATCAATGAGCAGGTTCTAGACGGGCGCACACTTTCGATTGTTGACGCCTATGACTGGTTTCAAGTGACTTTGACCGCTGGGGCTACGTACGAGTTTTGGAGCAGCGGCCCTTCTGACACCATCGCCGCCATTTTTAATGACCAAGAACAAGCGCTGGTAGAGATTGACGAGGGCGGAGCGCAATTAAATTTCCGCAGCCAGTTCACGCCCGACGCCAGCGGCGACTATTTTATTCGGGTCCGGTTGTTTGATTCGGGTGCAACCGGCGAGTACGCCATTCATTACCGCATGTTTGTTGAGCCCTCAGAAGCGGGCGACGAATGGGACCCAACAGACAACACCCCTGACGGCGCCACTCAGCTCGCCGATGCCAACCGCAATGGGCTATCACACGGCCCCCACCGCTTGACCATCGGCGACTCTGACTGGTTTCAGTTGGTGTTGACCGAAGATGTATTCTACGAATTTTTCACCACGGGCGATTCTGACACCGCCGCCCAGTTGTTTCTCGCTGACGCAGTGACCCTCATCGCCTCAGATGAAGACGACGGCGCCGGAACCAACTTCAACCTGAAATACACCGCCGAAGACACGGCGATTTATTTCTTGCGCGTGTTTGAAGAAACCAGCGTCGATGGAATCTATGACCTCAACTATTTCAGCGATTTAGATTCCACCCTGCCCTCTGGGTCATTGCCTTTGGTCTTACATCGTTTGAATACCGCGTCCGAATTCACTTCCATCCCTGGCGGCTTTAACCAGGCGCCAGGCGGCGAAGTCTCGGTTGGCACCATCGCCTCAAGCGGGTTTGTTTACTCTGACGCCAGCGGCGCAGTTCTCCGAACCGACCCTGGCGAAGTGATGATGATCCAGTTCCCCGAAATAGACGCTGGCGATGGAATAATTTTGTTGCGCGCCACTGTGCGCTCCACCGCTGCGGGAGCGCAAATCTGGCTGGCGGCGCTTGACGGGGCGTTAAATGGCTCTGCAGCCTCAACCATGATCGCCGATAGCGGCGCCATCCAAACCGACTATCGCCGCATGTTGTTGTTGTATAACCCGCCCAGCGGCGTGGCGACACCGATTGTTCAGGTTGCGAATATTTCGGGCAGCGAGCAAGCGGGCGTGTTGCTTGATACAGTCGAAGCGTATGTGATTCCAAACGACGACGTCTGGTCGGCGGAACTGTTCTTCCCCGAAACTCTGCCGCCTACTCATGCCTCATTGTTGCCGTCATTGATCGAACAAGATTCGCTAACAAGCGGTTCTATATTCACTGAAGTGCCTGGCGGCTTCTCGACCGACCCGGTCTACCCCGGCGGCGTGTTGACTCGTGGAGAAATCATTACGGACAGCGACCGCATGTCTGACGGCTTGGGCGTGACCATCATAGCGTCGCCCGGCCAGGTGCATCTGATTAGTTTCCCCTCGATTGACGTTGGCGATGCGGTGGCGTTGATTCGCGCCCGCGTACGAACCTCTGGCCCAGCAGCCCAGGTTGCACTGGCGGCCCTGGATGCGAGTTTAGATGGTTCGATTTCCGCTGACATACCAGCAGACAGCGCCATCTTTCAGAATGAAGACAACCTGATGACGATCATCTATGACCCGACTTCAACGTCATTGGTTCCAGTCGTTCAGTTAGCGAATTTATCCGGGACGCAAGATGTCGTGTTATATATTGATGAGATCGAGATATTCACGTTGCCGAGCCAGGGCGGCGTCCCAGGGCAGTTATTGAGTGGAGAGTGATACTGTTAGGTTAACTCAATCCGCACATAATTCTGCCAACCACTATCCCCCCCCTTTTAAGGCGAAATGTCCACAAAAGCGGTCAGGGGAGATCATGAACACCCATCCAAAAAGCCGCTCTCATAAAGAG
>CAZKYC010000160.1:0-3793 GCA_964556895.1 uncultured bacterium | reverse complement strand
CTGAAAATTTTAATTCAATTTGAGAGAACGTATCCAAATCCCGGATGAGCCAGAAATCTGTGCTCTGTGCTGTATTGAGAGTCTGATCATTCCAGATACAATAGCCAATCTTTGGTGTTGGGTTTAGTGAATCCTTGCACCTTGCTCTTCATCAGGCCTTCGTCTGTCCAGGCGCCGGTTCGGGGATTGTACCATTTCGCTCGCAAGGGCAGGTTGAGCGATTCGCCGTTGACCCGCACACTGTTGCCGCCGGGGGCGTATAACACCGCCATGTCGCCTTCGTCGCTGCGGGCGGCGACGATGAAGTTTTCGGCGGCTTTCGCCTGGTTAGCGACCAGCGATTGGTCGGGGCGCAGCCGCTGCCATTCGATGGCGCCAAAAAAGTCGTACAGGTGTTTCATCTGTTGGGCGCCGGGCATGTTCATGGCGACATGCCACGGGTCGCCGTCGCCTGTGTTGGGGTGAGCGGGCGCGGGGCCGCGCTCAGCATGCCAGCCCCATACGCCATGACCACCGTAGGTAACGCCTGCAGGAGGAACGCACAACAGGCTCCAATAGGCCGCGCGGCGTATGTTAAGAGGTGGGTGAGGCTGCCGTGATTGATAGGCCAGATGGTCTTCATAGTTGGGTTCGAGGTTAATGATGGGGCGGGCCGGTTCTTTGCTCCATTCTGTTGACGCCGGGCCGGCGGCCGTCCAACGATGTAGGTTGTCGTCATCGCCATGTCCGCTTTGGTAACCCAAGAATGAGAACCATTTTTCATCGCGAAACTCGTCTGCCACCCAGCTCATACCGCTGGGATGCATGGTGGCGATGCGGTGGTGGTTGTCGCCAAACACCATGCGGCCGATTCGGCGCCAGGGCGCGGCTTGTTCTTCGCCGCGATAATTGCCGTCGCCGCCTAAAAACCAGATCACCTGGTGAGCGCCGTATCGGGCGATTTGATATTCAGCCATCACGGCGCGTTGGTCTTCGGGCAAGAAATAACCGGGGTTGTCTTCGCCGCGAATCGCCCATAACAATACGGGTACGGCGATCATGCCCTTTTGGTTGACCCTATCAAAGTAGGGGTCCATGCGCTGGTAGAATCTGGGGTTCACTTGAACCGTCTTAACGCCGGTGAAGGCGGTTTGGCCGACAGCGTCGGTCTTGGCGGCGCGCCATTGTGTGGTGACAAACTGAATCGCGGTGAAGTGTTGGTCGACGCGGGTGTTGAGAAACGTGTCCCACCCGGCCAGGTCAGAGAGCAGGGCGCCGTTCCAGACGGTGTCGGCCAAAAAGAAGTAGGGCGTCTCGTCGGCGTATTCAAAATAACGGTTATTGTCAGACACTTTTAAGGCGCCATGTTGATAGAGCGGGTTGTCGCCTGAATACGGCATACAAATAAACGATCCGCCCTGGTTATTGAGGCCGTTGTCTTCGCTGATGGTGTTGAACGACCAGGTCCCCAGCTGAGTGGGCGAAAAGCGCGCTTTCCAGGTGATGTCGCCGTCCCAAAAGCCCAGACGTTTATGAACGGAACCGTCAGGCGCGGTATATTCAACCTCAAGACGAACCTCTTGGACGGGATTGTCATAGGTCGACGCGGCTGTGAACGAGGCTTCAAACCGTCCCCATTGATGGACGGTCTCATCAGCGGCTAACCCGCTGAGCGGTGCAATCGTAGAAATCACAAGAGTGAATAGAGCCTGAAACAGTTTCATTGGTAATCTCCCCATGTAAGATGTGAGTGGTATAGTAGCAAACCAATCAATTTGCTGTCGAGAAGCGTGAAGAGAAATGAGGGTTGATTATGCTAACCGCATTTGATGCATCTCAATATGGCGCCGCCGTGAGCCAATCGCTTGCTGAAGACCGGATCAGTGAACTGGGCCCGGGAGCGCCCAATTCATCTGCCTTTGCTGGGCTTTCATCAGTATCAAAAGAACATCTGTTTGAAGGCCAGGCGATCCAAGATTCGATGATGGCGGATTGCTGTATCTCGGCGTTGTGGTTGTATCACGATTTTTTAGATGAGTCTCACACCATCAGCCAGTCGATCCCGTCCGTAGACGGCAGTTATTGGCATGGCATCATGCACCGCCGCGAGCCCGATTACTCCAACGCCAAATATTGGTTTCGAAAGGTGGGACGACACGCGATTTTTGGGCCCTTGCTTCAACAGACCGCGGCGTTGCTTCAACAGGGTTCTCCCTCGCCAGAGATATCGAAACTGGTTTCGCGCGGCGACTGGGACGCGTTCGCCTTTGTCGACGTTTGTTCGATGTACTATCGCAGAGGCGATGAGAACGAAGCGCTGTGTCGGCAAATTCAGCGATTAGAATGGAATATACTGTTTGACTACTGCTACCAGAAAGCCATCGGAAACTAACTGATCATTCTTTTATGGACGCATCATATAAATTTTGCCTGATAACGCCTGAAACGTATCCATTGTTTAATCCATTGGCGCGTGGAGCCTATAGCGACGCCGATATCGCCTTCTATGAATTTTCTCGGCGCCTGGGCGCAGACTCGCGAGTCGAGACAAGCGTCATCGTGGGCGACTACGGCCAAGACGAGGTCGAATATCACTCCGGCGCGCTGGTCTATCGTCTTCGCCAAGATGAAGACGCTGGATGGAAAAGTTGGCTTCGCCGCAAGGGCGCCTTTGAGAAACAACTCACCGAAATCGACGCTCAAGTCTATTGCCTGAACGGTGCGTCGCCCTTGGCGCTGCCTATCGCCCAGTTTTGCAAGAAACGAAAACGCGCGTTTGTCTTTTTCGCCGCCCATCCCCGCGATTGCGACGGGACTTACGTCCACGGCGCGGGCGAAGACGGCGCCGCCTACCGAAAGGCGCTTCACATGGCCCGCGCGGTAGTGTGTCAGACCAAACAACACGCCCACATGCTGTTGCGTTCCGAAAAAATCAACGCATATACTCTGCCGCCGATTGTGAACCCCATTCCCGCGCCCGAGACGCGAACCGGCGGCGCCATCTGGGTGGGCGAGTTGGTCGAGTGGAAACAGCCAGAGTATTTCTTTCGCCTGGCGGCGACGCTGCCCAATGTGTCGTTTACGTTGTTTGGCCGCCCGCGAAAACAGCAATACATCGAGTCGCTGGTCGAAAAGACCCGCCACCTGCCCAACCTGGCGTTTCAAAATTCCGTGCCCTATATGGAACTGGGACGGTTTATCGCCAACGCAAAGATGGTCGTAAACACTTCGCGGTTTGAGGGGTGGCCGTATGCGGCGGCGCAGGGTCTAACGGCGGGGCTTGCGCTCGCCAGTTTGTATGTCGACCCAGATGGCGCGATTGACCAGTATGGGCTGGGCGTGTTTGCGGGCGGGTCGGAGGTCCACCTGGCGGAGGAGACCGAATCGATCATGGGGCTGCCTAAGCAATGGGCCCGGTTCAGCCAGACGGCGAGAGCCTTCGCCGATAAACATCTCAACGCGAAAACCACCTACCAGCGCTATCTCAAACTGTTGGTCATGTGCGCCAAAGAACCAATCGAGAAGTAGTCTGGCTCGACTATTTAACCCCTCATCTTCCACCCTCTCCCAGAGGGAGAGGGGACTACGTTTTCGCGTTTTGAATACGCGGTGGGCTGATTCGCCGCAGCGGTCAAGACCATCCTTCCGCTCATCAAGATACCTTAACCACGGATTTATTTCATTTCCTACGTGCTTTTTATGAAAAAATGGGGTCTTCCGATATTTGAGTACTTCCTCTTGCTGGATGACTTGGGATTTGGTCAAAAAACGATATTCGTCCTTTCAATAATAGACAATCCAACTCAGGCATGGG
>CAZKYC010000159.1:0-3864 GCA_964556895.1 uncultured bacterium | reverse complement strand
CTCCCTGAGTTGCACCCATGCCTAAGTTGGATTGTCTATTATTGAAAGGACGAATGTCGTTTTTTGCCCCAATTCCAGGTCATCCAGCAAGGGAAGTGCTCAAATATCGGAAGAACCTGAAATTTCATCCTCCAGAAAAGGTAAATGGCGTTAGGAAGACAGGCGTTGAAGGGTAGAAGTATCTTCACATTCGATCAGCAACCAATCGTTTTTTTTACTTCGCTATTTGATTGATCCAATGAAAGAGCCAAATCGCGCTTATATTGAGAATACAAATTTCGCCTACGGGTAAGATGAAATGATTAGAGAGTTGGTTTTGTTTTTTTGAAGTAAAACCATTTTCGCATGAATTCAAATTTTCTACGAACATGGCATTTACTGCCGCAATAGCCGTCATTGCCGTATGCCTTCCAGGTGCATGACAGGCAGGGATTAATAAGAAAATATCGAATTTTCTTTATCAAGCCAACGATGATGATGCAGAGCAAGAAGTAACCGAACGGTTTGTTCCAAGTGGGCATTTCTTTTGTTGTTAATGTTGAATTGATCCCATCGCCAAAAATGAGTGGAACGCAACACTGGCTCACCACCAACTCGCCCTCCAGCCGATAAGCGTGATATTGATAATTGGGAAACACCAGTTGATCGGTCACGAACCCTGCGAGCAGGGCGGTGACGATCAATGCGATAGCGTAATAACTGGCCGGTTTCAGCCCCATCGAATTGCGGATGGCGTTCAGTTCACCCAGGTTGGTCGCTGGCCCTGCGATCATATAAGCGACCGCGGCGCCAGGCGTGACGCCTAAGAGTAACAGCCCCTGTACGACCCCGATGGATGGAATGCTGCATGCGTAAACCGGGATGCCCAGCGCAATCACATATAGCAGCGTCATGATGTCTTGTTGGCCCAGCCAACTTGATATCCAATCTAACGGTAAATAGGCAAGCAGCAAGGAAGCGACGCCAAGCCCGATGGTGATATCAACGCTGATCTCTGCGCCTAAATGAAAGAAAGACCAATTCAGCGTCCTCAGTACTTTGTTCTTGCCATTGTTTGAAGCGGCGGGTGCATACTCTCGCGTATCATATGAGGCTCGGTCTTGCTGTTCTGTATTGGTAAACAGCCAGTTTCCAATCATGCCTATAAGCAGGGCGCCGCTGAGCGTTGCAAGCAATAACGTGGCAGTCAGTTTGAAGCCAAGCAACTTTAAAGAGATGGCAATTAATACTGGCGACAGGACAGGCGTCGAGGTCATGAACGCCAACATATTGCCGATAGATGCGCCGCTTTTGTAAAGACCGATGCCGAGAGGGATGGTTCCGCATGAGCACAATGGCAGTACACAACCAACGCCGACAGATTTGAGCAACGTTCCCGCTGAGCGTCTGCCCAAATGGCGTTGTAGTATATCTTGCGCTACCCAGAACCGCAAAATCCCAGCGATTAAAAAACCGAGAATTATGTATGGGGCGGACTCAAATAAGGTATTTAATAAAATCGTCAACATGAATTAATGCTCTGGTTCTACTGCGAGGGTTGCGCTGGCGTCATCAATAAAAAAGACGCTTTCATAGGGCTTAGATTGGTCAATGCGAAACACGCCGTTGACTGTCGCCATGGCGTCAATCATGTCGTCGCAATGTAAAACCCAGGAGTGGTTCAGTTTGACCAAGACAGTCCAGCGCATCTCAATGTCTGGCAATGTTTCACACGCTTGCGCGAGCCCAAGCGTGGGTAACAGGTAAAATTGTGTGACAGAAATTGCGTCGCCATCGCGCTTGCATCCATTACCAAAAAAAACAGGTGCGCCAGTGAGTTCAATCGTCTGTCCATTCTGGTGTTGCAATTCATCTGGAACCGAAAGATGCGCCGATTGCCCGTCAATCAACGTCGCGCGGACGCGATAAAACGGCCCCCAGGCGGAGGCCGTTTTATTCATTTCAATGTCATCCAATGTCGCAATCTGTTGGTCGCTGCTGATGGGCGCCTTGCTAAGTTCGACTCCATAGAGCCCTGCGATTATCAGCAAACAAACTGATGCGGTAATCCAATTCGTTTTCATCAATCGAGACGGGCCAGGCGCCATTTCACTGGTTCACCGTCTTTTTGGACTTGCGTGATTGTGCGCGGCCAACCCGGCATTTGTTTTGCGTTGGGTTTGGTGGCGTCGGTATAGCGGTCCCAACTTTCAAAGGTGATCTGTTTTTCTTTCTTGTTGAAACGAACCAGGCCAAATCCGTCTCGCAATGTTTTGTCATCTTTGTTGGCGTAAGCAATCATCGTGATTTTGTTATCGAAGCCATCGACATAATCGCCCGTGAAAGGCAGTGGATTTTTGGGATTATGATTTTTGCCCGGCTGTTCATCGAGCGGATGCCACCAGCGGCCGTAAATCGTATTGACCAGCGCTGGAGCAATAAACGCGAACGGCCCATCTCGGTAATTATCGATGCCATGTTGAATGAACGTCGCCAGATGCTGGTCGCCGCCCAGATGGACCGCGCCGGCTTTTTGTATCAGGCGCAGGGCTTTATTGCGTCCGGTTTGCGGCCAGCCGTTTGAGTCTAAATCAGCGTGGAGATAGTTGGTAAATTGTCCATGACGGTGCGCGGCGCCGCAAAACCCTGTTTGTGAAAGAACGACCTTCAACTCGACGCCTTCTTTAGGTTTGCCCCACTCTTCAAGAAATTTCAATTGCCGTTCACCGAGCAGAGTAAGCCCTTCAACGTCGATGGATTCAGGGTTGTAATTCACGTCGCGAACGTGATCAGGGCGAGGCCCCATTTGAGGGATTTTGCCCGCCGGGCCGCTTTTGAATTTTCGGTCTTCGATGATGGCGAAATCGATGCTGCTAATTCTCAGATTGGTGTAGTAAACGCCGATGCCTTGTTGGATTGGCGTCGGATCATACGGGTCGGGCAGATGAGCGGTTTGGCAACGTTCAACCATTTTTACATAGTCAGAATCAAAGAAATATCCACCATCGTCGCCGGCCGGCGAGCTGGCTTGCTTGCCGCCTTCGCCCCATAGATTTGGGTGGCCGATGTCATGGTCGTCTGGAATGGTTATGCAGGGGCGATTGCGAAACGCATCACGAAACTGCAATCCCCACAACAACCAGGCGGCGGTGTGTTCTCTGTGGTCATAACTCTGGTCGCCGGCGAAAAAGAGCAGGTCGGGATCAAAATGGTTCAGGTTGCGAATATACTCTTCGCGCATGCCCCGGTCTTTGCTTGAATTGCAATTCAAAGAGGCAACGACGATTTCATCTTTGTTTGCCGGGTCTTTGCGAACCAGTCCTTCAAAGACGGCTTTGTCGCCATGTCGTAAGCGGTAGGGCGCGTTCTTGGTTGCATCCCAGTTTTCAATGCGAAACAACGCTGACCAGCCGATGTCATTGACTTGTTCGGCGGCTACTTGTTTCCATTCGCCGTTTTGTTTGAGTTCGAGCCTGACTTCGCGGCTTTCGTCTGGATACAGCGGGAACAATTGCGCGGAGAGTTTTAGCACGCCGTTCTGGGTGGTGTAGATGCCAAAACAGATCACCTCGTCGCGTGGAACGTCAACGTCAATGATGCGTTTGGGGTTGGTCTTCATCTTGGCTGCGTGGTTCCACCAATCGTTGGCGCAATACAGGTCGAGTTTTTCAAATGGCGCTTTGACGGGGGGTTCTTTTTCTTGCGCAATCGCGCTCAGGCTAGTGAGGATGATAGTGAATGCCAGTATCAAATGGTTCATCGTTTTATCTCTCGAATCAATTGAATTAGACTTTTATTAAACCTACCACAGTCTTTGCTTAAGGTTTAGGGGATTGGGCTGGAAACCATCCGATGAATTTGCGCGGGGCGAACACAATAGTAAAG
>CAZKYC010000158.1:0-4281 GCA_964556895.1 uncultured bacterium | reverse complement strand
ATTAAAAAGCCTATTTCCTGACAAAGTAAAACGTATCGATGGTTATGAAATAACTAAACCATCCACTTGGAAATAATCCCTCCCCCATGGACAATCTCACCCTCAACCAGCGGCGCAAGACCATGCAGCGGGTGCGCAGTAAAGACACCAAGCCCGAGATGGTGGTGAGACAGCTGGCCCATGCGATGGGCTTTCGCTATCGACTTCATCGCGCCGACTTGCCCGGAAAACCCGACCTAGTGTTCCCCCGGCTCAATAAGGTGGTCTTCGTCCACGGCTGTTTCTGGCACGGCCACTGCTGCAAGCACGGGTGCCGCCGCCCCGAGTCAAACCAAGACTACTGGAACCGCAAACTCGACCGCAATAAACAACGCGACCAACAACACCGCCGCGCACTCAGGCGCCTGGGCTGGAGCGTGTTGGTCATATGGGAATGTCAACTTCGGGATGAGGATGGGCTAGAATCCAAACTTCGAGACTTTTTGGCAAACTGACTTGGGATGTCTATAATTTCTCCCCCCCAAAAAAATTCAGACCAGCGTTTAAGGTGAAAAACCAGCCTGGCTATGGCTTATGTCGAGGCCTTATAAATCTATACATTCAGCGATAATGTTTATGCTTATGTCTTGGCCCGCCAAGGCGGATCCGCGAAGGATTATGCTGGTTAAGGAGAGGAAAGGATGAACGACCAACCTCAACGGTTTGAAACGGTTGCCCTGCATGGCGGCCAAACGCCCGACCCCGCGACCAATGCGCGCGCGGTGCCGATCTATCAAACGACATCCTATGTATTCAACGACACCGAACACGCCGCCAACCTGTTTGGCTTGAAAGAATTCGGCAACATCTACACCCGAATCATGAACCCCACCACCGACGTACTCGAAAAGCGCATCGCCGGGATGGAAGGCGGTTCCTGCGCCCTAGCGGTCTCGTCGGGCCAAGCGGCCTGTACGCTGATCTGCCTCAATCTCGCCCATGCCGGCGATGAGATTCTCTCTTCCACCAGCCTCTATGGCGGAACCTACAACCTGTTCCATTACACCCTGCCCAAGATGGGCATCAAGGTCAATTTCTGCGAACCCGGCGACATCGAGAATTTCAAAAAAGCCATTACCCCCAAAACCAAAGCCATCTTCGCCGAAACCCTGGGCAACCCCAAACTCGATACGCTTGATATTCAAGCCGTCGCCGACGTCGCCCACGAAAACAACATTCCTTTAATTATTGACAACACCGCCGCCACACCGTTCTTGATTAAACCAATGGACCACGGCTGCGACATCGTCATGCACTCCACAACAAAATTTATCGGCGGTCACGGCACCTCCATCGGCGGCGCCATCGTCGACGGCGGAACCTTCAACTGGGGCAACGGCAAGTTCCCGATGTTCTCAGAGCCTGACCCCAGCTACCACGGCCTCAATATCTGGGAAACCTTCGGCGACTTTCCTGGCATGGGCAACGTCGCGTTTGGTATCAAGGCGCGCGTCCAGTTGCTGCGCGACACCGGCGCCGCCATGTCGCCGTTTAACGCCTTCTTGTTCTTACAAGGCCTCGAGACGCTCCATCTTCGTATGGAACGCCACAGCGAGAATGCGATGAAGATCGCTGAGTTTCTTAAAGGACATAGCAAGGTCACTTGGGTCAATTACCCTGGCTTGCCCGAACATCCGTCCTATGAAACCGCCAAAAAATACCACTACCGCGGGCTCTATGGCGCGTTGTTGGGCTTTGGCGTCAAAGGCGGCCTCGAAGCGGGGCGCAAACTCATCGACAACATCGAGATCTTCTCACACTTGGCCAACATCGGCGACGCCAAGTCGTTGATTATTCACCCGGCCAGCACCACACACCAACAGCTGACCGAAGACGAACAAGCGTTGACAGGCGTCACGCCTGACTTCATACGCTTGTCGGTCGGTATCGAAAATGTTGACGACCTGATCGCCGATTTAGACCAGGCGTTGTCAAACGTCTAACACCGAGGCGCAACTCAAGTGGGTCGGCGGCTATTTATTTTTGATTGCCTTCGGCTACGATTGATAGTTGGGGATCGGTCGGGACGGCGCACCGCCTTCCTCCGGTCCCCATACCATTTCTACAGTAGGCTCAATAACCCATGAGCAACGCGAATACACTTGAAGCCCATTCGGTTGGGCTGGTCAAAGAACAAACGGCCACGCTTTTCGAACCGCCAGACGCCATGCCTTTAGACTGCGGCCGAACTATAAGCCCTATCACCCTGGCCTATGAAACCTACGGCAAACTCAACGAGGCCAAAGCCAACGCCATCCTTGTCTTACACCCGCTCTCCATGGACCACCACGCCGCAGGCAAATATAGCCAAGACGACACTAAGCCCGGCTGGTGGGACACCTTCATCGGCCCCGGAAAAGCCTTCGACACCGACCGTTTTTTTATCATCTCATCCAACTGCATCGGCGGCTGCAAAGGCTCAACCGGGCCGATGTCAATTAACCCCGAGACGGGAAAGCCGTTCGGGCTGAAGTTTCCTATTATCACCATTCGCGACATGGCGCGCGCCCAAAAGCGCCTCGTCGAAAGTTTTGGAATTAAGAAATTATTCTGTGTCACTGGCGGGTCGATGGGCGGTATGCAGGCGCTGCAATGGGCGGTGACCTATCCTGACATGGTCGAGACCGCGATCCCTATCGCAACCACTTGGGTCCATTCAGCCCAAAACATCGCGCTCAATGAAGTCGGGCGCCAGGCGATTATCTCCGACCCCCATTGGAACAACGGCGACTATTATGACGGCGCCCCACCGACAAACGGGTTGGCGGTGGCACGCATGGTCGGTCATATCAGCTATCTCAGCGACAAGTCCATGCACGAAAAATTCGGCCGTAAGCTGCAAGACAAACTCGAGCCGAGTTTTGAGATGCTGATGGATTTTCAGGTCGAGAGTTATCTTCGCTATCAGGGGCTGACGTTTACTCAGCGCTTCGACGCCAACAGCTATTTATATATCTCAAAAGCGCTTGATTATTTTGACCTCTCCCAAGGATATGATTCGCTGGCCGCCGCCTTGCGTGATGTTGAGGCGCGCTTTTTGATCTTGTCATTCAGCAGCGATTGGCTCTACCCGCCTTACCAGTCGCGTGAAATCGTCAGCGCCCTCAAGCGCAACGCCAAACAAGTCAGCTATTGTGAAATCACCTCTGACTATGGCCACGACGCGTTTTTGTTAGAATGCGACCAGGAGACAGGCTTGATTCGCGACTTCCTTCGCCACGCCTGGGAGGATCGCGAGTAAACCATGGCCACCCTCGAATCTGAACCAACAAACGTTTCCGTCCGGTTTGAACACGAAGTCATCGGCGATTTGGTGAACCATGGCGCGAAGGTGTTAGACCTCGGTTGCGGCGAAGGCCACTTGTTGGAACTGTTAAAGGACCACAAAAGCGCTAAAGGCACTGGCGTCGAAGTCGCACAAGAGAAGGTCTATCAATGCATCAGCAAAGGCCTGACCGTGTTTCATGGCGACATTGACGAAGGCCTGGCTGATTTTCCTGATAAATCGTTTGATTACGTCTTATTGACCGACACACTTCAAGAAGTTCGACACCCAAGCCTGGTCATCAAAGAGATGCTGCGCGTCGGAAAGCAGTGCATCGTCAGTTTCCCGAATTTTGGCTTTTGGTCTGTGAGGGTTCAGTTGTTACTTTTTGGGCGCTCGCCGATTACGCGGGCGTTGCCTCATGATTGGTGGGACACGCCCAACCTGCATTTTTTCACCATTCGCGACTTCATGCGCTTCTGCAACAGCGAGGGCTTTCACGTTTCTCAGTCTGTTTATATGAGAAACGAACAGCGAATCACCACAGCGCCGAATCTGTTCGCCGAAAAGGCGATTTGTGTGTTAGAATCTTCAAATAGCGAGTCGAAATGCCCTACAAATCAAAGCGAGTTGAATGCGTGATTCTTGTATCTTCACCAAACTCTGAGTAAACTATAGGTCAGTTTTAGACGCTTTTCATAACGCTGGCGTAGCTCAGTTGGTAGAGCAGCTGATTTGTAATCAGCAGGTCGCGGGTTCGAACCCCATCGCCAGCTACTTGAATTTCAACAAGTTACGAAACAACCCACAACAACCGACCACTTCGTTTTGCCAAACTTTTGCCAAAACCTATTTATCACCTTAAACACCATCAATCTTAAACGCATCACTCAACTTTGAACCGTCATCTTGACCATTTATGTGAAATAGCTAATACTTAATCTGACATTAGCCGATAAAAGAAGAGTTAGCGGATT
>CAZKYC010000157.1:0-4282 GCA_964556895.1 uncultured bacterium | reverse complement strand
GACCAAATTCCAGGTCATCCAGCAAGGGAAGTACTCAAATATCGGAAGAACCTTTATTTTCTTCCAGTTAGCCAAATGGCGATCATTCGCGATAAGGTGTATAGGAAAGGCGTTGGTCGGAAAGCCGAGGGAGGTTGTGATGATGAGATCCTATTTTCATTTTTGGTTGTTTGTTTTTATTGCCGTATTCGCCTTCAGCGCCTTAGCGCAAGAACCCGCGCCGCTGTTTCGCGCTGAATGGAACGACGACGACTTGGCCAACGCAGGGTGGACTCCCCTGCCCGCCAGCGGGTTTGACCTGGCGGATACCCGTATCGGTTTGGTTCCATCGAACCCCAATGACCAGTCAACCAATCCCGGCCGGGGCGTGGTGGTTACCGCTTCGCCCGGGCAAGGAACCCTAGCGTTTGGGCCCGTTGCAGCGGTTGGCGACGACCCTGTGCTGTTGCGGTTGTCGGTACTCGCCAGCGCGCCGGGCGCGGTCATCGCGATGGGTGTGTTTGACGTCGCGCCTGACGGCTCGATTTTCGAAACCGACAATACCGGGTTCTTTTTGTTTGAAAACGACAGCGCCGAATTTGTCGACGGCTATGTTCGCCTGACGGCGTTTTATAACCCAAAAAGCGATGCCGTGATTCCACTGATTCAATTCGCCGTCCAGCCTGGGCAGGACGCGCCAGTCACGGGCATGTTCGACGATTTCGAAATCTTTTCACTTGATGCGGCGACGGTGAGCGATCCTGCGCTGCAGTCGTTGTTCGGGGTCAGCGAGGGTATTCAACCGACGCCGACGCCAACCCCGCCGCTTGTCGGCCCCACGCCAACGCCGACCTTGCCCCCCAGCGAATTGCCTGATTTTGAGTTGGAATTTTTGGTTGACGTCTCTCCACTCGACGATGGCGCCGCCGCCGATGATGCGGACATCGCCTTTGATCGCGATGGCAAGTATGTCTATTCAGCGGCGGACAGTACGCTCGGGTTTCGCGACGTGGTTCTCTATGACTTTGACGCTGAAGCCGAGACCGTCGGCGACGCGGTTGCGGTGAACGAAGCCTTTGAAGACACCGAGGTCAACGACACCACTATCGCTATAGGCCCACAGGCCAATCGAATCGCCGTGTGGTCAGACGACCGCCGGCTCGACAAACGAGAAAGCGTATTTCTGACGCCGGTCAACCAGCAATCCGAGCGCTTGTTTGTCGAAGACATCTGGGTCAACGAGGCGTTTGACGATACCGACGCGGTCAACCCGGCGATGGACATGAAAGACAACGGCGACCTGGCCGTGGTTTGGCAGGACGACCGCTTCTTTGACACGGCCATTTTTGCGCGGCGCTTTCACTGGGACGGCGCCGACCTGACCTCCAACGACGACGTCGACCTGTTGGTCAACCAGACGTTTGAAGACACCACCCCAGCCGACCCGGATGTCGTGGTCGGAAACAATGGTCGCATCATCGTCGTCTGGTCTGACGACCGCGTCGCGGTGAATGGAAAACGCCGCAACGATATCTACGCCCGCTTCTTTACTATAGACGCCGCGCCGGATGAAGACGGCGTGATTGCTGACGATTACAAAGAGGTTCGCGTCAGTTTGTCTGATGAGGTGTTTGACCACGCGACTACGCCAAAAATTGCGTTCTCAGGCAGGTATTACCTTGTCGTATGGGTGAACGAAAACCCTGACACACGCCAGCGCAACATACACGGCGCGGTATTAGAAGACGACGGCGCCATTCGCGTGACTGAGTTTATCATCGACTTGGGCGAAGAAACCGCACGCACCACAGCGCCCTCGGTCGCCATGTGGAACGACGACCAGTTTGTCATCACCTGGCATGACGAAGCCACCGGCGAGATGTTCGCTGAGTTTTATGACGCCCGCGAAAACGCCTACCTCACCGAGCCGGTGATATTGACTGACGCCATCGAGAGCGTGAATAAATCCGCCGTCGCGGTGGGTGGCAACCGGGTGGTTTCGGTTTGGGACAACTTGTTTGAGGGCCTGCGTGAAGTGACGTCGATTTCGATGGTGGTCAACGCTGAGGGTGTACGTAAGCAATCCGCCGCGCGTATGGTCGAGCCGCCCAGCGGTGGGTTGTATCAAACGAGCGCCGCCAGCGTGATCGAACAACCGCGCGCCTTGTTAATTGAGAAGGCCTCGCTGGTGAAGAAGCAAACCAAACCGCGCCGCAGCGGCGATGTAAAAAAAGTCATGCGCACCAGGTCAGCGGTGAAGAAGTTGTAATCCAATGAGCCCAGCGCTCTGTAAACAAAAAAGCCGGGTGGATACTCCTGCCCGGCTTTGTATTTGGTATGTGAAATTTGGCTTAGGCTTCAGACTGATAGTGTTTCATTAAGATTTGCGCGACTTCAGGGCGCGAAAACTCCTCAGGCAGGTTTTCGCCGTTTGACAACATCTCGCGGACCTTGGTTCCAGACAAGAAGACATAATCGTCTTTGCCGTGGTCAGGATGGTCGCGCATCATCACCACTTTGTTTAGTTTTTTTGACCAGGCGGTGTGGTCGGCTTCAAAGATTTCGATCTTCAAGGCGCCCGCAGGGACTTCATCTCTGAAGATCGCCTGGGCGTCAAACGGGCCATAATAATCGCCTACGCCAGCGTGGTCACGGCCAACGATCAAGTGGGTGCAGCCGCAATTTTGGCGAAACACCGCGTGTAACACCGCTTCGCGCGGGCCGGCGTACATCATGTCAAAGCCATACCCCGTCACCAACACCGTGTTGGCTGGGAAGTACACCTCGACCATTTTACGAATCGACGCGTCGCGCACATCAGCCGGGATATCGCCCGGTTTGAGCTTTCCGAGCAGCATGTGAATCAAAACGCCGTCGGCGTTGACCGCTTCATAGGCCATGCGGCACAGTTCTTCGTGGGCGCGGTGCATGGGGTTGCGGGTTTGAAACGCGACCACTTTCTCCCAGCCTAATTTGCCCATCTCTTCGCGAATCTGATAGGCAGTGCGAAACGTGTCAGGAAAATCAGCCGCGAAGTATGAGAAGTTCAATACCTCAATCGGGCCGGAGACGCATACCCGGCCCTGGCCGTTAAAGGCCGCAACGCCCGGGTGGTTCTCGTCGGTGGTGCGAAAAATCTTCTCGGTCATCATCTTCATTTCGGCTTCGCTGAATTCTTCCACCGACTCAACGGTTTGAATGGCGATGACCGGGTTGTCGTCTACGTTGGGGTCGAGCAGCGCGATGCGCTCTTTTCCCTGCACCGCAGCGGCGTCCGTTGTGAGATTTAACACCGGCACAGGGAAAAACAGCCCACCGGTTGTAGTCATTGTTTCAGCGACCGAGAGCGCGTCAGCCTTGTTCATATACCCCGTGAGCGGGTTGAAATAGCCGCTGCCCAACATCACCGCGTTGGCGGCGGCGGCGGAACTAATTTGAATCGAGGGCAATCCAGCCGCCTCTTTCTCTTGCGCGGCGCGCCTGGCGTCGTCTTGGACGTAAAGCGGATTCAACGTATCGGATCCGTGCGGATCAATCATGTTCATCTTCTCCTATTGGTTAACGTGACGTCTTCGGACTTCTTCTGCAGTGCGGCGTATATTCTACCTCGAACATAGAATAAATAAACCGCTGTATAGCAGGAGTGGTCTATCTGGACACGGGTAGCCCCATTCAGTTTGGCGTATGGCTCAATGAGAACACCTCTATATCAAAACAAAATCCCCCCGGCGTCTTCGACGCCACCCTCCTTATATAAGAGGGGCTAGGGGGGGGATCTTCGATAATGAAACAGTGTGGTTACAGTCACTACCCTACTTCAGCGGTTTGACCATGATGTCTTTGACGAGAACCTTACTGCCCGGGTCGTGGGCCTGGATGGCGAAGGTGCCGCTGTCGAGAACGCGCCCAGTGTTGCCGCCGGGGCCGCCGAAGCCTTTGGGTTGGGTCCAGTCGACCGCGACCTTGTTGTTAATCTTGATCAAAACGTTGTCGCCCTCGACCTTGATGTAATAGTCAAACCATTCTTCGTCTTTGGCGCCGAGTTCTTTGAGTTTTTTGGTGTCGACGTCGTCAACCTGGTAGAGGCTTCCGGTCATGCGCGGTTCTTTTTTCATCGAATTGTTGATCTGCGACTCGAAGCCTTTGCTGGGCCAGCCGTCTTGTTGAAACTCAGTGTGAAAATACAGCCCCGAGTTGGCATTTTCAAACGTCATCACCTTGGCTTTGAGTTCAAAATTCTTAAAGTTGTGGCGCTCCGGTAAAAACTCGCATTTGTGATTTCTGCTGAAATCTTAATCTATCA
>CAZKYC010000156.1:0-4553 GCA_964556895.1 uncultured bacterium | reverse complement strand
TTAATTGCGCCCAGAGCGACGCCCACGCCTAGCTCTAGCCCCAGCGCTGTACCAACCGCCAGGCGATGTTTCTTGGTTTGTTTGACTTCACTGGTTTCGTTCATGAATCATCCCCCCTAGCCCCCCTTGTGTAAGGGGGGAAGGCGCCGCAGGCGCCAGGGGGGGGATGTTGGTTGCGCCCCCATCACGCCGAGGTCAGTTCGGTAACATACTCCACCACACGCGGCAGAATTTCAACAAATGTCTCAATTTCTTCTTCGCTGTTGTTGGCGCCCAGGGTGAGGCGAACCGACGCGACCGCGTCTTGGTCGCTGCGGCCCAGCGCTTTCAACACATACGACGGAGTAGGCTTCCCGGTCGAACACGCCGAACCAGTCGCGATACAAAAGCCTTCGCTGTCCATGGCGCGCACAAACTCGCGGGCGTTAATGTTAGGCAGGGTGATGTTGAGCGTGCCAGGCAAGACGCCGCTCGCCGGGCTGTTGCGTTTCACGTCGAGCGGCAGCGCGTCGAGTTTTTGCCACAACATCTCGCGCAAGTACGCGGCGCGTTCGGCTTTTTGTTCGCGTTCTTTGCGCGCAATGGCGGCGGCTTTACCGAGGCCGACAATTCCCGCTACGTTTTCCGTCCCGGCGCGGCGGCCCTGTTCGTGGCTGCCGCCTTGTTGAATCGAAACCAGATCGACGCCCTTGCGAACATACAACGCGCCTACGCCTTTCGGCCCATAAAACTTGTGGGCGGAAAGCGAGAGCAGGTCTACGCCCAGCTTTTCTACATCGACCTCAATGCGCCCCACCGCCTGGACGCCGTCGCTATGAAGCCACACGCCATGTTGTTTCGTGACCGCTGCGATTTCAGCAATCGGTTGAATGGAGCCAATCTCGTTGTTCGCGGTCATGACGCTGACAATGGCGGTGTCGGGCGTGATGGCCTCATCAACTTCGGCAGGCGAAACGCGGCCCCCTGCGTCAACGGGCAGGTAAGTCACCGAGCAATTCATGTACTGCTGCATAAACTCACAAGCGCGGATAATGCCGGGGTGTTCGATGGCGGTGGTGACGATGTGGCGTTTGCCTGTGGAATAGACCGCGCCTTTGAGCGCCAGGTTGTCAGATTCCGTCCCGCCGCTGGTAAAGACGATTTCATCTTCGCTGCAATGGAGCAAGCGGGCGAGCTGCATACGCGCCTTCTCGACTGCATACCCCGCGTCGACGCCGAGGCGATAGAGACAGGAGGCGTTGCCGAACTGTTCGTTGAGATAGGGCTTCATCGCTTCAAACACGTCAGGGTGGACTGGCGTGGTGGCGTTATGATCAAAATAGGCGGGCATGGCGCGTTTCCTTGAGTAACATTTTCGAGATGAGATCAACGACGAGATGAATGAATAGTATATCCGTTTAATCAAATTTATGCGAATTGATGAACTGAAGAATACTTGTAGTTAGAGCCGTAGGGTGTTCCGCGTTTAATGCAGCAAATAAATTAAAAATCGCCTTATGTCGGGTAAATACTCAACTCACTATACAAACACAAAGTATTTTTAATAAGTGCAAACCGAGTCCCAGTCATCAAACATAAAAAACGCCCCCGCATTTCTACGGAGGCGCCTTTCGTTCAATCGAATCATACTTAATAACGGTAGTGATCAGGCTTATAGGGGCCTTCGACTTTTACGCCAATGTAGTCGGCTTGATCTTTAGAGAGTTGAGTCAACTTCGCGCCCAACTTACCGAGGTGAAGACGGGCGACTTCTTCGTCGAGTTCTTTCGACAGGGTGTAGACGCCGATTTCTTTGGGGTCTTGCCACAGGTCGATCTGGGCCAACGCCTGGTTGGTGAATGAGTTTGACATGACAAACGACGGGTGGCCGGTCGCGCATCCCAGGTTCACCAAACGCCCTTCGGCGAGCAGGTAGATGCTGCGGCCATCGGGGAAGGTGTACATATCCACTTGGGGTTTGATGTTGGTCATCTTGACGTTAGGCAAGTTGTTTAATTTGTCGACCTGAATCTCGTTGTCAAAGTGGCCGATGTTACAGACGATGGCCTGGTCTTTCATGTTTTCGATGTGGTCAGTGCGAATGATGTCTTTGTTGCCGGTGGTGGTGACGTAGATGTTGCCTTCGGGCAGCGCGTCTTCAACGGTGGTGACTTCAAAGCCTTCCATGCAGGCTTGCAGAGCGCAGATCGGGTCGATTTCAGTGACCAGAACGCGGGCGCCGAGTCCGCGCATGGCATGGGCGCAGCCCTTGCCGACATCGCCGTAACCGCACACGACAACCACCTTGCCCGCGACCATTACGTCGGTAGCGCGCTTGATGCCGTCGGCGAGTGATTCGCGGCAGCCATAGAGATTGTCGAATTTTGACTTGGTAACCGAGTCGTTCACGTTAATCGCTGGGAACAACAGCGATCCGTTGCGCTGCATTTCATACAGGCGATGGACGCCGGTGGTGGTCTCTTCTGACACGCCTTTGATTTCTTTGACGACATCGTGCCAGCGGGTCGGGTTCTTGGCGAGTTCACGCTTCAACAATGCGTTGATGATCGCCAGCTCGCGGTTGTCGGTCGGTTCATCGAGAATCGAGGCGTCGTTTTCAGCCTGGTAGCCGCGGTGAATTAACAAGGTGGCGTCGCCGCCGTCGTCAACGATCAGCTGGGGGCCTTTGCCGCCCGGAAAGTTCAACGCTTGTAAAGTGCATTCCCAATATTCTTCGAGGCTTTCGCCTTTCCACGCGAAAACCGGCGTGCCAGTTTCTGCGATGGCGGCGGCGGCGTGGTCTTGGGTAGAAAAGATGTTGCAGGACGCCCAGCGAACGTCAGCGCCCAGTGTCTTCAGCGTTTCGATCAACACCGCAGTTTGAATGGTCATGTGAAGCGAACCGGTGATGCGCACACCGCCGAGCGACTTTTGGGGGCCGTATTTATTGTTGGTCGCTACAAGGCCGGGCATCTCTTCTTCGGCGATGGTGATCTCTTTGCGGCCAAATTCGGCCTGGCCCATGTCGGCCACTTTGTATGGCAAGCCGGAGTAATCCGGCAATTGGATCGTTGAAAGGTCGATCCCTTTCGTGTCTGCGACTGCGGTCGTCATATAAATTCTCCTGTGATTTAGTGACTCTTTTTTTTGACGCTTTCACTTCTGGTTAAAGAATTACTTTTTCAATTTTTCGACGTGGGTGAGTTTTTCCCACGGAAATTCATTTCGTCCAAAGTGGCCGTACGCCGCCGTATTTTGGTAAATCGGCTGGCGCAGTTTCAGACGGTCGATGATCGCCGCCGGGCGCAAGTCGAAGTGCTTTTTGACCAACGCTTCGATTTTCTCATCATCAATCTTGCCTGTTCCAAATGTATCAACGTTGACTGAAACCGGGTCAGCAACGCCGATAGCATAAGCCACCTGTACTTCACACTTATCGGCCAAATTGGCGGCGACCACATTTTTCGCGACGTGGCGCGCGGCGTAGGCGGCGCTGCGGTCGACTTTCGAGGGGTCTTTGCCCGAGAAGGCGCCGCCGCCGTGACGGCCCACGCCACCGTAGGTGTCGACGATGATCTTTCGTCCCGTCAGACCGCAGTCGCCCATGGGGCCGCCGACCACAAACTTACCGGTCGGGTTGATGTGGAACTTGGTTTTTTTGTGAAGCCACTTAGCAGGGATAATTTTTTTGATGACTTCTTCGGTGATGCCTTCTTTAATATCTTTTTGTTTGACGTCGGGCGCGTGTTGGGTCGAGATGACTACTGCGTCAACGCGCACGATCTTGTCGCCGTCATAGATGACGCTGACTTGGGATTTTCCATCAGAACGGACCCAGGGCAACGTACCGTTCTTGCGAACTTTGGCCAGTTGTTTGGTCAGTTTGTGGGCGTAGAGAATCGGGGCGGGCATCAGCTCGCGGGTTTCGTTGGTGGCGTAGCCGTACATCATGCCCTGGTCGCCGGCGCCTTGGGCGTGGGATTTGGTTTCATCAACGCCGCGGGCGATGTCAGGCGACTGGCGGTCAAGTGAGACCAACACGCCGCAGGTGTCGCAATCAAAGCCGTAGTCTGCGTTGTCGTAGCCGATTTCTCTGACCACTTCACGAGCGACGTTTGAGTAATCAACGCGCGCGTCGGTGGTGATCTCACCCGCCAAAACAATCAGGCCGGTGGTGATCATGGTTTCACAGGCGACGCGGCCCTGTGGGTCTTGTTCGAAAATCGCGTCTAGCACGCCGTCAGAAATCTGGTCGGCGATTTTATCGGGGTGGCCTTCGGTTACAGACTCGGATGTAACAATGCGTTCAGACATTCCTATTCTTCCTCTCACAATGAATGTTGGATGCGGGGCAGGCGGGTGAATGCACCCTCGCGCCATGCGCCGCAGTTTAAGATTATTTTTCAATATCATGAACAATATATCCGTTCATCCGGATATATGCAAGTATTGGTTTCGGCAGGGTGGGGTAAATACTTAGCTGTACCAATCGCCAGGCGATGTTTCTTGGTTTGTTTGGCTTCACTGGTTTCGTTCATGAATCATCCCCCCTAGCCCCCCTTGTGTAAGGGGGG
>CAZKYC010000155.1:0-4878 GCA_964556895.1 uncultured bacterium | reverse complement strand
TCGCGAAGGCGGCCGCACCGTCGGCGCCGGCGTCGTCGACAAAATTATTGAATAAGTAGGTGGACCATGCGCGAACAAGTTATTCTCGCTTGCACAGACTGCAAAGAGCGAAACTACAGCACTGACAAGAACAAACAACTTCATCCCGACCGGATGGAGACCAAAAAATATTGCCCGCGTTGCCGGAAGCACACCGCCCATCGGGAAACGCGCTAATTCGACCTCAAACGAACGGCAATCAAACCGGGCGGCCCTTTTAGGCCGCCCGGTTTTCATTTGATATTTAAGGCTCATCCGGGATTTGGATACTTTCTCTCAAATTGAATTAAAATTTCCAGATACGATCTCAAGGATGATTTTTTATCGTTGTATTTGGCATGGGTACGACTCTGCTCGCTTCAGTGCGGCTCCGCCTTTTTGCACAGGCGCTCACAGAGTTGCACCCATGCCTGAGTTGGATTGTCTATTATTGAAAGGACGAATATCGTTTTTTGACCCAATTCCAGGTCATCCAGCAAGGGAAGTGCTCAAATATCGGAAGAACCATATTTAATGATACTTCAATTAACAACCCTTTTCTAAATTTATCGCTGAGCCGTTCCGGCGCGCTGATACTCTGCTTATCATTTCTTCTTCAATTACCATATTTCCAGAATAGTCTCGCAGCCTACTCCCTCTGGGAGAGGGGGTTCACGAGTAAACTATCTGAAGATTCACGGCAATAGTATTTGCCCTTCGGCGGGGTCGCCGAGCCGCTCTCCCTGATGTTTCTTGTTAAACAAATACACGCTATACGCCCCCAAGACCGCATCTAATTGATGGTCGCTTGGCGGCTTTTGTTCAACGGGAATATGTAGTTTCAACGTATTGAGTTGTTCAACCAGTTGCGCTCGGGCTGAAAGTTTTGACTTCGGCTTCAACCATACCACATCAGAGAACAGCCTCTGTTTACTGCCCGATGGATACACTTCTTCACAGGCGAATCCTAGTGATTGAAAGCGCAGGTAAAGCAACAATCCTCGGCGTATCCATCCCTTGGCGAAGGCGTTTTTGGTGACTGGGTATACGGATATTCCGCGCCGCTGTAATTCACGTTCACAGTTTCGCGGCTTGGTCAGTTCACAATCGCAGCTAGGTTTCTCCTCTAAACAACAAAGTCCCATGCCATGCGGTAGACCTTTGGGGGCGTCGATGGCGAGAGATTTGAGTTTGTATTTCGAAAAGAAATCTATAATCTCGTGGTCAGTATTGGCGTGGGCCATCGTTATCAGACAGCCGTTGTGATCAATGACCGCTACGCCGGACGGTTTATTCGGCGAGGCGGACGGATCAAGCCCGCCGTAGACGCGGCTCATTCAAGCCCTTCAGTAAGCGCTTCCGCATGGGCGGCGCATGACGCGGCCAGCGACTTGAGGTTGTAACCGCCTTCAAGAAACGACAACACCCGTTTACAGCCTGACGCCGCTGCGATCTTCAACACAGCCCGGGTCATCGACGTGTAGTGTTTTTCTTCGAGCAGCCAACCGCCCAGCGGATCGTTCGCATGGCCGTCAAACCCGGCTGAGATCATGACAAGGTCAGGCCTGAATCTGGGCAGGTGTTGTTCGAGGCAAATGCTCAACGCTTCGACAATCGCGCCCGGCGGCGTCTCCGGCGGAAACGGCAGGTTCTTGTTAAACCCTTCTCCCGCCCCGTCGCCGTTTTCTTCCGCCGCGCCCGAGCCCGGATAATGAGGAAACTGGTGGGTTGAGAGAAAAAACACCGTGTCGTCCGTATAAAACGCGTTTTGGGTTCCGTTGCCGTGGTGGACGTCCCAATCAACGATGAAGACGTTTTTCATTTGATGTTTGGTTTGGGCATAACGAGCCGCGATGGCGATATTGTTGAACAAGCAAAACCCCATGGCGCCGCTTTCGAGCGCATGATGGCCAGGAGGCCGCGTCGCGACGAAAGCACGGAATTGGTCTTGCTTGGCTGATTCGTCAATGGCGTCTAACAAAGCACCCGCAGAACGCAGCGCGGCGTCCCACGAACCGGGGCTAACCACGGTGTCAGGATCGGCCATACCGCCGCCGTTCGCTGCGAGGCTTCGAATCGATTGGATGTAGTCGCGGGTATGGTTGAGGGCGAGGTCGTCTTGGCTGGCCTTGCGCGGTTCGCGCCATTCGATGCGCTCGCCCAACGCGTCGCCAAGCCTGTCCGAGACGGCCTTAAGTCGTTCGGGCTTTTCCGGGTGCGCCCCGGTTTCATGTTTCAAACAGTCATCAGAATAAAATACAGGCAACGCCATCGTCTTACTCCATGATCGAACGCTCATACAACGAATGATAGACCCGCTGGACGCGGTGGCGTTCGGCGTGAATAATTCGGGTCACTTCTTCAGCGGCTTGTGGGACGTTGTCATTGACGATGGCGTAATTAAACAAGCCGATGAGTCTCATTTCATGCCGGGCGGCGGCGGTGCGTTCATCCAGGTCGTCGCCTTCGCCGCGCGGGCGGTCTTCTAGGCGTTGTTTCAGCGCCGCGTAAGACGGCGGCATGATATAGATCAAAATGGCGTCAATATAATGGGCCCTGACCAACGAGGCGCCCTGGACGTCAAGTTCGAGAACAACATCATTGCCCTGTTGAAACTGGCCTTCTAAATAGCCCTTTGGCGTACCATAGCGGTTGCCATAGACCTCGGCCCATTCAACCAGTTCATGTTTTTCAGCGGCTTGGTCAAACTCTTCATGAGAAACAAAGAAATAATCCTTACCGTTTTGTTCGCCAGGGCGCGGCGAGCGCGTGGTCATCGAAACCGACAACACCAGCTTAACATCGCGCTTCAGCGCCTCTTTGATGACCGTGCCTTTGCCAACGCCCGATGGGCCGGATATAACGATGGGCGCGCCGTGAATGTCCATTCTGAATCCTTCTACGCTAACGTAATGTCGCTGATATCTAACAAATAAATCTGGCGCCCGCCGCGAAAAATTGTCTTCTTGGTTGGTTCATGGTGCGTTTTCCAATTGGTTAGCGCCGCCAGAAGTCGGGCGCGGTCAAAATTAAGACAGAGTAAAATTCTAAACGGCCTACGACCATACAAAAACTGAGCCACCATTTTATCAGAACTGGCAGCGAAGCATAGTTATCATAGGGGCCGACTTCGCCCAGGCCCGGGCCGATATTAAACAAACACGCGGCGGTGGCAGTCATCGCGGTGACAAAGTCGATGCCGTGCGCCGAGAGAATGCCAATGGAAAGAATGAACATCGCCGTGGCGAGAATAAAAAAACCGCTGATGCCGCTTAACACCTTATCGGGAACAGTCTTCTCATCCAGTTTGATCATTACCACCGCCGCAGGATAGAGAAGGCGGTACATCTCGCGATAAGCGATCTTGGATAGTAAGACGATGCGGATCACTTTCATACCGCCGCCGGTCGACCCGGCGCAGCCCCCCACGAACATCAACAAGAACAAGCCCATCTGAGCGAGGGGATGCCAGACTTCGAAATCAGCCGTGGCGAACCCGGTGGTGGTCATAATCGACGCAGCCTGAAACAGCCCGTGTTCAAACGCCGAAAGCAACGACGTTTCGTTCTTATTGAAATAGACAAGCGCCGTTAGCGCAAAAGTCGCCACTGCAATGAAGCCAAAATAGACGCGGAACTCTCCGCTCTTCCAATGGCTGGTGGTTTTGCCTTTGAGAAAGCGGTAATGCAGCGCGAAGTTGGTCCCCGCGAGAATCATAAAGAACGAGATGACATAGTTAATGGCGGAACTGTTATAACCGCCCACGCTTTGCGCGTGGGTCGAGAAGCCGCCAGTGGCTACCGTGCCAAAGGCGTGACAGAGCGCGTCAAACACCGTCATGCCGCAAAACCACAACGCCGTTGTCTGAAGCAGCGTCAATAGAATGTAGACCTTTGACAGCGTCATGGCGGTGTCGGCGATGCGAGGCTTGAGGCGGTCTTTCATCGGGCCGGGCGCTTCGCTGCGAAACAGCTGCATGCCGCCCGCGCCAATCAGCGGCAAGATCGCCAGCGACAGAACGATGATGCCCATGCCGCCCAGCCAGTGGGTAGTACTGCGCCAGAACATGATTCCATGAGGTTGATCGAAATTAGAAAGCACACTGGCCCCAGTGGTCGTCATGCCGGAGAGAGACTCAAAAACACTATCGCTGAATGAAAGCCAAAGCCCCGTCTGTTGGGTGGCGGGCGATTCTGGCGCAAAAGTATGAGCGAAAAAAAATGGCAATGCGCCAAACAACCCGCACAAAAACCATCCACCCGTGACAATTAAGAACCCGTCGCGCGGCGTAATATCATCGGTTTCTTCGCCGGGCTTATGGGTCGCCGCTAGAAAGATCCCGACGACCACAGTCGCCAACATCGCCAACGCGATGGCTTTTTCGCCGCCATCGCCGAAAAGATAGGCCGCCAACAGCGAGGGAGCCATGCTCACACTGAAGAACACCAGTATCCAACCCAGAACAGAGACCACTAAACGGTATTGCAAGCAAAGCCTCCAGGATCAAACCGCATCAGATTTTCGTCATCGAGGGAGTAACGCGCTACGCCCCCTGAGATCGTTTGAACAACCGCATTTATGGTTGAAATACATAGACCACCATTGACCAACTCGGATCAAGTGTATCAGTGGCTTGCCATTACTAATCAGCCTACAGGGATTTAAGCATGGTGTTCAAGATATGTCATCTCTGACTGAACAGGAATGTCATTGCGAGCAAAGCGACGCAATCTTGGTTTTCACTTATAGAGATTACATTGGTCGCGCCGCCACGGCGGACGAGCCCACCCTACCAGGCTATTGGTTGCTCAGCTGTTTAGCCCCACTTTTTAAGGGGGCGGCGCGAAGCGCCGGGGGGAT
>CAZKYC010000154.1:0-4902 GCA_964556895.1 uncultured bacterium | reverse complement strand
ATAGGCGATAGTTATGTAGAAGCGTCAATGGTTCCATATGAACAAACCTTTTATGGATTGATGAAAGACGATGTGAGCCATGGGCGTGTTTATAGTTTCGCCGCTTCAGGCGCGCCACTCTCTCAGTATCTCGTTTGGGCGAATTACGCTAGAGAAAAATTTAAGCCGGATGGATATTTGTTTGTCATCATATCCAATGATTTTGATGAGTCGCTGGCTAAATATAAAAGCGCTCCTGGGTTTCATTATTATTTCAAGACTGATGATGGGTATCAATTACAGCGAGTCGATATGAAAAGAACAAAAATCTGGTATAAAAACATACTGGTAACGTTGTTTCGAAATTGCTGGTTGGCGCGGTATTTTAGTTACAACCTGCAAGCCGCGCCTCGTTTGAGTATGCTTCTCGCAGAACGCCAAGAATATATCGGCAACGTAAGCGCGCAAGTGACGGACGAGCGATTGCTTGATTCTCAAACGGCGGTTGAATTATTTTTTCGCGACCTTCCTGCCTATACTGGTGTTGATCCATCCAAAATATTGTTTGTTATTGACGGCGTTCGGCCAGCGATTTATGACGATGAAACGCTACAATCAGCGGAACGTTCGTATTGGGCAACAATGCGCCAATTTTTCATTCAAAAGGCCAAAGAACATGGCAGCCCTGTAATTGACCTGCAACCCGCTTTCATAAACCATTACAAACAGAACCAGAAGCGGTTTGAATTTGTCAACGACGCTCATTGGAACCAGCATGGCCACTTGGTTGCCGCGTCAGAAATTGAGCGTTCTGAGCTGTTTCAAACTCTCTTTTTCAGAGACGTGACAGAACCTGTGAAATAGGCTTTAATCAGATATTCAAATAATGAAAGACAAAGTGGCCATATGATTGCTGTGATTCCATATACGAAACTGACCAACGAACAATGTAAAGACGCGGGTATGGCGTTGTGCCTGATTTTCCTGTTGATCGGCTGGTTCGCCGAGTACAACTCGTTTTATCTCGCTTCGATCTTTGTGCTGTTAATCAATATGACTTGGGCGGGGGCGTTTAAGCCTTTTGCTTGGTTTTGGTTTAGTTTATCGTTCGTTCTCGGAACGGTAGTCTCAAAAATCATATTGTCTTTGATCTTTATCATTTTGGTCGTACCGATCGCGTTTATTCGAAAGATGCTTGGCGAAGACCCTCTCCATTTAAAAACCTGGAAACAGGGCCGCCAATCGGCGTATAAAGAAAGAAACATTACATTTACTAAGCAGGACGTTGAACGTCCCTACTAATCTTGGAGCAAACAGAATGGACCTGTTTCGCGATTTTATTGGGTTTATGGTTGAGCGCAAAAAATTCTGGCTGATTCCTATCATCGTAACGCTATTTTTGTTTGGCGCTTTGATCGTGCTCACAAGCGGTTCGGCGATTGCGCCGTTTATTTATACATTATTCTAAAAATGACTAAACACGACGCGATTCTTGGCATCTCGGCCTTTTACCACGACAGCGCCGCCGCCCTGCTGGTTGATGGTCAGGTTTTGGCCGCTGCGCAAGAAGAACGCTTCACCCGAAAAAAACACGACCCAGCCTTCCCCGAGAACGCGGTACGATATGTGTTGGAAGAAGGCGGGTTGTCGGCTGAGGATGTTACCGCCGTCGCGTTTTATGACAAACCTTATTTGAAATTTGAGCGGCTTCTCGAAACTTACCACGGCTTTGCGCCAAAAGGGCTGACCAGTTTTCTACAGGCGATTCCGGTTTGGATCAAAGAAAAGGTGTTCATGCGCAAGATGTTGCGTGATGAACTTCACAAAGTCGGGCTTAAGAACCCCACCTTTTTGTTCCCCGAACACCACCTGTCTCACGCGGCCAGCGCGTTTTATCCATCGCCGTTTGAAGACGCCGCCATTTTGACCATTGACGGCGTCGGCGAATGGGCGACGACGACCATCGGCCATGGCAAAGGGCGCGAAATTACATTACTTCGAGAGATTGACTTCCCTCATTCGCTCGGATTGTTCTATTCGGCGTTTACTTATTATTGTGGCTTTCGCGTGAACAGCGGCGAATACAAACTGATGGGGCTGGCGCCGTATGGCCACCCTGGCGCGGAACGCGTGAAAGAGTGGAAGCTGCGCATTTATGATGAACTGTTTGACCTCCGCGACGATGGTTCGTTTGTGCTCAACATGGACTACTTCAACTACGCCACCGGCCTCACCATGACGGTTGACAAGAAATGGGAAGACCTGTTTGGCGTCCCCCGCCGCCAGGCCGAGACCGACCTGAACCAGGACTACATGGACCTGGCGCTGGCGGTTCAACAGGTCACCGAAGAGGCCGTCTTCAAACTCGCCGATACCGCGAAAGAATTGACGGGCTCTAACTCCCTGGTGATGGCGGGCGGTGTTGCGCTAAATTGCGTCGCCAATGGCAAGTTGCTTGAGCGGGGCGTATTTGACGACATTTGGATTCAACCCGCCGCGGGTGACGCGGGCGGCGCGCTGGGCGCGGCGTTTTGCGGCTGGCATATCTGGAAAGAGAAAGAGCGCACCGTTCAGGCGCCCGACTCGATGCAAGGCGCTTATCTCGGCCCAGACTATAGCGAAAAAGACATTTTGCGCACCCTTCGAAAATACAACGCTCCTTATGTCAAACATGAAACCGTCGATGAGTTGAGCCATGTCGTGGCTGATCTTCTTGACCAGGGCAGCGTGGTCGGCTGGCTTCAGGGCCGAATGGAATACGGCCCGCGCGCGTTAGGCGGGCGCAGTATTTTGGGCGACCCGCGCAACCCAGAAATGCAGAAACGGCTGAATCGAAAGATCAAATATCGCGAGAGTTTCAGGCCGTTTGCGCCGTCAGTATTAGAAGAAGATATCCAAGACTATTTTGACCTTCATTCGCCATCACCCTACATGTTGCTTGTTGCGCCCGTGAAAGATGAACGCCGAAAGAGCGTGCCTGGCAACTATGACTCAATGTCGCTGCGTAACCGGCTCTATTATGAACGGTCAGACGTTCCGGCGGTTACTCACATTGATTTTTCTGCGCGAATTCAAAGTGTGAAGAAAGAAACCAACTACCGCTATTGGAAACTCATCGACGCGTTCAAACAAAAAACCGGGTATGGCCTCATCGTTAATACCAGTTTTAATGTGCGCGGCGAGCCGATTGTGTGCACCCCCGAAGACGCTTATCGTTGCTTCATGCGCACTGAGATGGACTACCTCGTCCTCGGCGACTTTGTTCTGGCCAAAACCGAACAGCCAGAGTGGCAAGACAAAGACAACTGGCGTGAAGATTACGTCTTGGACTAGAATCGGCGGGATATATTTAATACCCTGCTAATGATTCTGTTACAGGAGGCTTCTCGTGCACCAATCCCGCCGCGTGTTCATTCAACATACAAGTATCGCCGCCCTCGCTTCGGCTCTTTCTGCTGCTTCATCCACCGCCAAGACTGACAAACCGAATGTTGTCTGGATATCGGGCGAAGATGTGTGTCCTGACATTGGCTGTTACGGCAATAAACTCGTTCACACGCCAAACATCGACAACTTCGCCAACCAGGGCGTGCTTTTTACCAATGCGTTTACGACGTCGCCTGTGTGTTCGGCTTCGCGCAGCGCCTTCATGACGGGCATGTACCAGACTTCGATTGGCGCTCATCATCACCGCAGCCATCGCGACGACGGCTATCAGTTGCCCGAAGGCGTTCATTTGATTACCGACTGGTTTCGGGATGAAGGCTACTTCACCTGCAATGTGAAACCAGTCAATTCAACCGTGAAGGCGACAGCCAAAACTGATTTTAATTTCAACGTAGAAAATCCGTTTGACGGCGACGATTGGGGCCAGCGAAACGACGGCCAGCCGTTTTTCGCGCATATCAATTTTCCTGAAACCCACAGAAAATTCAAAGTTGACCCCGATCATCCGGTTGACCCGGATGAGGTAAACCTCCCGCCCTACTACCCCGACCACCCAATTGCACGCAAAGACTGGGCGCTCTATCTTGAAACCGTAAACCATCTCGACCGAAAGGTCGGGGCTGTACTCAAACGGTTAGATGATGAGGGGCTGTCAGACAACACGATTGTCTTCTTTTTCGGCGACCATGGCCGCGCTCATGTGCGTGGAAAGCAATGGCTCTATGACGGCGGCATTCATGTTCCGCTGATTGTCCGCTGGCCGGGCAAGCTGCCTGCGGGAGAAGTGCGCGACCAACTGGTCAGCGCGATTGACCTAGCGCCGACTGCGCTGCATCTAGCGGGCGCGGACGTTCCTGATGTATTGCAGGGCCAGTTGTTTTTAGGCGAGAATACCTATCAGCGCGATTATGTTGTCGCTGCCCGTGACCGCTGCGATGAAACCATGGACCGCATTCGCTGCATCCGAACCAAAGAGTTTAAATACATTCGCAACTTTATGCCCGATCGGCCTTACTTACAGATAAACCGCTATAAAGAAACGTCGTATCCCATGATTCGGCTGATGAGGCGCTTGCATAAAGACGGCAAACTCACCCCAGCCCAACAACACTTCATGGCGTTAGCAAGGCCGACAGAAGAGTTGTATGACCTGCGCCACGACCCTCATGAAATTCACAACCTGGCAAACTCGCCCGCCCACCAGAATAAATTGAAGCGAATGAGATCACGTCTGGAGCGTTGGATTGACGTCACCGGCGACCGGGGAGAGGTCGCTGAAGACCCGGCAGTCGCAAAAAAATTCGAAGCGCAAATGAAAAAAGCATACGACGAGCGGTTAGCGAAATTATACGAACAAGAAGGAATGGGCCAGCCGCCCTGGTAGTTTTATTGGCTCATCCGTGATTTGGATACGTTCTCTCAAATTGAATTACAATTTCCAGACACGAACTCAAGGATGATTTTTTATCGTTGTAT
>CAZKYC010000153.1:0-4941 GCA_964556895.1 uncultured bacterium | reverse complement strand
TGTTTAAGTAAGATTAAAAAATCGCTTGACTTTTTTAACCTATTTTTTTTATAGTATTTACTTGATATTGATGTTCATATTTTATTTACGGGGAGATGTGTGATGCTGAAACATATAGGAAACGTCTGTCTTATCGCCAGCCTTAGCGTATTTCTCACACCTCTGATTTCACAAGCTGCGGTACAGTACCAAAATGATTTTGAGAGCCCCAGCAGTGAAAATGTTGGAGAAGCGTATCCAGAATGGATCGACGCGGGTGGCAACAGCGTTCGCGCCGTCAATAGCCGTTTGGAATGGGGAAATTCTGGCGACAATGACGACTGGATCTTACTCGACCTTTCTCTGCCGAACGAATATAACTTTGAATTTGACTTCTTTACCCAAGAAGGCATCAATGGCCGGTTTTCAGTTTGGCCCGCCGTTCAACCTGGCGAAAGTATTTTTGAAAGGCACAACTACTTTATTCGCAAGAATACCCACTACTTTAACGGCTCAGACACAATCCCCAGTGAAGGCCCTCGCGACATGAGCCTGCCGCTTGTGGCGAACCCACACCGCTTACGCTTCGAAGTCACTGGCGACCATGTTGTGTTTTTATACAAAGACCGCGGCCAAGGAGGATGGATTTTAGTCGACGAGCGCGACTTCCCTGCGTTTGGCGAAGGCGAACGGTTTATTCAGTTGGGATACAACCACGACGGTGGCGCAGGCGGCGTCCATTGGATCGATAACATGGTCGTCAACTTCAGCGACCAACAAACATTTCGCTATTTCAACACCTTCGACTCGCCCAGCGACATTGACCCATCTGTCGCCTGGCCCGAATTGGTCGCCATGGATCCAAACAGCGGTTCGGCGAATGCAGTCAATGGCCGAATTGAGTTTGACCGTGGACGCGGCAATGACGACTGGCTGCGCTTAGACTTCGAACTGCCCGAAGCCTACATCGTAGAATTTGACCTCTTCTATGACTCGACCGTTATACCGGGCCGTTTTTCGTTCTGGCCTTTAGTAGCCGATGATGCAACTACGGTATTTGACTACCATCATTATTTCTTACGCGACAATACTCACTACTTCAGCTTTTCCGACACCATCCCCAGTGAAGGCCCCCGCGATCTGCTTCTCCCTGCAGGTTCTGACCCGCACCGCATTCGCGCGGAAGTGAACGGCGACCACATTGCATTGCTGTATAAAGACCAAGGGGTCGGCGGCTGGATTCTGATTGATGAACGCGACTTTCCGCCTTTGGGCGATGTCGCCCGATATACCCAATTCGGCATGCACTACGCCTCGACGCCCGGCGATGTGTGGATCGACAACCTAGAAGTCACCGGGTTGCCTGACAACCGCGCCGTCGTAGAACGAAGCATCGGCGCGGAAGTATTTGAAGCCGATACCCCATTGCCGGTCTCTATAAAAATGATTGTGTCAGGCAGCCTGCCTTCACTGACTATCGTTGAAAGTTTTCCAGAAGGATGGACGGCGACAAATGTCTCTCATGGCGGCGTGGTAAACGGCAACACCATTATTTGGTCATTCACCAATTTGAGCGAATTGACCACATTGACTTATAACGCCAATCCGCCGCGCTTAATTCTATCCCGTACGGCTGACTTCGCTGGCAGCGCCGATTCAGGCGACGGGGAAGAGCGCGTCGCAGGCGACACCGCGATCAGTATTGACTTGCCCTTTATCTATCGGGAAGGCATTGACGTTGACTTTAGCGGCAGCCCAATTGATGGACGCAATTACCCAATCGGGATAGAGTTTGGCGAGCGCTACACTCAAGGGTTAGACGGCATTCCCAGTGATGTCGCTTATGCGCGGCCCAATGACCCGCCGCAAATTGGAGACGCCTTCACGTTTCCCGCTGGCGCTGATTTTCGTCATGGAAACCCAACAAGCGGGCGCTCTGGCAGTTACTTGTTTGATGACTATCGCGACCAAGGCGAAATCAAATACGAACACGGCGCCAATGAGACCAACGCAAGCATTGGCGCCATCTCTGAAGGCGACTGGTTCCGTTATACCTTTGATCTCGGCGACGGCGACCAAGTGTTAATTGTTAACTTTGAAGTAAACACCTGGACGCGAACCGGCGCCAACCCGGTTGACGTCTATATGGACAACACCTTGGTCGGTTCAATTGAGGCGCCAAACACCCCAGGGAACGAATTTAACTTCTTTACCGTCGGCCCATTTGAAGTATCAAGCGGAGTTCATGAGTTGGTCTTCGCCTTCCCTGTTGGTCAAGGGACGCCCAGCGACTTGGGGCGAATTGAAATCACCCGGATAGATGGCATTGGACGCGTCGCTCGAACTCTGACAGATGAAGGCTCATTTGACCCGGGCCAGTCGTTTGACGTAACATTGAATGCCGAAGCGCTATTTGGCGAATATACGCCGTATATCGAAGAAAAAATCCCGACCGGAAGCGATATCTCAAACATCAGCGCTGGCGGTGAACAGATTGGCGACAAAATCATCTGGACGCTTGATCCGACTTCAGCTTCAACTCAAGCGACCTACACCATCAGCCCACCTGAGGGCGTACGATTCCTGCTGTTTGACGGTTTTGCTGACATCGGTTTGCCCCTGGCTGATACGGTTAAGGGAGATTCTAGCGTATTCAATCAAGTTTGGCTGTTTGGCGTTTCGACCGCTGACCAAACAGACAACTTTGACGGATCAAACCTCTCCGGCGATTGGTTCGTTGAGTTTGGCAGCGATCCAGCCCTCGACGTCAATTACGAAGAAGGCGCAACAATTGAAGTCGTCGACGGCGTCCTCTCGCTTGGCGTTGACGCATTTGGTGAGGCGGGACGATTTAATGAATGGCAAAATGGCCGACGCGCGCCGATGGTTCTTCGTACTGATATCCCTGAAGGCGATTGGCGAATCGAAGCTGACTTAAGCATCGTTGACGCCTTCGAATGGACTGCGTTCCATGTGGGCATCGTAGTCGGCTATAACGACGGCAATGACGAAAATGTGACTGGCGACGAGTATATGTTTGGGTTCCATACTGACGAACTTCGAATCGAACTGGCCAACAGTGGCAGCCTAGGCTCACTCGAATATCATGAACTCTCTGATTTGTTTGATTGGTTTGACCTGTTAGACGCGGGTGGAATCAACGCAAAAATTGCAATCACTCGGCGGGGCGACGAACTTATCTTCAGCGCGAAGTTGCCTGACCGCCCGTGGCAGTTACTAGGGGTTCCCGCCCAAGAAGATCGAACCGCTACGCGGATTGGTATGTTTGGCAAATTGTGGGGAGCTGAAAGTTTTGCCACTGGTCACTTTGACGACTTCACACTCAGCGCATTGGAAGCGTTCACCGACGTACACGACTGGGCGCTTTACTAAAACGCCATGAGTTGCACGAAACCCCGCGGGCGGCCGTCTGGCCGCCCGTTTTCTTTGTCTTGCAATGCGCGAAATTTTCACCGATGATCATTATGTCAAACAATCAGTAGAAGCCATCTCATATCATTGACATATAGAAAGACATTAACAATGCCATCTCAAATCAATCGACGCTCATTTTTACGAACGACCTCCTTATCAACCGCTGGCATCCATTTCGTTCAACCTCCTGGTATCTCTGCGCCACAATCAAACACGACGCCAAATATCGTGCTCATCATGGCTGACGACCTGGGCTATGAGTGTATCGGCGCCAACGGCTGCGTCGAATATCAGACTCCATTTCTTGATCGCCTCGCCGGTGAAGGGGCGCGCTTCACCAACTGCCATATGAACCCACTATGCACGCCCACGCGCTGCAAGATTCGCGCAACTCATGGCAGATATCAATCACCAGTCATGTCGAGAATCCAGAATCAACGTTGAGATCGTTCAATTAAAGCAATTGAAATTTCAACCATTTTTTGTTAGATTCATTTACAATACTCGAAAATTAACCTGGCGCAGAATTTTGGAACAGCGCGATTAACCTGAATCAAAGTTTTGGAATAGCGCGAGCAAGACAAAAGGTTGGGACACCATGAATAAGCATGAGCGCAAGCAGGCGGAAGAAGCGCTGAAGGCGAGTGAAATGCGCTTCAAGGAACTCCTGCGGAATGTGACCACGGTGGCGGTGCAGGGGTATGCCCTCGATGGCACGGTGCGCTACTGGAACCGCGCCTCGGAAGCCCTTTACGGATACACAGCAGAGGAAGCGCTTGGCCAAAACCTGCTGGATCTCATTATCCCCCCTGTCTACCGCGAAGATGTCAGAGAGGCAATGCGCCGGATGGTCGAGACCGGCGAGACAATCCCAACCTCCGAATTGGTGCTGATGCGCAAGGACGGATCGCTAGTCCCGGTCTATTCATCTCATACCCAAGTGCGATTGCCGAGGCAAAAACCCGAACTGTTCTGCATTGACATTGACCTCACGAATCTCAAGCAGGCGGAAGAGGCGCTTATCCAAAAACAACGATCCATCAATCTATCCAGCCTGATCGCCAATGTTTTCCTGACATCCTCTATGGACGAGGTCTTTGCCGATGTTCTCGATGTCCTCCTGAAGGCCCTGGACAGCCGGTTCGGCTATTTCGGGTACATCGATGAGGCCGGCGACCTGGTCTGCCCCTCCATGACGCGCGACGTCTGGGATCAATGCCAGGTGGCCGAGAAGAGCATCGTTTTCCCCCGAGCCGTCTGGGGAGGGCTGTGGGGTCGGTCGCTGATGGAGAAGCAGACGTTGATCGCCAACGAAAACCTCCGGGTTCCCGAAGGGCACGTGGCACTGGAGAACGTTCTGGCGACTCCCATCGTGCACCACGATAAGCTGATCGGCCAGTTTGTCTTAGCCAACAAGGCGGGGGGATACGACAAGGAGGACCGGGACCTCCTGGAAAGCGCGGCCGCACAGACGGCCCCGATTCTGTTTGCCATCCAGGAAAAGGCCCGCCAAAAAACAGCACATGA
>CAZKYC010000152.1:0-4989 GCA_964556895.1 uncultured bacterium | reverse complement strand
CCTGAGTTGGATTGTCTATTATTGATAGGACGAATATCGTTTTTTGACCCAATTCCAGGTTATCCCGCAAGGGAAGTACTCAAATATGGGAAGAACCCGAATTTTGCTGGTTTTATTCCCTATCCTGCTTATCAGCGGCCTGTCGGGTTTTGCGCTCGACCCACAGGTTGAATCGCGCAACACACCTGAGCGCCAAGAGTGGGTTATGGACGCCGGGCTGGGGTTGTTCATCCATTAGAGCATGAACAGCCAACGAGGCTCAGTAATCAGCCATTCGATAGCGGGCGCGTCATCTTTTATTGGGTCAGTGTGGCGAGTTGGTGTTTGAGTTTGTTGTGTTCGTCTTTGTCTTGCTGATAGCGGGCGCGTTCGGCCTCGACCACCTCGGCGGGGGCCTTGTCGACGAACCCCTTGTTTGAAAGTTTCTTGTCGCGGCGTTCGAGCTGGCCGCGCAAGTTTTCCACCTGTTTTTTGAGGCGTTCAATTTCTTTTTCTTGCACCTCAGCCGGCCAATGCACCCACACCTCACAGCCGTCGACCAGCCCGACTGACACCGCCGGGTTTGGCTCAGGGTAGCGCCCCGCGGCTAGGTCAGCATTGATCTTACACAGCGATGTAATGTGGGGGTAATACTCACTGAGAAACGCGTCGTGTTCATCGGTCGCGGTCTTAAACTCAACCCGGGTTTCAACCTGGGGCGCGATGGCCAACTCGCCGCGAATGTTGCGGATGGTATAGACCATCTCTTGGAACAATTTCACTTTCGATTCTAAATCGTCATCCATGCGCGCATCTTCAGTTTTGGGGTACTGGGTCTGAGAGATGCTTTCGACGCGAACATCAGCCACGCCCAGTTTTTTGAGCGTCTGCCACAGTTCTTCGGTGATGAATGGAATGAACGGATGCAACATGCGTAGAGTGATTTCCAACACGGTGAACGCGACCTGTTTCACTGTCTTGGCCGCCGCCGGGTCGTCGCCATAGAGGCGCGGCTTGATGAGTTCGAGATACCAGTCGCAATACTCGCCCCACACGAATTGATAGAGCGCTTCGGAGGTCTCGTTGAATTGATATTCTTCCATACCGTGGCGCGCGGCGGCGATGGTGTGTTGCAGGCGAGAGAGAACCCAACGGTCGGCCCATTCAAGGTTGTCAGGGACCTCAGCGCCCAGCGTTTCGCCGTCTTCAACGGCGGCGAGAATGAGGCGGGCGGCGTTCCATATTTTGTTGGTAAAATTGCGGTAGCCTTCGATGCGGCTTTCGGCGAGATTGATGTTGCGTCCCTGCGCCGCCATGATCGCCAGGGTGAAGCGCACCGAATCGCAGCCATATTCATCAATTACATCAATCGGGTCAATGGCGTTGCCCAGCGACTTCGACATCTTGCGGCCTTGCTCGTCGCGCACCAACGCCGTGATATAGACGTCGGCGAAGGGAATCTCGTTGCGCACATACAGCCCCATCATGATCATGCGCGCCACCCAAAAATAGATGATGTCATGGCCGGTGACCAACACGCTGGTGGGGTAGAATTTTTTGAGTTCGTCGGATTCTTCGGGCCAGCCCATGGTTGAGAAGGGCCACAGCGCCGAGGAAAACCATGTATCAAGAACGTCTTCGTCTTGTTTGATGTTGGCGTTGCCGCAATGTTCGCAGGCGTCGGGGTCTTCGAGCGGCACCGTCATCTTGCCGCAATCATCGCAGTACCACACCGGGATGCGGTGGCCCCACCAGATCTGGCGAGAGACGGGCCAGTCGCGCACGTTCTCGACCCAGGCGAAGTAGGTGTTTTCCCAGTTTTTGGGCACGAAACTGATACGTCCGTCGCGCACCGCTTTGATGGGTTCCTCCATCAACGGCTCCATCTTGACGAACCACTGTTCCGAGAGATACGGCTCGATGATGGTGGTGCAGCGGTAGCATGTCCCCACGCGGTGTTCCATCTCGTCGATCTTTTCAAGTAGGCCTTGTTCTTTCAAATCGGCGACGATTTTTTTGCGCGCTTCAAAGCGGTCGAGGCCTTCATACGGCCCGCCGTTTTCGTTAATGGCGCCGTCGTGGGTGAGAATGTTGATCTCTTCGAGGTTGTGGCGCTTGCCGATCTCAAAGTCGTTGAGGTCATGGCCGGGAGTGATCTTGAGCGCGCCGGTTCCAAACTCGCGGTCGACGTATTCGTCAGCGATGACGGGAATCTTACGCTCTAACAGCGGCAGGACCACTTGCTTACCGATGATGTCTTGATAGCGTTCGTCTTCGGGGTGGACCGCCACCGCGGTATCGCCCAGCATGGTTTCAGGCCGGGTGGTGGCGATGGTGAGATGGCCGCCGCCGTCGGCGTAGGGGTAATGGACGTGATAAAACGCCCCGTTTTTGTCGATGTGTTCGACCTCGTCGTCTGACAAGGTGGTGTGGCAGCGCGGACACCAATTGACCAGGTAATGGCCTCGATAGAGATAGCCGTCGTCAAACAGTGTTTTAAACACTTCGCGCACGGCGCGCGAACAGCCTTCGTCCATGGTGAAGCGGGTGCGCGACCAGTCGCAAGACGACCCCAGATAGCGCAGCTGGTGAAGAATGGCGTTGCCGTATTCTTCTTTCCATTCCCAAATGCGTTCCAGCATCTTGTCGCGGCCCAGGTCATGGCGCGTCAGGTTTTCTTTGGCGAGGCTTTTTTCGACCACGTTTTGGGTGGCGATGCCGGCGTGGTCGGTGCCGGGCATCCACAATACTTCATAGCCTTCCATGCGCTTCCAGCGGCATAGGATGTCTTGCAGCGTATTGTTGAGCGCGTGGCCGATGTGCAGCCGCCCGGTGACGTTGGGCGGCGGGATCACAATCGAGAACGGCGGCTTGTCGGAATTCGGGTCGGCTTTGAACAGGTCGCGGTCGAGCCAGAATTGATACCAGGTTTCACGCGCGGCGCGCGGGTCGTAGCGTTTAGAAATTTCCATGACGGTTCTCAGGGCGTCCTAACTTTCTTTATAGAAACACGAAATATTTTGCTGTTTTTGCAGTATTGCAGAGTATACGAAGCGGCGCCGCTTCCGCAAAGGGTTTCACTTTTTGTGATAGACGATGTTTTATGACCTATGCTAGGCTAGATTATTGACGACAGGCGATAAAAAGTGAATGAGAGGCGTCTTACAGATGAAATTGGCGCGCTATGCATTCTGGATCATCTTTGTGCTATTCGTTATCGGGTTCATGTTGTCTCGCAGCGACGTGTTTTTCCGTTTTTATCAACTGCGCAGCACTGCTTCAACTGTACCCATGCCTTACAAGATCAACGATACAATCATCTGGGATGACGCCAAAGAACTGCTGGTGCAGCGCGTCCGTTTTGAGCACAAAGACATCTCAAAGTTTAAACTGCTGATTACTGTTATGAACAAAAGCGACAAGCCCCTTTTTTTGGGCGTCGAACTCAGCACAAACGGCAAGTTAAACGAAGACGGTTCTGATTCGTTCATCACCGCCGGGCAAACCCAAGATGGAGAAATCTTCGCCCTTGACGCCGGCATGACCTATGACCTCGAACGAGAATTTATGCTTACATCCAGCGTACGCAATGAAATCAAACTCAAATTAGGAAAATGTAAAAACAAAAAAATGGAGACCAATAACGGCAACGGGCTTTTCCTGCCGCCTGACGCTGAAATTATTTGGGAAAAAGAATTTATTTTACCAATGGATGAAGGAGGCAAAGAATGAAATTTTGGATTACAGGATTCACTCTATTCTGCTTTGTCTTAACGCCATTTGCGCAAAACGCTGACATTGAAGAGGGCGTCAAGCAGGTTGAAGAGATTCTCAATCGCATCGACAACTGCGCGTTTTTATATGTCGTCAAAAAAGAGACCGCCAAATCAGGCGCAGCCTTCAAACGCCTGGCGCTCCACGCCCGCGGGCCGGTGAAATGCGGTGAGAAGCAAGAAAGCACGTTACGCGTCGGTGAACACATTCAATGGCTTGAGCCGTCTAAGAACCCCATCAAGATTGACCGGGTCGAAGAAGGGTTCGGCGGCGCCAGTGGAAACAATAAACTCAAACAACTCACCCACAACGTCTCGTTCTATGATGGTACGAAAACCTATGCCTGGAACGACCAAACCAACGGCGTACAAATCAAGGCGAAATTTAATTTCTACCAGCTCCTCACCCCGCCGAGCATCTTCTCAGTCATAGAGACACGCTTTTTTTCGCCATTGCAATGTACCTTTGACGCCTACCGCAAGCACAACAGGCTCAATGAAGACATCTTTGACGTGAAAGCCTATTCGACTCGAATTCATCTGACCATTACCGAAGGCAAGGCGCCCAACCTGATGCGGTCCCATTATTTCATCGACCGCGAGAAAGGCATCGAACGTTCTTCGATGAAAGCGGCCCAAAATGACTCTCAAGACATCGGCGATGAGTTTCAGCAAATCAATGGCGTGTGGGTCCCGAAGAAGGGGCGCTTTATCAACCGCCGCGTAGACGAGACCACAACCTTTGAAGTTCTAAACGCCAAGGTCAACGACCCCAGCGTGGCCGAAGCGCTCAAACCGTTTGACCACAAAAACCCTAAATGGAACGAAAAACGCAGTAACGCCAGCCTGCCCTGGCGCGACCACCCCACCTACGTCCAATCTTTTTTCGGCCTCACCATTCAAGAGGCTATGCAAATGTTTTTAGAAAACTAAACTGGTTCAATCTTATGATCGTGAGGAGAGTGTTATGAAGAAGTTATCGCTTTACCTGGCCGCATTCGCATTACTCGCCGCCCCTGCCTTCGCCAGCGAGACAGGCTGGCACTCGCTGTTTGACGGCAAGACCCTCAACGGCTGGAAGCATTCCGAAAACGACGGTTCTTTCAAAGTCGAAGACGGCGCCATCGTGGTGCATGGCAAACGCTCCCACCTGTTTTACGTCGGCGACGTCAACAATCACAACTGACGCTCCGGCAAAAAGTTGGACATAAAATCCGAAAAAATCATACCGCTAATG
>CAZKYC010000151.1:0-5010 GCA_964556895.1 uncultured bacterium | reverse complement strand
ATGATAGATTAAGATTTCAGCAGAAATCACAAATGCGAGTTTTTACCGGAGCGTCATCTATCGCTGTCCGCCGCAGCAGGCTACGGGTGCGCTTTACGCACATATTTTTGACAAACGCTCTAGATATATTAGGCGCAAACCACAAGAAAACGTGGTTTGCGCCTTTTCTTATTCGCGTATTAGGATTCTCCGCGTATTCTCGCTTTCATGATTTCTAATTTTTAAAAACGGCAGTCCGTAAAAACGGTGGACTTCAATTGAAGTTTTATAGCGCTTCTGATAAATTCATTAACAGTAATAATAGAGTAAACTGGGTTTGAGTTTTATAGTGGTTGCCAGAATACTGTGCGGATTGAGTTTCCGTAACTCTATCTATCGCTGTCCGCCGCGGCAGGCTACGGGCGCGCTTTACGCACATATTTTTGACAAACCCGTTAGAACCGATAATCCAATTTTAAGTACGTATAAAAATGAAACGTGACTTGTTAGAACTATTGTAGTTTTTTACTCGTCAAGCCATTTTCAGTCAATATTGGGAGAGCGCCTCATGCCGAATCAATCAAATTTTTCTCGCAGAAACTTTTTGAAATCTACGTTAGCGGCGCCGATGGTTATTTCGGCTTCCGCTATGGGTACGTTTGGTAACGTCGCGCCCAGCAACCGGATCGTGATGGGTTGCATCGGCGTCGGTTCGCAAGGCACTGGCGACATGCGCAATTTCATGCGCCGCGAAGAAGCATATATACGGGCCGTTTGCGACGTCGACGGCTCGCATCGCAATCGGGCGAAACAAAATGTGGACGAATTTAATGATAATAGCGACTGCGCCGCTTACGTTGATTTTCGCGAACTGCTTGAGCGCGATGACCTCGACGCGGTCTTGATCGCCGTCCCCGACCATTGGCATGCGCTGCCCGCAATCGCTGCAGTGAAAAAAGGCCTTGATGTCTATGGCGAAAAGCCGCTGTCGCGCTCCATCCGCGAAAGCCGCGCCATTTGTGACGCGGTTCGCCGATACGGACGGGTATGGCAAACCGGCAGCCAACAGCGCTCGGGAGGAAATTTTCAACATGCGTGCGAACTGGTGCGCAATGAGAAAATTGGGGCGGTCCACACGGTTGAAGTGGGCTTGCCCGGCGGTGGATCAACGAACCTCAAACCAACGAAGCCCGCGCCCAAAGACTTAGATTGGGACCGCTGGCTCGGCCCTGCGCCCTGGCGTGAATACTGTGATTTTGGCAGGAACCGCTGCCACTGGGACTGGCGCTGGATTATGGATTATTCAGGAGGCCAACTCACAGACTGGGCGGGCCACCATATCGACATTGCCCACTGGGGCTTGGGGTACGACCATACCGGGCCGATTGAAATTAGCGGAAGCGCCGAGTATCCCCGCGAAGGGTTGTATGACACCGCCACGAGTTACAGTTTTGTCTGCAAATATAAAACGGGCGTCACCATTAACATCTCGAGTTCAAACCGGGGCGGAACAAAATGGATCGGCGAGACTGGCTGGGTTTGGGTCAACCGAGGCGCCATCGAAGCATCAGACGAAAACTTGTTAAAAAAAGACTGCATCGGGCCGAACGATACGCGCCTGTATCAAAGCCGCGACCATTTCCAGAATTTCCTGGACTGCGTAAAAAGCCGCCAGGAAACAATCTGTCCCGCTGAAACCGGCTGCCGTTCCATCAGTGTGGGCCACTTAGGCGAAATCACAATGCTACTCAATCGAAAAATTCGCTGGAACCCTGATACGGAAACCATCATCGACGACCCTGAAGCAAACGCACTCTTAGGCCGCGCCTATCGCAAGCCCTGGACCTTAGCTTAATTATAAAGGAAAAAAACATGAACTTGTTTCGATATACATTCGTCGCGCTTTTTATCGTTGGACTGACTTTCATTGCTGACAGTTCAGCGGCGCCGTTGAAAGCCTTAATTATTGACGGGCAAAACAATCATGACTGGAAGGCGACCACTCCCGTCTTGAAATATATGCTAGAAGACTGTGGACGGTTTGAAGTAGACGTTGCCACTTCGCCGCCCCAAGGCAGTTCTTTGAAACATTTTCGCCCTGAGTTTTCTCAATATGACGTGGTCGTATTAAATTACAACGGCAACTTGTGGTCGAAAGAAACGCAAACCGATTTTGAGAACTACATCAAAAACGGCGGCGGGCTTGTATCATACCATGCTGCGGATAATGCATTTCCTGAATGGCTGGAATTCAACAAAATGATCGCGTTGGGTGGTTGGGGCGGTCGCAACGAAAAATCCGGCCCGATGGTTCGCGTCCACGATGGTAAAATCGTCTTGGATCATTCACCCGGAAGAGGCGGCGCTCATGGCCCACGGCGCGATTACCTCGTTGTGATGCATGATTTGAAACACCCGATCTCAAAAGGGCTGCCTAAAGTTTGGTTGCACGCCAAAGACGAACTGTATGCAAAAATGCGCGGCCCCGCCAATATCGAAGACCTGTTGGGTTACGGAAAATCAAAACTCACCAATGAAAATGAGCCTCTTTTGTTTACTATTGGGTATGGCAAAGGGCGAATTTTCCACACCTTATTAGGACATGACGTCTATGCAATGCGTTGCGTTGGTTTTACGTTTACGCTTCAACGTGGAACCGAGTGGGCGGCGACGGGCAAAGTCACTTTAAACAAAATTCCTGAAAACTTCCCGACGGAAGATCGAGTGAGTCTTTGGCTGGAACCGGTCAATATTGATGAAATCGCCAACTATACCTATGGAGAAAGCCGAAAAACGCTCGCAGCCGTCGAGGCCAATATTCGCATCGCGACGCCGAAACAGTTGCGCGAAATTGAAGTCCAGATGCTCTCTGTTTTAAATGCAGAAGGCGCATCGTTTGACGGCAGTTCGTTTGCTTGTCAAATGCTTCGTCGAATCGGCACTGCGAAGTCGGTTAAAACCTTAGGGAAACTATTGCAAGACGAGCGGTTAAATGATCCGGCGCGTCTGGCCTTGCAGGGCATTGATTCGCCGAAAGTTGATGCGTTATTAGAAAAATCTTTAAACTCACTGACTGGCGACAAACTCATTGGCGTGATTGGCTCCATCGCAGAACGCCGCAATCCAAAATCGGCAAAATCATTAGCGAAATTTCTGAAAAGTGATGATCCCTTTTTGCAACAAGTGACCATTCGGGCGCTCGGCCGAGTCGGCGGCAAAGCAGCATTGAAAATTTTGAGCGACTTCGACGCAAGCGACAATCTCGAACCCTATAAACTTGATGCGATGCTTTTATGCGCCGACTCGCTCGCGCAAACCAAGTCATCCGCATTGTCAAAACATGTTTACACGCAACTGTCGTCTCCAGAATACCCTGTACAGATTCGCGTTGCGGCCTACGGCGGCTTGATTAACATGAACCCCGATTCATCGCTTCCACTCGTTCTTTCATTGTTGAAAGAAAATGAACCCAAACTGCAGCAAGCGGCTTGCGGCCCATTCTTAAAGATGCTTCCCGGCGAGGATGCATCGAAGTCATTGGCGCAAGAGTTGAAACAACTGCCCGAAGAATCACAAGTGGTTGTGTTGAATGCCCTCGCAAAGCGCAGCCATCAGAATGTAATTGCTGAGGTCTTAGACGCAGCGAAGAGTTCGAACGCGTCCGTTCAAATTGCAGCGGTTCAAACTTTGGGGGCGATTGGAAACGCGCGTGTTGCGGCGCCGTTGATTGCGTTCGCGCTCAAGGGCGGACAGCTTGGGCAAGAAGCGCAAAACAGTCTGGCGCGACTCAAAGGCGACCGCGTAAACGGTGCGCTGATTGCTTTTCTTAGCAACGCTAGTGAAGCAAAGCGCTTGTCGGCAATAAACGCGCTGGCCGACCGCAATGCGCGGGATGCTTTTTCATCAATCGTGCGGTTAGCCGATGACAAAAGCCCCGGTATCCGCCAAGCCGCTTATAACGCATTGATGACGCTCGGCGGCGCGAATGATGTTTCGACTGTTATTCAATTAATCCAGGGCAAAGATGACGAAAGTGATATCCGGGGCTTAGAAGAAGTCGCAAAATCGTTATCGTCACAATTGGCTGACAAGAGCGCGGCGACCAATAAAATTTCATCACTGCTTGCTGGTTCCTCGCCAAAAGTCAAGCAGTCATACATTCGCCTCTTGACCGATTATAGCGGGCCGGAAGCCTTTGGGCTGGTCTCGAATTCGCTACAAGACAAAAACCGCTCCGTCCAAAACGCTGCGTTGAATGCGCTCGGGAATTGGAAAGACAATACGCCCATCGAATTATTACTTTCCCGCATGTCGCAGTTCAAAGAGGAAGAACAGCGAGGGCTTGCTTTCAAAGCGGTTATTCATTCGCTCGGATTAACGCCGCCAGACAGCCCCTGGTTTGGCAAGGCGAAAGCGAAAGCCAAAACCGCCAATGAGAAGATGATGATGATTGGCGCGCTTGCGAAGACCGTCGATATGAATTCGTTAACGCAGATAGAGTCTTATTTGTCAGATAAAGAGGTAAAAGCGGCTGCGGTTTCAGCTTATGAAGCGTTAATCAACAAGTTGAGCGCGTCGAAACTCGATCGGTCGGATTGGAAACTGTCCGCCTCTCATAACAATGGCGCCGTAAAAAATGCCATTGATGGAAACGAAGGATCGCGCTGGGACACCGCCGCAACGCAAGTGCCAGGCATGTGGCTCCAGGTTGATATTGGCTCGCAGCGCAGCATTCAAAAAATCGTCTTAGATTCTAAAAATTCAGGCGGCGACTACCCACGCGGCTATCAAGTGTTGTTATCCAGCGATGGCCGTTCGTGGTCTGACCCTGTTGTTGAAGGTAGAGGTGAAGCGCCGGTTGTTACGTTAGACATTCCAAACCACGCTGCGCGTTTTATTAAGATCATGCAGACCGGAAAAGTTGACGGCCTCTATTGGTCGATCCATGAGATGTACATCGAAGCCTCAATGGATACGGGGTTGCTTCAAGATGCGAAAGCGAAATTAGCCGCAGCCAAGAAAAAGTAAATA
>CAZKYC010000150.1:0-5277 GCA_964556895.1 uncultured bacterium | reverse complement strand
CATTTAAGACGCCTTCCGTAGGGCGAAAGCTTCAGGAGTGTCAAAAAGATTGCTAAGTGGCGATATTTGTGATTTCTGTTCGCTTCAGTGCGGGCCTTTCGGTTCTATTTCACAGTCGCTCAAAGAGACGCCCCTGACTCAATTTCTAAGGGTGATTTTCAATTTTTTCTCGCGGTGCAGGCCGCAGGCCTGCACGTTAAGGGCGGGGCGTGGGTGGGGAGAAAATCGCCAACCGCAGCGACGGCGGGCTGCCCTGGTGGGCGAGGGTGGCCAAACTAGGCGTGTATTTTATTGCCCCCCTCATAAAGCCATCAACAATTGTCTCTGTGGAGCGCCTCTGTCCACAGAGGCGGAAGACAATCCGCGTGTGAACGCCCGCGCTCCAGGTGTTTTTAAGTTCTTCCGATATTTGAGTACTCCCTTGCTGGATGCTGGAATTTGGTCAAAAAACGATATTCGTCCTATCAATAATAGACAATCTAACTCAGGCATGGGTGCAACTCTGTGAGCGCCTGTGCAACAAAGCGGAGCGGCGCCGAAGCGAGCAGAGTTGTACCCATGCCAAATACAACGATAAAAAAATCATCCTTGAGATCGTGTCTGGAAATTTTAATTCAATTTGAGAGAACGCATCCAAATCCCGGATGAGTCTGTTTTTAGTTTTACTTGTGGCCGCTCCTGAGTACGTAGGGGGCGGCGGGCGCCCCCTACAAACAATTTACTTCTTCAACTCGATCGTGTCTCTAAGATTGCCGTCGATGTCATAGGCGCGATAGAGCAGGCGGTCGCCGATGATCTGGATGTCCAACACCTGATAAGTCGAGACGTTGGTCATGCCAAACGCTTTATAGTCGCGGTCGGCCTGTTCATACATCTTCACGCCTGAAACCGAAACAATATAGATAACCCCCTCGTTTTCGTCCACTCGCTTGCCGTCTTTGAGCGGGTAGGTGCGAAGGTAGGCATGGTCATGGCCCTGTAGCGCCATGTCGACTTCATGTTTGTCAAACAGCGGGACCCACTCGCTTCGCACTTGGGGATTGTCACGGCGCGGGGCCGATGAATAGGCCGGGTGATGGTAAACAACAAATTTCCAGGTTGCGTCAGACTCGGCCAACGTTTTGTCGAGCCAGTCAGTTTGGGCGGTGATGTCAAAATTGGTGTCGAGAATCACAAACAAGGCGTTGCTATATTCGAAGGTGTAGGCGCGTTCGGGCTCGACCTGTTCGGGCCCGTTATCAGGAAGGTCAAACATTTCCAGGTACATCCAGGGGTGGCCCTGGGCTTCGTGGTTGCCAATGGCGGGGACCAGCTGGCGGCGCTCATAAACGCCTTTTGAATTATAAAAAAAGTCGTCCCAATCCCAACGCTCATTGCCGCGGTTGACCAGGTCGCCCGCCATAACATAAAACGACGCGTCAGGCCGCTCGCGAAAGGCGTTTTTTAATAGCGAGCCCCAGCGGTCGAGGCCGTTTTGGGCGTCGCCCATATAGATAAAGGTGAAGGGGACAACGCCCTCAGGCGCGGTGGTAAATTCGGCCATTTCGCTCCAGCCGTCGTCGCTGCCGTCGCCAACGGAATACAGATAGGTTGTTCCTGGCTCAAGCCCGGTCAGCACCGCTGTATGGCGATGGTTGACCGGGTCGTTGATGATATCGGGGGTTTCTAACGCTTTGGTTTGGGCTTTCACCAACGTGGGCGACTTGGGATAAAAGCGGTTGTAGTCATTTTTTTTGACATACATCACCACGCCTTCGTTAATCGCGGGCGACGTGCGCCACTGGATCGTCTGAGTCGTTTGAGGGTCGTCGCTCCAGGTGAGAGTGATTTGGTCGGCCTTATCAGCCGCCGGGAAGCGAGTGAAGCGAAACACATTGATCAGTTGACACAACTGCGCCCACTTGTTCATTGTTTTGATCATTGGCAGACCAATCAGTTCGTTGGGCGCACCTTCGATTTCGTCGCCGTCGTCATCCACATACGGGACGGCGCCGACTTTGAATTCACCGACGCGGCATTGGCCGGGATACATATTTTCAATCTTTAAATCAACGCCGGGCGCGTGCGTCTCGACCGCCAGAAAATAGGAGCCTTCGGGTTCTTGAAAGGCGGTGATGCCGAGTTCGACGACTCCAGGTTCGAAGTCTTTGCGCCAAACCGCGAAGGGATCGTTGTCGACGTTGACTTCAAGGCCGGTTTTGGTGAACCCACGGTCTTTGAGCCAGAAGGGGTCGTTCTCCAAAACGGCGTCAGTGATGACATAGAGCGTGATGGGCGCGTTGACATTGAACTGCATCATGTTTTTGCCTAATGCGTCGAGCTCTTCGTCGGTAATAAACTCAAGGATATCGTTGAGTTTGAGATTGACGATTTCGTCGTGGCTCTTTTCTTGCAACAAACGTTCTTTGATTCGCGCCATGATGTCGTGGACGGATTCCTTGCCGTCGATATGGGCGAACGGGGCTGCGCAAAGAACAAGCGCTGCGCCGAACAGAACACTGAGTAATGAAATGCGGTTCATCAAATTCTCCTTAAAGTGATTCAAGACGTGACGCGTCCGTGGATTTATGCCAAAATTGGAAATCAATGTAGTGGTTCAATATTAGGATATCGTTAAAAAAATGAAAGCCTGTTGGGTATTTTCTTTAGTGGTTGTCTTTGCGGCATGGGCTGCCGCCGACCCGCCCGCCCATAGTGAGTGGCGCGTTACGTTTTATGACGAATTTTTAGGGAATGGGTTAAATCGTTTAAAATGGCTTGACCGCTACCAATGGGGGCGCACCCACAACTATGACGCCTACGTCGCTCCCGAACACGTCATTGTGGAAGATGGGTTGCTGAGTTTGAAAGCAGACAATGCCCCTCGCGAAGGCAAGAAACTTACCAGCGCTGCGATTACGTCGTATGACAGGTTTTCCCAACAATACGGTTACTTCGAGGGGCGCTTTCGCATCCCCAAAGGGAAGGGCTTCTGGCCGGCGTTTTGGATGCTGCCTTACCCACAACGTTGGCCGCCCGAAATTGATATCTTTGAGTTTATCCGCGATGAACCGGTTGCGTATATGACCTTTCATTGGGGCGAGCCGCACAAATCAAAAGGCTTCACCTTTAAAGGCCCCGACTATTGGAACGAGTTTCATGTATTTGGCATTGAGTGGGACGCCGAAAAAATTGTCTGGTATATCGATGGCGTCGAGCGCGGGCGTTTCGCTGAAAAAGAAGCGATACCTACTACGCCGATGTACATGCTGATCAATTTTGGCATCGACGCCCGTTGGCCCGGCCCGGTTGATGAGACCACGCCGTTCCCGGCGTATTTTGAATGCGACTGGGTGAGGGTGTATGAACGCGTAAATGGTTAAGAGCCGTCTCAAAATAACCACTCAAGCGAGGGGAAAGCGAGTCTCCCGACGAGCCGCGTCGTATCGAAACGCTTTCTTTCATTCGCGGCTCACCAGGAGGTTCGCCCTCCCCGGAACTTAGAGATCGCCCCATTGGCCAAGGGCCTCTTCACGATGACAAAATTATTTTTGAGACGGTTTCATATTTCGTTTGAATTGATTTTGTGTTATTGTTTACTCTTGGCGCAGCATGCGCCGAATTGGGGAATGGGGACCATCGCCAATTCAATCATGAAAACCAAAACCGTTTTATCAAAATAGGGAGGCGCAAGACCATGCCGGAATATTTTCCTGAAGTAAAAAAGCCGATTAAATACGAAGGCCCAAAGTCAAAGAACCCGCTGGCGTTTAAACATTACAACCCCAAACAAAAAATCTTGGGCAAGACCATGGAAGACCACTTCCGTTTCGCGGTCTGCTACTGGCATACATTCAAAAGCACGGGCGCCGACCCGTTTGGCTCTGCGACGATGGTGCGCGGCTATAACGATTCAAGCGATGCGATTGAAGTCGCCGAAAACACCATGGATGCCGCGTTTGAATTCATCACCAAACTGGGCGTGAAATTCTGGACGTTCCATGACCGCGACATCGCGCCTGAAGGCAAGAACCTGGCCGAGACAAATAAAATTCTCGACCATATCGTCAAGATCGCCAATCGCAAACAACGCGAAACCGGCGTTAAGTTGTTGTGGGGAACCGCCAACCTGTTCTCTCATCCGCGCTACATGGCGGGCGCGTCGACCAACCCCAACCCGGCGGTCTTCGCTCATGCGGCGGCGCAAGTCAAAAAAGCCATCGAAGTCACCAAATATCTCGGCGGCCAGGGCTACACCTTCTGGGGCGGCCGCGAAGGCTACGACACCCTGCTTAACACCGACATGGCGCGCGAAGCCGACCAACTGGGCGCGTTTTTAAACATGGCGGTCGACTACAAAAAGAAAATCGGCTTCAAAGGCCAATTTTACATCGAACCCAAACCAAAAGAGCCAACCAAGCACCAGTATGACTTTGACGCCCAGAGCTGCCACGCGTTCTTACAGAAGTATGGCCTGGTCGACCACTTCAAGATGAACATCGAAGCCAACCACGCCACCCTGGCGGGCCATAGTTTTCATCACGATCTCGCCTACAGCGTCGCCAATGGAATTCTCGGCTCGGTCGACGCCAATCGCGGCGACCTGCTTTTGGGTTGGGACACCGACCAGTTTCCGACTGACATTATGGAATGCGCCCTGGCGATGTGGTACATCATCAAGAATGGCGGTTTCAAAACCGGCGGACTCAACTTTGACGCCAAAGTTCGCCGCCAGTCGTATGAAGGCGTTGACTTGTTCCACGCCCACATTGGCGCGATGGACGCCTTCGCCCGCGGCCTCAAGATCGCCGCGAAATTGGCCAAAGACAAATTCTTTGAAAAGATCATTCAAAAACGTTACGGCGGATGGTCGCGCGGCGTAGGCAAAGACATCCTGTCAGGCAAGATGAACTTTGACAATCTCGAAGCCTACACGCTCAAAAACGGCGAACCCAAAACCCAAAGCGGCCAACAGGAACTCATCGAAAACATGCTTAACGAGTATATGGAATAGGCAGTCCAACTATCCAAACAAAGTTAAGGGCGGGCCGTTTGGCCCGCCCTTTTTGGTGAGTTCTGAACGTCGTGTTATTTGAATATTGACCAAGGTTCGACGGCTGTTTCAACGGTTTCAATTTTCACATATGAAACATGGGCCGCGCCCGACCATACGCCGAGGCGAACTCCGCCTTGAGGGAATTGCTGGTCGAGATCTTCCGCTTCTAAGATCCAGTCAGGCTCTTCCGCAAACTGCACGCGGTCCAATCCGTTCCAGCCGGAAACGACCTGCTGAGCCGC
>CAZKYC010000149.1:0-5391 GCA_964556895.1 uncultured bacterium | reverse complement strand
TGATAGGACGAATATCGTTTTTTGCCCCAATTCCAGGTCATCCAGCAAGGGAAGTCCTCAAATATCGGAAGAACCTTATTTCGGGGTATTTGCCGTATACTGGGCCAGGCCTATTGAGACGCCATCACAACAGGCGCTTGTGTATCGCGAACGCCTGCTGTGGATTGGTTTCAAAAATCTGCTTCCATTCGCTGTTAGTGAATCCCTGTTTTTTCAGCGCTGGAACCAAAGCTGTAAAGATCGCGTCAAAGGGGCGGAACCTGCCGCCGTTTTCTTCGCCCGGGCGATACCAGCCAGCGTCATGAGAAAGATGAAGGTTGGGCAGCGCGCCCATCTTCTTATAGTCAATCACCCGGTTGATGTCATTTTTAATCGAATTGTGATTGACCTTGTCAAATGACACCCAAACGCCAAACTCGACCGCTTGTTTGACGAGGGCCAAATCGTTCTCATTTTGCGCATGCACCCACACCAGCGCTTTGCCGCTTACGCCTTCTTCTTTGAGGATTGTCATTTCATCAGCGATGGCGCCATTGCCTCCTGAGTGACAGGCGATGGTTAGCCCGGTTTGTTTGTGAGTCAAACAAGCGGCGCGCACCAGTTTTTTGTCGAGGTCTGATAATGGCCCGTTGTTAACGCCAATCTTGATGAACCCGGGCCTGACGCCTGTCCCGTCAATGCCATCTTGCCACTCATTGACCCAGCGGACGGCGAGTTGGTCTGGGGATTCGGTTCGGGCGTAATCAGGCGCAAATTTTTCGCCCGCCGCGGCGTAGATGCCTGTATTGGTTAGAATGTGCATTCCCGTGGCTTTGGCCAATCGCTTGAGCAGGGCAGGGTCGCGGCCAATAAACATCGGCGTACATTCAATAAACGTCTTACAGCCAAACGATTTGAGTTGTTCAAGATGAGGTAGAATCACGCGAAAGGCTTCATCTTCGTCATAGCGGTGTTTGCCGGTTTCTTTCCAGCCGATGAAATCGACCAGCGCGTGTTCATGGGTGAGAGTGACGCCCATGTCGCTTGGTTTGATGGGGCCTAACACCGTCATGATTTGATTGGTTGTGGCGTCAGTTGCTGAAAACGCCAATGGCGACGCAGCGGCCAGCGTTGAAATGGTCGTTAAAAAGCGGCGCCGGTTGAGTGAAAAATTATTCATGGAACTGTTCTCAAATCTCATTTATACTCGGGTAAAATAGCGTATCACGCGCTGATTTTACTTGCTAGGTTACTGTGGAGGAGGCCAATCATGAACCAAACGTTTTCACGACGCTCGTTTGTTGCGTTGTCAACCGCTGCGGCGTCTGTCTCAGCGCCATCTGCAACCGCCAAAAGCGGCGTTCGGTTGGGCGGGCCTGTGTTTGAGAAATACGCCTCGCCCGACGAATGGATCAAGGCAGTGAAAGCGCTGGGTTATTCCGCCGCCTATTGTCCGGTCGGCGCCAAGACGGAAGATAATGTGATCCAAGAATATAAACAGGCTGCGAGTGAACACGACATCACCATCGCCGAAGCCGGGGCCTGGTCGAACATGATAGACCCAGACTCGGTTAAACGCGCCGCCGCGGTCGATAAATGTAAGACCCAACTCGAACTCGCCGACAAAATCGGCGCGCGGTGTTGCGTCAACATCAGCGGTTCGTTAAACCCTGACCGCTGGGACAGCCACCACCCCAAAAATATGACGCGCCCTACCATGAACCTGATTATTAAAACCGTCCGGGAGATCATCGACGCGGTCAAACCTGAGACGACCTACTTTACGCTTGAAACCATGCCCTGGGCGTTTCCCGACTCAACTGAATCGTATGTGAATCTCTTGGAGCGCATCAAACGCGACCGCTTCGCCGCCCATTTTGACCCGGTGAATATCGTCAACAGCCCACGCCGCTATTATGGCAACGCCAAGATGATCAAAGATGCGTTTAAGGCGTATGGAAAGCAGATGCGCAGTTGTCACGCCAAAGACATCAAGATGTCTGACAACCTGACCGTTCACTTGGATGAGATTCGCCCCGGCCTGGGTAACCTCGACTATGCGACCTATCTGAAAGAATTGAGCAACTACCCCGAAACGCCGCTGATGTTAGAGCACCTGCCCAACGCTGAAGAATATAAGAAGGCGGCGGAGTATGTCCGCAGCGTCGCCGATAAAGAGGGCGTTGCGCTACACGGTTAGCCATGGGCGCTTGGTTTGTTTAGAATGAAAATGGGTGCAACGTAAGACGACCTCATCAGGGGCCATCATGAGAAAATCATCATTGAATTTTGTTTTGTTGTGTATAAGCATTTCCGTTCAAGCGTCAGACCTGGTTGTGTTCAATTGGGTTTGGGGTGAAAATCCCGCTTCTCCCATCAACCTGTCAAACCGCCTAGACGCCCCGGCAGGCAGCGACGGCTTTGTCAAAATTGAAGACGGACGCTTCGTGAAACCCAACGGCCAACGGCTCAAGATTTGGGGCATCGAAGTTCAATAATGTATGCATCGAACCAACGCGCTGTTGGATTAAAGCCACTGGTTACGCCCGGCTGATACGTTGCCGCCGACCTTTTCACGATACCAGCGCGGCTGGTAGGCGCCGCCCGCCCGCACGATGTCGCCGAAACTCACGACGCCGTTTGAGGCGTCATAAAATTGAAACTCTGAGTTATGGGTGGGGTAGCGCGTCGAGTTGAAGTTGTCGTATTGGTCTGGCCCCAGCGATTCTATGATATAGATGTTGCGCGGGACGTTCGCGTTCGACTGCGGCCAGGTCGAGGTGTTAAATTCATAGACCAGGTCCCAGTCATTGCCGCGCGAATTTTGGTATTTTCGCGCAAATGGGTCAACCAGAATTTGACCGAGATAAGCGATCGGAGTGGTCAACCTGCGGGAACCGTGGTTGGCGTTGTCGCTGTGTGACGATGGCGGGTAAGAGTTGTTGTCGAGAAAGTATTGCTCCAGCGCGTTCTCGAGCGCCTTGTGGTCGGCGTGGACCCGGGCGATGTTGGCGCGCACCTGCGCGTTCAAAAAATTGGGCATGGCAATCGCCGCCAAAATTCCGATAATGGCAACCACAATGAGCAACTCAATTAACGTAAATCCGCCGGCGGGTTGGTTCATGTTGGGTATCATAAACCAACCCGCCATATTTCCTAGAAGGCATTTCAATAAACTTGAACCTACTGTTGCGTGAGGCCTGGGTACAACTCCGCTCGCTTCAGTGCGGGCTTTCAGGCCCATTTGCACAGGCGCTCCCAGGGTTGCGCCCATGCCTAAGACCTGTTGTCTTTGTCGATACGCTTAAACCTATTATTGAATTGTTAGCATTGAAATGGCTTCTAGTTAGTTTATTGTTTCGATTGTTTCTAAAAGAAAAGTTGAATATTTCTTAAAATCTTGCTTGACGTATTTTTTTTTTAATATACATTATTAGTGAAATACAACGAATGGTTAAAATCGCATCAGGGGGACTCTGCAAATGAAAGAATCAAGTGATTTAACAAAAGCCGGAATGGTCGCTCTAGCACTAACTTCTATACAGCAAAAAACCTGCTCTCAAGCAGGTGCTTATCTTAATATCACTGGTCATACTGAACCTGATAATGAAGCAACGATGATAATGCCTAATGGAGTTGATCTTGGCCCATGGGGGAATGCACAATTTATCAATTACGCTTCGATGCCTGCTAATGGTGGCTATTCAATTGAGATGAAATTTGATGCAAGTGTTCTTGATGCATCTTCAAGCCTGAATATTATTCAGCATTTTGACTTTGTTTATTTCATAAAATTTTATGATGATGACGAACCATATGTATTGGACTGGAATGATCAATGGTATCTCGATGCAGCTGCTGCTGGGATGAATGATGATGTTACACCTAGCACTACACCAGGAAACGTAGGATTTGTATATTCTTGGGATAACCCACATACTACAATTAATGCTGCAACATATCCTTACAATTATTGCTGGCCTGGTGATGAATTACATACAAAATTGAATTTTAAAACGTTTGTGGAAGGTCAAGTAGACGGAGTAACTGCAAATATTCAACTTGATTGGCACGTTGAGCATGTTTTCATATTTGATGGTGATACAAGTCCAGGAGGCTATGAAGGATTTAAACCTCAAACATCTGCCTTTAAAGCCGGTATAGGACATCAGAGTTTGAACGAAAAACCTAACTAAATGAATATTATTCAGGAGAAAATTATGAAAAGGCGAAACTTTGTTAAGCAATCTGCGATGATTACCTCAGCCGTTTCGATTTTTCCAGGTCATATATTCGGAGTTGAAAGTAAAACTTTTGATGGGTTTTATGATCAGATTATGAACGGTACAGATAAAAAGCGCAGGCAAGCTTTGAGAACATTAGAAGAAGATAGTATTGATAAAGATGCGCTGAATTTATTGGTTGATAGAGTTATAAATCGTTTTGATGATAACAAAACGAAATATAATCAAAAATTTCCAAATCGGCGTGATAAAATTCGTTTTATTGGTGACGATATGAAGCGGAGAGTTGATATTGCATCTTCTTTTGGAAATTTGGATTCAATAAATGCAAAGCATTTTTCCTTAAAAAATGTAGCATTGAATATGAATTTTTTCACCAATGCAGGCCTTGAAGCATATGTAGATGGTTACCCAGTTGGTTCTTACCCAGTAGTGCGCTCTCTTGTACGTTCAAACGAAATGCAGGCAAAAGATATAGTGCGTTATATTAAATCTCAATCACTTGAGACTGGGTTTTATGATGAAGATGCCGCAATTTTGTTTTTCCTGGTCGCCTACAAAATCAAACAATCCGGTTTGACCTTTGAAGAAGGTAAGAAATATCTCTATAACGAACTTAAAGATTGGAAAGATGAAACTTCGGTAGGAAACCCCGCACGAGTGAAACTCATCAACAAAATCCGCAGTTACTGTCAAGACCAGTCTCTTACATTTAAGAAGATCATTACACCTAAAATGCCGCCAAAGTCAGCTTTTCAAGGATATAGCATACATGATTGATTTATGAGTTTATCTAGACATATATCAGATCGTTTCGATTGTTTCGTGAATGTGAATACGGCGTTGTTTGAGCGCTGCGAATACATCCGCAGGGTTGAAGATTTTCTCAGGGATCAACGCGCCCGCGCCTTGGGTCTTGCCTTGGGCGATGAGTTGGGCGCCGATTCCCATCGGGATGCCAACGCAGCGCGTGTAAGAACGCAGTTTCTCCCAACCTGGTTCCGAACCGTCTGACGAGGGGTGAGTGTGAGTCAGGGTGTGGCGTTTTGTTTGCCCGGCTTTTTTGCCTTCCACTTCGACATGAAGGGCGTACCCATAGAGTTGGGTGTTTTGGCCTTCTTCAGACTGGATCAAATATTCGGCGATGGCGTCCATGACGCCAAACTCG
>CAZKYC010000148.1:0-5399 GCA_964556895.1 uncultured bacterium | reverse complement strand
ATCCAAACCGCCTTGATACTATACGGGATTTGTTACGATTCCAATTGGAATCGTATCAAATCAGAATTATTTCGCCGCGGCGTAGCGCTTGGCGACTTCATCCCAATTGATGATGTGAAAGAACGCCGAAATATAGTCTGGGCGGCGGTTCTGATAATTCAAATAGTAGGCGTGTTCCCAAACATCAAGGCCAAGAATCGGTGTGCGGCCGTCAGTGAGGGGCGAATCTTGGTTTGGCGTGCTTTCAACCACCAATTTTCCGTTGTCGACGCTGATCCAAGCCCAGCCGCTGCCAAAGCGAGTGGCCGCCGCGTTGCTGAAATCGGCTTTGAATTGATCAAAACCGCCTAGGTCAGAGTCAATCGCCGCCGCCAAGTCGCCTGAGGGCTGGCCGCCGTTTGGGCTGAGGATGGTCCAGAACAAGGTATGGTTGGCGTGTCCGCCGCCGTTGTTGCGAACAGGGCCACGAATGGTTTCAGGAATTGAGCCTAAATTAGCGACCACCTCTTCGATGGGCTTTGATTCCCAGTCGGTTCCCGCCAACGCGTCGTTGACTTTGGTAATGTAGGCCTGGTGGTGTTTGGTGTGGTGAATTTCCATCGTACGCGCGTCTACATGTGGTTCGAGAGCGTCGTAAGCGTAAGGTAATGCGGGTAACTCGTAAGCCATGTTTCCCTCCTGAGGATAACGGTTTGGTCGGGTTGTAGGGGACAGGCGTGTAGTAATTTTCAATAGATGAGATGATTGATTCCCGCTACTTTATAAACATTTTCCTTTATTTAACCAGAGATGTCAACATTTTCTCGATCAATTTTGTAAGTTTTTTCAACATAGAAACGATTTAAAGGTAAGGAATATGATAAGTGTCTTATTTTGTTTCTCTTAGCGTCGTAAACAGTAATGGCAGCATGATCTCGTGGTGGCCGGTGAACGAATAGCCTTCGCCGCCGCCAATGGTTGGGCGGTTTACCACATTGGTGTTGGGGCGGTAGTGTTGAACCATATCGAAATTGGCGGTTGTGAAATCATGAATCGGGCCGCACAGGTTTCGTGCGGTGGTCAGGGCTTTTAAAAACACTTCGGGCAAGATCACATTCGACCCGGCGTTGATGACGACCCCGCCGTCGCCAAGTTTTGACACGGTCTCGCACAAATGGTGAAAGTCAATCAGTGACGCTTTTCCGATCGCCTCGCCTGACGCCTCAGGGTGATGATGAATCACATCGGTCCCTATCGCGACATGGACGCTAACCGGCGCGCCTTTCGTATGGGCGCCGGCGAGGATGCTTAACGGTTTGTGTTTGAAGTCTGAGTCAGCGATGCGCTGGCCGATTGCGGCGCCGATGCCTTGGCCGTTCGCCGCTCCGGCGGTGATCCACTCATTGAGGGTCTTTCCTGTTTCTTCGGTCATGCCGAACGACCCATCCGCCAGCGATTCGGCGACGTCTTCTGAGGTTGAGCCTGCCAGCGCCAATTCAAAGTCATGAACGATGCCCGCGCCATTCATCGCGACGGCGGTGATGAATCTATTCTCTATGGCGTCGATGACCCACGGCGCCAAACCGACCTTAATCACATGGGCGCCCATCATAAAGAGGATGGGTTTCTGTTTCTCGCGCGCGGTTTGAATTGCGGCGACCAACTTTTTTAGATCATTGACTTTCAAAAACTGGGGCAGGGAGTTCCAAAAATCAACAAACGACGCGGGAGAGTCTGCTGGACGCGAGGTCTTGGCTTCTTCGACCAGACTTTTTCGGTCAAAAAGTGATGTGCGTTTGAGTTTCGAAAAATCCATTTTTTTTGTGTAGCCTAGAATTGTGTTGTGTATTCGCCTACTAATTTGTATTCACCGCTGAGCCCTTCATGCACACTGGCAAATTACTCAAGGGCTGCCGTCGCTAGGCTCCGTCTTGCCCTTGCCACCCTCTCCTTCGAGTGCGCTGACCTTGTGATTATTCCTGGGTCGGGTAGGCTCGTCCGCCGCGGCGGACAGCCCGCCCAGCAATGTTTCATAAATCTCTATACCTAACCAACTGGTTTCTCGTGTAAGTAGGGGCGCAGCGTGCTGCGCCCGCGAACACTCTGCAAATTTGCTGCTCCGAGCCCCCTTAGTAAGGGGGGCGGCGCCAAGGGCCCAGGGGAATCAAATAATCCGCCCAGATACCAAAAACGCGCTGCCTTATTGTTACGGACAGCGCGTGTGAGTGCAAGCCGAAGGCGGCGCAAGCCTCATCCGCCCAGGTTTGGCGGGAACCCGCCGTTGTAGGTCTTGCCGTCAACAACGAGGCCTCGGCTTACGCTTGAGTCACCGCCATACCAGAAGAGGTCGCCGCTGCTGACGATTCCATTTGTCGTGGCGTAACTATTGCCTTGTCCGTTGTTGTGCTGAGGGCCGACAAATGGATTTCCTGAATAAATACCATTTTCCGCTAAATCTGGTCCTTGAGAGAAAATCACATAGGCAACGATATTTTTCCCTTTGGGGTAGATACCCGTTTCATAAGCGGCTTGGGCGTTATTAAACCGTTTAACCGCCGTGTCTTGAAACGGGTCGCTGGGGATCGAAGCCATATACGAAATCGGCGTAGTCAAGAAAAATAAGCCGCGAGATTGTGGGGGCCGCCGTCCAGTAAAAATATCATCCTCTGATTCAGGCGGGTAGCTATTGTTATCGAGAAAGTACATTTCCTGCGCTTTGGCCAACGCGCTAATGTCGGATTTAACCCGCGCAACCTTGGCGCGAATTTGTGCACTGATGAAATTCGGCACGGCAATGGCGGCGAGGATGCCGATGATGGCGACGACAATCAACAACTCAATCAGCGTGAACCCTTTCTGTGAACTCATTTGTTTTCCTCAATGAGAGTTTGCCGATTTCGCTCAATGATGAATGGCCTTTGGAGAACGGTACTGCGTGGGATGCGGCCCGTCCATTATAGGCGTGTTGAGAAAAAGTCAATCATGAAAAGATTAGGTGGTCTGCGGAGGTTTTTTGTTCTTTTTCGGGGCGGGGCCATTGGAGGGTTCTTCTTTGGCGCGCCGTACGGTTTTAACCCCTCCAATGCCTAACAGTTGTTGCATCACCGTATTGAGATGGCTGGTCGAACGAATCTCGATTTTGAAATGAAAGACCGCCAGTTCGCCGACCGATTCACTTCGGCAAGACAGAATGTCTGTCCCTGTCGAGCCAATGGTTTGTGACAGCTCGCTCAACAAGTTGCGGCGGTCGATCGAGCGAATCTCAATTGAAATGATATGGCGGTCGCTGCGGTCGCCTTCCCAAAACAGCGGCAGGATGCGGTTTGTTTCGCCATTGTGAAGAACAATGTTTCGGCATGACGACTTGTGTATGGTCACGCCGCGGCCTCGTGTGACAAACCCAGTGATGTCGTCGCCCGGCAGCGGATTGCAACACAACGCCAGGCGATACATAATGTTGTCGATATCGCCCACTTTGACCACCGAGCCTTGGCCGGTGGGTTTTTGTTCTTTCTTGGGCGTCTTGGGTTTTGATTTGGGCTGAAGCAGCCGCGCTAAGACCTGTTTAATCGAGATTCGCCCAAAGCCAATATTCACAAAGATATCTTCGAGTGATTTGACTTTCAGCGACTTTACAATCGTTTTGGCTTTGTCTGAGTTATAAAACTCAAGCGGATTAAACCCGGCCTTGCGCAGCTCTTTGGTCAGTTTGGTTTGACCAATTTCTTTCAACTCATCCCGCCGCGACTCGAGCAGGTAGCGGCGAATCTTGTTTCGCGCTGATGCGGTCTTGACGATATCCAACCACGCCGGCGAGGGGTGGCTGTTGGGGCTGGTCAATATATCGACCACATCGCCGGTTTTTAACGGATGGTTGAGCGGCGCCAGGCGTTGGTTGACCTTGGCGCCGTGGCAGATATGGCCCAGTTCAGTATGGATTCGATAGGCGAAGTCAATCGGCGTCGAATCAACCGGAAGCCTGACCAGGTCGCCTTTTGGGGTATAGATAAACACTTCGTCAGAGAAAAAGTCAGTGCGAATTGCGCGCAAAAAATCTTCAGGATCATTGGTCTCTGGCAGTTCCTGAGTGAGGACGTCCATCCATTTGCTGTCGGTTCTAGACGGGCGGCGTTTCTTTTCTTCTTTATAACGCCAATGGGCGGCGACGCCTTGTTCGGCGATCAGGTGCATCTCTAAAGTGCGAATCTGAATCTCAATCAGGCGGCCATGCGGCCCTAAGACAGTGGTATGTATGGAGCGGTAATTATTGGGCTTGGGGTTGGAAATATAATCTTTAAAGCGGCCTTCGACCTGGCGCCACATGGTGTGAACTTCGCCCAACACCGCATAACAGTCGCCGATAGATTCACAGATTACCCGCAAGGCGATCAAGTCATAGATTTCTTCGAAGGTTTTGTTGTCGCGCTGCATCTTCATGTAGATGCTGTGAAAATGTTTGGCGCGGCCTTCGACGGTGGCGTTGACCTTTCGCTCTGTAAGTTCGTCTTCCAGGTCGTGAATCGCCTGCATGATGTATTGTTCGCGCTCGCGCCGCTTGAGTGAAACATTGTTCTTGATCTGGTCGTAAGCCTCTGGGTGAAGAAACAGCAGGCATAGGTCTTCGAGCTGCCACTTAAAGCGCCCGAACCCCAAGCGGTGCGCGAGCGGGGCGTAGATATCGAGCGTCTGTTGGGCGATCATGCGCTGCTTGGTGCGCGGCAAGAAATGCAGCGTTTTCATGTTATGCAGCCGGTCGGCCAGTTTAACAACGATGACTTGGATGTTCTCAGCCGTGGCCATTAACATGCGGCGCAGGTTTTCGACTTCGCTTTCGCTGCGGTAAGCGTGGCCGATTTTTCCGACCTTGGTGACGCTCTGCACCAGGGTCGCAACTTTATCGCCAAATCGCTCTTTAAGGTTGTCGAGTGTGTAGGGCGTGTCTTCTAACACGTCGTGAAGCAACCCGGCGCAGACGGCGTCGGCGTCCATCTGATATTCCGCCAAGATTTCAGCGACGGCAATAGGATGAGAGATGTAAGGCTCGCCGCTGGCGCGTTTCTGGCCGTCGTGGGCCTGGTGGGCGAAGTCATAAGCCAGGCGGATGCGTTGAATGTCGTCGTTTGACAGATAATTGCGCAACAAGAGTTCGAGGATCGGAAAATCGTCCTCAAACGCTTCATGCAGTTTTGTCGCAACGTCAGACATCTTCAACGCCATACTCATCGCCTCGACTGTGGGGTAAACCCTTATTATAGCCGAAGCGGCGAGAAGGTGACTATGTGTGATGAAAACCATATATCAGGTTCATCCGGGATTTGGAAACTTTTTCTCAAATTGAATTAGAGCGTTTGTCAAAAAAATGTGGGTAAAGCGCGCCCGAATCCGCCGCGGCGGACAGCGATAGATACAGTTACGTAAAC
>CAZKYC010000147.1:0-5703 GCA_964556895.1 uncultured bacterium | reverse complement strand
AGATGGCAAATGCTAAAATGGATAAAACCGTTTGCTTCATCTCAGCCATCATTTGGGCTTGACCGCCATAAGAAAAGTCATAGCCAATGGGGCGTTCCATGTTCTCCATGGCCGCCTTCAGTTCACCCAACGCCTGGCCAACGCTCACACCCGCCACATCGCCGCGAACGATGACCTGCTTAACTTGGTCTTCACGAACGATCTCGACGGGGCCGACCGCCTGAAGAACTTCGGCCACGTCTTTTAAATAGAGATATCCGCCTTGGGTGGAATGGAGTGGAAGGTTTTCCACATCGCGGCGAGCAATCATTTTGCTCTCGGGAATCATCACCCGAATGTTGTAATACTCGTCTCCATCGCGAAAGCGCGTCGCCACCGCACCCGTGATCAGAGAACGCATCGTGTCGGCAATATCACCGATGGAAACTCCCAATTCCGCCGCCTTCGCTCGATCCACATGCACTTGAAATTCGGGTTTGGTCATGTCCATAGAGACATAGACATTGGTGAAATGCTCCAAGGCATTCATCGTTCCCGCCGTTTTCCGTGCTAACTCATAAAGATGATCAATGTCCTGACCCTTAATCTTGACTTCAATATCGGCATCACCTAACTTACGAATACCTTTAAGTTTCATCTGCATGACCATGCCCATGCCCCCAGGGATGGGAACCTTGCCGACAATCGGACGTAGGTAATTGATATATTCATCCGTACTCATTTCGCGGCGGTGGCGTGGAACGAGCTGGATATTCAGTTCTCCCTCGTTGGCGATTTCATATGTGTATAGCCCCCACACCTTTCCACCCGAAAGAGTGAAAAGGCTTTCGATGCGTTCGTCTTCTCCGATTTGTTTCTCGATCTGTTCGAGCGCCTTGTCGGTTTCAGCCAGAGATGCACCGGTCGGCAATTTGACCTTGACCATAATCCGTCCATCATCCATTTGAGGGAGAAACTCGCTTCCCAAGCGCCCCATCGTAAAAATAGCCAGGACGAAGATTATCATGAACGCAAAAATTACGCCCCATCGTCCCCGAAGCGCTATACCCAGTGTCCAGCTATAAACCTCAGTTACTTTCTCAAAAAACTGCTCGAAATGCGAGACTTTTCTGCTTCGGGCGTGTTTGCCTAGCACAAGCGCCGTGATCATGGGCGTTACGGTAATGGCCATGATCAAACTGATGACGACGATACCGGCGACGACGAGGATTAACTCGCTAAACAACAGACTGACAAGCCCCGGCACGATCAGAAAGGGGACAAATAGGGCCAGAAAGGAGAGAGTAGCGGCAACGATAGCTGGACCGATCTCCGATGTTGCGTCGATCACCACTGTGTCGGTCGAAGTTTCGGGACGGTCTTGTCGCCTTCGTGTGATTGTCTCAATAACAATGATCGAATTGTCCACGAGTACGCCGATGGCTATGACCAAGCCACCCAGAGAAAAGATGTTAAGCGAGAACCCGGCGAGTTGCATGAGGCCGAAATTCAAAATTAACGTCAGAGGCAGAGCTAACATGATCACCAGAACCTGGCGCCACGAACCAAGAAAAAGCCAGACGATCAGGATCACAAGCACCGCCGCCTCGACCGCCGCGTTACGAACGCCAGCCAGCGCTGCGCCGACATAGTCGGCTTGGTTCTCAACCATGCCAAGCGTGATGCCTTCGGGCAGCGATATCTCAAGTTCCGCAAGACGCTGATTCACGGCATTCGCCACTTCCACAGTGTTTGCATTCGCTTGTTTCAGCACGCTGAGTTTCACACAGGGATCTCCATCCAAGCGTGTAATCACTCTCGCTTCCTCGTGTGAATCCAGCACTTCGGCTACATCGCGCACATAAACTTTCGACAGCCCATCGCGCGTTAAAAGAACATTGCGTATTTCTTCGAGTGATTGGTACTCGCCCAACGTACGCGCGATGATTTCTTTCGGGCCAACCGTGACCCGACCGCCAAACTGTTCAAGATTCTCCTCCCGCAACCGGCGAAGCACATCGCCCAAGCCAATGCCAAATTTTTCCAGTGCATTGGGATCTAGATGAACACGGATTTCACGCTTCAGTCCTCCAACGATCTCTGTGCCCGCCACGCCCGGAACGGCCAACAACTGATCTTGCATCCATTCATCTACCCACGTGCGTATTTGCACTAGGTCCCACTGGTTGCTGCTTGCGGTCAATTGCACTACGGGAAGCTGCGAGGGATCAGCCTTGATCATTACCGGCGGATCCATGTCCTTGGGCAGTTCGCGCGCTACACGAGCCATCGCCGCCAGCGCATCCTGATACGCCACATTAACATCCACACCATATTTGAAATTGGCTTGCAGGGTATACATGCCTTCGATTGACGAAGATTCCAGGTAGTCCAGGTCGTCCACCGTAGCCATCTGACGCTCGAATGGGTCAGCGATGTTCTTGTCGATTTCCTCCGGCGTAGCCCCGCGCCACCAGATATGAACTTTGATCATCGGGTAGGTGATGTTCGGTAGGAAGTCCACCGGCAACCGCTCTAACCCATACAGACCCAGTACCACGAACGCAAGCAGGATGGCGCTCGTGGCAAGGCGGCGATGAATAGCATATTGGGTCAGTTTCATTAAGAATGCTCCGCACCGCTGTCTGGATTTTCTTTGGATTGTTTTATGCCTGGCGCGCCGGGCAAGCGAATTTCCACTCCGTCCTTCAGTTTTTCCTGCCCCGAGACAATGACTTTTTCGCCCAGTTTCAGACCGGAAAGAATCTGCACTCGCCCGCCTTCTTCGATACCGGTCTGGACTTTTCGTTGCGCGGCCTTACCGTCAATAACGACAAAGGCTATCGGGTCGCCTGCCGGCGAGACAATCACGGATTGGACGGGCACGGTGATGGCGTTAGAAATGGATTCAAGGATTAATCGAATTCTGCCGAACATGCCCGGCGCGAGGTCAACTTCTTCGCGGATCTCCAACTCGATGGTTCGCGTTCTCATACGTGAATCCAGTTCAGGAAAAATGCGGACAACTTCGGCGGACAGAATTTTGCCCGGAAGGGCATCAAGGCGAACCTCCGCCTTCATGCCTTTTCGAACACTGGACGAATGAAATTCGGGTACGGCGCAACGGACAACCAGATTATCCAAATCAGCCATTTCGAGTAAAGGAGTTTTCATGGCTGCCATGTCGCCTTGATGGCCATAAACCTTGGTAATGGTTCCGGCAAAAGGCGCGGTGATAATGCCTTCATTCAAACGCGCTTTAGCCAGTCCGAGTTTCGCTGAATCCTCATTGACCTCTGCTTGTTGAACAGCGATAGCCGTTTGGGTAAAGCCCGTCTCAAGCATCTCAAGATGTTGACGGGCTGTGGCCAATTTCGCCTCGGCAGCGGTCAGTTTGACGCGCGATTTTTCCAAGTCCTCACCCGGTAACGCTCCGGAATTAACCAATTGGGCAATGCTCTCGAAATCGCCTTTCTCAAAAACGGCGCTCTGCTCGGCTTCGCGTACACTTTGGCGGGCTTTTTCGATTTCCTCGGGTCGCGTGCCTTCCCTCATATCGGCCAGTTTGGCCTGTGACACCGCCAGAGCGGCTTCAGCCGCCTTGACCTCTGCTCGGTAAATCTCCCGGTTGATCTCAATGAGTTTATCCCCATCCTCCACACGGTCGCCCTCGCGCCAGGGGCAAAATCCAATGGGGCCTTCAACCATGGAATTGATCAGAATCGCCTCGACAGGCACGATCTCGGCAGTCAAGTCGAGAGGACGGACGATATCACTCACTTGGATCGTCTCGGTAATGACTAACGGGGCTTTCTTTTGAGGTTTTGTATCATTAACTACACCACCACAGCCTTCCATAAGTAAAAGAACCAAGCCTATCAATAGCGCGGCCCCATCACCATAGATTTCTCTCCGCAAGATTGATTTTGCGGCTTTGATTATTGCCATGATAGACTTTTCCCCATTGCCAGTTGAACTTGAGCATGAGCGATATTTAGATCTGCCAGCGCACGGTAATAGTTCGACTCAGATTCACGCAGCGCCGATTGGGCATCCAGTACATCGATGATGGTTCCTTTGCCGGCATTATATTTTTCCTGTTCGATGCGAAAACTTTCATTCGCTTGGTCAATGGCGGTTTTCGTAGCGAGTACGCGTTGGTAGTTGGATTGAATCGTTTTGATTGAAGTTTCGATTTCCAGTTTGATCTGTAAACGTCGTTTTCGCACCTTCTCCTGAAAAAGCGCTTGTTTGGCTTTTTCCTCCCGAACTTTCGCCTGGATGCGTCCGCCGACAAAAAGTGGGAACTCAACGGAAATACCAATCATTCCTGTGTCTTCCAGCGTCGCCGCGCCGGGTTGTCTGTAATCAGGATCAATCCCCCAGAGGCCGCCATAGGAGCCAAACAGGGAGAGAGTCGGCCAATGTTCCGCCGCGTTTGCTCGTACGCGGTTGGTTTGCGCCTGGTATTCCGCCCGATCGGCCTCGAGATCGGAGCGGTTCTCATAAGCAAGGTCAAGCGTAGATTCCCGGTCAGTGGAAAAAGGCTCTTCTTTTAGTTCACCATCAATTTTTAATGGCTCTGTGGCATCTTCTATCCCCATGAGATTCGCCAGAACCTGCTGTTGGATCTCCAGTTTATTCTCTTCATGGATTCGAATTTGTATCACATCGGCCAGTTGTACTTGGGTCCGTAATAAATCTACTTTGGCGGCTCGTTCGGCCTGAATCAGTTGATTGATTCTCAGCACGTGCTCTTCCAGCACCTGCTGAGAGAATTGCAGCGAATCGATCACTTTTCGTTGAGACAAAATGTCATAAAACACGCTGCTGATGTTAAAAACCAACTCTTGCCGGGTACGAACCAGCCTCTTTTCAGAGGACTGCCTCAGTAATTCCGCGGCACGAATAGAATGAATGATTCGTCCACCGGTATAGAGCGGCAATGAAAAAAGAATGTCCCCTTTCCAACTATCCTCACTAAATACGGAAGATTCGTTGGGGCGACGGATCATTGTTAACCTCTGAAGATCCAAGGAATGGCTATACGTGTTTCTCATAGAAAGTGAAGGCCATCGTTCTCCGCGCGCAATGTCCTTTCGGGCATCGGCTGCGGCAACGTCTTGTTCGGCCATCGCAATGTCGGGATTCTGAGCAAGCGCCGTTTTTATACACTCCTGAAGCGTATATCCCTGTTCTTCCGCCATAGAATCGTCAATCATGGCGAACCAAAGGAAAGCACTCAAGAATGAGATAAAGAAATACCGAACACTCACTGTTTAACTCCAGATTGCTCCGTATGTCATCCCGCTGATGGTCGCCATGATGACGACGAGACAGACAAACACGACTGTTTTTTTCGTACCCAATACGCTGCGTATCACAAGCATGTTCGGCAGGCTTAACGCCGGCCCCGCTAACAAAAGAGCCAGCGCCGGGCCCTTGCCCATGCCGCTGCCAATCAATCCTTGAAGAATTGGAATTTCCGTCAATGTCGCGAAATACATGAACGCTCCGAAAACCGAAGCAAAAAAATTGGCTTGCAATGAATTTCCACCCACTGCCGTGCTAACCCATTCAGACGGGATGAGCCCTTCTTCACCGGGACGGCCTAATAGCAAACCCGCAATCAAGACGCCAAATAGCAAGAGCGGTAAAATCTGTTTGGCAAATCCCCAGGATTGCTCAAACCAGTCGCCCAGTTCATCCTTGCGTGTGCTGATA
>CAZKYC010000146.1:0-5746 GCA_964556895.1 uncultured bacterium | reverse complement strand
ACAACTTCAAACTACGATGGGTTGAGTGATATAGTATACGTAAGACTAGAAGAAAAAATCGGTCACTAAAATCACGCGACTTGAAATTGGATCATGACTCATCCACCCATCTCGTTCCCCTCAGCTGAAACTGACCTATTGGGCATAATTCAAATGTCTGTGTTGGAATCGTTGAGCCGAAAAGTCGGCCACGAAATCAACAATCAATTAACGGGCGCGTTTGGTTATCTGTCTTTGGCTCAAAACAAATTAAAGACGCCGTCTAAAATTTCAACCTATCTCGACCGCATCCACACATGTTGCGAAACCTCTCAAAAGTTGATCAATCATATGTTTTTGTTTGGCGAAAAACCCGGCCAAACTAAACTGACCTATCTTATTGAAGAAGCGAATGAAGTCGCCCAGCAATTGTTCAAAACCGAAAATAGGTTTGAACATAAAATTCATTTAAATTCGGAAAGCATCGTTTTGCCGTATGCCGGTTTTAAAGTCTTGCTTCATTTTTATCTGCAACTCATCCAGCGTTCGACCGATGAAGGCAGCGTCATCCACACCCGGGTCAACGACTCAGAAGAATCTGAGAACGACGATGAAGCGGTTCGAATTACCCTCGAAATTTATGGTGAAGCCAGCCGCGCCGCTCAGCCATCAACGCCCACTGACCAACCGGTCAACCCCAGTTTTTGTGAATCAATGTGTATCATGGCGGCGCAAAAGTTGGTCGAATTGTGGGGCGGTAAGACAGAGCTCAACCACGAGAACAATCAAAAACCCTACGTCAAACTCACCCTGCCGGCAGCCGCGCTCAACTCGGTCATAAGTCGAGTCGAACACCAGCGGCGCAATAGCGCCGCAGCCAATGACAGCGCGCCAAAAATTTTGTTGCTCGAAGACCAAGAAGCGATTAGCTCGTTTATACGAGAGATGCTACAAGAAGAAGGCTTTGAGTCGGTGGTGTTTAAAAGCGGCCATCAGTTAGACAGCGCTCTGACCCGGCTCGACCTCGATTCGTTTCAATTGTTTTTGTTGGATATATTCGTCCCAGGGTCTTCGGGGCTTGAACTGGCGATGCGCATTCGCCAACGTAAACCTGACGCCAAATTATTGTTCTATAGCGCGTTAACCAATCTTGATACGGTCGAGAAACTGTTTCCATTGGGGCCGACGACGATTTTCATGCCCAAACCGTTTAAGAAGGAAGAGCTAATTTCCAACATTCATGAAATGTTGGAAGTGGAATCGGTGTAATGGTTATCATTCAAGAATGGCCCGACAACCCTCATTCGCTTTTGTTAAATGAAGACGGGCCCAAAATTTTTTATTACATTGAACTGACAGCGAACTCATGCACCGATTTTTTGATCACCATCAAAAAGAAGGGCGAGGTTGACGACGCCTTTGTCGACCGCTGGCTTGACCGCGTCAAAGCCAACCACCGGATTGCTGGTGAATTGCGCTTTCGCTTAAAGACCGCTGACAACCAAATTCAGCAGCGCAAGAAAAGCAACTTCTCATATCGCCGCCTGTTGACCGCCCTCAAGGCGCAAGGCGTCGAAGACAACAACTCGCTCATATTTCAACTGATTGAACGCGGCGAGTTAGACGATTTTCCGTCTGATATTGTCTCATTCGCCCACGAACTGTTCCCTAATTTGAAAGAGTCGATGACAGGCCGCATTGAGATGTTAGGCTGTTGGGAAGTCATTTTAGATGCTGCCCGCAAGGTTTTAGTCGAGCGCCTAGTCATCCTCAGCCATAAACTCACAGAAGTTGCGATTCAACTGCAAGAAGATGAAAGCATCGAAAAAGTGCGCGCCTTGTTGGCGGAATTTCAAGTGATGATGCCTAAAACGGTCGATATCGGCGAGCTGCCAGACGACCCCATGGCGCTCAAACAGATTCTGGATGATGGCATCGCCGAACTCGTCGACATACGAGAAAACCTTCACGCGCTGAGTGAACATCAGAAAACCCTCGAGAACGTCAAAACCCTGTTAGATGAACAGCTTGCTTCCGCTGAAAGCAGCGATGTCGACGACCCCGTGGTGATGAGGCGGCGCAGCCGCGGCGCTGGGGCCGCCCCAAGCCGCATGGTGTTTAATAACAAAAAGCGCTAATTCTAGAGCGTTTGACAAAATTGCGTGCGGTAAGCGCGCCCGTATCCGCCGCGGCGGACAGCGAAAGATACAGTGATGTAAACTCAATCCGCACATAATTCTGGCAACCACTATAAAACACGCCAATGAGCCCCCGCTATTGAAATATCCCACAATTTGGTATTGACAGAAACGCTTTTTCTTATATATTACAACTCTAATAAACATATTCGGTTTCGACCGAAGACTCTCATATCGAGTGGCAGAGGGACTGGCCCGATGAAGCCACGGCAACCGCCTACCCTAGGGTAGGAAATGGTGCCAAATCCTGCGGTAGCGTGTAACAGCGTTGCCGGGAGATGAGAGAGGACGCTTTTGTCTATTGCTGCCTCTTCGAATCTCGAAGAGGCTTTTTTACAGTCGTTGCCAAAATAACGTGCGGATTGAAGTCCCATCACGGAAGTTAACGCTGTCCGCCAAGGCGGATGCGGATGCGCTTACCGCACAGAATCTTGACAATTGCTGTAATTTCCTCTTCGAGATCGCCTCTCCATCCACTTCGTTATGAAATTTTTCAAAGGGGGCGCCCATAATGTCACAGTCTTACGTGAAACGCGAGACGCTCGATTTTCGCGGCGTTCAATGTCCTTACAACTATGTCAAAACCAAACTCTACATGGAAGACATGGAACTGAACGAAGTCGTCGAAGTCATCGTTGACGAAGGCGAACCTTCGCGCCATGTGCCCAAGAGCCTGCAAGAAGACGGCCAGACCATCCTTGAATCGTTCAGCGACGGCGAGGGCCGCGCCCATTTTGTCGTTCAAAAGACAGCTGAGTATTAAGGAGAGGCCGATGAGTTTTGTTAAAGGATTACGCTGTAAACAATGCGGCAAGCAGTATCCCATCCAGCCGCTGTATGTTTGTGAAGACGATTTTGGCGGTCTTGAAGTCGACTACGACTATGACGCCATTCGCGAGTCGCTCAGTCGCGAAACCATTGAGTCGCGCCCCGGCAACGTGTGGCGCTACCGCGAGTTGTTGCCAATCGACGGCGAACCGCATACAGGCGAATACTCAGGCTGGACGCCGCTGATTCGCGCCGACAACCTGGCGCGCGAGTTGGGCGTACGCGAACTGTATATTAAAGACGATTCGGTCAACCGTCCGACGCTGTCCTACAAAGACCGGGTCGTGTCGGTAGCGCTCTCAAAAGCCATTGAGTTTGGCTTTGACACCATAGGCTGCGCTTCGACCGGCAACCTGGCGAACTCAGTCGCCGCCCACGGCGCCCGCGCGGGATTAAAACGCTACATCTTCATTCCGGCTGATCTAGAACCGGGCAAGATTCTCGGCTCGCTGATCTTTGAGGCCAATATCGTATTGGTGCGCGGCAACTATGACGATGTAAACCGCCTCTGCGCCGAAGTCGGCGACAAATTTGGCTGGGCGTTTGTCAATGTGAACCTGCGCCCCTATTACACCGAAGGCGCCAAAACCCAAGGCTACGAAATCGCCGAACAATTGGGGTGGAACTTCCCCGGCAGCGTGGTGTTGCCAGTCGCGGGCGGGACTATCCTGCCCAAAGTGGCGCGCGCGTTTCAAGAATTACAGACGCTCGGTTATGTCGACGGCGACCTGCCGCGCATGTACGCCGCCCAGGCGTCGGGCTGCAACCCTGTCTCAGAAGCGTTTAAGAACAACGCTGACTATATCAACCCCAAAAAGCCCGACACTATCGCCAAGTCAATCGCGATTGGCAACCCGGCTGACGGCTATGACGTGCTCGATATACTTCGCAAAACCAACGGCGCCGCCGACGACGCCAGCGACGACGAAATCATCGACGCCATCAAACTCTTGGCGCGCAGCGAAGGCCTCTTCACCGAGCCGGCGGGCGGAGCGACGCTGGCGGTTACGCGCAAGTTAATCAACAATGGTAAGATTGACCCTGACCAGCCCATGGTGGTTTGCATCACCGGCAACGGGTACAAAGTTCGCGAGGCGGTCGAAGGCAAGGTGGGCGCAGGCCGCCTCATCGACGCCAATCTCGGCTCATTCGAAGACGTATATAGCGATATCTTGCCGTCACAGTGCGCTTCAGTGTAAGCAGAAAAAAACAGGAGCTATCCATGCCAGTCCAAGTTCGCATCCCAACGCCTCTGCAAAAAATCACCGGCAACCAGCCTGTAGTTCAAGCTGAAGCAGACACGGTGTTGTCGTTGATTGACAATCTCGAAGCCAATCACCCCGGTATGAAAGAGCGATTGTTAGATGAGAACGGCAAGCTGCGCCGCTTTGTGAATTTTTATGTCAATGACGAAGACATTCGGTTTCAAGACAATGAAAACACAGCGCTGAAAGACGGCGACGAAGTTTCGATTATCCCCGCCATCGCCGGCGGGTGAACACACGCCGGGCTTTGCCCACTATGGCATGTCGTATAATTAAGTTTATGCAGAATGGGTTCTTACCCCACCATGATTACCAGGCGAAAAAAGACCATGGTTGAATTTAACGACGAACAGATCACGCGATACAGCCGCCACATCATCCTGCCCAAAGTCGGCGGTAAGGGCCAGAAAAAACTACTCGAAAGCAAGGCGCTGGTGATTGGCGCAGGCGGGCTAGGTTCGCCATCGGCCTATTACCTCGCCGCCGCGGGAGTCGGGACCATCGGCCTGGTTGACGACGACGTGGTTGATCTCTCAAACCTCCAACGCCAGATTCTTCATTCGACGCCGGAAGTTGGCGTCGCCAAGACCGAATCCGCCGCGCAAAAACTGACCAAGTTAAACCCTGACGTTAAGATCATTCAACATCAGTTTCGGCTTGATTCGTCAAATATTCTCGACCTGATCAACGAGTATGACATTGTTCTCGACGGCACAGACAACTTCCCGACTCGCTTCTTAATCAACGACGCCTGCGTGATGACCAAGCGGCCGTTGGTTCACGCGGGCATCTTTCGTTTCGAAGGCCAGATCCTCACCATCAAACCGTTTGAAGGGCCGTGTTATCGTTGTTTGTTCCCTGAGCCGCCGCCAGCGGGCATGGTGCCCAGCTGCCACGAAGCGGGCGTGTTGGGCTGTATCGCGGGCGTGATGGGGACCATTCAAGCGACGGAGGCCATCAAAGTCTTGTTGGATTTAGGCGAGCCGTTAATTGGCAAACTATTGACCTTCGACGCGCTGGAGATGAACTTTCGCAAAGTGTCGATTCCCCGCGACAAAGACTGCCCCATCTGTAGCGACCGCCCCACCATCACCGAACTCATCGACTACGAAGAAAGCTGTGAACTCGCGAAACCACAAGGGTGAATTTCATCTATTGCTTTGCTAAACCCGAGATAGATACCAATGAATGAGAGCCTCTGCTCCCTCTCCCCCTGGGAGAGTCCGCCGCGGCGGAATCCTGATTCTGATGAAGAATACCGGATCCCCCCAGGCGCTGACGCGCCGTCCCCCCTTAATAAGGGGGGCTAACCAGCTAAGCAACCAATAGCAGGGGTAGGGTGGGCTCGTCCGCTGTGGAGAACAGCCATTGAATAACCACCTACCCCCGTAGGGTGGGATGAATGCAATGAATCCCACCGCCGGAAATTGACATGCCTTCTTATGAAAAGCCAGCCCATCCTGATTCTGATGAAGA
>CAZKYC010000145.1:0-5977 GCA_964556895.1 uncultured bacterium | reverse complement strand
TAGATGCACAGGCGCTCACAGAGTTGCACCCATGCCTGAGTTGGATTGTCTATTATTGAAAGGACGAATATCGTTTTTTGCCCCAATTCCAGGTCATCCAGCAAGGAAGTACTCAAATATCGGAAGAACCATATTTCACAAAAAAACCGCGCTGGAGTGATCTCCAACGCGGTTTGGTTTTACTCGATTCGAATAAGAACTACGGCTTAACTCTTTTCGCCTCCGCCGCTGTTCCCTTGGGGGGCCTCGCCGCCTTGCGGCCTGCGTCCGCGCCCACCGCCGCGACGGCGGCTTCCACCGCGCGTACTGCCTGGACCGCCTGAGCGTCCTCCGCCTTTTCGTTCTCCGCCGCTTGCGCCGCCGTTATTGTTGGGGCGCCCGCCGCCGCGATTGCCGCCAGAGCGGCCACCGCCTGAACGTTCGCCAGACCTCCCGCCGCCGCGACGGTCGTCGCTGCGTCCTTCGCTTTTGCGGGCGCGCTGCGCGTCTTTGTCGGTGGTAGCGATGACGATTCGTTTACGCGAGCCGTCGCCGATGCTAAAGGTGGTGACATCGGGGTTTTCTTTGAGCGTCATGTGGACGATGCGCCGTTCAGGAGCGGTCAGCGGGTCGGTGCGCATGTCGCGTTTGTTTTTCGCGACCTGTTCCGCCATGCGAACAGCCATGTCTTTGAGGTCGTCTTCACGCTTGTCGCGATAGTTATCAATATCAATCACGACCTTGCTGAAGTCGTCGCGGTCTTTGTCGCCGCTGAGAAAGCGCGACACCAGATACTGAAGCGAATCAAGCGTCTGGCCGCGCGAGCCAATCAACGACGAAGCGCTCTCGCCCAGCGTAATTACGATTTCGCCGTCTTCTTTTTTGACGTCCATCTCGGTTTCGATGTTCATCATCCGCAAGATGTTTCTCATAAATACCAGCGCCTGAATCTTTTCATCGGGGCGCAGCGAGACGCGCACCTGGGCGGGCTTGCGTCCAAACAGCCCTAAAAAGCCGGACGACCCGGCCGAGACCGGTTCGACGGCGACTTCATCGCGGGCGGCGCCCAGTTGTTTCAGGGCCTCGTCAGTGGCTGCGTCTATCGTGTTTCCTTGGCAAGTAATCTCTTTCATTTGATCTTTCCACCTTCCTTTAACCGGGAAGATACCTGTTGTGAGGGCCACTCAGTTCTTCTTTTTCTTCTTCGCCGCGGGCCGCTTCTTTTCTGTTTGCGGCGACGGAATTGGGTCCTCTTTGTGGGTCTTTTCGATAACGATTCTTTGAATGACGTCAATGAGCATACTAATAACAAAATACAAAATGACGCCGGAAGCGATCTGCCAGAAGATAAAGACAAAGATAAACGGCATGATCTTCATGACAGCGGCGTTGGGGCCTTCCATCTTTTGCATACTCATGCTGATAAACATCAACAGCGTGTATGCAATCGGCAGGATGTTGATATCAATGATGTATGAAAACAGCGGGATATAAAACGCGGCGTCGGGCTGAGACAAGTCTGTGATCCAGCCAAAGAACGGCGCGCCGCGCAACTCAACCGACAGGCTAAACGTCGAATACAACGCAATAAAAATCGGAATCGTGACCAAGATGGGCAGGCATCCACCCAGCGGGTTTACTTTGTGCTTGCGGAACAGGTCCATCTGTTCCTTCTGCATTTTCTGTGGGTCGTCTTTGTATTGCTCTTTAAGCTGGTTGATATGCGGTTGAAGCGCCTGCATCTTTTTCATCGAGTGCATTTGCTTCTGCATGACCGGGAACATCAACACTTTGATCAACAGCGTCAACAAGATGATGCAAATTCCGTAATTGGGCACCAACGAATATAACGATTGCAGCAGCCACAACATCCACGACGCGATGGGGCCGGTAAAGCCGCTAAACAAGAAATACTGGCGGGCGTCTTCAAGGGTCGAGTCGGCCTTGGCCAACTCGTTGACGTCTTTTGGCCCCACATACAGCGTGAAGCGGTCAACATGAGACGCGCCCGCAGGCAGCGACGGCGCCATGCGCATACGGACGCCCATCATCGGCTTGCTGAAGCGAAGCTCGCTGTCAGTCGGGCCCATCAGGCCTTGAATCGCGCTTGAGGTCGGAGTGTGGTTGATAATCGCCGACAGAAAATACTTCTGGCTGACGCCCACCCAACCGACCTGTTCGCCTTCTTCATTTGGAACCAGCGCTGATGGGAAACGGTAACCAGCCAACTGGGTGTCTAAGAAGACAGGGGTGGTATAGCCCGCAACCTGAAAGCGCTTCTCTAAATCGGGGTACATCGTGGTGGTGACCGAACCGCCCAATTGAACATGGGCGTCGTTGGCCGCGTCGGTTCGAAGCGAGGTAAATCCAAACCCGCCCTGCCAGTTGATGTCATAAAACGCCTGTTCAACAAAATCGAGGGGCTGGCTGGTTTGGTTGATCAACCGAAGGTCTAGATCAACCTTGTAACTGTCGGGAAAAAACCGATAGCGCTTTTCGAGAATGATGTCTTGGTGGGCCGAGCGAAATACCACTTCGGTTTCGCCCGTGACGGTCACCGTGTCGACGTCGCAGGTATACACAACATCATTGTCGAACAGGTCTTGGCCCCAGCGGATGACCATGCCCGCCCGGCCAGCGTCAAAGAGAGGGTTGATAGCGTTGACTGGCTGTTGTCCCTCGGCCTGTTGGCTCATCTGAAGTTCTAACTGGGCGATTTCTTTCTCTGCCGCCGAGCCGTACTCTTGTTCTAATTTTAAAAAGCGTTCTTTGGCGAACAGTTGGGGGTAGCGCAGCAACCTCCATGATATCGGCGCTCCGCCTTGTTTTGAAAAGCGGATCTGGTAACGCTCAGACTCGACGATGACTTCGTCTTCGGTTGAATTGGGGCTGGTTTTGACCCATCCCCATCCATTGGCGGGCGGGGGTGTTTGGGGTTGCTCTTCGGTCTGGCCGCTTTCTGTCTGAGTAATCGACGGGGACGCAGATAGGATCGATTGGCCGGACGGTGTGGCGGTCTCTTGGCCCTGTTGTTGGGTCTGGCGTTGAGACGCGTTTCGTGCGTTGTTCCAACTGAAGGCCATAATGACCAACATCGAAAGCGCAAAGGCCAGAAATAGGCGTTTTTCGTTATTCATTGATGCGTCGCATTCAGTTACGGCTTGAGCGGCCTGTTCAACGGTCCGCTATTACAGTTCATCGACGCGCTTGTAGGAACTGGGGCGCGGTGGATAGTCGACTCCACCGGGGTGAAAAGGCTGACATTTGGCGATTCGCTTGATCGTGAGCCACCCGCCGTAAAACAGTCCAAACGACTGGATGGCTTCGATGGCATACTCAGAACAGGTTGGGGTAAACCGACACCGCTGGCCAAGCAACGGAGAAACCAATCGTTTGTAAAATCGGAGGCCTGAAACCGTTAGCCTCCGGGGCCACTGTAAGGCGTCGTGAAACGTTTTCCCCATGTCGTGCGCCATGAGCCTTTTTCACGGTTGTTGGTCGGCTGGGCGAAGTCGAACCTTACGAAAGTCTAATAACCGTAAGAAATCGTGTTCGATCTCGGTAAATTCAGCCCTGCCAATCGCCGGTTTTACCCGAACAACCAGATCAACCGTTTGGGCGAAATCATTTTTGTTGCGCCTGAACAATTCGCGCAATCTTCGTTTCGCCCTATTTCGCGTTACCGCGTTTCCTACAACGCGTCCGGCTACGACAGCGAACCGCGAACACTCGCCCTGACGGTTCCGGCAATGAACTGTCATAAAGCGACCCCGCGCGCCCGGTTCTTGTAATACGTCTCGGATCTCGCTGGTCTTTCGCAGCCGTTCTCTCGTTTGAAATCGCTCGTTCAACAGGGTAATACGGATTCTTGTTAACTATGAATGGTTGAATCCGCTTTCGCGTTTTACTCAGAGACAGTCAAGCGATGACGGCCTTTTTGGCGGCGGCGGCGAATGACGTCGCGACCGCCTTTGGTCTTCATGCGCGCGCGAAAACCATGTGAACGTTTGCGTTTAATTTTGCTGGGTTGATATGTCCGTTTCATTGTTTCTTCTTTATCTCATCAAGAATTGATTTAAGTCTATTTTGCCGAACAGCGTTGATGATAGTTTAAACCAGACGAAAAAGGATAGCCTGTCAACATTGGAAGTCAAGCAATCCACAACGGATAGAGAGTGTTTGTATACGAAGAAGCAAACAAAACTAAGGTATGGCTTCATCCCACACCATGACATCAATGATTCAAAAATGCGCCATTGTTACACAAAAAGACACAGATTTGTATTCAAAAAGGCAAAAAACCGATTGATTTTTATTATGAAGTTGTATATACTGTAATTTATAAATCGTGGTTTCAAAATGACTTCCAGTTTTTCTACCTTTTTATTGCTGTTTGGATTAAATTTTGCTACTGTTTTATGGTAGTTTCAAAACACCAGCGGATTTTCAACGATGAAATGAACTATGAGGAGAAATAGTATGACTCCGCTGAATACCGTCGCTTCTACTTCGCGCGGATATCGAAGATCTCATGGGCATCCCCTCAAAATTTGGGGGCAGTTGGCTGATTTGGCTTCACAACAGTCAACCTGGAGTCCTTCGGTCGATTTGTTTGAAGACCACCAAAAATTTGTTCTTCGTTTTGAGATGCCCGGCGTCAACCAAGATGATTTAGATATTGACCTGTACGAAGACGCAGTCGTTGTCAAAGGTAAACGCGGCTTTGATAGCGAAGGGTTCTCCATCCATTCGATTTCTATGGAAGACGAGACCTCAGCGTTTTCTAAACAAGTATTGCTGCCATCGCAGTCAGATGTTGATCAAGCAGAATTTGCGTTAAATAACGGAGTTTTGACGCTCACCGTCCCCAAACTCCAAACCGCGCCGCTTCAACGTATCCCGGTGAAGTTTGTGGAGTAGATAACTTGATTTTTTTGCCGATGGTTGTTTAGATAAGAGTATAATTTACGACAATTAGCTCCTTGGCAGTACGCGTTCCTACTAATTATTACAGGAGCGCCGACCCCAAGGAGTTTTCATTTTAGGGGTGAATTATGAAAACGGCGATATTTATCGACGGAGGTCTTTTCCTGAAACGTTTCCCCTATGTATATTAGAGTTACGATTCAAAGGACCCTATTAAGGTAGCTCAAGCAGTAGTTGTTCATGCTCGAGGTCATGTAAAAGAGCATCCAAATCACTGGATAAAATTAACCATTCGGTAGATCTAAATACCGCCACTCTCAATCCCCCGGTTTGGGGCATTGGTTGACGAATTGCAGCGCTTCGGTGATATAGATTTCGCCAGTTTGCTCGCCCAGGCTGGTGCGGGTGATGTAGGCGTAGCGGTCAAAACTGTCAAAATCTTCGGGGGTGATAATGTAGCCAAAGGCGTCATGGGTCAGGCCAAAGAGAAAGTTGTGTTCGCCGTACATCTTTCGCTTTAGATAAAAGCCGATGTTGGGCAGCGCCTCGCCGGGAATTGTCAATATCTGGGCGTTGCCCAGGTTGATGACGCTTAGCAACGTTGAAATTTCACTTTCGGATTGCATCTCATACTTCAACGGCGACGCCTTAACCACAGCGCGCAATAAAGGCGAGTCGATAGGGAACGCGACCTCTTTCGACGCGCAGAACAGGCCGGGATCCTCAACCGCTTCGGCTTCACTCACGATGCGCAGCGATTCATCCGCGAGTAGGTTTCCGATTCGAATGCACTCGTCCCAGGTTTGGATGTCTTTGCCGTCAGCGCCGCGACAGTCTGCGGTCACCATGCCGCCGATGGCGCCATTCACAAATATGCCGACGCCGCCGTTTTTTTCTTGGATGCGGTCATATAACGGCCCGACGATATCGGGGCTGATCACGCCCTGGTTCGCGCCCAACACCTCGGGGTGAATGGCGTAATTTACCAGCGTTGAAATCACCTCGTCGCCTTCGCCGATGAACTGCATAACGTTACAGCGCCGGTCATACAACTCGGGCGCGTAATAGTTAT
>CAZKYC010000144.1:3336-6108 GCA_964556895.1 uncultured bacterium | reverse complement strand
GCCGTCACGCGTGTTCCAGATTTTGGTGCGATTGTTGTGTTCATTCAGGTATTGGGCGACGGTATGCGTCGATTGTAATTCAACGTATTGTGTGAAGATGGTTTTGACCAACTCGGCTTCTTTCTGATTGATGAGCAATCGTCTAGGATTCGTTTGAACGTCGTAGCCCAGCACAGGCCGACCGCCCAGCCACTTTCCCTTTTTGCGCATGGAGGAGAGTTTGTCACGCGTGCGTTCGCTGATCATCTCGCGTTCGAATTGCGCGAAGGATAAAAGCATGTTGAGTGTCAATCGCCCCATTGAATTGGTTGTATCGAATTGCTGAGTAACCGATACGAAACCAACTTGGTAATTCTCGAAGAGTTTCATCAGTTGTGCAAAATCTAGTAACGAGCGTGAAAGGCGGTCAACTTTGTAGACAACAACGATATCGACTTCGTTATTGCGGATGTCTTCGAGGAGTTCCTGCATCGCAGGGCGCTCGATGTTGCCGCCAGTGAAGCCGCCGTCGCTGTAGTTCTTGGGAAGACTCGTCCACCCCAGTTCTTTCTGGCTTTTGATGTACGACTCGCAGGCTTCGCGCTGGGCGTCGAGCGAGTTGAATTCTTTCTCCAAGCCTTCGCTGGTGCTCTTGCGGGTGTAGACGGCGCATCGAACGGTCTGCTTTTTTTTGTTTAGCCATATCAAACCATCCTTTCTACAGATTGAAGAACTTCATCCCGTTCCAATGCGATCCGGTGATTTCCTTGGCCACCGCGCTGAGTGTGGCAAAGACTTTGTTCTGATATTCGAATCCCGAATCGAGCACTTTGACCTGGATGGCTTGCCGTTTGTACGTTCGCGTCAGAATGGTTCCAGGCATGGGAATGCGTTTGTCGCGATTTGATTTCTTTTGGGTTTTAGAGCGAAGGCGTGGATGGTCGGGCGGGTTAACCTTGGCGAGTTCATCGTGGAGAATGTTTTGGGCTTCTTCACTCAATCCGCCGAACCGTTGTTCTTGCATGCGGTAGGCGATCTTACGCAGTAGATAGTTGCGCGTTCGTTGCGTGTTGGGTGATTCACCAAACACGTCTTGGTATCGTTTCCTTAAATCTTCGATATCGGCGTTTTGCAGCCGGGCGATCTCTAATGCGATAGGTTCTTGCATGGGCGCTTCTCCTTTCAGAATCGAACGTTGTCATCACGTATAGGGGCACGATCCCCCCTAAAGTCAAGGAAAAAATCGCCAAGTTAAAGAGACGGCCTAGACCGCTTATTCGCAAGGCGTAAACTAAGTTTATATGATTGATATATCTCAATTTATGTATTGACAAGAGAATTGCATCAGGTATTATATTCAGTATGGCGAGCGCCTCTTCGCAGGAGCTGAATGCTCTCCCCTCCGGCGGGTGATCCAGGGGATCAACGCCGTAACACAAAACGCAACTAACCAACCGAAACCCCATATCAGAAGTTCGTGAACCGACGATTACCCAAAATCCGTCTGGAGGTGAATCATTATGAAGATTCGCACACTGTCTGTATCCAAAATCAATCCCGCTCCGTACAACCCGCGCGTCGAACTGAAGCCTGGCGATCCACACTACGAGAAGCTCAAAGCGAGCATGAACAAGTTCGGGTGTGTGGAGCCGTTGGTGTGGAACGAGCGCTCCGGCAATCTGGTTGGCGGGCATCAACGGCTCAATGTTCTGATCAACGAAGGCTTAGAGAAAGTCCGCGTCAGCGTCGTCGATCTGAGTCTGGAAGACGAGAAAGCGCTCAATCTCGCCTTGAACAAAATCCAGGGTGAATGGGACGAAGACAAACTCGCGGTATTGCTTGCCGATCTAACGTCCGACCCGGAATTCGATCTTGACTTGACCGGCTTCGAGTTCGATGAAGTGCAATCGTTGTTGGATGGTTTGGAAAGCAACGATCTGGTCGAAGCGGTGGAGGACGAATTCGATGCGGACAAAGCCGCGAGTGAAATCGACGATCCCATCACCCAAACCGGAGACATCATCGAGTTGGGGCCGAATCGATTGATCTGCGGTGATTCATCCAAAGCCGAAACATGGGAACAGTTGCTGGGCGACAGAAAGATCGATCTGCTCTTCACTGATCCGCCGTACAACGTGAATTATTACGGCGGCAATCGACCCAATCCCGACAAGGCGCGACCCAAACAATCGCGCCAATGGGACAAGATCTATTGCGACAACCTGACTCAAGAACAATACGAGGAATGGTTGTCGTCTATCTTCCGCAACGTAACCAGCCGATTCTCTGATGGCGCGCCGTTCTACATTTGGAACGGGCATCGCCAATTCGGGCCGATGTACTCCATTCTGACCTCGTTGGCCATGCGCGTCTCGTGCGTCATCACCTGGGCCAAGCCCAACTTCGCCATCGGCTATGGCGATTACAACCAGCAAACGGAGTTCTGTTTGTATGGCTGGAAAGAGGATAACGGCAAGCATTGCTGGTATGGACCCACTAATGAATCGACATTGTGGGAAGCCAAGCGGGATTGCACTAAGGACTATAACCATCCCACCCAAAAGCCAATCGCGTTGCCTGCTCGAGCGATTCAGAACAGTTCGCGCAAGGACGATTTGATAGTTGATGCGTTTCTAGGTTCTGGTACCACCTTGATGGCCGCGCAACAGACCGGACGTATTTGCTATGGCGTGGAGATCGCACCCCATTATTGCGACGCTATTGTCATGCGCTATGGGCGGATGTTCGGGTGGGGGCACGTCCCCGATGCATATCGAGAACGATACGAACATC
>CAZKYC010000144.1:0-3236 GCA_964556895.1 uncultured bacterium | reverse complement strand
CGGATGTTCGGGTGGGGGCACGTCCCCGATGCATATCGAGAACGATACGAACATCTGGAATTGGCGGTGCAGCATGAATAACGAAATCGTCCAAATCCCAAACGAGAACGAAACCGTTCTGAATCTTGTCAAGAAGATCAAGAACGGCTTGCTTGATCCCAAGCAGTTGTCTCCAGACGACCGTAAGGAGTGCGTATTTTTTTTAAGCCAGCAAGGCTTGCACAATCAAGAAATCGCCGAACTGCTTCGATGCAGCGACCGCACCATCCGTCGAGATCGCGAAACCATCCGCGACAAAAACGCCATCCATGTTGATGCTGATTTTACACCAAAGATGGCGGGTGAACTTTATCATCAAGCGCAGTGCCATATTTCGCATTTGATGAAGCTGGCGCGTGACAAGACCTTATCGGGAATGGAGCGTCTGATGGCTGAAACCGGCGCTTGGAAAATCAAAACCGATTTGTTCAAGTGTCTTCAGTCTATTGGCTTTCTTCCCAAGGTCGCCAATCAAGCTGTGGTCGACGTAATCCACCACAACGATCCCGACGCCGTTCGATCCGCAGACGAATTGCTTAAGGAAATCGAAGAGATCGAATCCTTGGAAACAGATGGTTACTCCATCGACGATGAGAAGCGCGCCGAGTTGGAATCGATGAAGTTGCTCTTGAAACAGCACTTCGAAGAGCAGGAGATTGCCGGTCGTTTGAACGAAATGAACAAAGAGTTGAGGGACAATGAAAATGGTTATGAATCGTCCAAATCCAAATCAACCAATACGAAAAATAGAAAATCGAATCGCAAACTTTCGGGCGGACGCCGCAAAAGATAATTTGCGATTTTTCGTCAAGAAGTATTTTTCGGAGTATTGTAAGCATCCCGATTCGAGGATGCATGAAGAACTCCATCGCCTGCTGCAATCGACCTCAAAGCAAGGAGGCCAACATATCGCCATCGCCGCGCCGCGAGGTCACGCCAAAAGCACTTTGATCACGTTAATGTTCGTGTTATGGATCGCTTGCACCGAACGAGAGCGCTTCATCTTGTTGATCTCGGATACGAAAGAAAAAGCGGCGGGATTCCTTCGAGACATCAAGCAGGAGTTGGAGAACAACCAGAAATTGCGCCAGGATTTTCCCAAGGCATGCGAACTGCCCGGTAAACGGGCGGCTCCGCGCCGCTGGCGTGAAAACGAACTCGAAATGCGCAACGGCGTCTTAATCGCCGCCGCCGGTGCGGGCCAGTCTCTGCGTGGGAAACGCTTCAAGTCGGCACGCCCTGGTTTGATCATTCTGGACGATATCGAAAGCAACGAGAATACCGCGACGGCTGAATTGCGGGAGAAGATGGAAGACTGGCTCAATCGCGTGGTGATGAACGCTGGCGACAAAAACACCAATATCATCATGGTGGGCACCATTCTTCATTTCGGATCGTTGCTCGCCAAATTGACCGATGACAAGAAGAATGGCGCGTGGCAGGGCCTGATCTATCGTGCGGTGGAACAATGGTCGCCGCGCGATGATTTGTGGAAGCACTGGTCGCAACTCTTCCACGGTCATGAAAGTTACCAGGAGCTTATTGGGTGCAATGCGGCGCAACGCTTTTTCGAAGACAACCAAACCGACATGCTGCAAGACACCCAGGTGCTGTGGCCCGAAAAAGAAGACTATCACTATCTCATGCTTAAGCGGGAAGAGATTGGCGAACACAGATTCAGCACCGAAAAACAGAATGAAGCGGTTTCGCTCAAGGATTGCTACTTCCATCCCGATGAAATGTATTTCTGGGACGACGAATTCCCATCGCCGGACGAACTCATCAATCATTTTGTTGAAAAGAATTTAGATTGGACGATCATGGCCGCCGTCGATCCCAGCCTGGGCAAGACGGAAACTCGGCACGACTATTCCGCCATCATCGTGATTTTGAAATGCCGCAACAGCGACCAGCACTACGTTTTGGACGCGGATATTCGCAAACGCAAACTCGACCAACTCATCAAGGACATATATGAACATGTTCGCTTACGACAGATTCATGTCGTTGGTATCGAGAGCAACCAGTTCCAGGAATATTTCTATGACCGGTTTGTGCTTGAAGGGCGGATTCATGCCGGGGGCTTTCGCGCCAAAAAGATCGTCAACAAAGTGAACAAGGAAACGAGGATTTATAATCTTCAACCGTTGATCGCGTCCGGTAAAATCAAGTTTTCGCGAAAACACCATCTGCTCTTGCAACAACTGCGAGAGTTCCCGAAAGGCTCGCATGACGACGGCCCCGACGCCTTGGAGATGGCGGTATCGCTCTGCCGTGAGAAACAACGCATGCAAACCGGCGAACTACTCGCTCCGAGCCATTGCGACCATCACGATTGGCATCACGTCAAAAAATTGGCCAGGAATCGCACGCTGAAAGCACTGGGATATGATCCGGTTGAATGAGTGGTGTTGACGTTTTTGCCGCTAGTAATGCCTGTTCAGGAATGTCGGGAGATTGCAGCCATGCGCGATAATTTGTGCCTATTTGATTGGCTCTACGCCAAGGTCTTTGCATATCTTTTTGGCCAAAATATCTTTGATTTCTGAATGCCTTGGAATCGCTGAGCGTTTATTCAGGGCGGGATTATGCCACCATGAATGCTTTCCGCCTTCTCTTAATAGATCACATCCCTGGCTGCGCAGATACTTTATTAACACACTTCTCTTCATATAGCGATAGTATCTTTTTTAAATCCGCTGCCCGCAGCGGTTAACGCATCCTGGCGATTGAATTCGAGCGCTTCCTTTAGCGTAACCTCTAACGTTTTCTTCAAGGCTTCATAGGTTTTTTCTTGACAATTCACGCCAGGAATTTCTTCAATCCATCCGATCCACCAATCGCCATGCTGTTTTATAATGGCAGTATATTCGTTTTTCATGGTTATTTCATCCTTTATCAAAACACGCGTTCACGCACGACGCGCTTTCGATCTATATTCACTATTGTAGCGCCATTTTGTAGGTCGACGCTTTCATTCTCCGGCAGTGGCGTTTCTTTCTTTTGCTTGCCTATTTCGGAGACGCTTTTGATTCCTTTGAGCGGTTTCGCTCCATGGAGGGCTTGGGCGTCGCTGCCGTAATAGTCGAACCACGGTAGACCGGCTTCGGTGTAATCTTTCGCCGTAGGCGGGATGGTGGGTGGCGCTTCGCCGGTGATGGCTCGCCAGGTCAGAGAATTGGCGATGGTTACGAAGC
>CAZKYC010000143.1:0-6150 GCA_964556895.1 uncultured bacterium | reverse complement strand
TAAGATAGTGGGCAGCAACCACTCATAAAATGACTCAGCGGGGCATGACGTTCTAGGAAAAACCAAAAATGGACAGCCAAGTAAAACTCGTCGGCATACTACAAATTGTTTACGCCTCATTCGGCCTGTTGACGGCGATAGTCATTTTATTCATTTTTGGCGGAGTTTCCACGATTGTCGGCGTCACCGCGTCTGATGACGCTATGATCGCCATGCCCGTTCTGGGGATTATTGGCGGAGTGTTGTTTTTCATCCTTATGATTACCAGCGTGCCGGGGCTAATCGGTGGGATCGGTCTCTTAAACCATTACTCATGGGCGCGTATCGTGGTCATCATTATTTCAATTTTGCAGCTGCCTGGTTTCCCGTTCGGTACAGCGCTGGGCGCCTACAGCCTAGTGGTGTTGTTCTCACAAGAAACCGGAGAGTTATTTAAAGAAGAAGGCCAACCAATCAGCCCGCCGCCGCCGCCGCCGATAAACCCACACAACCCTCCAGAATGAATTGACCGCACAGTTGATGGAGCGCGTTCCACACGCAATTTTGTCAAACGCTCTTGAATTTTGCCTCTGTGGACAGAGGCACTCCAAATTAAACAAAAAAAACCGGGTTGGCGATTTCGCCAACCCGGTTTCAGTTTATCACACGATGATAGTTGCTTACGAATCAATTTGCGCCTGCAGGGGAAACTCTAAGGTGTTCAGCCCGATGGTCTGTTGTTCTTTCTTGGGCGAGTCGTCTTGTGTGTTTGATGAGACGCCAGCCTCGCCGTGTTTCTTGGGCGCCGCGGTGTCTTCTTCATAGGATTTTTCTGATACGACTGTTTCTTTTACATCACTGTTTGTCATCGTTTCTGTAATGACGGTGTTTATTTTCTGGTTGATCACGCGGTCGGTCAGTGATTGGACGCTTTGATTGAGCGTTGACATTTCGGTCGCGAAGGTGTGCATAAACTTGGTCACGTCTTGGGCGTAGGTCTCAAGCGAGGTCTTGACGCCTTCAGCGCTGGTGGTGTCTTTCTGGGCCGCTTTTTGTGCGTCGATCATTTGAACCAACAGATCTTCTGTGCGTTCGGTCAGGGTATAGCCGATTTCGGCGAGGTCACTGCGCAACACGTCGTTTTGTTCGACCGCCGACGCAAAGCCAACCTCGAGTTGGCCCGCCATGGTCTTGAGGTTTTCTTGGAGATTGCTGACCGTGCCGTTGATTGTTGAAGTGTTTTGGGCCACGGTCTTGGCGAGTTTGGTTTGTTGGGTTTTGACGCCCGACACGCTCTCACTTAAGGCCGTGACTTGTTTGGCGCTTTGGCGCTGGGCGACATCGACTGACGCGACCTGTTTACCGAGTTTTTCAACGCCATGCTGTGAGGCTTCACTGAGCGCGTTGATCTCGCGGGTGAAGGTCGCCGCCTGGGCTTCAAACTGGGCTTCGATCGATTCGCTCATGGCCTGGGCCAGTTGGGTGAGATTGCTGAAATCATTTTCAACCGTGTTTTGCAGCGCCGCGATCTTTTGGTTGGCTTTGGCGATGCGTTCGTCGGTCGACTCAGCCTTGGCCTGGACGACGCGCAAGGTCGAGTTGGCGTCGCTCAGTTCTTTTGACAACGCCGCTAGCGAGGCGCGCAATTCAGCGTTTTCTTTTTGAATGCGATGGTTGAGCTCTTCGATGGCGGTTTGAAGATATTCGGTCTGAGACTTTTCTTTCTTTTCGATGACCGTGGCCAGCTTGGTGGTGTGTTGGGTAAACGAATCGACTGTCTGGGTCATCATGGTCGACAGCGAGTCGAGCGTGGTGGTCAGGCTCTTCGAATAGGTCGCCGCATATTCGCGGTTTTGTTTGATCTCTTTTTGTTGCTCTGCGATTTGGTCTTCAAACTGGTTCAGGCGATAGTCTAAGTAGGCGCCGGCGCCGCCCACCGCCGCAACAAGCAAGAGCGTTAACCAAAAGCCAATCCAAAAGCCTGATCCGCTTTGTTGTTGGGGTTGAACGTGTGTGTTGTCTTCCATCGGTTTCTCCTTTGGGTGTACTCGAATCCAGATAAAACGACGAGTGAGGCAAGCGCATCTTACGCCCGCCAAATAACAACTCTGTTAGAAGGGAACAAAAACTGTAGGAAAACGCAGGATGGAGATTTCTCCATCCCACCTCATCGCAAAAATTGCATGTTCCCTCAACCAAATCCTGACTGACATTACACTAAATGTAATTCTGCCGGAAATTGTGGATGTTGTCAACAACAAATTGTATATTTTTTGGGAATTTTTCAGCGCGGTTTGATATTTCACAACCCGCGCTACAATAGAATGGACGTTTAAACAGCCAGCCCCAGGTGTGTCAATGAACCAATCCGGTGATGAAGCCCTGCAATATAGCCAACGTGATTTGCTCGAAGATCAGGCGAATCCTGACCCGATTGAGCAATTTGAAACCTGGTTTCAAGAGGCCATGCAAGCCAATGAACATGACGCCACCGCCATGACCCTGGCGACAGTTGATCAAGAAGGTCAGCCTTCGGCGAGAATGGTGCTGCTCAAGGCGTCTAACCAGGGTGGGTTCGTGTTTTATACCAATTATGAAAGCCGCAAGGCAAAAGAACTTGACATGACTCAGAAAGCCGCGCTGGTGTTTTGGTGGGGTTCGCTTGAGCGCCAGGTTCGCATCGAGGGCGCCGTTGAATATGTATCTAAAGTAGAATCAGACGAATACTACAATTCACGCCCGCTAGGCAGCCGCTTGGGCGCGTGGGCCTCGCCGCAAAGTAAAGTGATTTCAGGCCGCGAAGAGCTTGAAGATGCATACAATAAGACGAAAGAGGAATGCGCTGATGGGGATATTCCACGCCCGCCGTTTTGGGGCGGGTATCGCGTTGTTCCCCACTCAATTGAATTTTGGCAGGGCAGGGCAAACCGCCTTCATGACCGGCTTCGCTATACCAAACAAGAAGATGGCCGCTGGACCATTGAGCGCCTAGCGCCGTAAAGTAATTTTGCCTGCTAGTTCTAATCACAAGAAAGTCTGGTTAGTAAAAGCCATAACACGTGAAAAAGAACTATTCGGCCAGGGCTTCTAAAACCTGTTCGGTGTGGCCGTCGACTTTGACCTTGCGAAAAATCTTCTTGACCTTGCCGTCTTTTCCGATGATGAAGGTGCTGCGTTCGACGCCCATCACTTTTTTTCCATACATGTTCTTCTCTTTGATTACGTCATATTTGTTACAGACCTCTTCATTCTCATCGCTGAGCAAAAGAAACGGCAGATCAAATTTGTGAATAAATTTCTCATGCGACGCCAGGCTGTCGCGACTCACGCCCAACACCACCGCGTCGGTCTTGTCGAGTTTCTTACTATTATCGCGAAAACTACAGGCCTCTTTGGTGCACCCCGGGGTGTTGTCTTTGGGATAAAAAAACAAGACCACTTGCTTCTCGCCTTTGAAATCTTTGAGCGAGACGTTGTCGCCGTTGCTAGCGGGCAGCGTAAACGCGGGAGCGGCTTTTCCTTCTGCGACTGGCATGTTCGGTACCCTCCATCTATGTATTGTTTTATCAGTTTACGCTATTGTAGCATCGGCGCCAAACACAATCCTGATGGCGATTGGCCTACGGCGCCGCGTTGAGGCAATCTAAGGCTAAAAACCTCCTGGCGGGTGAAATGGCGCGACGGGGATCAATCATATCTAGTGTTTTTGCCATAGCGGCGGCGCTGTGGTTGCAGTCGTGCACCATGCCCAACGAGATCGACCCGAAGTTCTCAATGAACAACGAGGTGTTGGTCTTCACCGCAGACGGCGCCTTTGTCAGAAAGTCTACCCCGCTTCAAGGGACGCCGATGGACATCGAATGGCTTCCTGACGGGCGCGCCGTGATCGGCGCAGACGGCGCCGGCTTCACCCTCTTTGATCCCGAAACGGGCAAAACAGGCGCCTATTTTGGCCATAACCGAATCACCGAGTTTGATATCATCGACGGGCGTGAGATTCTCGGCCTGAAGCCTTTTTATATTACTGCCTCCTATTTTGAAACCAAAATTCGCCTGCTCGACGCCGAGGGCAAGGTGCTAAAAGAAATTGCCGCGCCCCAGGGCGTTCATGACGTTGACCTGTTGCCCAATGGCAACCTGTTGCGCGTCGACGCCCGCCAGAATGTGGTGGTTGAAGTTACCCCAAGCGGGCAGGAAGTGTGGCGCTCGACGGTCTCGCTGTTGAACCCATACGAAGCCATCCTCACCGAGCGCGATACCATTGTCATCGCCAATTTTGACCGCCACCGCGTGATTGAGATCGACCGCGAAAACACCATTCTCAAAGACATCGGCGGGTTTAACCACCCGCGGCGCATCCACCGCGTGGCCGAGGGGTATTACGCCATCGCCGACTCAGACATGAAGCGAATCATGGCGCTGACCCCAGACGGCAAGACCTTCGCGATGGCGGAGGGGCTTAACCGCCCGCTGAGCGTCGCGTTTGATCCGCTAAAACAACGCTTGCTGGTCGGCGCCACCAAGTTTTTTGACCCGCCTAAAGAAGCCAAGGCCTCCTCAATAGACCTGTGGCAGGGATACTTCATCACCTTCTTGATTTGGCTGTTGCCGTCGTTGGTTCTGATTGGCGGCTATGTGTTGTGGCGGTGGTTCAGTGAGCCTATTTCAGAATTCACTCTGAAGGCCCACCACGGCCTGATTGGTGTTCTCGACAAGCACTCTCACTGGCCGCTTATGATAGGACTGCTCGTCTGCATCGCCGCCGCGCTGGGGTTCGCCTACCAGCGCGCGGGGTTGGGTTTTTCGTTTTTGGTTATGGGCCTGCCGCTGGTATGGCTGTCGCGCTGCCGCCGCGAATGGTGGTTTGAGGCGATGCCTACGCAGTCGGGTGAAATTCATTACAGCGAAGATGATTCCAACTCAGGAACGATCCGCTGGCCTTGGCTTTTTATGGTTGGCCTGTTGTTGTCATGGCTGGCGTTTATCTGGTCGCGCTATTGGGCAATGGCGTTATGGCCGGTCTTGCCTTGGTTTATCGGCCCGTTGTTGTGTGTGTGGGCGGTGAAGAAAGACTATGTCACCCAATTTCAGCCCGCCAATATTCTGTGGGGTGTGTTGATCATTTTTGTCGCGGTGTTTTTCCGCGTATACCGCATTGACGATATCCCTTACGGCCTGTGGCTGGATGAAGTCTACGCGCTGTGGAACGCGCTGTTCAGTTTTGAAAACAATACCCTGCGCCCGTTTGAAACCATGCCGCTGGTGAGAGTCAACGAGTTTGAGATTCCCCAACTTTACCTGCTCATCATTGGCGGGGTTGCGAAATACATCGACTTGTCATTCTCTACCGTCAAACTGTTTTCGATTGTCCCTGGCTTGGGCATCGTCTTGGCGGTGTATTGCCTGGGCCAGTGGTCGTATGGCGCCTGGGTAGGCCGCCTTGCTGCGCTGATGGTTGCGGTCAATAGTTGGCAGATCGTCTTCGCCCGTTGGGGCTGGTTGCAACAAGTGTATGTCATGTGCGCCTTGTTTGCGCTGGCCTATTTCATTCGCGCCTATCGGTATAAGTGCCCGCGTTCTGCGGCGCTGTCGGGCCTATGGCTGGGGTATGGTTTTTTTACGTACCTGCCGATTGTCATTACCACCGCGACGCTCGCGCTCTTGTGGGTGATTTCGTTCTTTGAAGACGACCGCCGACTGCGCATCAAACAATGCGTGCTGAGCGCGTTGTTGTGTTTGATCGTGTTCGGCCCCCTGCTTGACTATTACCGCACCCACCCCGGCGTATTTATGGTGCGCGCCCAGTCGGCGGGGGTGATGAAAGACGTCTTTCAATCTGACTCGTGGGGCCCGGTCAAAATCAATTTACAGAAATATCTTGTCGCGTTTCATTGGCAGGGCGACCGCATCGGGCGCCATAATGTCCCCAACCAGCCGATGATGGGCCCAATCTCAGGCGGGCTGCTGTTTGCGGGGCTGTTGTTGACGATCTACCGCTTCTACCGCCCGAGTGAGCGTATGATGCTGTTGGCGTTTGGCGCGGCGATGGCGGGCGGCGTGTTGAGCATGGCGGTCGAAGCGCCCAATACCTTTCGCCTGGGGGTAGTGGGGCCAATCGCCTGTCTGTGGGCGGCGCTGCCGCTGGCTTCGCTCATCCACCGTCGGGAGATA
>CAZKYC010000142.1:0-6153 GCA_964556895.1 uncultured bacterium | reverse complement strand
CTAATTAAAAATCTGATAAAGGGTGTTGCGCTTTTTGGGGGTGAAGCCTGCGTCTTCGACCAGTTTACAGACCTCTTTTTCGTTGCTGCAGTTATGGATTCCGGTCGCGGCGACCACGTTTTCTTCCATCATGGTACCGCCCATGTCATTGGCCCCAAAAAAGAGCGCCATCTGGCCGACTTGTTTTCCCTGAGTGATAAACGACGCCTGAACATTAGGCACGTTGTCTAAAAAGATGCGCGAAATCGCCAGCGTTTTCAGGTAGTCGACCGCGCCTGATTCGGGCACGCCTTCCATATCGGTGTTGGCGCCTTGAAACGTCCAGGGGATAAACGCGGTAAAGCCGCCGGTCTGGTCTTGCAGTTCGCGAATGTGGTTGAAGTGTTCGACGCGCTCTTCGATGGTCTCGATATGGCCGAACATCATGGTGGCGGTGGTACGCATGCCGAGTTTGTGGGCTTCTTGGTGGACCGAGAGCCATTCGTTGGTGAGGCATTTACCCTTGGTGATCTCTTTGCGCACCCGGTCGCTGAGAATCTCCGCCCCACCGCCGGGGATGGTGTCCAGCCCGGCTTCCTGCAACTTCGCCAAGACTTCAGCGATAGGCATTTTGTATTTTTTATGAAAAAAATAAATCTCTGGCGCCGAGAACGAGTGAAGGTCAATCTCGAAGTGTGATTTGATCTCGCGCAGCATGTCGGTGTAAAACGAAAACGGCAGTTTGGGGTGAAGCCCGCCCTGCATGAGTATCTGGGTCCCGCCGACGTCGACCACCTCTTGAATCTTTTGGTAGATCTTCTCGATCGGCAAGACATAGCCTTCTTCGTCGCCCGCCTTTCGGTAAAAGGCGCAGAAGTCGCAGGTGGCGGCGCATTCGTTTGAATAGTTAATGTTTCGGTCGACGACGTAGGTGACCACTTCAGGCGGGGCGATTGACAAGCGCATGTCGTGGGCGCGCTCGCCCAGCGCCATCAGGTCGTCTTGGTGAAACAACTTGACCGCGTCTTCAACAGACAGACGGTTGTTCGGTTTAATCATGGCTAGTCGCTTTTGTGATTGTTTCGGCGGCGATTCGTCGATGCAGGTTCAACAATTCGGTTTTTACTTCTTCTTTCTCTAGTTTAAACTCAGAATCAATAAACGCCAGGAGCAGGCGGTTGGCCGCTTCAGCAAAATCGCCATGTTCGGCGGCTTGCTTGCCGACCGTCAGGTTGGCGTCGCGGTCCCAGGGGCGGTACTTGAGCAGTTCGCGGCTCCAACGCTCGGCCTCTTGGGTCGCGCCTGAAAGCAGAGAACACACCGCCATGCCTTTGATAGCGTCAACATCGTATTTGTTGGTTGACGCCAGGCGTTGATAGGTCGCCTGCGCCGCTGCCACATCGCCTACTGTGATCGCTTGATCAGCGGTTTGCAGCAATTCATCACGATTGTCTGTACAAGCGACAACGAAGAGTACAATCAGAGAATACAGGCAAAGCAGCCGCATTGGGGTATCCAGATGACGCGAAATTGAGACGAACGTCTGTTTCTATTATGGTTCAAAGCGGGCGGGTTGGTAAAGCTTGGCGCGTTGCAATTGGCGGTCGGCTTCGAGCATGAATTGGGGGTTCTCAACGATTCGCGTGTCGCCTACGGGCGCCGTCGCCTTCGGCGCAAACAGGGTAAACACATCATTGAGCGTGTCGCCGCCCCAGCCGATCAGTTCTTGAGCGATACACTTCAGGCCGACTGAGTCGCAGGCGCTTCGAAAGCGCTCGGCGCTGGCTGACTCGGCGCGCCAGTGAGGGTTCTCAACCATTAACTCGCCCGAATTCTGGTCGCGATGAGCGCCCATGTTTGAATGGTGAATGAACCCCGCGCCGTCAGGCTTCAACACGCGGGAGAACTCTTTGGCGTAGTCGTCCATCACGTCGCCTTCGGCGTGAACGAGTGAATCCCAACTGAATATGAGATCAAGCGAAGCGTCGGCGACCATCGACAGCGAACGCCCGTCGTTGACGTGATATTCAATATGGGTATCAGCGGCGAAGCGCTGCTTGCAGGCGTCGATGCAGTTGCTGACCAGGTCGACGAGAACTAGCTCTTCACACATGCACTTCACATACTGCGTGGCGCGGCCATAGCCGGGCGCGAGTTCGAGTACGCGCTTTCGTGGGAACAGTGGATGAACGCGCGGAAAGATGGTTCCCCACCACAGGTAGTCGGTGCCGCCCCAACAGCCCGACCACTCGTCGCCGCTCTGTGACCAGTCATAATTTGACCAACTGTCTAAATTTTCTTCGATCGTTCCCATGGTTGTTCTATTCGCGCTTCCATATCTGGCAATTACAAGTTCTACTTCTGGTCGAGCGTTCCCTCTTCCTCTGGGAGAGGGTTAGGGTGAGGGCCATTCCTTCTATTCATACTCTATGGCTTGTCTTAGGACCCCCCCGGCGTCTTCGACGCCGCCCCCCTTAAAAAGGGGGGCTTGGGGAAGTCGCCTTTTAGAAAACAATACTCTGTAAAACTTCCGTCTTACTCGTCCGCCTCTGAGGTCGCGATGGTCAACAGGCGATGGGTGAAAAATTTCTCAGCCGCGTCGCGAACCGCCTCGGGCGTCACCGACTGAATGTCTTCAGGAAACGCGTTGGCGTATTCCCACCCCAGGCCGACGATTTCATACGCGCCATAACGCCCCGCTTGGCCCATGTTGGATTCCATCGACATGACATAGCTGCCGCAGATATAGGTCTTGGCGCGGTTGAGCTCTTCGTCCGAGACCAATTCTGTTTTGATGGTTTCGATTTCGGCCTGGGCGCACTCCAGCGCTTCGTCGCGGTTCTTAGGCGTGGTGACGGTATAGATCAACAGCGGCGAGTGCTCCATTCGCGGCGTGTATGACGACCCGACCTGGTAACACAATCCGCGCTTGTCGCGAATCTCACGAAACAGCCGTGAATCCATCGACCCACCCAAGATTGACGAGATCAGGCGCAGAGCAAGCGACTCACGTTCGTTCAGCCCACAGCCTGGGTAGCCCAAGACAATATAATCAGACTCGGTCTCGCGGCGGATGATGACGTCTTGGTTTTCTGACACGGGCGCCATTGGGTTGCTGGAAGCCATTGTTGTGGTCTCGCCCGCGTCACGGTTCGCAAACGCCTCTTCAACGATAGGCAAGATGTCGCTGTCGTCTGAACCGCCAACGACTGAAACCACCATCTGTCCGCTTTCAAACGCGTAGCCGCCGATGCTGGCGACGTGGTCGCGCGAGACGCCGTCTAGAGTTTCGACTTTGCCCAAGACAGGCCAGCCGTATGAATGCGTCCCGAAATAGAACTCGCTAAAGCGGCGCACAGTGTAGGCCAGCGGCGAGTCGTCATCTTCGAGAATGTTCATACGCACCAATTCGCGCTCGCGTACCAATTTGTCTTCGAAAAACTGAGAGTCGTCGAGCAGCGTCAAGACGGTGGTTAAATCATCTTTGAGCGCGTGAGCGGTGGTGAGCAGGTCGACGCTGCTCCAGTCTTTGCCGCCCTCGGCTTTGAAATGGGCGCCGTTTTGTTCGAGGCGGTCGGCGATCTTGTCTTCGCTCCACTGGGATGTGCCCGCCGACAACATGCGCATCGCCAAGTTGACGCGGCCCGCCTGTTCAACGGTTTCCCATTTTGAACTGACGCGGGTAAGGATGCGCACCGCGACAATCTGGTTGAACGGGTTGGGCGCGTATAACAGCGCCGTTCCGTTGTCGAGCGAACGGCGCTGTACTTCGTGTTTAGGGATGTGAATCGAAATCGGGGTAGAGGCCATTGATATTACTTCGCCTTGCCCTGGTTGGCGACTGCGTCCATTTTCTTTTTGAGTTCGTCTTCGTTCAACAAGTAGTAATGTTTGATGGGCTTGAGGTTTTCGTCTAACTCATACACCAGCGGGACGCCGGTCGGGATATTCAGCCCGAGAATTTCGTCTTCAGACATTTCGTCGAGGTGTTTGACCAGCGCGCGCAGGCTGTTGCCGTGGGCGGCGATCAAGACGCGCTTGCCCGCTTTGATGTCAGGCGCGATCACGTCGTTCCAATAGGGCAAGACGCGCTCAAGGCAGTCTTTAAGACACTCGGTGGTCGGCAGTTCTTCGGGCTTAAGGTCTTTGTAGCGCGGGTCATGGCCGGGCCAGCGTTCGTCGCTTGTTTCGAGATCGAGCGGTGGGATGTCATAGCTGCGGCGCCAGATTTTGACCTGGTCTTCGCCGTACTTCGCTGCGGTTTCAGACTTGTCGAGGCCCTGCAGACCGCCGTAGTGGCGTTCGTTGAGGCGCCAGTTGCGAATCACGGGGACCCACATCAAATCGAGTTCGTCCAAGACATACCACAGCGTGCGGATGGCGCGCTTTAAGACAGAGGTATAGGCCACGTCAAACACATAGCCTTTTTCTTTTAACATTTCGCCGCCGGCTTTGGCTTCGGCGCGGCCCTGGTCGGTGAGGTCGACGTCGGTCCAGCCAGTGAAGCGGTTTGACAGGTTCCATTCGCTTTGGCCGTGGCGGATCAAAACTAACGTATACATGATGCATGACTCCATTTTTGAATTGGTATGGTTTGGAATTTCGTATCTGTGAGATTATACGCCAACCGCGCCCAGAACCAACGCGCACGGACAGAGTGGTTGATTCTTGAAACTTGAAATCTCAAATAGTGCGCTTTAGGTAACGAACTTGCGGCGCAATCGTATGGATAAAAGTCGAATGGGAATAAAAATGAGTTCTTTACATTCTTCATAAACGAAGTGATAATAATGAAGTTCAATGGCTTGGCAATTTGTATGCATTTTGGGAAAATAGTATAGGATTGAGGGGATATTACATTTCAAGGTGGTTAAACATGTCTGCGTCTATTGAGAAGAGCGCTGAGAATGCGTTTCAGCCTTGAGAGAGCATAATTGATGTAGATTTTCCAGAAGCGCCCCCCATTACGTCTGATACTGTTGAATTGACAAAGAATGAGTCTTTGCGTTTCAGAGGCGCCGTGAGGATGGTTATGGGTAATTTTTGGACCGAGGATGATTACAAAACCTATCGTGAAAAGGTATTAAACGAACGCCTTCCTTAAATTTAACTGCGTCAGATCTATGAACGATTCTTTCCAACAATTTCGCGAACAGTGGCTCGTTCTTATCCAACGACATCAACAAACGAAGTTACTGGCGTTAAAAAGCGAAGAACTCAATCCAGAATTCAAATCATTCTTTTCATCATTTTAAAGAACAGCGTGATGCACTTGAGCATATCATTCGGGCTCAAGCAGCGACATATGGCTTCGGAGCATCTTGTACCGAGATAAATTCAATAAACTCGCTACCCGTTATTCAAAAAAATTCAGCATAGAAACGATTAAAGATTTATGGCCTGATTACTATTCACGTGTAAAACCAGAGTTAGAAACAATAAATGAAAGAATTGCTACAGCTCGAGAATCAAAAGATGTTACAAAAACGCCGAATAAAATTATTGGCGAAATAGAGAATTACAAAGAAATTTTAAATCAACTATCCAGGTATTACAACAAAGCGCTTAAACTTGAACCATTACTCTCTGGTCATCAAAGAGAAGTAAACAAAAGGGGTTTTTATTCCAACCTGTGTACTTTCATCATAGCTGTACTAGGGATGTTAGCCGTGCATTTCATTCTAAAGTTATTCTAAGAATACCAATTTACTTCAACCGCCCAATGACCGCGTTGGGGGCGCCGAATGGCGTGTTGAGAACTTCGATTTCGATCTCAGGATATTTTTCGCGCATGTACTCTTCATAACCAGCGGGCATGAGAAACGTCGCCGGGCTGGGCGTGGGCTTGGGCAGCCGCTGTTTGAGGTCAATCACCTGGTAGCGGGTCGCTTCCTTAAGTTTGGCTTCGCGAAGCCCTTTGTTCTGAACTTCAAGAAAGAGCATGTAGACGTTGAACGTACGGTTTGAGTATTTGGGGTGAACAATCAACCGCTCACGGCCCACATCGTCTTTAGTCAGGTTTTGAAAAGCGAGGTGTTGTTCTTCGCCATAGGTGACTGGCCACGCCTTATTATCTGGATATTGGACAAAATAGCGATAGTAACTCGCACCGGTCATTCCGATGAACAATAGCGTAACCAGCGCGGGCGCGATCCATTGGCTGGTCTCTTCGTC
>CAZKYC010000141.1:0-6545 GCA_964556895.1 uncultured bacterium | reverse complement strand
ACAATGGTAATGCCGCCCCCTCACCCCAGCCCTTGCCTGGAGCAGGTTCTCCCAGCCCGACCCCATCATTTCGCTAGCGGAGAAGAATCCCGAGATTGTGAATGAATTTATTGAGGCATACAAAAGAAAGATCCGCAGTTATTAGAGCGTGTGTCAAAATTTCGTGCGGTAAGCGCGCCCGTCTCCGCCGCGGCGGACAGCGATAGATACAGTTATGGAAACTCAATCCGCACATAATTCTGGCAACCACTATAATCTCAATAACGTTCAAAAACTTCAAAGAAAACCTGTAAATCGCTGACAAATACTTGACAGAGTCAAGTATTTGGTGCAAAATAGTTGACATGGTCAAGTTTTTCTTTGTATACTCAAGAAAATTAGTTTTGGCCTTCGGCGACATTCATCTGTGAACCACATCATAACTTAATTAAAACCAATATATTGACTTATAAAGGAGTTGTAGATGTCCTCATCGAACGAAACCATTCAGGGAGCAATGCAGGACTATAAATACGGCTTCGTCACCGATGTCGAACAAGAAGTGTTCCCCAAAGGGATCAACGAAGACATCGTACGTATGATCTCGGCCAAGAAGAATGAGCCTGAATTCATGCTTGAGTGGCGACTGAAGGCCTACCGCCATTGGCTCGAAATGAAAGAGCCAAAATGGCCCCACTTTGAGTATGGCCCCATCGACTATCAAGACGCCTATTACTATGCGGCGCCCAAGACCGACGCCGAAAAGCCCAAAAGCCTCGACGAAGTCGACCCTGAGATTTTAGAGACCTATAATAAACTCGGCATCCCGCTTAAGGAACAAGAGTTGTTGGCGGGGGTGGCGGTCGACGCGGTGTTTGACAGCGTGTCGGTTCATACGTCGTATAAAGAAAAACTTGCTGAATTGGGCATCATCTTCTGCTCGTTCTCAGAGGCGGTCGAAAACCACCCCGACCTTGTCAAAAAATACCTGGGCACGGTGGTTCCGTATACCGACAACTTTTATGCGACCTTGAATTCCGCCGCGTTTAGCGACGGCTCGTTTGTCTATATTCCGAAGGGCGTGCGCTGCCCGATGGAACTCTCGACCTACTTCCGAATCAACGCCGAAAACACCGGACAGTTTGAACGCACGCTGATTGTCGCCGACGAAGGCTCGCATGTCAGTTATCTCGAAGGCTGCACCGCGCCCCAGCGCAGTAGCCAGCAGCTGCACGCGGCGGTGGTCGAACTGGTTGCGCTCAAAGGCGCGACCATCAAATATTCGACCGTTCAGAACTGGTATCCTGGCGACAAAGACGGCAAGGGCGGCATCCTCAACTTCGTCACCAAGCGCGGTAAGGCCTCTGAAAACGCCAAGATTTCATGGACGCAGGTTGAGACCGGTTCCGCCATTACCTGGAAATACCCCAGCTGCATCCTGCAGGGAGACAATTCGGTCGGTGAGTTTTATTCAGTTGCGCTGACCAATCATTTCCAACAGGCTGACACCGGAACCAAGATGGTGCATATAGGCAAAAACACCAAGAGCACCATTATCTCAAAAGGCATCTCGGCGGGGCAGGGCCAAAACACCTACCGCGGCCAGGTCAAGATCATGAAGAACGCCGATGGCGCGCGTAACTACACTCAGTGCGACTCTATGTTAATGGGCGACAAGTGCGGCGCGCACACGTTCCCTTATATAGACGTACAAAACAATACCGCCAACATCGAACACGAGGCGACTACCTCAAAAATCGGCGAAGACCAGATTTTCTACTGCCAACAGCGCGGGCTGTCTGAAGAAGACGCGGTCAACATCATCGTTAACGGTTTTTGTAAGGAAGTGTTCCGCGAGTTGCCGATGGAGTTCGCGGTCGAGGCGCAGAAGTTGCTCAGCATTAGCCTCGAAGGCTCGGTGGGGTAAGAACCCGGGGTGGCAAGGGCAAAGCGGCGCGAAGCGCCGACGACCCTTGAAGTAACACTTGGTCCCCCCGGCGCATTCTGCGCCATCCCCCCTTAACAAGGGGGGGAAACGCCTGGTTGTAAAAGAAATATAAAAAAACTTGAAACCATACGGAGACAAAGATCATGTTGTTAGACATTAAAAACTTACACGCCTCAATCGACGGCAAAGAAATTTTGAAAGGCGTGAACCTGACAGTAAACCCTGGCGAAGTGCACGCCATCATGGGCCCCAACGGTTCCGGCAAGAGCACTCTCTCGCAAGTGTTGGCGGGCAACGACGCCTTTGAAGTCACCGAAGGCGAGATTCTGTTTAACGGTAAAGACCTGCTCGAACTCGAACCGAATGAGCGCGCCTGTGAGGGCCTGTTCATGGCGTTTCAATACCCGGTCGAGATTCCCGGCGTGCAAAATAACTACTTCTTGAGGACCGCGTATAACGCGATTCGTAAGTATCACGGTCAAGACGAAATCGATGCGGTCGAGTTTATCAAACTGATGAAAGAAAAGGCCAAATTGGTCGAGCTCGATGACAAACTCATTAAGCGCAACGTCAACGAAGGCTTCTCGGGCGGCGAAAAGAAACGCAACGAAATCTTCCAGATGGCGATGTTAGACCCCAAACTGGCGATTCTCGACGAAACCGATTCAGGCCTCGACGTCGACGCCTTGCGCACCGTCGCGAGCGGCATCGATAAATTGCGCAATGATGAACGCGGCATTATCTGTATCACTCACTACCAGCGCATACTCAATTATCTGGAGCCGGACATCGTCCACATTCTCGCTGACGGCAAGATTGTGCGCACCGGCGGCAGCGACCTCGCCCATGAGGTCGAAGAGAAGGGCTACGCCTGGCTCGAAGAAGGCGCTGCTTAATTCGATTTGTTACGCAAACCCTATGGAGATTGATTGACTATGTGCGCACAAACCACCACCGAATTCCAGGAAGCGAAGGCGCTCTACAAAGCGGCCTTTGAGTTTCTTTGTAAAAAAGTAACAGGAAACGAACCCGCCTGGTTGTCAGAGATTCGCAAGCAGGCGTTCAATAAATTTGACGAGTTGGGGTTCCCGACCACACGGCAGGAAGAATGGCGCTTTACCAGCGTCCGCGAATTGGCGAGCCAGACATTCGTCGCCCCCGGCGAAGCGGGCGAGTATGACAGCGAAGCGTTGAAGAGTGTGTCGATTCCGGCTCAAGACGCCTACCGCCTGGTGTTCGTCAACGGGTTTTTCTCAACCGAGCTGTCTGACTTGGCCGACATTCCGGCGAACATCAAGATCGGGGCTCTATCGTCTGCGCTTGAGACCGACCCAGGTATGGTTGAGCCTCACCTGGCGCGTCTTGGCAGCTATGAGACCAACGCTTTCGCGGCGCTCAACACCGCGATGATGCGCGATGGCGCAGTGATATTTGTCCCCAAAGGCGCGGTCTTAGACAAACCGGTGCATTTGATTTATTTAACGAACGCCGCCAATAGCCAGGTAGTTAGTTACCCGCGTACGTTAATCATCGCAGGCAACAACTCAGAGTTTAACGTGATCGAGTCGTTTGCTGGCCAAGGCGAGGCCTATTTTACCAACGCGGTGACTGAAGTGGTCGCGGGAGAAGGCGTGAACGTTCATATCGTTCGTCTTCAGCGCGAGGCCCAAGACGCCTATCACATTTCGACAACAAAATCGCTGCTTTCAAAAGACGCAGTGGTCACCCACCACAACATCTGTTATGGCGCCGCATTGACGCGAAACAGTATCGACGCCACGCTCGACGCCGAAGGCATTGACTGCACCTTGAACGGGTTGGTTCTCACCGAAGGCGGCCAACACGTTGACAACCAGACAACCTTGTTTCATGAAAAGCCCCATTGCCACAGTTGGGAAATGTATAAATCGATTTTGAATGACGACTCACAGTCGATCTTCAAAGGCAAGATTTTTGTGCAAAAAGACGCGCAAAAAACCGACGCCAAACAAAACAGCCAGAGCCTGTTGTTGTCAGACAAAGCCAGCGCCCACGCCATGCCGCAACTCGAGATTTACGCCGACGACGTGAAGTGTACTCACGGCGCCACCACGGGACGGTTAAATCAGGACGCCATCTTTTACGCCCAGGCGCGCGGCATCACCAAACACCAAGCGTGGGCGATGTTGACCTATGCGTTCGCCAAGGAAGTCGTCGATGGAATCCCGCTCGAAGCCGTGCGCGAAGAAATCGACGCCATGATCAGCCGCCGCCTGTCGATCTAGGTTGCGGCGCTTAGGGACGGAGCACGAAGGAACTACCATGAACAGCGCGCTCAACGCCGCCATACAGACTGAATCCGTATTGGACCGTTCCACTGTGTTCGATGTAGAAAAAATACGCAATGATTTCCCGATTTTGCGCCAACAGGTACATGGCAAACCGCTGGCCTATTTAGATAGCGCCGCCTCGGCGCAAAAGCCGCAGGCGGTCATCGACGCCATGAACGCGGTGATGACAACGTATTACTCAAACATTCACCGCGGCGTCCATAAATTGAGTGAACTTTCCACTCGCGGTCATGACCAGGCGCGGGTGAAAGTTAAACAGTTCATCAACGCGCCTGACGAGAAACAAATTATCTTTGTGCGCAACGCGACAGAGGGCATCAACCTGGTGGCGCGCACCTGGGGCGACGCCAACCTCAAACCGGGAGACGAAGTGCTCATCACTCACATGGAGCACCACTCAAACATCGTGCCCTGGCAGATGGCCTGCGAGCGCACAGGCGCCCAACTCAAGGTCGTCCCGATTTTCGACAATGGCGAACTTGACCTTGAAGCCTTTGGTTCGCTGCTCAGCGAGAAGACCAAACTGGTTTGCGTTGTCCATGTCTCCAACACGCTTGGCGCCATCAACCCGGTCGAAGAGATCATCGCGCGCGCCCATGCTCAAGGCGCGGCGGTCCTCGTCGACGGCGCCCAGTCGACGCCTCACATGCGTGTTAACGTTGAGGCGATGGACTGCGACTTCTTCGTCTTCTCTGGTCACAAACTGTTTGGGCCCTCCGGCGTGGGCGTGTTATACGGCAAGCGCGAGAGACTCGAAACTATGCCGCCCTTTTTTGGCGGCGGCGACATGATTCAGTCGGTTTCGTTTGAGAAAACTTTATACAATGAAATTCCCTATAAGTTTGAAGCGGGTACGCCCGACATCATTGGCGCCATCGGGCTGGGCGCGGCGATTGACTATGTCGAGTCTGTCGGGCTCGGCGCCATCACCGCCTATGAACATGAATTGCTCGAATATGGAACCGAGAAACTGACCGACATTGAAGGCGTAAAAATCATCGGCGAGACGCCCAACAAGGCGGCGGTAATCAGTTTTACGCTCGACTGCGCCCATCCTCACGATGTCGGCACCATCTTAGACCGTGAGGGCATTGCGGTGCGCACCGGACACCATTGCACCGAACCGCTGATGAAGCGCTTTAACGTCCCGGCGACGACGCGAGCGTCGATGTCGTTCTATAATACCAAAGACGAACTCGACCGCCTGGCTGACGGCGTAAAAAAAGCGATTAAACTGTTTGGCTAATGGCTGAACTTAGCGAAATATATCAAGAGATTATTCTTGACCATTCGCGCAACCCGCGAAACTGCTTCGCGCTAGATGCGCCCGACCGGGTTGGCGAGGGATACAACGCCTTGTGCGGCGACCGCTGTACGGTCTATGTGAAGTTTGGTGACGCCCGTGTCAGCCAGATATCGTTTGTGCATGAAGGCTGCGCCATCTCAGCCGCGTCCGCTTCGATTATGACCGAAGCGGCGGCGGGCAAGACCACCAGCGAAGCATTAAATCTAGTGGGTGAAGTCAACCAGGCGCTCAACGGGGAAGGGACATGCAGCAGCAATGACAACGTCGTTGCGCTGGCAGGCGTGAAAGCGTTCCCGATGCGCGTTCAATGCGCGTTGTTGCCCTGGAAGACGCTCGAAGCGGCGTTGAACAGCCAGGCTGAAGCGATAACTACGCAATGACCTGAATTGAGGTAATTCGATGACTGAGAATACGTCAACCGCGCAACCCGATGTGAAAGAACGCATCGTCGAAGCGCTCAAAACCTGCTATGACCCTGAGATCCCGGTCGACATTTATGAACTGGGGTTAATCTATACCATTGACTTTCAGCCTGACGACAAGTTCGCAGACGTCACCATGACGCTGACCTCGCCGGCGTGTCCGGTGGCGGGCACGCTGCCCGGCGAGGTCGAAGACAAGGTGCGCACCGTCGACGGCGTTGACGACGCCAAGGTCGAAGTGGTGTGGGACCCGCCCTGGACGCCCGACATGATGTCAGAAGCCGCCCGCCTGGAACTGGGCTTTTAAGCGAAACACAAGTACACAAAACCAATAGGGGCGTAGTTCGCCGCAGCGAATAGCCTACCGAATTGATCTCCAGATCCAGAATACGCCCCCCTTTTTAAGGGGGGACGGCGCGTCAGCGCCCGGGGAGATCCCGTTCGTTCGTCAGAATCAGGATGGCCCGGATTATTATAGTGGTTGCCAGAATTATGTGCGGATTGAGTTTGCCTAACTGTACCTATCGCTGTCCGCCGCGGCGGATTCGGGCGCGCTTTAC
>CAZKYC010000140.1:0-6577 GCA_964556895.1 uncultured bacterium | reverse complement strand
CAATTTATTGTCAGATTCTGGGAGTAACCCCCTCGCCTTTAGCCGAAAACTCTAGTTGCGTCATCGCGAGCGTATTGGGCGCCAACGGCAAGAACGAGTGTAACGAGCCTGCCTGCCGCAGGCAGGCTTCGCGACGCCTTACCCTTGCCGCCCGACAGCCCAGTAGGCCCCCCCCCTTTTTAAGGGGGGAAGGCCGCCGCAGGCGGACAGGGGGATCCGCGAGTCGTTCGCCGTGAAAAATTGGAGGGGGGGGTAATCTATTGCTGTGTTAGGCATGGATGCAACCCTGCTCGCTTCAGCGCCGCTCCGCTTTTTGGCGCAGGCGCTCACAGAGTAACGCCTATGCCTTTCGCGTAGTTAAATATGAATGCGTTTTTAAAGAAGGCGCCTTGGATTCCTAGTTGGGCATACGATTTCCAGATAGAAAAACGTGCTTCTCAATCTCTTTATTCAAAACAACTGTTTCGGAATGATTAAATAAGTTGTTCATTAGTATGATTTCACTCACGGCGCCTTCGCCGGATAAGAAGGCTTTCGAGGACGCCATCGTCGAGCACCCTTGAATGATGATGTCGCTTGAGTCTTTCAGGTGGACAATTGAAGAGTTTTCGCTGGCTTGTAACTGGCTGTTGATTAACTGAACGTCGCTTACATCATCAAACACCATCGCTGGTCGTAAGTCGGATTGATTGAGAATAAGACGTAGCCCATTCATACTAATGCCATCCACATGGCGCATGAACAATCCATACGATGGCGTCGCGCCAAACATTGTCGCCTCAGGATACGAATTTTCTTTTTCAGGAACCTCACTTAGTTGAGGCGTCTTCTCGATTCCACCTGGAAACTCAAGCATGAGGTTGTTGAGTGATATGTCTTGAATCAAGTGATTGGGGATGCCTGAGATGACGCAGCCATAGGGGCCTATATCTCTCGCGATTACATTTGAAATGATGATGTTTTTCATTTCTCCAACGCCAATCGGAGCGCTATCTTTCGTGTGAGGACGCGCGCGGTTGCCCAGGCGAATAAACAACGGCGACTTCACGCCCGACATTGAAATATTCGAGATCACGACGCCATCCATAACGCCGCCGTCGACGATCTCTAAGGCGATTCCAGAAATACCTACAGTGCGCTTGCGCCATAAGGGTTTTTGGGGCGGTGAGATGACGCAGTTTGATATCGCTATGTTCTTAAATCCACCGTTGGTTTCCGTGCCCATTTTCAGGGCGTTGCAAAAGCTGCCAATCACACAATTGGTAATCGTTACGTTCTCGCATGGTCTCGGCGTAGTGGATTTAAGGCATATCGCGTCGTCATCAGAATAAATTTCGCAATCAGAGAGAATGACATTGCGGCAGCTGTCGATGTCGATGCCGTCATTGTTGTAGTTACATAAATTGTTGACTCGAATTCCACGGATAGTTACGCCGTCACAAGCGAGATAATGTTGCATCCACATGGGTGAGTTGATCAGTGTAACGCCTTCGATGGATACGTTCTTACAACTGGCCATTCGTATGACGTAGGGCCTGACCAAATAGTCTTTGTTGAAAAAACTCTCTCCTTGCCCGTCAATGGTTCCACGGCCCTGGATCGAAACGTTCTTGGCGTTCTCCGCATAAATCAGGGCGTGTTGAACATAGTTGTCGGTATACGATCGAATCTTGGGTTTGCGTATTGGGTAGTCTGAGAGGTCTTTGCTGCCGCGTAGGGTTGCCCCTTCTTGAATGACCAGCGTGATATTGTCTTTCAGATCAATGGTTCCGGTTAGATACGTCCCCGCAGGGAAAAGAACCCTGCCTCCGCCTTGTTTCGAGGCGTCATTGAGCGCCGAGCGAATTGCCGCTGTATCTTTGGCTACGCCGTCAGCAGCAGCCCCATAGTCTTTGACGTTATAGGTCGAATCAGGGCTAGAAAGGCCGGCGAGAGAAAATATGATCGGCAAAAAGAATGTGAAAAAACGAAATGTATTCATTGACGTTGCTCCCCCTGATGTCAGATGATGAACACAAGACCTATCTTACCCAATTGGCTTGTTGAAAGCGAACGTTTTTAGAGGAGGAGAAGGATGAAACTCAATCGTTGGGGAACCATAGTTTTCGTAATCGCGTTTTCATTGCATTCGGCTTGGGCTGAGGGCTTCAATGGCCTTAATATGAACCTGGGCAATCTGTATCGCCTGTCTGACGCCAAGACGCGCTCGATCAGTCCTGAGAATTTTAACGGCGCCAAAGGCATGGGCGGAAAGGCCGTCGACGGCACAGGCAAACACGCCTCGCGCGAGTTGGGCCAAGGGTGGAAAGTATCGCCATCGGTCCGGGTCGAGCCAGGGACGACCTTCACCATGGCCGAGATTGAAGGGCCGGGCGCCATTCAACACATCTGGTTGACCCCAACCGGCAACTGGCGCTATTCGATCTTGCGCATGTACTGGGACGACGAAACCGAGCCGTCGGTTGAATGCCCGGTCGGCGATTTCTTTGGCATGGGCTGGGGGGAGTATTCCCATCTCAATTCGATTCCAATTGTGGTAAACCCGGGCAGCGCCTTTAACTCGTATTGGGTGATGCCGTTTCGTAAGAAATGTAAAATCACGCTCGAAAACATCGACCAAAACGCGATGGTGGTGTATTACCAGATTGACTATACCTTGACGGATGTTCCTGATGACGCCGCCTATTTTCACGCCCAGTTTCGCCGCGTGAATCCACTGCCTTATAAGGATGTCTATACCCTCGTTGATGATATCAAGGGCAAAGGCCACTACGTTGGAACTTACATGGCGTGGGGGCTCAATAACAACGGCTGGTGGGGCGAAGGCGAGATCAAATTCTACATGGACGGCGACAACGACTGGCCGACCATCTGCGGCACGGGGACGGAAGATTACTTCTTAGGCTCATATGGATTCGAAAACAAAGCCGAACATCGCTATGAGACCTATTCCACTCCATTCGTTGGGTTTCACCAGCTCATCCAGCCGGACGGCTTTTATAAAGCCCAGCAACGTCTTGGCCTCTATCGCTGGCATGTTCTCGACCCGATCCGCTTTGAAACAGACCTAAGGGTGACTATTCAAGCGTTGGGATGGCGATCAGGCGGGCGGTATTTGCCCTTGCAGGACGACATCGCCTCGGTGGCCTATTGGTATCAGACCGAGCCGCACGCCAAGTTCCCCAAGTTCCCAAGCAAAGATGAACTAGAGGTGAATTAGGGGCTGAACTAAACTAGGGGCGCAGTTTGCTGCGCCCCTAGTTTGCTTTCGATTCTTTGTGGGGCCTTCCATCTCGCAATATAAATAACATTAGTTATAATTTATCTATCTGAATGTCTTATGATTGAGGGCGTTGTGTCTTTACCAACTGTTGATCCACCAAACGCGTTGGCGTTATGGCCTGTCTACTGTAGAAAATGCGGGCGGTTTTTGGCTGAAGCGCCTGCCGCTTCGGTCGTGACATGCCTCAAGTGCAAGCAGCGAAATTTTCCTGACCCCGACGCAGACCTCCCCGTAAAGCGAAAACCCGCTCAAGATACTCTGTGGTAGATCATTAAGTCTTTCAACCAACCCTACGAGGGAACTATGAACTGGGCTGAACGGTCGCTGGCGGCGTTTCCCGCTGGTTCGAACGGAGAATTTAACCTGACGCCCGAACTGACGATGGTGGTCCAGCGGGGGCAGGGATGCCGCCTGTGGGACGCAGACGGGCGCGAATACATTGATTTTTCAATGGGGTGGGGGTCTGCGTTAGTTGGCCACGCCAACCCGGCCGTCGTTGACGCTGTGGTCAAACAGGCGCCGCTTGGTTCTAACTTTTCGTATGTGAATGAAAACGCGTTGTTGCTCGCTGAGGAAATTCTGAGGCTTAGCCCCGCCTGCGATCAGGTTCGCTTCGCGGCGTCTGGCACCGAAGCGACGTTATATTGCCGCCGCTTGGCGCGCGAGTTTACCGGGTGTTCAAAGATATTGAAATTTGAAGGCGCCTATCATGGCGCAACAGAAATTGGTGTAGTGAGTCTGTTCCCTGACAACCCGCCTGACTGGCCCAAACCCGAACCGACCGGGACAGGCGCGTCACGGTCGGCGCTTCAGGATATGCTGGTCGCGCCCTATAACGATATTGAAACGATGAAACGCATCATAGAAGACAACGCCTCAGATTTGGCAGGCGTAATCGTAGAACCGCTGCAACGATGCACTCCACCCAAGCCGGGGTTTTTAGAGGAACTGCGAGACATGACCCAAAAACAGGGTATTGTCTTGATCTTCGACGAGGTGGTCACCGGATTTCGCCTGGCGTATGGTGGGGCGCAAGAATATTACGGTGTCGTTCCTGATTTGGTCGCGTATGGCAAAGCCCTAGGCGGCGGGTACCCTATCGGCGCGTACGGCGGACGGGCGGACGTGATGGACTTGGTGTGCGAGTCGCGCATGAACCAAATGCCTTACGTGTGGTCAGCGTCAACTCTCGGCGGTAACCCCATTTCCTGCGCGGCGGCGCGGGCGACTTTGGGGCAATTTTCGCAAGAGGGCGTCTACCCGCGCTTGCATCAACTCGGTAACTATCTGCGGGATGGATTGCGCAATATTTTAGAAGAGCAAGGCGTTGTCGGACAAATCATCGGCGACGGCCCGCTTGCCCAGGTTGTTTTTTCAAGCGAACCTGTCTTTGATTATCGCTCCACCAAAAAAGGCGATTCCGCCAAAGGGCGCCAGCTGATGTTGAATCTGTTCAAGCGGGGTGTATTTCTCAACCCGATGGGTACCAAACTGTACCTTTCCATTGCTCACGACGAATCCGTTTGCGACGACTTTTTAGATCGCTTTCAAGAAGCGCTGAGAGAAACAATTTACTAATATGGAAATACTACGACCCAAAGGACAACACCCACTCGTTGCGCCTGATTTTCCCTTTTCTCCCAAACGCTTTCCCTTTTATTATGGATGGGTAATTGTCATCGCCAGTACAATCGGCGTGGTGATGAGCATTCCCGGCCAGACGATGGGCGTCAGCGTGTTTACCGAGCCCCTGATGGCCGCGTTGGGGCTGACCAGCGTTCAACTCTCGGCCGCTTATATGGTTGGGACAATTCTCAGTAGTTTTCTGCTGCCGATGGGCGGCAACTGGTTTGACCGCTGGGGCGCGCGATGTTTGATTGTTCCTACCGCGTTTGGATTGAGTTTCACGCTGCTTTATTTAAGCCAATGCGACCGGATCGCTGGGGTGTTGCTGATTGGGCCGCTTCAGTCGAATGCAACATCGGTGTCGATTGCTGTAGTGTTTGTGGGGTTTACGCTGCTACGCTTTACCGGGCAGGGGCTTCTCGCCATGACGTCGCGCGCGATGTTAGGCAAATGGTTTAACCGCAAGCGTGGCTTTGTCTCAGGCATCCATGGCACAGTGGTCACGTTTTTGTTTTCAGTGGCCCCATTGGCGTTGAATGGCGTCGTTCAGTCATTTGACTGGCGCGGCGCCTGGCTGTGTTTGATGGCTATGTCGATGGGCATGGCGTTGTTTGGCTGGCTGTTCTTTCGCGACACGCCCGAAGAATGCGGCCTGGTGATGGATGGAATTGGTGTTGATGAGAATGAAGTGGATGAATCAAAATCCCATCAGGTAGTGAAAGAATTCACTCGCGCAGAAGCGCTGCGTGATTACTCGTTTTGGGTGTTTTCGTTAGGGCTAGCGTCATTCGCAATGATTGTTACTTGCGTGACGTTTCATATTGTTTCGATTGCGCGTGAAACGGGCTTAGACGAATCGCAGGCGTTTTCTATCTTCATGCCGATGGCGGTGGTCAGTATCATTTGTAACTTTGTGTTTGGTTGGATTAGCGATTATGTCCCCCTCAAAGTTACGCTCATGTTTATGATGGCGGCCATGGCGGTCGGCATTTTTGGCATCCCCATGATTTCGTCTTGGCTCGGATGGTGTCTAGTGTTTATTGGGCTGGGCGCGGCGGGCGGAATCTTCGCGCCGCTAATCACAGTCGTTTGGCCAGAGTTCTACGGACGGGAACACTTAGGGGCGATCAGTAGCTTCAACCTTTCGACAATGGTATTCTCTAGCGCGATTGGCCCTTTTTTGTTCAGCCTGTCTATGGATTGGTATGGGACGTATGATCCTGCGATTTATCTTAGTATAATAATTCCGATTGCGATTTTTGCTGCGGCGTTTACAGCCAATAATCCACAAGACGCGATTGAGAGCGACTAAACAACGAATAATGAAATCTAATTACAAACGCATAGTGTTTTCGATGGTTGCGGTAGGAATCGGTTTTATGGTTCCATTGCTGTTCATTGAATTATGCCTGCGTTTCTTGCCAGTGGCTGAAGGCTTAGGTGCACTTGATGTAAACGAAAAAAACCCGATCTTTCGTTTTAAACCCAATCAAACCAAACAATATTCGAAGGATTGGGATTTTTCACTCAATAACAAAGTCAGAATCAATAATTATGGGTTTGTGAATGGTAAAGACTATTTCCCTCAACTCGACACTCCGCTTCTTGGTGTTATAGGCGATAGTTATGTAGAAGCGTCAATGGTTCCATATGAACAAACCTTTTATG
>CAZKYC010000139.1:0-6615 GCA_964556895.1 uncultured bacterium | reverse complement strand
TAAAAAATCATACTTGAGATCGTGTCTGGAAATTTTAATTCAATTTGAGAGAACGCATCCAAATCCCCGATGAGCCATAATCAAAGAGGCGGCGCCCGAAGACGCCGCCTCCCACTCATCGTCCGCAACCCTGAATCAGGTCAAATCATAGAGAAAGGATACGCCATGATTCGTCCGTCATCAAGACAATATAAGGTGAGACCAGTCCGTGGTTCTCACAAAACGATACAGTTCGAACGAGTCGAATCTCACCAACACCTTACAAACTGTTTTGTCTTTCAAAAACCAATTAGAAAAGGCCAAAATCTCAATTACCGTTATGGTTGCTGTCCCAAATTCATACGACTCAATACCAGAATGAGAGCATAAAGTGCGTTATTCAAACTATAACTTCAGGCTATCGACAACCTACTGCACAGTCTACTATCGGCAGAGTTGTTATGAATCTTGACAACAGAAATGGCTGTTAATAACCCTGAGAAAAATACCGTTTGCTGTTCATCCCTCTTGATTTTTTCAAATTCTATCAAAATTTAACAATGACCAAGTAACATTAAATGTGATATATAAAAACACAGCACTAATAAATAAACATAGTATTATCAAATCCTTAATACGATTTACGTTTCAATCATTCAGTTCATTTTCCAGCAAAACAAAAAATCAATCGCAACATTTCTTTGTATTCAACAAGATTTTCAATCAATTTGAACCTGTGGATAACCTGTGGAATGGTAGAGGCAACGATGAGGTCAAACTGCGACTTGCTCGCGTCATGGGTTTACCTAGAGAAAACCGTAACCAGAGATTTTGCCCGGGTTCGCGCGGTGTGATTGACAGGGGAGTGAAGGAAAAATATAATGCGCATTCGTCTCTTTGCCCGGGTGGTGGAACCTGGTAGACACGTACGTTTGAGGGGCGTATGGCGTGAGCCGTGCGGGTTCAAATCCCGCCCCGGGCATAGTAACTCAAACAGAATGAAACGGGTATTCACTTGACAAGGTGAATCCTAACTCGATACAATCCTACTCCACGCTCCGGTGCGGCGTAGTAACACTACGGTGAAAGGGAAAATCCATGCCCTGCGGTAAAAAACGAAAACGATTAAAAATCGCGACCCATAAGCGAAAGAAAAAACGCCGTCAAAACCGGCACAAGAAACGCAAAAGTTAATTATTGTTTCTCAGCGCGGCGCTTAGCAGCGCCGCGCACATGAATACACCAATGGAAGGCGCTCGATGATGGACATCACGGAAGTCAAAGTCTACCCCGTCCGCAAACACGACGACAAACTTAAGGCGTTTGCAACAATTATATTAGATGACTGTTTTGTGATTCGAGATCTTAAAGTCATTAACGGTAATACCGGCCTGTTTGTCGCCATGCCCAGCCGCAAAAAAGCGGACGGCACCTACGCCGACATCGCCCATCCACTCAACCAAGACACCCGCGCGAAAATGGAACAAACCGTTCTCGGCGAATACAACAAAGTGATGGAAGAGTTAGAAGCCAATGGCGGCGAAGACTTCGGCGACTATAACCGCGACGAGCCTATAAGCACGTAACACATCTCAAACCATATAGTTCAAAAGCAGGTTGTTGGTTTTTCCAGTAACCTGATTTTTATTTACGGTTCTTCCGATATTTGAGTGCTTCCCTTGCTGGATGACCTGAAATTTGGTCAAAAAACGTTATTCTTCCTATCAATAATAGACAATCCAACTCATGCATGGGTGTAACTCTGTGAGCGCCTGTGCAACAGAGCAGAGCGGCGCCGAAGCGAGTAGAGTGGCTCCCATGCCAAATAAAACGATAAAAAAATCATCCTGGAAATCATGTCTGGAAATTTTAATTCAATTTAAGAGAACGTATCCAAATCCCGGATGAGCCTTATTTAATTGAAAGAGCCAAATTAAGGTTTCCGTGTTTCAAACCACTGAATGCCATGCGCAAACACCGAGTCTTTATATAGGTGAATCTGCTGCACCATCTGAAAAAAGTCTGAAGGCGCTTCAACAAACCGCGCCCCGTCCGCCCCGCCAAAGCGGCGATACATTCTCTCAAACCCGTCAATGTCGTCTGACGCATAAAACAAGTCGTTCCATCGCTTTGTCTCTGAGGCCAATTGATGATGCTGTAAGGTTTGGGCGGCTTCGCGAGTGACTTCTTTAGCGGAGTTGACCAACGTGACCGAATCACCCATCACCCGCTGAATCACCTCCGTCAACAAAGGAAAGTGGGTGCACCCTAAAATCAACACATCGATTTGTTCGCATTTCAATGGGGCCAAATATTTCTCAGCGATTTTCTCCGCCTCGGGTTCGTTGATCCAGTCTTCTTCAACCAATGGAACAAACAAGGGACACGCCTGAGAAATAATTCGAATGGAGGGGTCTAACGACTGAAGGCGGCTTTGATAGGCGGCGCTATTAATGGTGCTTTTGGTCCCAATTACGCCGATACGGCCATTGGTGGTTGCTTCGGCGGCGGCCCTGACGCCGGGTTCAACCACGCCAATCACCGGGCCGGAAAACACCGACTTGGCTTCCTCAAGCGCCACAGATGAAACCGTGTTACAAGCGGCGATAATCAATTTGACATCATGGCTCTTCAAAAACCGGGTGATTTCAACGCTATACCGCTTGACGGTTTCAGGCGACTTGGTCCCATAGGGTACCCGCGCCGTGTCGCCAAAATAACATAACGTCTCGTTTGGCAGCTGTTGTTGCAGGCAATGCGCCACTGTCAGGCCGCCGACGCCAGAATCAAAAATACCAATTGCGGCTTGAGACGATGGTTGAGTGAGCCGGGCCATAATAAGTCGCCTTATCTAAATCGTCACCATTACATACGGCCGTTTAGCCCGTATGTCTTTCTATTCGACAATTCATTCAATTAGTATAGCGGCTTGTTCATGATAATTTTAAGTTATATATAGTGAAAGTCTTAATTCTTAATTTATAGCATTTAAGCACTTTGTGTTATTCATTTTTCACTGAGTAACTTAGAATTTTATTCAATGCGCCGAGTAGTAACCACAAGATTTATCACAAGTTACGCTAAAGAAAATTCATGAAAAACAGTTCTTCCGATATTTGAGTATTTCCCTTGCTGGATGACCTGGAATTTGGTCAAAAAACGATATTCGTCCTGTCAATAATAGACAATCCAACTCAGGCATGGGTGCAACTCAGGGATAGCCTGTGCAAAAAGGCGGAGCCGCACTGAAGCGAGCAGAGTTGTATCCATGCCAAATACAACGATAAAAAAATCATCCTTGAGATCGTGTCTAAAAATTTTATAGTGGTTGCCAGAATTATGTGCGGATTACTATATCTATCGCTGAGCCCTTCGGGCGCGGCGTACAGCAAAAGATACAGTTGCGCCTTCAATCCGCACATTATTTTTACAACTACTATGAAATCCACTTTCCTTAACTTTTCTTGTTTAAGCGGCTTAAATTATTGACAAATGTTGTTCAACCGAGGTTGATAAAGTATGTTGACATCCTGTGAATAACACCAAGGCTTCAACCCATAACATCGTCTCAAACCTAGATTTATGTCATTTACACCCGGATCAATATATTGTGGAGCAATTAAATAAAAGCACAACATATAGAAGGCTCTGGTTTGCGTGTGATGATAAAAATCAGCCCGCAGATCAACATTACCCGAATGTGAGCGCAATTTCTGACACAACCGATTGGCTCCGCTTCTTGTTTTGAGCCTGAATTTGTTATTTGATCTTAGAAAGTAATAACCAAACAAACTCATTAAAGAATCATGAGGCTGGAGTTGGAACCTTTTATTGTTCCCTATCGACCAAACCATTGAGCCAACAGACTGAATATTCACAATCTAACGCCGCAGACGAGCGCGATTTGATTCGGGCGTGTCAAGCGGGCGATGAAGCCGCCTTCGAGCAGTTATACCGCTTGTTCAGCGGTCAGGTCTTCAGCATCGCCATGCGGTTGACCAGTTCGCAACCAGAAGCCGAAGAAATCACCCAGGAGGTGTTTGTCTCAGTCTATAAAAATATTCATCGCTTCGAGTTTCAATCAGCCTTTTCGACTTGGCTGTACCGAATCGTAGTCCGCAGAGCGGCTGATTCGTTTCGCAAAGTGAAGAAACACATCATCAACCGCATCTCAATCGACTCAGATGAACATGCGCCGGTCTATTCGCTGGCTGACAGCGGGCTGACTCCACACGAAGCGCTGATAGACTCGCAAAACCAACACACGCTTGAACGCGCCATACAAAAATTAGGCGGCAAACATAAAACCATCGTTGTGTTGCGGTATGTACAAGAGTTAAGCTATGAAGAAATCGCACAGGTATTAGAATGCCGTATTGGCACCGTCAAATCGCGCCTCAACCGGGCGCACCGGTTGCTCAAACAAATCTTAGACGAAATGGATTACAAAGCCTGACCGTCTATTTATCGAATTGACGCACACAAAAGGGCGACGCGATCATGATTCAGAATCACTCAGACCAATACATGGAAATGAACCGGCAGGACGCCATCCGCCGCGTCATCGACGGAGAAGCGACGCCCGACGAAGCGGCCTTTGTGAAAAACCGCATCGAGAGATCAGATGTGTGGAAGCGCTCGTCTGAACGGGTTGAAGCCATAATCAACGACGCGCGCAACCTGCCCAGCTTTGCGCCGCCTCAACAGGTGTGGAAACAGGTCCGGTCTGAAATTCATTGCACACAACCAGACGCCAGTTTGGCGGGGTGGTTCCAATTTTCACACAAAGGGCGCCAACTGCTTCGACTTGCCCCTGTTACTGCATGTGTTTTAGTCATTGCCGGGCTGATGTTGTCACAACCCGGCGATCAATCAGCCTATGAAATTGTTGAGATTTCCGGCGACAGCGGTTATGGCGTTGAAGCCGAAGCCTACATCGCTTATCACGACCTTTCAAACGAAACCCCCAACACACGCGATGGGCTGATCGCCTATTACACCTATGGATTGTCTGAATAATGCGTTCATTGACTCGCCTGGCGCTTATACTAGTTAGTTCAATTCTACTCGCCCCGCCTGGGCTGGCTTCATCTGACAGCAAATACGAAAAAATACTTTTCGAATCCATTGAGGCTTCACTGTCGGCCTCCTACATCGGCGTATGCACATACAAAAAAACAACATCAAAAGGCGAGTGGGAAACCTGGCTCAATGTCAACCGCGGCTCAGCAGACCTGAAAAAAGTCGACATTATCTACCCAGAGTCAATGAGCAGCGTTTCGATCGTCCAAACTGAAGGCGCGTTTTGGATGACCCCGCTCGAAGAAAACGAACTGCGCAAACTGCAAGGCTCGATTAAGCCCATCTCCTGGTATCGTACGCTGAAGAAAGGCGAGTTGATAGAATTTGAAGACTTTCACTTATTGAAGAAAAACTATGCCGTCAAAAAGAAAGGCCATGAAACAATCGCCGAACGGCCTGTTTGGAAGATTGCGATTTACTCTCACCACAAAACCCGCCCCTCAGCCTTAATCTGGATCGACAAAGAAACCAACGTGCAACTGAAATACGTCCGTAAAGACGCCAACGGCAAGCCTGTCGAAGAGATGCAATTCAATCAGATAGAATTTACTGACTCACCCAGCCAAGACGCTTATTCTCGCGCAGGCCTAGAAAAAATCTCTGACATCGAGAAGCAAGAACAAGCGCCTCCGCTTGCAAAGATCGAATTTACGCCATACGCGCCGACCTTCTTGCCGAAAGGGTTTCAACAAAAGTTTGTTCATTGCTGGCGGGGCCATTCGGGACCAACGCTTCACGTGTTGTATACCGACGGCTTCGCCGCGTTGTCGATTTACCAGCGCTATCAAAACACAAAAGAAAAAGAATGGGCGGCTGAGAATGATATTGAATGCCCAAAGGTGAGAAAGTTTAACTTTCACGGACGCGAATTGTATATCCGCGACATTGACAGTCTACACTTCGCCGCGGTTGGAGAAATTCACCCCTGTGAAATCGCTGAAACCCTCTGCAGTTTACAAACCAAGCCGGATTTACTAACTCAACTCGATTCAAATTAACTTGCATTACTCGAATCAGGCGCCGCGACTTGAACAGCTGTTGTTTATCGAGCAACCATTGATTCGCCGACCGTTCGATTGCCTACGCAATTGTCGCTTCAGCGCAATGGCTGCACCATTGTGAAAACGGCTCCCATTGTCCTTTTAATTCATAACTCCATATATTTTCTATGCTTATAATGAATACCCGATTTTGTTACTTTAATTGACGTGTTTTATCGCCTTTGGCGCCATCGTTGCATGTAACTTAACGCATATATCACGTCAACGGTTCCCCAACCAGACGTGAACCATCGCGAAGGTAACTTCGCACTTTCCTCCCCAACCCGGTGTCCCCATTCACATCGGGTTTTTTTTTGATTTTTGTCAGTTGACTTGAATCTACAACGCATATCACTTAATCGCTTCGCTGCGTATATCAGAAGCGCGACAAATAAGGTTCTTCCGATATTGGAGTACTTCTCTTGCTGGATGACCTGGAATTTGGTCAAAAAAACAGTTTTCGTCCTTTCAATAATAGACAATCCAACTCAGGCATGGGTGCAACTCTGTGAGC
>CAZKYC010000138.1:0-6796 GCA_964556895.1 uncultured bacterium | reverse complement strand
GCCGTAGCCGCAAGCGGTGATTACTGCGGCCATCAGGATTAACAGACCAAAGCCTCGCCCATCCCGTCAACCGCCGCCGGCACGGTGACAAGCGTTTATGTCAGTGAAGGCGACACCATCACTGAAGGCCAAAAACTGATCGCCGTGAGCGAAGGTGATAGCGAAGGCGAAGGCGATAGCGAAAGCGGCGGCGGCGAAGCGCCGAAAACCGCTCAGAAAAGCGACGCCCCAAAAGCCCAGGCCGCTCCTAAACAAAAAGAGCAATCCAAACCGGCCAAATCAAAAGCCAATGTGCGGACCGATGTGGTCTTGCCCGCGCTGGCCGAGGGCGCTGATTCGGGGACCGTCGTTTCGATCATGGTCAAAGCGGGCGACCCGATTGAAAAAGACCAGACGCTGATCGAACTCGAAAATGAGAAAGCCATCGCGCCGATTCCATCGGCGGTTTCAGGCGTGATTGCTGAAGTGTATGTCAACGAAGGCGATGTGATTAACGAAGGCCAGAAGTTGGTCGCGGTTTCGTCAGGCGACGGCGCGGGTGAACCAGCCGCTGGGCCAGAAAAAACCCAAGAGCGCGAGGCCGCCCCATCGCCAATCCATACGCCGTATGACAGTCAGAAGGTTGACGACCCGTATTTGAATTACCGCTATCAATCTCGCAGCGGCTATCCGCCTCCCGCGTCGCCGAGCATCCGCAAAATGGCGCAAAGCATCGGGCTTGATTTAGCGCGCGTGCCTGGGTCGGGCTACGGCGGACGGATTTTAATTGAAGATATTCAATACTACATTCAGCATCTTCAAACGGTCGCTGACGCGCCGCGCCAGGCGGCTGCGCCTGTCAGCGCGCCAAGCGCGGCCCCGGCGAAGCCCAAACCAGAATCCATCGACTTTTCACAATGGGGCAAGGTCAAATCAGAACCGGTTTCGTCGCTTCGAAAAACCATCGGGCGTCGGCTTCAAGCGGCGTGGAACACCATGCCCCATGTGTATCAGTTTGACGAAGCCGACATTACCGACCTGCTGGCGCTTCGCAAGAAACACAAAGCGGCGTACGCCAAAAAAGACGCGGCGCTCACATTGACGGGCATCACCATCAAAGCCATCGCCAAGGCGTTGAACGACTACCCCATTTTTAACGCCAGCCTTGATGAAGCCAAACAAGAAATTGTCTACAAAGAGTATTGCCACATTGGCGTCGCGGTCGACACCGACGCGGGGCTGGTCGTGCCGGTGATTCGCGATGTCGACCAAAAAAGCGTTCTCGACATCTCGCTTGAGTTGCAGCAGCTGGCCGAAAAAGCGCGCGACCGCAAATTGTCCGCCGAAGAGATGAAGGGCAGCTCGTTCACGATCTCAAACCTGGGCGGAATCGGCGGGACGCATTTCACCCCGATTGTGAACCCACCCAACACCGCCATTCTGGGCGTGGGGCGCGGCGCGGTGAAACCCGTCTATGACGGCAAGACGTTTGTTCCGCGAACATTCATGTCATTGTGCGTGTCGTATGACCACCGCGTGATCGACGGCGCCGACGGCGCCCGGTTTATCACGTCGCTGGTCGAAGCGATTCAGACCTTCCCTGAAAGTGAAATCAAACTCAGTTCTTCAAAGACGAAGAAGAAATAAGGACCAAACAGATGAAACTGATTCAAACGGAAATCGTTGTGGTTGGCGGCGGCCCGGGCGGCTACGCCGCGGCCTTCTACGCCGCAGACCGCGGCAAAAAAGTGGTCATGGTTGAGTCGTTCAAGCGCTTGGGCGGCGTGTGTATGAACCGCGGCTGCATCCCATCAAAGGCCTATCTTCACGCGGCCAAACTCATTGAAGAAGCCAAAGAGTCGTCGTTTCGCGGCGTGACCTTCGCGGACCCCAAGATTGATTTGGACAAGATGCGCTCCTGGAAAGAATCCATCTTAGACAAACTCGCCAAAGGGATTGAATCGCTCGCCGGGCGCCGCAACGTTGAAGTGATGTATGGGCGCGGCCTGTTTCAAGACTCAAACACCTTGCGCGTCGAGACCAGCGAAGGCCAAAAGTATATCAAATTTGAGCAGGCCATCATCGCGGTCGGTTCCGTACCGGCGATGCCTTCGGCGTTTGATTTGGGCAACCCGCGCATCATGACCTCGGACGAAGCGCTCGAACTCGAAGAGGTCCCCAAAGACATGCTGATCGTCGGCGGCGGCTATATCGGGATGGAAATGGGCACGGTCTACAAAACCCTGGGCAGCGACATCGTTATTGTCGAAGCCGCTGACACCATCCTGGCGGGCGCCGACAGCGACTTGATTCGCTATGTCAAAGAACAGGCCGAAAAAGAGTTCAAAGAAGTTCGCCTCAACGCCAAGGTCACAAAGATGGCCACCAGTGGGAAGAAAATTAACGTTACCATGTCAGTCGACGGCGGCGATCCGTATGATGAAAAATATGACCGGGTCTTGGTATCGGTGGGGCGCGCGCCCAATTCTGAAGACATCGGCCTCGAAAATACCAATGCCACTATGGACCGCAAAGGGTTTATCGAAGTGGACAAGACCATGCAGACCAAAGACCCGTCGATCTATGCGATTGGCGACGTGGTAGGCGGCGCCATGTTGGCCCACAAAGCCTCGCGCGAGGCGCGCATCGCGGTGGACGTCATTTTTGGCGACTCGAACGCCTTTGAGAACATAATCGTCCCGGCGGTGGTCTTCACTGATCCAGAGCTGGCGTGGTGCGGCTTAACCGAATCAGAAGCCAAAGAACGCGGCATTGAAGTGCAGATCGCCAAGTTCCCCTGGAGCGCATCGGGCCGCGCGTTGACCTTTGACCGCCCCGACGGCATGACCAAACTGATCGTTGAGCCTGAAACCGACCGCGTTTTGGGCGTCGGCATCGCCGGCGTGGGCGCGGGCGACTTGATTAGCGAGGGCGCTTTCGCCATCGAAATGGGCGCGACGGTGCGCGACCTGGCCGAAGTCATTCACCCCCACCCGACGCTGTCGGAAACCATCATGGAATGCGCGGAAAATTTCTACGGCTATTCGACGCACACCTTCAGCGGGACCAAGCGACACTAAACCTCCATTCATACCACATCACAAAACGGCGCTTCAAAACGATGCGCCGTTGGTTTTCCTGCGTGTATTGCGGGAGGCATGGGGACCTCTCTGCTCGCTAGGGGAAGCTGTAGAATGGGTTTTTATAGTGGTTGCCAGAATTATGTGCGGATTGAGTTTACATAACTGTATCTTTCGCTGTCCGCCGCGGCGGATTCGGGCGCGCTTACCGCACGCAATTTTGTCAAACGCTCTAACCTACCAGTATCATTCATTTTTTCCGCTGAAAAAAAACACGCAATATAAACACCAGGTTGCCGATGAAATAGCGTCTCCACAATCGGCCTGGCTCCTGGATAAAACGGTGCAGCCATTCCAGGCCGGATGCTCGCATCCATTTGGGCGCGCGGGGGATTCTGCCTGAATAAAAATTGAACAACCCTCCGACGCCGACGGCGACGCGGGCGCCAGTTTTGGGCGCGAACTCTGTTATCCATTTCTCTTGTTTAGGGACGCCCATCGCGACGAGCAGAATGTCTGTGTTTGATTGATTGATTTGGTTGATGACCTTTTGGTTGTCGTCATCGCTGAAATGGCCGTGGCGCGTGCCGCTAAGTGTCAGTTTGGGGTATTGGGTTTCGAGTTTGCGTCTTAGTTCTTCCGCGACGCCTGGCTCGCCGCCGAGAAGAAATAGGGCGTGGTCTGTTTGTTGAAGCCTGTCACATAAATGGGGAAACAGGTCGGTTCCATTCACGTTATCCATGAGCGGGGTCCCGGCCCATCGCGCGGCGAGTTTCATTCCGACGCCGTCTGCATACACCAAAGGCGCATTGTGTATTAATTGCCAATAATCAGGATCGTTCGATGAGACGTTGATACAGTGTGCGTTGACAAAAAAAACCGGCGTCAATGGTCTAACGCCGGCCTCGTTGATGATTTGTGTTACGGCTTGCTCTCGCGTGACATTTTGAAATGTGATGTCAAATAGCGATATGGTCGCTTCTGTTTCTAGGTCTTGGTTCAATCGTCGGTCTCTTGGCTATTGGTTGATGCCGCCGCTGCCGCGAAGCGTCACATCGCCTGCGCTGACCAGGCCGTTGCTTTGGTCGTAGGGCAGGCCGCGGACAGCGTCTCCATACCCGGCGCCAATGCCGAGTTGGCCGTCAGGGCCGATGCCGATCAAAATAAACTCGCCGGTTTTCAGCGTACGCAAGCCAGAGTTTTTCACGTTGGCTTCAAACAAGGCGCCAAAGCCGTGGTCATGGCCTGGGTCTTCAGGGTCATTGTCGCCGTAACGATAGGATAGGGGCGGGCCTTCGCCGGGCGAAAACGGGTCATTGGGCAATGAAGCAATGTATGAGATGGGTGTGGTCAACGGCGCCAGGATGTCAAAGGTATTGCGCGATTCAAAATCATTGGCGCCAGCCATGTTGAATATGTCTCTCAGGCGGGTGTGGCCCCAGTCTCTGTCGTCGTCCCACCAGTCGACCAACAACACATTGCGGTCAGCCTGGTTCATCTGCACCGCGGTCGCGGTGGCTTTCATGTCAGCCAGGTTGCGTGACAGTTTGGCGCGAATTTGTGCATTCAAAAAGTTGGGCACGGCGATGGCCGCCAAGATGCCAATAATGGCAACGACAATCAATAACTCAATCAGGGTAAAGCCCGATTTCCGCATTGGATACATCCTCCCGAAAAATAATATCAAACTGATGAACATAACGAATGAGACTCAATCATACCACGCGGGGATTTTGGGCGATAGAGAAAAGTTTCTGAAGTTTGGCTGCGTTGTTAGATGGTTCAGATGAGGCGGCAGCGTTGTTTTTCATTATACCGCTGATGATGGTCTTCCGCCTGCCAGAACGTACTCGCCGGTTCGATTGCGGTCACAATGGGCAGGCGAAACTTGCCGGAGGCGTCCATCTCTTGTTTTGACGCTTCGGCGGCGGTTTTTTGTTCGGGGCTGTGATAGAAAATGACTGATCGGTATTGTTCACCGACATCCGGCCCTTGGCGGTTTAATTGTGTCGGGTCATGGGTCGTCCAAAATATATCGAGCAACTGCTGGTAGGCCACTGTTTCGGGGTCAAATTCGACCTGCACCACCTCGGCGTGGCCTGATGTTCCTGAACAGACATCTTGATAGGTCGGGTTAGCGAGACGGCCGCCCATGTATCCACTCAAGGCGTCTTTGACGCCGTAGACTTTTCGGAAGGTATCTTCAACACACCAGAAACACCCTTCCCCAAATGTGGCTTTTTCCATTTGAATTTCTCCATTATTTAAGACGAATTGTATCAGAAGCGGCAAGCGCTGCATAATTCTTTGTATCGCAATAGGGCATGGTATGGAGCGTAGGTGTTTTATGCAAGCGGTTGGAGCAGGCGCGGTCGGCGTGTTGCATGTAGTGTTTAAGCCCTCATCCTGAACGTTTCCCATAGGGAGACGGGATTCCATTTGCGCTTTTTGTAGTGGTTGCCAGAATTATGTGTGGATTGAGTTTACACATCTGTATCTTTCGCTGTCCGCCGCGGCGGATACGGGCGCGCTTACCGCACGCAATTTTGTCAAACGCTCTAAAGCAGAGAGGGTTTGTCGGTGATTAGGGATTATCCATTGATAAAAGAAGGGCGCAAATGATTGCGCCCTTCATGTTGTTATCGTTGCACGGTTTAGCGCCGTTGGTCGCCGCCTTTTTTCTGATAGAAGTTTTCACCGCGATAGATATCGCCGTTTGACATCAGCCCGTTGCTGGAGTCGTAGTAATCGCCAGCCAGCCATCCCGCGCCCGCAGGCAACCCAACATTTCGATATTTCAAATCAGGTCCAGGGCTGCCGATTTTCCAGGTCGAGTTGCCCCAGGCTTTATACCAGGGGTGTTGGGAAGATTTATTGCTGCCTTCATATCCATGAAAGACATCGGTGCCATAATCGTAGGTCAGCGGGCCGTTGGGGCCGCCGATGCGGTGGTGTTGGGAGCCTTGAAGGACGTCGTCAGCCTGAAAGACATCCGCCAATAAATTGGGCATGTAGGAAACAGGCGTGGTTAGAAGGACATACGAATACACCCACCCGTGGCTTTGGGTCTCGGTGTCTTGCGGCGGCGCTCCATTGTCAACGCGGTACATGGTGAGGGCGGTGGCCAGGGAGCGCAGGTCAGATTCGATTCGCGCCAGTTTGGCTTTAATCTGTGCATTCAAAAAATTGGGCACGGCGATCGCCGCGAGAATGCCAATAATCGCTACGACAATCAATAATTCGATGAGAGTGAAACCCCGTTGCTTTTTCATTGTTTGCTCCCCAAAATCAAAAAATATACACCCATTTTATTTTATATATATTGCACTGGAAGTCAATTGAAATCATGCGAAAGAATCGATTTTTGATTTAATTAGAAGGCGTTCAAAAACAAAGAAATTTGGCTCATCCGGGATTTGGATACTTTCTCTCAAATTGAATTAGAGCGTTTGTCAAAAAAATGTGCATAAAGCGCGCCCGAAGGGCTCAGCGATAGATACAGTTACGTAAACTCAATCCGCACATAATTCTGGCAACCACTATAGAAGCCATCTCAAAAATACTTGATCATTTGTAGCGAGTGGCATGGGTACAACTCTGCTCGCTTCAGTGCGGCTCCGCTTTGTTGCACAGGCGCTCACAGAGTTGCGCCCATGCCTGAGTAGGATTGTCTATTATTGAAAGGACGAATATCGTTTTTTGACCAAATTCCAGGTCATCCAGCAAGGGAAGTACTC
>CAZKYC010000137.1:0-6902 GCA_964556895.1 uncultured bacterium | reverse complement strand
TCTAAGCGGAGCAGCACTGAAGCGAGCAGAGTTGTACACACGCCGCCCGCTGCAAATCGAGTATTTTTGAGATGATTATCCCTCTTGTTCGGCGCAAGGCGTAAAAGCGGGAATTGTAACTGAATTCACTACGCAATCGCGTTGAGGGCTAAATCTGAGATGCGGTTCGCGTGGTAGTAATGATAAGCCAACCCGGCCACCATGGCGCCGTTATCCATGGCGTATTTAAACGCGGGCAAGTAAACCTCACAGCCCTTATCTGTTGCGCGCCGAGTGAGTTCATCACGCAAGGCTTTGTTAGCCGAGACGCCGCCGACCAGGGTGATGTGAGATAGGCCATGCTGCTGGGCGGCCCTGAGCGTCTTGGTGACTAATACATCCACCGCCGCGCGCTGAAACGAAGCGGCGATTTGGGTCTTGTCGGCTTCGCTGGGTTCAAGCTCACGAATTTTCTGCAGCACGGCGGTCTTTAGCCCGCTGAATGAAAAATCCAACCCTTGGTGCATCATCGGCCGGGGGAACTCGGTCCACTCGCCGTCAAACCCCTCGGCGCGTTTTTGAATGATCGGCCCGCCAGGAAACCCCAGATCAAGCAACTTCGCCACCTTATCAAACGCCTCCCCCGCCGCGTCGTCTTTGGTGGCGCCAAGCAGGGTCTGCTTCGTCCAGCTGTCGACGCGATAGAGCGTGGTGTGCCCGCCGGAAACGAGTAATGATAAATGAGGAAAGGGCGGATGTTCGCTGGGCGGGACATCCAACGCGCTGGTGAAAATGTGGGCTTCGAGGTGGTTCACGCCAATCAACGGGACGCCCAGCGAATAGGCCAGCGCCTTGGCGTAAGACACGCCCACCAACAAACAACCCGATAAACCGGGCGTGTAAGAAACCGCGACAGCCTCAATATCGCCATACTCAAGGTTGGCTTCTTGAAGCGCGAGCTGGGCGAGAGGTTCGAGATTTTCGATATGCGCCCGGGATGCAATCTCAGGCACAACGCCGCCATAGGGGCGATGAAGATCGACCTGAGATGAAACCAGGTTGACCAGAACGCGCTCACCGGCGTCGACGATCGCGACGCCGGTGTCATCGCATGAGGTTTCAATTCCGAGGATTCGCAAGACTATATCGCCGATTGGAGTTTGGGTTTAACACCGACGCGCCCTTGAGACATTGATAGGCCGTAAACAGCTCAATGTCATACAACTCGTCTTGCGCTTCGGCAACCTCTGAGTCGCCGTGTGGGTTAAACACGTCATCAACCGTGATCGGTTTCTCTGGCTCTTCGGTTTCGGCAGGTTCTTCGGCTTCTTCCGGCTTGTCTCCGCTGATGTTGTCTGGCAAGACGCCGACCTTGCCAGCGCGGCGGATGGCGAGCCGTTGTTCATCGTCGACTTGAGCGAACACGTCAGGCAGCAGACCTTTTTCGTCAGAAATCGAACGGCCTGACGGCGTGTAATATTTAGCGGTAGTCAGTTTTAACGCCCCGCCCTGTAGTTCAGGCGCTTCGATCAATGTCTGTACGGAGCCTTTGCCAAAGGTGCGATGGCCCGCGGGGCCAATGATGACGCCGCGCCCGTGGTCTTGGATGCACCCCGCGACGATTTCTGACGCGCTGGCTGAAAATTCGTTGACCAACAACGCGACAAGAAACTCGCCAATCGGCTCGCGCTGGGCGCGATAGACGCGGGGCGGTTCTTTGTAATCCGTTCGGTTCTTACGGTGAGAGACAATCACCTCGCCCTTATCAACAAACAGGTCGCAGATTTTGACCGCCACATCCAACAGGCCGCCTACATTGTCGCGCAGGTCGATGATCAAGGCGTCCATGCCTTCGTTCTGCAGCCGGCGCACGCCTTCTTCGAGTTCTTCGCCTGCGTCGCGGGTAAAGTCGCGCAGCCGGACATAACCGATGTGGTCGTCGAGCATACGGATTTCATCTTCTTCAACGGCTGTTGTGTTGATAATTGAGCGGGTGATAGTGCGCTGAAAGAGTTCTGTCTCGCCTTGGCGCGCGACGGTGATTGTGACTTGGGTCCCTGGTTCGCCTTTGAGCTTCTTGATCGCGTTGTAGATGCTAATGCCTTTAGTCGACTCGCCTTCGATCTCAACGATGCGGTCGCTGCTGGTCAGGCCCGCTTCCGCCGCGGGCGTTCCCGGCAGCGGCTCGATAACGGTCAACCACCCATCGACAACATCGATTTGAATGCCCAGGCCGCCAAACTGGCCTTGGGTCTGATCGTTAAACTCGCTGGCTTCGGTCGGCTCCATGTAGACGCTGTAGCGGTCAAGCGTGGCCAACATGCCGTGAATGGCGCCGTTGATGAGTTCTTCGGTTTTGACTTTGTCTTCATCGACGTATTGTTCTTGAATCTTCGCCAACACGCTGGCCAGTAGTTTGATCTTACGCATGCCTTCGTCAAAGTCGTCGATGGCCATGACGGTGCGCTGGGCCCCCATGCCAAGGCCGACCATGACAATGAGTAAAATCCCAAAAAACAGTCCGATATGTCGTTTACCTGGAGACGCCATTGCGAGTCACTTCTCCTAATGAATTTCAGTTCGTACTCATTTGGTGCCGTATATAGTCTACTATTATAGCCGCGCCCTGCCAATTTACAGGTCGGGGAGCCGCTCCATCCAAGCGATGGGGTTCAGCGGCGCGCTGCCTTTTCGCAGTTCAAAATGATAGACAGGCCTACCGGCGCTATTGCTGATAACATTGCCGAGCTCCTGTCCGGCTCTAACCCACGCGTTTTTACTCACGCGGGTGCGCAAGTTGCCATACACGGTCAAATAGTCGCCGCCATGGTCAACGATGACCGACTCGCCCATTCCCGGAATCTCGCCGACAAACATGACTTCGCCAGCGGCGGCGGATTGTAAGGCCGCGCCTGGCGGGGTTTCGATGTCGACGCCCGCGTTGGTCATTTTGACCTGAAGGGCCGGGTGAACATATTCGCCGAAGGGCCGCGCCAGCCGCCCGACTGCGGGCCAGGGCAACTTGCCCTTACGGTCTTCAAATTTGACATACACCTCAACCCGGTTGGTGACTGAACCGACCGGCACGCTGGGCCGCTGGGCCGTCTGGCTGGAGGGCGTCGGAACAGGCGTCGGGGCTTTTTTTGTGCGTTGAAATTCGGCTTGCAGTTTTTCGATCTTCTTTTGCGCCGCCAATACGTTCTCTTTGAGGGTTTCAATCGAAGACGCGATCTGGACCGACGCCGCTTTGGTTTCTTGTAATTTTTCTTCGCTCTTTAGAATACTATCTTGTTGCTTCTCTTGTTTGACGAGATCGGCGGGCAGGTAGACCATACGAATTCGCTCTTGATACGCGGTCTTTTCTTCTACGATGCGCTGTAATTCTTTTAGCCTGGGTTGCTCGGCTTTGATCGCGGCGAACAAGTCGTTGGCAATCTCAGACGCAGTGGTTTGAATCGACTGGCCTCTCACCCGGCTGACCTGAGAATCAGCCACGTTTTTCAATAGCTGGTCTTCGATTGAATTTGAACACGCCCGCAATAATTCAAGCCGTTCAGCGTTTCGGTTTTGAATGCCCTGAATCTCTTTAAGCGCGGCGTCTAACACTTTTTGGGCCTGGTCGAGGTTATATTCATATATTTTTAATGATTTGTTTACTGTCTTAAGGCGGTTTTGGCGTTGCTTTACATTGCGTTCGAGGTTCAGCCGTTGTGATTCAATTTTTCTGGCGCGGGCCTGTTCTTCAAGCAGCTTCGCCTTCAGCGCGCTGGGGTCAGGGCCAGCGTCTTGCGCCAGCAGCGAAGTAAGCGGTAAAAAGCATGCAAGAAAAAATACAAAACCAATTCGCATCAGTCTTCCTGGTCATACGGAATCACGGGCGGACGCAACAAGTTGACTTCGTCAATTTCGTCAGCGGGCATCCACCAGCCGATTGCGGCCACCGCCGCCGTCAAGGCTGCCGTGCATAGAGTTCCCTGAATAAATAGCGACAACACGCTGGGGCTACCGTCGGGCGCCAAGGGAAACGAAAACGTGACATACCCAAGAAAAAACATTACGACAAACACCGCCACCGCCAACACACAATGCACCAACATGATCGCGCCCCAAACCATCTCGGGACTAACTTGCGACCCCGCCCCGCCGCTGCCGGTTCTGACCACAAACTTGCGCCGAAACCGCAACGGGTAACTCAACGACAACCCCGCCGCCGCTGACAACATCAGGATGAGCAACATCCAGGTCATGTGAGAGCGGCGCTGCCTCAAAACCTGGCGCTCGCTTTCGGATTTTTGAAAGTCATCCTGGTTCCAGACAATTTCTTGAAACGGGGCGATGGAACGTATCTCGTCTTGCAACCGCTGGGCAGCCGCGACCGGGTCGGCCGCTTGTTGGGCGGTCACATAAATGATCGACGCCGAGTTGGCTTGCCACAGCGACGCCCATTCGTCTTGGTAGCCTTCTTCGCCCTGCCAGGGGGGGATCGGCGATACCAGGTTTACATGGTCGACGCCATTGATGACGTTGATCGAATTGGCCAGCGCGTTGAGACGCTCAATCAATTCGCCCGGCTCAGTCCTGACCGCTAACTGTACGGGCATGTCCGCCAATTTCGAGCGTTCCTGTTCGGCGCGAAAGTGCATTCGCGTCAATGTTAAAAACGCGACGCAGGCGGGAAGAATCACAATCAACGCGAAGTGGGTCGAGTAGAGTACGTTTTGTAGAGTTCGCTGGTTCATTCCAATGGCCGCAACAATCAGAGGATGTCAATACCATAGAGACAGTGTGACGAAAGCGCATTCATCAATCAACGGTTAGCCCATCGCCGTGGTTATGGCGTCAAACGCCGGGCCTTCAGCCACATCCATATCCAGAGCGTCAAATAGCCCCCAAGGGCCGGTGCGATTGGGGTCGGTCGGGCCAAAAAAGGCGACCGACGGGACGCCCAGCGCCCCCGCGATTTGCATCGGCCCGGTATCGCCGCCCACAGCGCCTTTCGCCATGCGAATGAGTTCGACCATTTCGAGAATTGACGTCGGCGGGCCAGCGTGAACAAAAGGCGAATTGGCGCTTTCAACAATCTGTTTGACGGTATCTTCGCGCCCAGGCGCGTTCAACACGACCACGGGAACTTCATGGTTTGCCAATAGCCTCGCCAGGGCCGTAAATTTGTCTGGCGGCCATTCTTTCGCTGTCGTGCTGCAAAACGGCGCCAGCAGGCAGTAGAACTTTGGCGCAAGTTTTATTCGTTCAAGCCATTGGGTCATGCGAAAATTGGCGGCGGCGTCTGTTGGCAGCGAAAACTCGGGCGTTTCAACCCGCAAACCAATGGGTTCCAATAATTTGAGACTGCGCAAAACAATATGGGGCTCGTTTGAGTCAGGGGCGACGGGCGTCTTGATAAACCAGTGACTGATTTCTTTGCTTTGCCCCCTGCCGTGGCCAACGTGATATTTCGCGCCAGACAACCACGACAAGACAGAACTTTTGGTGTTGCTCTGCACATCCATCACCAAGTCGAAATGCCGCATCCGCAGTTGGCGAATGATGTGAAACGCCTCGCCCCAGTTCACCCGAAACGGCGCTTGCTTGCGCCATCGCGCCCTGGGGAAAACGATGGCCTCATCAATCATCTCAAGGTTTTGAATGATTGGCAGATAATTATCTTGTATGAGCCAGGCGATATGGGCTTTGGGAAAGCGCCGCCGTAATGCGCATAACACCGGCATCGAGGCGATGCAATCGCCCAAGGCTGATAGGCGAACAAATAAAATGCGCTCAATCTGGTCTAGATTAAGCTCGCGAGTCGGCTGAATAGGCTTCGTAGGTTGAGTCTTCGACATAAACATAACTTTGCATGAAACCGGATTGGCGCCAATACACTTGTTTCAAATTGGTTGCTTTTCAAGGGACAAGAATAGTACAACAAACGTGATTTCGTCGTTTTTTTTAAAAAAAATTAAATTATGTGTTGAGTAAATTCAAATAAACGTTACAGTTAACGTAACCTGTGAGACTGTAATGAAACTTGTTCTAGACGACCAACCAATTGATATTGTCGAAACCAGCGACGCCACTCTTCGTGATGTAATCGAACGCATCTCGAATGAGTTAAAAGACAGCCAGCGCGTCATTAGCGAAATTGTGCTCGATGGGCGCCAAATGGGCGGCTGGGACGACCCCGAACTCGCTCAAATGACCGTGTCGCAATGTAACGACCTTCGCCTTATCTCTGATGAACCGCGAAATCTCGCCCATAAAGTGCTTCACGAAATCGCCACCTATATGCCGCGCATCAAAGAAGCCCTGATCGAAACCTCAAGCAAGATTCAATCCGGCTCTGAGCAAGAAGGCATGCAGCTGTTAGAGCAAATCACCTCAACCTGGGCGGAACTCTACCAAGGCTTCCAAAGCGCGATTCTCGTCACCGGCCTCGACCTGAATATGGTCACGGTTGAAGGCAAGACCTTTGTCGCGATTAACGAAGAAATCCACAAGTTTCTTGATGACGTTACCGTCATGGTCCAAGAAAACCGCATGTTAGAACTCTCTGACATCCTCGAATATGAAATCGCCCCGCGCATGCCCCTGGTTGAAGAGGGCATCTACCGCATCATCAAAGAGATGGAAAAAAAGCCGAATTAGCCTTACCCAACCGCCCCATCTTACTCTAATGTTTTTGGTTCCTTGACATTGCCCGCCTCTTGGATAAGATTCTCGTTCTGATACACTAATAAGATTGTTCGGCGCGATACGCAACGAAACAACAAGCCCATGTAGCTCAGTCGGTAGAGCGCATCCTTGGTAAGGATGAGGTCACCGGTTCAAACCCGGTCGTGGGCTTTAAATTTTTACTTAGACACGAGGAAGGAACCACCATGGCGAGGGAAAAGTTTGAACGGACGAAACCGCACGTGAACGTG
>CAZKYC010000136.1:0-7437 GCA_964556895.1 uncultured bacterium | reverse complement strand
AAGAAATTAAAGAGATTCGTTAGGTGTTGAATGGTGGGTTAAGAACCCACCCTACAAGAACAACGCTCCCCCTTCAAACCTGAAGAGGGAGCGGAAATCCACAAGTGAAACAACCAAGCAATTACTGGACGATCAGTTCTCTGCCCTGTGACTCGGCGATGACATCGCGGTCGTAATATAGATACGCCTGGCTGACGCCCTGGTCGGCCTTCACTGGGAACAACGCCCTTACCTGGAAGGTAAAGTCAAACGGCTCATCCTGGTTTAGCGTGTCAAGATAGACGATCACCTTGCGGCCCGCTGCTTCGACGCGCTTGATGTTGTCCATGGCGCGCAGGCGTTCCATGCTCCCTGCGACCGCGCCAAAGCCAGTCGGTACGGAAACGTCAACGATTGACATACCGGCTTTGTCCAACCCGCCGTACAAGACCGAGACAAACACGTCAACAATGTCGTCGACTTCGATATGGTCGGCGTTGTAGTTGACGTCGAGCGCAATTGGCGGCGCGTCAAACGGCGTCTCGGAACCCAGCGCGTGATACGAATAGGCGCCCTGGTATAACACCGAACCTTCGCCGCTCTGTTTAAGCGTAACCATTGTGGTCGGCTCCAAGTCGACGAACTGCATGATATCAAAGTTGTCGGTTGTAACGAGAAACGTATGGGCGACATCACCTTCAACGACGACGTCAATCTGGGTATTCAAGTCGCGGCTCTGCTCGATGGCGGCGGCGGTGAGCGCCTTAAAGGCGACCACGGTGTCTTGGGTGCTGCCATAGCCGCCCAGGCTGTTGCGCTGGGCCGAGAGCCATTCGAGCGCGGCCTGCGACTCGACCCGCTCTTGGTTGAGCAGCGACAAGATCGCGTAGCCTGTGGTCTCGATAGGGTGGGGCCGCCAGAACATGCCGTCTTTGTCAGGCTCTGCCATGGCCAGCAAGCGGTCTAACGCAACGCCGGCGGACGCATGGCCGCTCTGAGTCAGCGCGTAGGTGATCAGCGACAGGATGTATGAATTTTTGACTTCAGTAATATTCGACGCGAGAAACTCCAAGCCGCTCTGAATGGCGCCGTCGTCAGCCGCGCCATACTCTAACAGCGAATTTAGCACATAGGCGCTGAGGCCAAGGTTGCCTTCGAGGCCGCCGTTCATCTCTTGGTGGATGACCAGGCCGACCGGCTGCCACGAACCGTCTTCGCTCTGATTGTCGGCGATCCACTGGGCGGCGCGTAGGATGACGTTGTTGTCGATGGGGTAGACCTCACGGGCGTTACTGAAGGTAGAGAGTACAAACGCGGTCAGCCACAGGCTGCCCGACTCGTCGCTCTCGCCAAACGCAGAGAACGAACCGTCTTGGTGTTGAAAGGTCAGCTGGCGCTGGTAGCCCGTTGTTATAAAGAAATCGGCCTGGGCGCGCAACTCGGGGTTTGACTGCCCGGTCGCGTCGAGATAGCGCAACACTTCAACATCAGGCGCCAGGAAGATCATGTTCTGCTCGCCGCAGCCATAGGGCATATGAAGCAGGTCGCCCAAGCCTGACAACGACTGGCCTAGCAGGCTGCCGGTCACCGCGATGCGCAACTTTTCTGAATCAGGAACGATCTCGACCGGGACAGGCGTCAGTTCGTCGCCGCGTTCCAGCCAAATCGGTTCAGGGTTAAACGCCAACGTGACGGAGGCGGCGTCTTTGATGATGCCGTTTTCGATGATCTCGCGTTTCATGCCTTCTGGCTCGACGCGCAAGTTTTTACGAATTGCGTCGGCGCGGTCAGCGGTTTGAGCAGTTAACGATATGGGCAACAAGCCCACCTTGTTTGGCTGCAAAGTAAACTCAACGCCGGTCACGCCGTTTTCGGGCACGAACACTGCACGGGTAGCGCCGTCGATCAGCCCCAGTTCGTCGCCATTTTTGAGAGTAATTAAGACGGTTTGTGGGATATCAATGTAATTGAACACCCGCACCCGCATGGGGAAGCGGTCGCCGCGAATCACCGCAACCGGAAGGTCAGGTTCCACAAAGAAATCTTGAAAGACGCGAATCTCAGCCTCGGCGACGCCAAAACCTTGAGGCGCGGTCGAGGTCGCTTTGAGCTTCCAGTTGGTGATGCTGTCTGGCGCGGTGAGATTGAGCGTCGCCATCCCGCCGTCGCCGCTGGTCAATAACTCAGGCTGCCATAACCACGTCTCAGGGAAATACGTCCGAACACGGTCGGGCTCCTGGTATTGTTTCTGCGCTCCCCCGCCGCCAGCAGCGTCATCGAAAACCGCTTCAGGGAACGGAAGCAATGGGCCGAAGTTACGCAGGCGGTCATTATTAAAGAACAACCAGGGGTCGAGTTCGCGGCCTTCGGGCAGGGCCAGTTCTTCAGACGCAATAATTTGAAGGTTATTGTCAGACAACAAGTCTTTGGCGCCCTTTAACGCAGGCGGGTCATAAAAACCTCTGAATGGGCCTTGTTCTTGATGAACTTCAATCTTCGGTTCCATGAAGATGCGTTCTAACTCCGCGAAAATGGTTTGTAAATTGAGGCGGCCTTCGACCAGGGCGAACACCGCTTCGTCAACGATAGAGACGCCCACCATCGCCGGTCTGCCCGTAGCGACATTCAGCGTCACCATTTCGCCGGGGCGCACTTCTTCAGCGCTGAATTCAACATCTAAACTCGCGGTTGACGTTGCCTCCACCTCAAAGGGCAAGACATCGGCGGAAATTTCATTGTTGGGCTGAATCATATAAACCATCAGCCGCGCGCTTCCGCCCATCCACACGGAGACAGGAAATTCGATCACGTTCTCGCTGGTGGTTTGTGAAAACACGGTCGAGCCATTGACGTACACTTCATAGAAGATCGTGCCGGGGTTGGTCGCGAACACGTCAAACACCGCCCGTTGGCCCGCCTGAAACACGCCTGGTTCGCGCTGGCGAACATGAATGAAATGCGCGCCGGGCGAGTAGGCGGCGTTGATAATCTCAACTGCGCTGGCGGTTTTTTGGTCGAGTGTGGAGGAGATTGAGAAGGTACCGACGGCGGCGTTTTCGGGCACAGTGTAGGTATAATTGAACAAGCCGTTTCTCGTTGTGACGGCGTCTTCGATCTGGCCGACGGTCTGCCCGTTATCATCGACGAAGACGAAGTCGAGTGTGACTTCAGATGACAGCGGCGCGCCGTTGGGCGTCTGAGAAATGATGAGCATGTCCTGCTGTAAGCCCGGCTTGATCACTGGCGAATCGCTGACCAGTTTGAGCGACACGCCCGCGTCGACCACGCGCAGCAGTTGGTCTGTGAGTTCTTCTTTGCCGCCGTCGTCGGTGATGGAAAACTTGAGCTGTAAGGTCGCGTCGCCTTCTTGCCCGGCTGTCCCTGCGCTGTAGTTCACCGCGGGCAGTTCAAATTCATAGCGCCCGTTGTCGAGGCGTCCGCTGGCTTCGGCGTATTTCTCCCAGGTTGAGACATAGCGAAAGGCTTCGACCTTTACTTCGCCTTTCACGGGCTGGCCGAAAAAGTAGTGGCTTTCGACGGCGCCAGTCACAGGCTCATCGACGAGAAACCACTCTTTCTCAACTTGAACGTCAATGTCAAACGACGGCAAGACATAGCGGTCAACCTCAAGGTCGAGTTCGGTATTGGCGCCGCCGCTACTCGCGGTGAGTTTCCAGGTCCCCATATTGACTTCACTGGCCAGCGGCAACTCAAACGACAATACGCCAAACTCGTTGGTTGTCTCTCTCGTTTTGTAGATGCGGATTCCCTTGGCGTCGGTGATGTTGAGTTCAACCTCAAGAGGCAGCGGGCGCAGCGTGTTGTCTAACGATAGAATACGCCCCTGAATCTTCTGGCCCGGCTGATAGATGGGCTTGTCGGTTTCGATCATCAACAGGGCGCCGTCTTCGACCTGGGCGGGGCCGGAGGCGAGCGTGCGTCCAAATGATTTGACTTCGATCTGATAGGCGCCGCTGACCGATTGGGGAACAGTGAACACTTTGGTGTCTAAGCCGACGCCGCTGGTTTCGCCCGAACCAAGCGTTAACGAACCTTGATGGTTCGTTAACACCACTTCATAAGGAACGCTGACCGGATTGCGGTTTGAGGCGTCGAGGGTGTTGATCGAAAACGACGACTGGTTGCCTTTAAACAGTTCTTTGGGCGCGCTCAACACGGCGGCCAATGTGCGCGGCGGTTTGCTTTCTTCTATCGGATGTAGACCAAGGGGGACCAACGACTGAGAGCGAACGTCAATCGAATTGACCGCTACTTCACCGCCTGTTTCACCTCCGCCGTTTTGAATGATGAGTTCAATCGCTTGGTCTGATGGAGCAAAATTGCCTCCGCCGCCGTACACCACTTCGCTGGCGTCAGAAGACACGTTTTCTAAATCTATGAATACGCCCGACGCCCAGTTGGCGCCATAAAACAAGGAGGCGAATGTCCCGTCTGAGGTTTTTGTCTTGGCGGCGTCAATCGTCGCAAATATGATTTTTTCTTCTTCATCTTGTTTGACTGACTCGAGAGCGAACGCGGCGTTGGCCGCCTGGCCTGTCTCGGCGGCGAGCGTCAATACGCCAGTTGATGAGTCTTGAGTCACTTCTCCATCGTCATTATTGATGTTTGGACGAAACGTCTCGTCTGACTCAAACGTCCAGGATTCATGTTGAATGAATGCGTCAGGCGTCCTCGAATATCCGAGCACCGTAAGAGTATAGAGCACCACCCGCGCCGCATCGTCAGTCTGGTTCACTACTTGGACGGCTGGTTGAACATAACCTGATAGCGGTTCGAAAATCGTCAACAGGCGTTCGGGCGCGCCGATGGTGGGATCGCCATGCGACATTCGCTGAGTGAGGGCGAGTTGGCCGTCAGGAACGCCGTCCACTGAGTTGAACGCGACCACGGCGGCGTTCACATCGCCGCGTAGGATGTCATATTCGACCAGGCAGACCGTTTTGCCAATTCTTCCCCCATAATCGCTGACAGCCGCGTCTCGCGCCACCAACATTACTCCTTCATTGGGCTTGAGGGTGAGTTCATAACCTTCGCGAAAGGCTTCACCAGCGACGGTGCGGATGGCGCCGCCAGGGGCAAGGTCAAAGTCAACCACTGGGGAAACCAGAATTTCACCAGTGGAAACTGATTCAAGGGTAAGTGGATATTCAGCAATGAGTTGCGCTGAAGCCATCATGCTGAATAAACAGGCAACAAATGGGACGACCATCCCAACGAAATAGCGTTTCATTGTCACTCTCCAAGTTTGGTGCGACATCGTGAATGTGTAGCAATTCATATGACTACGTCTACAGGTATATATCACAACAGAGAGGTTTTATTCCCAATTTTTTGCGGTGTTTTGTACGACATCATCAATCGCGGCTTTTAGGTTGGGGTTGGCGCTGGTCGCGCGCTTCCAATGGCTTCTGGCTTTGTGTGTATTGCCCAGCCGCCATTCGAGCACGCCCAGGTTGTAATAGGCCTCGTCGTAGAGCGGGTCGAGTTCGATGGCCTGTTCAAACGCCTGCCGGGCGGCGTCAATGGCGCCGCCGAGTAACATGCCCTTGAGGTTATAGATCGGCGCGTAGAGCGGGGCCAAGGCTTCGGCGCGAATCAAGTGGGTCTGCGCCGCGCCCGGTTCGCCTAGGCGCAGGAGCAACCGGGCGATGTGGTAATGGGCCAGGCCCTGGCGGCGTTCAGCGTTGCGTTTTCCGGTGAGGTATTTCGCCGCCTGGCGAAAGTACTGCAGCGCTTGCTGGTTGTCTCCCCGTTTTTCGATCAGCGCCGCCAGGTTGTAATAGGCCGCGCCGTAGGTTGGGGCGACTTCGAGCGCCTTGCGGTAATGGCTCTCCGCCGCTTCAACCTCGCCGCGTTGGCTCTTGGCGCGCCCCATATTGAGCCAGACCTGGGGTTGGTTGGGGTCGAGTTCGAGTGCGCGGCGCCAGGTTTCAAAGGCCTGTTCGTCCAATCCAGCGCGATGATAGGCCGAGCCTAGCGCCGACCAGGCGGGCGCGTGGCTGGGGCGAGAGGCGGTCGCGCTGCTCCACAGTTCGACTTCACTGCGCCAATCGAGCGAGCGGTTGACGGTTTGCGCCGCAAACAACACCGCGATCACCCACAACAAGACAAACCGCTTGTTGTATTTTTTTCGCTCGATCACAAACAAATGGGCGAGTAACAACGAGAAGCCCACACAGGGGACATACAAATAACGGTCTGCGATTAAATACGAAATGGGCAGCACCCCTGACACGGGCGCCCAGGCGAACACAAACCAGACGATCCCATACGAAACCGCCGGGCGTTTTTTGTAGGCGAGAACTGCCAACGTAATTACTGAAATGAACACTGCCGCGCCAGCCACCCAGCGTACATCCAGCAATGACTGAACGGGCGCAAACGCATGTTCAATGGTGAGGTCGATGGGAACCAGACTCAACCAAACCGAACGGCCAAAGGTCGCCAAGGGCGTGAGCAGGGCTGACAACACTGTATAGGATTCGTCGCGGGCGCCAGGGTCAAAATACGCCCCGGCGGCGAGTTCCTGTTGCAGTCGCGAGAACAACCCGAAGTCAAACACGACGAACAATACAACAATGGCGGCGTGGGGCGAGATCAGAAGGCCTAATCGCTTCCATTGGATGCGTTCAATGTTCATCCGGCGCGATAAGACATGGGCGCCGACAAGAAAGAACGGCGCCGACGCCGCCACCTGTTTCGATAAAAGCGCAAGAACCAAAGCAACCAGCGACGCGGCGTATGCGCCCATACGAAGACGTTGATGGTCATTGAGCGCGGCAATAAAACACACGCATGACGCCAATTCAAAAAACAGGCAAAGCAACTCTTTTCGGCCTGAGACCCAGGCGACTGACTCAACATTGATGGGGTGGACGCAAAAGATCAGCGCCGCCCAAAACGCCACCGAAACAGGGACGCCTATCAACCCAAACAATAAATACACCATGAAGCCGTTGGCGGTGTGCCAGGCGATGTTCTGTAAGTGGTAGCCGACCGGGTTGTATCCCCACAGGGCGTGGTCGAGCATGTAGGTAAACTCGCGCAGGGGGCGGTCCCACGACAACACCTCAAGCCATGAGGCCTCGCCAGTGAGAGCGGGGTTTTCGACGACGGTAATCGCCACGTCGTCATAGACAAACTCGCCGTGAATGACAAACGCGTAGGTCACCAGCGGCGCCGCCGCCAACAAAAACAATTTATGAATCGAAAAAAACGTCTTCGGGTCGCGTATCATACACTTCAGCGCTGAGCGTCGGATTAACGACAAAATTATAACACCTCATTCTAAGCGTCTTCCAGAAGAAGGTTGGACAGCGTGTATTATATGTGAACCCATACAACCCAACGATGTGTATCGAACCAGCGCAAACGAAAAAATACTGGTTCTTCCGATATTTGAGTACTTCCCTTGCTGGATGACCTGGAATTTGGTCA
>CAZKYC010000135.1:0-7684 GCA_964556895.1 uncultured bacterium | reverse complement strand
GTTCTTTCATCAGAATCAGCCAAGTAGGGTGGGTTGAGCGAAGCGATACCCGCCAACGAACATATAGCGATTTTCTCTCAATCAAAGCCATGGCGAATAGCCCACCATGCAACTATCAATCTATTTTCAAAGAGTCGTGTTACGCCCGCTGGGCGACGCGGGAACTGGACGGGTAGACATGAGTCGCCTTTTTCTCGGGCAAATTGATGTAGTCAGGCAACACGCACAGCGTCTCGCCATGCTGGCCAATCGCCCGGTAGGCGCCGTTAAGAATCTCAAGCGCGTCTTGAACCTTACGCTGAGTGGGAAACAACTTGCTGTTCTTCATGCATGACTGCTTGAGTTTGTCTTTGGGGATACACAACCCCACGTCACAAAACTGTTCATAGATAAAGAACAGCTGTTTGCGTGTATCGGTGTCGGTTTCGTAGTCCAACACTTCCTTTAACGGCTCAAGCGCTACCCGCCGGTCTTTAGCGGACAGTTTATCTTTCTCTTTTACCACCAACGCTTCTTCGAGAGCAAGCGCGCGGCGCAAATCGTTGAGAAAGTCTTTGGTCGCCAGTGAGCGTTTGCTCAACTTTTGCCGTGACAGGCCTAATTCTAACGCGCGGCGCAACACGCTGTCTTTGATCCGAAAGCCCCAATGCGCCCGGTAAAAGCGCTTGTAGTTGTCTTTTAAAAAGTTAATGGTTCGAACCAGATGTTCAAGCGAATGGTTCTTACGCGTTCGCGCATAGGCCTCGGCGATACGCCGGTCGATGCCTTCTACTTTGATCAGATGGCGTGTGATGGCGATTTCGGCTTGGCTTTTGGCCTGGCCGCGGCGGCGCAGCAATTTACGAATGGTGCGCTTACCACCCATCAGGTCAGAGATCGCCAGGTTGCCTTTCGCCAGGCGCAGCAGGTTTTTCATTGTCTGATAAGTCGCCCGGGCGGAGATGTAATCAATCTGGTCAGGAGTCGCGCCCATCTTGCTGAGCAGCTCGCGGCGCAGGTGATGGTCAGACTTACGCGCCTTGTTGCGGTGAAGGTGGTCGCGCAACCGTGAGTAATTCGCCTTGAGACGGTTTGGCTCAATGAAACCGAGCTCAGTCATCAACAGGTCGGTTTTCTTTTTGAGCATATCCAAGCTTGACTGGCTGACGAGAAACTCCAAGTCAGCCTCAGTAAACGGCGGGCAGGTGTTTCCGCCATCCGCGAGTGATTCTAAAAAGGCGTATTTTTCACGCCGTTCGGTGGGCCACAGGTTGCCCTTCTTGACGCGCGCGGTTGACCGCGCGCGGATTTTGATGCTTGAGAGGGTGAGTTCTGCGGTATGAATGAATGATTCGACATCACGGTAAATCTGAATCTTCTTCAAAAATCGCGTTAGTGACTTCGGCGTCTCAAATTTGTCGTTGACGCAAAGCATCCCGGCTAGGCGCTGTGCGCCATTTTCTTTGTCGGCAAAAATTTCATCCATGAAATTTAAATGATCCTGCAGCAACCTGTCAGTCAGGTGTTCTCTCAGATGGCGGCCAAGGCGGCGGTAGGTTTCTTCGCGCTCGGGTTCATCCAAAATCAGCGCTTCTTCGGCTTCAAAGGCCACATCAAGAACCGATTTTGCGTCTTCGTCATCAACGATGGGCTGGTGTAGCGTAAGCGGGTTTTTGGCCAAAGTGGTCTCAACCGCTTGGTGAGAATCTTTGTATTGTTGTACGGATTTTTTCACCAATTGAGCAAGCAGACCATGAAAATAATCAGCCAGGTGGCTCCATTTTTCTGTATCTGTTTGAAATGTAAGAGGATAGGTTATTGTTTCCCCTTTGGTTTTTGTGTTCATCCGTTATACCCTGATTAGAGAAGTTGTAATAAAACCCGATAAAACGAGTCGTATTATGAAGATTATACCGAAGCGGTCGAATAGATGTCAAGATTATTTGTCGATTTTATAAATTATATTTTTTATAAACTCTGAAGCCAAAAACTGGTTGGTTTGTAACCAGTTACTTCAACCAATAATTTGTATGAAGAGGCAATTTAATACGATTTATTCGACTGGGATGATGTTTTGCTTGCCGAAACAGATAAAAACGCCTTATAATGTAAAACTTAATTGCACTGAAATGGTTGATGGCGATTAAGCCGTAGTTTTCCGGGCTGATTTGACGGAATTTAGATGGAGGTTTGAGTAAGATGGATATCGAAGTTCGCAGTGAGGGCGATCTAACGATCATAAAACCGTCTGGACGCATAGACGCCACCGCCCTACAGAATTTTTCGGCGTTTATCACAAAAGCGGTTGAAGGCGGCAGTAAGAAAATATTGATCGATTTTAAAGACACCGAATATATGAGCAGCGCCGGCATCCGCTCGCTCATGGAAGGCCTTCGCCTGATTGAAGAAGTCAATGGCACATTCGCGGTGTGTTCACCAAACGACAATATGAAAGAACTGTTCGATGTGATTCGCCTCGACCAGGTTGTTAAAATCTATGACTCTGACTTTGAAGCCATCGATAAATTGATGGACTAACGGGTTTTTTTTCTAATACAGCTCCCACCGCCCGACATGAGTAGCCGCTTGATTCAAATAAACATAGATCCGGCCGATGGCTGAATCGGTCGGGTTCAAGCCGTCAACAATTACACACAACGCCGCCAGGTCTAAATCGCCGTCGTCATCAAAGTCGTCGGTGACCATAAAACGCGGTTCTTCTTCTAGCGCCAATGACCCCACTTCGACAAACAGCGCCTCTTCAACTTGTTCGTAAAGCCGCAGGCTTGGAACCAACAAATTGCCTTGAATTTCTTGTACCGTGACCGCCAGGTCAACGTCGCCGTCCAGGTCAAAGTCGCGCATCACCGGGGCGAAGGTCACGCCCGTGGTGTTGATGTCAGCGAATGAGGTGAAACCAAACCCGGTATTTCTCAACAGGCTGACTGAGGCTTCAGTGCCTAAAAATTGCAATATATTGATCGGGTCTGACTTGCCGACGATGGCTACGGCGAGGTCAATAAACTCATCGCCGTCTAAGTCGACAAAGTCTAATCCCCAGGGGGGCAGGTCGAGTGAGATGCTGCCAGTGTTGTTTAAGCCTGCTTCTGAATTATGGAAGAGTGAAATTTTTGTATTCGTGAGAATGAGGCCGATGGGGCTAAGGGTAATTTCAGGGATACCCTGGTTTGAGCCGACCACGTCAACCAGGCCGTCGTTGTTGATGTCAGCCGCTTTGACGTCGATGACGGCGCCTTCAGTGACAACTTCATTGGCTTGGCTGAAGGTGCGGTTGTCTCGGTTGTTCCATACCACGATGCCCGGGTCGATCTGGTCGATAAAGCCGAGATCAAACAACAAGCCGCCGTTATTGCCGACCACCAAATCAGCCAGTTCGTCGCCGTTGACGTCTTGAATCATAATCGACGAGGGTACGCCGAACATGCCCAGTTCGAGTTCTTGAAAGGTGGCGTCGCCGTTGCCCCAGAGAACCAGAATCGCCGAGTCGCGAAATGGTTGGGGCGAGTTGTCGATGGTCTGGTTATAGGCGATGGCGATGTCGACGATTCCGTCGCCGTCAATGTCGCCGCAATCAAGCGACAACGGGTTAAAGCGCCCGCCCGGCAGCAACCAGGTGGTCACCGCGCCAAACGAGCCGGAGCCATTGTTGAAGGCGATGCCGTATGTACTTTCGGCCATATTGGTAAAAACGATGTCTTCATGGCCGTCGCCGTTGATATCGCCCAGCGCGATGTCGGTGGAGCGCAACCCGGTTTCGAGAATATCACCGCGGTCAAATACCAATGCAGCATTTGCGTATATTGGTATAAATAGAGTAAACGTACAAAATACGGCTAACGAACGAATGGTCATGATTGGCTCCCGAGTGTGATTGGCTGTCGCATGATCGGTAAACAGCGCCTTCCCTACAAGACTATTCACAAAGACGCCGGTTTCGTCAACATAGAAACACTATCGAAAATGTAAAAAGTTGTCATGTAAAAAAATCGCGCAGGCATGTTTTCGATTTCTTATGATACAGTATGTTGGACAACGCGGGGAGCGGTATATGCGTAAACGGGCTTATGGATTCACGTTAATTGAGTTGTTGATCGTGGTCGCCATTATTGGCATTCTCGCCGCGATCATCATTGCCAATTTTCAAACCGCCCTCGTCAAATCAAAAGTCGCGCGCAGCCAGGCCGACATCAACACCATGATCAACGCGCTGATGCAATACCGCATTGAATGGAACGACCTGCCCCCGATGTATGAATCAGGCGAAGGCACGTCGGTGTTAATTGCGCCGACCCATGTGACCGACCTGTTTCAACTGACGACGCCGGTTTCGTATATGAGCGCCGGCATGGCGGTCAGCCCCTTTTCGTGGAACCACGGTTATTGGTTCTACAATTGGACGCGCCTGCGTGAAATCAATAATGCGCCAGTGAAGATGTTTTGGAACCGCCCCGAAACCCCCGAAGAAGTGCGCTGGATGGTCAGCACTCTGGGGCCGTACACTCTCGAGTTTGGCTATGACCCCATTAGCGGCGGGGTGGTGCGCGGCCAAACCATTTTGTGGTATGACTATACCATCACCAATGGAATCATGAGCCGCGGCGTCATCCAACAACACGGCAAGTAACCCCCGGTTAAAAAAGCGAGACCCTGAAGATCAACCAAAATTGCCCAACAGCAGGATGAGTAACCCCCATGCCTGTCGACATGGGGTGACGTTCGAAGGACTTTTTTTTACTAGCCAAGTAAAAACGACACTTGCTGCCGTGTTTCTGTCAGACGAATAGCGACTGCTTTGGCGATATATTCAAACACTTCGGCTTTGATCTTGGCGTCTTCTTTAAATAGCGCGAGCATGGCCTGACCGGGCAGACGAATGGTGACGCAATCTTCGAGACAATGCGAGGCGGCGGTCACCTTGTGGGGCGGAACAATCGCCGACCAGCCAAACATATCGCCTGGAGTGACAGTGTGGGTGGCAATGACATGATTGCCTGGCAGGGTCATTTCGATTAACACGCGGCCTTCTCTCACAACATACATGTCGTCACACGCGGCGCCCTCGCGCTGAACATAATCGCCTTTCTGAAAGCGGCATTCTTCAGCGATCTCACACAGCCGGGCCAGTTGCGCCTCATTGAGGCCGTCAAAACATTGTAAAGGTTGTACTGCTTCAACTCCCACCATAATCGTTTCCCTTCGACGTGACAAAAAAGTAGTTCAACGATGAAATGCCAGTGGTGCATGATACAAACGGTAGCGGTAGCGGGCCAAAATAGCAACAGATAAAAAATTACCTATCTCTAGAATAGTCAGATATTTATCCAATATCAGTGAATTATAGGACTAGCGACCATCTCAAAAATATTATTATGGCGCCGCAGGCGGCGTGGGTACAACTCTGATCGCTTTAGTGCCGCTCCGCTGAAAAGCACAGGCGCTCTCCAGAGTAGCACCCACGCCCATACTGGTAGTTCAATTATTGGTAAGTCGAATTTCTCGTTTAGAGCGTTTGTCAAAAAAATGTGCGTAAAGCGCGCCCGTATCCGCCGCGGCGGACAGCGATAGATGTAATTATAAAAACTCAATCCGCACACAATTCCGCCAACCACTACAACAAGGCCATCTCGATTTTTGAGATGGTTTTTACTTACGATTAACTAGCCACCCGGCTTGAACGATTGCTGATGAGGCAACCTCGAACTACCGTATTTGGCATTGAAATTTTGCCTATTCTGTTGTTCTTGCGGGATGAACATTCATTTCTTAAGATGTAGAAACAATTTTGGAGGCGATATGGGCAAGTTAAATCGTGATTTGTTATACCCATGGCTGGCGATTTTACGCGCTAAATATATGGGCAGCAGCCGGGCGCGGGCGCTGGTCGACCACTTCGGCTCCATTGAAAAAGCGCTTCAGGCGCCAGTGGGTGAGATAGCGTCTGTCTGTCGGTTTAACGAAGACATAGGCCGCGCTGTTCAAGAAGCCGCCAATGGAAAATTCGACGACGAGATCGACCGCGAACTGAAATGGTGTGAGCGAAACGGCGTCGATATTCTGCTTCAGTCTGACCCCACGTTTCCTGAACCATTGAAACATATTCCCGCCGCGCCGTCGCTGTTGTATGTGAAGGGAAAGATCATGCCGCAGGATGTCCTCTCAGTGGGCATTGTCGGAACCCGCCTCGCCAGCGACGCGGGAAAACGGACCACCAACAAAATCGCCCGCGAGCTCGCCGAAGCGGGGCTGACCATCACCAGCGGGCTGGCCTGGGGCGTCGACGCTTCAGCCCATAAGGGCGCGTTAAAATGTAAGACAGGCCGAACCTTGGCCGTCTTGGGCAATGGGCTGAAATTCATCTACCCCAAAGAACACCAGTCATTATACGAACAAGTCTTTAAACGCGGCGCACTGATTACCGAACTCTTTCACAACGTCGCGCCGGATAAACGGAACTTTCCCCCGCGCAACCGCATCATTAGCGGGCTATCGTTAGGCGTGTTGGTCGCCGAAGCGCCTGCCCGCAGCGGCGCCTTGATTACGGCGAACTATGCGCTCGAACAAGGCCGCGAGATATTCGCGCTTCCCGGTACGGTTGACCAATGGAACGCCGAAGGCGCCAATAAGCTGATCTCCGACAGCGCGGCGAAGTTGGTGACGTCTGCTGACGACATTCTTCGCGAGCTCGAAGACAAAATTACCTATTATGTGAATGAACTGAAAGGCGAGATTGAGAAATACGTCCCACCGCCGGATGATCCGCCGATTGAAATTGATGAAGAGGAACCAGAACCAGATGAACCAGTTGAGGCGGTAGAGCCTCCTCAAAACATCCAGAAAGCCAAGCCGCCAACCAATAAGAAAAAAACGGCCGCGAAACCAAACCTCTCAGAATTAAACCTCAGCGATGATGAGAACACAATTTATGAATCTCTGAGTGAGAACCCCATTCAGATTGACGATCTCGCCCGCCAGCTCGAATGGCCCATTGCGCGGGTGTCATCGGCGTTGGGCCTGTTAGAGCTCAAGGGCGCCGCCATCCGTGAAGCGGGCATGCGCTTTCACAAAGCAGATCAATAAATAATTCAAAACAGTCTATACATCTATCGAATTATTTAGTAGAATTAACTAACCAACATGATTTTGTGACTGCTTCGTTTGCCTGTTCATCCACAAAACAGAAAATTTGAAGAATGGTTAAATGATTCGGGATTTGAATATACCCGTTTATTCCATTTGTTTTTAATTTGGAGGATTGAGAAGATGAGCTACAAAGTCTTGGCGTTATGCGCCGCAATTGTATTTTCTTCGTCTGTTGGATTCACCCAAGAAGTCAGTTTCTTTTTTGCTGCGGGCGATATCAGCGGCGAACCTGACCGATTTGGCAACACCCACACCATTGAGCCGACCGACGCCTATGACCCGCGCCCCTTTGGCAACGAAGCGCTGGCCGACGTTTTCTTTGACGACGATAACCTGTGGTTGATTTACCAGGTCGACGGCAATGTCATGCTCGTTTCTCATGGCCCTGGCTTTTTTGAAGATGCGCCAGAGATTTCGATGGTGATTACGCCCGCCCTCAGTGGACGCTATGAAGTCATCTTTAACTTTCTCGACAACAACAATGCTCCCGATACTGGCCCCATTCAAGCGGCGTTGGGCGACGGCGAATTGACGCTCTACTCAG
>CAZKYC010000134.1:0-7733 GCA_964556895.1 uncultured bacterium | reverse complement strand
TAGTATTATTTATATCTTTGTTTCCGCGGAAGATCACTAAAAAAGATAAATTTGATAATCGGTATATACAATCAATTGTATTGTTGGGCGGATGATAAATACAATCGGTATTATTTATTATGATTACAAATGAAAAAATATTTAAGTTATTATTATTAAGATATTTGTATGATTGATCCTGTTTATTCTTTCTTAGCTGATTAGGCAAATGGTTTTATATCTAACATGACTATTATTACAAATTAAATCATGTTTTTCTCGTTATATAAAAGCAGAGTAAATAGAGAAAAATATCTCCAAGCTTGTTGACTTTCTTTTTTTTTGTTCTATACATATTAATTTAGAATCTTATTTATTCTTTTTGTCATGTTTTTTCGGATAAATCTTAGGGATGAAAGGACGAAGCGTTTTACCACCATTCAATTAACTTTTTTATAACTCCACCCACAATCCCTCGGCGAGCTGGGCTTGCGCTCCCCTCGCGGATTGACTTGCCGTTTACAACAAGGAGAAGCAACTATGCACGATTGGGGACAGCGAAGCATCAAGTATGAAGAGGAGTTAGACTCGAATTTCTGCCAGGAGATAATGGAGGACGTCGGCAGCGAAAGCCTGCGCCATTGCATCCAATGCGGAACCTGCAGTTCTACCTGCCCGGTCAGTCTCTACATGGATTACACGCCGCGGCGCATTGTCGCGATGGTGCGTGAAGGCTTTAAAGACGAAGTCTTGCATAGTTTCACGCCTTGGATCTGTGCGTCGTGTTATTCGTGTACCGTCGAATGCCCCAAAGAAGTCAAAATCACCGAGACGATGTACGCCATTAAACAACGCGCGATTGATGAGCATGTGCATCCCCAAAAATTCCCCGTGCCGGTGTTGGCCAAAGAGTTCTTCTACCAGGTTGAGAGCGATGGGCGCATCAACGAAGGCCAGCTCATCACCAAATTGTTCTTGAAAACGGCTCCGGCCAAGTTGTTTAAACAGAGCGTCATGGGGATGAAATTGTTCTTCACGGGCCGTCTCGAAATGTTGCCGAAGAAGATCAAAGGCATCAACCAACTAAAAAAATTATTGAAGATCGCTGGAAACGGTAAATCGGGCCAAACGGCTTAACTTTTGCATCGAAGGGACAACATCATGACGTATTTCTACTATCCCGGGTGCTCGCTGCAAGGCACTGGCCGCGCGTATGATGAATCGCTGCGCGCCGTGTTTGACGTATTACAGATCGAGCAGAAGGAAATTGATGATTGGAACTGCTGCGGCGCTACCGCTTATATGGCGGTTGACCAAGGCAAAGCCTACGCCCTCGCGTCGCGCAACCTGGCGTTGGCGGAAGAGCAGGGCAACCCCAACGGCAAGCCTGTTGAAGTGATGGCGCCATGCAACGCTTGTTATCTTGTGTTGATGAAGACCCAAAAGCGTCTCGCAGACGACGCGCTGGGCGACCGAAAATTGGTCAACGCGTTGGGCGAAGTGGGGCTGATCTATAACGGCAAAATTTCTGTCCGCCACCCGCTCGACATTCTCTATAACGACATCGGCTTAGACGCGATAGGCGAAAAAGTCAGCCAGCCGCTCAAAGACCTTAACGTCGTTTGTTATTACGGCTGCCAAATCGTGCGTCCCTACTCGACCTTTGACGACCAATATAACCCCATGGTAATGGACAAAGTGGTCGAGACGTTGGGCGCCAAAGCGGTGCAATGGCCGCTCAAGACGCGTTGCTGCGGCGGGTCGATGACAGGGACCATCCCCGAAGTCGGCCTTCGCCTTAGTTACATTCTTCTCAAAGAAGCCAAAAAGCGCGGCGCAGATGTGATTGTTACCTCATGTCCGCTTTGCCAATTCAATCTTGAATGTTACCAAGACAAGATGAAGAAAGAATACGGCGATGAGTTAAACATCCCCGTCGTCTTCTTTACCCAACTGATGGGCAAAGCGTTTGGATTGTCAGATAACGATTTGGGCTTGCAGCGCTTGTTTGTTCCCTTCAAAGCGACGGCAGCGGTGTAAAAGGAGCGAAACATGTCAAACAACGGCAATGGACAAACCCCAGAAAAAGCCCGCATCGGTGTGTATGTCTGTCACTGCGGCATCAACATCGCCGGTAAAGTTTCGGTCGATGAAGTGACCGAATGGGCGAAGACGCTGCCTGGTGTCGTGGTGTCGAAAGAGTACAAATTCATGTGTTCCGACCCTGGCCAGGAACTCATTCAAAACGACATTAAAGAAAACGGCGTCAACCGTGTTGTTGTCGCTTCGTGTTCCCCATTGATGCACGAGGAAACGTTTCGTAAGGCCATAGGCGCCGCGGGCGTGAACCCGTTTTTCTTTCAAATGGCCAACATTCGCGAGCACGTCAGCTGGGTCACGAAAGACAACGCGGCGGCGACCGAAAAGGCCAAAGCGCTAGTGGGCGCGGCGGTTCGCCGGGTTTCGCTTCACCAGGCGCTCGAGAAGAAGCGCGTCAATGTTCACCCCGACGTGTTGATCGTTGGCGGCGGCATCGCCGGCATCCACTCGGCGCTGACCATCGCCGATTCGGGCAAGAACGTGTTGTTGGTTGAACGCGAGGCCACCATCGGCGGCCACATGGCCATGTTCGATAAGACGTTCCCCACGCTCGATTGTGCGGCGTGTATTTTGACGCCGAAGATGTCTCAGGTGAAAGAACACCCCAATATCACGTTATGGACATACTCCGAAGTCGAAAAAGTGGACGGGTACGCGGGCAACTTCAAAGTCAAAGTTCGCCGCAAACCACGCTATGTGAACGAAGACGAATGTGTCGGGTGTATGATGTGCGTTGACCATTGCGTCTACAAAAAAGGCCGCGTTGACGATGAATTTAACCAGGGGTTAGACAAGCGCAAACCGATTTATATTCCGTTTCCACAGGCGACCCCGCCGGTGGTCGTGATTGACCCTGAATCGTGTCTACAACTCTCAAAAGGCAAATGCAAACAGCTGTGTGTAGACGCATGCGAGAAAAAGGCCATCGACTTCGACCAACAAGAAGAAATCAAAGAAGTCGAAGTCGGCGCCATTATTCTTTCGACCGGCTTTAAGACTTTTAATCCGATGCGCACCCCGCAATACGGCTACGGAAAATACCTCAACGTTTACACCAGCCTTGAAGTCGAGCGCCTGGTCAACGCGTCGGGCCCGACCGGCGGCGACATTGTCATGCGCAACGGTGAGGCGCCCAAGTCAGTGGCGATTATTCACTGCGTCGGTTCGCGTGACCGCAAGACCAATAAACACTGCTCACGGGTTTGTTGTATGTACGCCCTAAAGCTCGCCCACCTGGTCAAAGAGCGTACTGAAGGCGAGGTCTATAACTTCTACATTGATATGCGTACACCGGGCAAAGGCTACGAAGAATTTTATGACCGGCTGCTCGAAGAAGGCGCCCACTTTATTCGCGGGCGCGTCGCCGAGGTGACCGACTGGACGCTGACGCCTGAAGAAGAAGGCAAACTCATTGTTCGCGCCGAAGACACCATGGTGGGCATGCCGCGCCGCATCCCGGTCGACATGGTCGTTCTGGCGGTCGGTATGGAAGCGCAGGAAGACGCTGACGACGTGCGCCGTATGTTTGGCATCTCGTGCAGCAAGACTGGCTGGTTTACCGAACGCCACCCCAAACTCGCGCCGGTCTCAACCGCCACAGACGGCATCTTTCTTGCAGGCGCCTGCCAAGGCCCGAAAGACATCCCTGACACCGTCGCCCAAGCGGGCGCGGCGGCGGCGGAAGCGTTGGCGCTGGTCGACCGCGGGTATGTCGAGATCGAACCCAACACCGCGTTTATTGAGGCCGAGCAATGCTCAGGCTGTAAGAGTTGTCTCTCAATGTGCCCCTATACCGCCATTACCCGCGATGAAGAGCGCGGCGTTGCCGTGGTCAACGAGGCCCTATGTAAGGGGTGCGGCACCTGCGTCGCGACCTGTCCGTCAGGCGCCGCCCATCAAAACCTGTTCTTAGATGAGCAAATTTTCGAAGAAATCGAGGGGGTGTTGAGCTATGTCTGATTCGAAATTCCAACCTCGAATCGTCGCGTTTTTCTGCAACTGGTGCACTTACACCGCGGCGGACCTGACTGGCATTTCCCGTCTCGATTATGCGCATAACGTTCGCGTCATTCGGGTCATGTGTTCAGGCCGGGTCGACCCGCAATTCATCATGGCCGCGCTGCGCGAAGGCGCTGACGGCGTGCTGATCGGCGGATGCCATCCGGGCGACTGCCACTATATCGAAGGCAACTACAAGATGCTGCGTCGCCATCGGCTGATGCGTAAGTACCTTCAAATGGTGGGCGTCGAAGAAGACCGGGTGCGCCTCGAATGGATCGCCGCCTCTGAAGGCGACAAGGTTCAGCGCGTGATCAACGAAATGACCGAGACGCTGCGCAAACTGGGCCCGTTGAACATGCCGTCGATGCCGTCGCCGTCGAGCAACGGCGCAGAAGCCATAGTACAAGAACTCGCAGCAGTTGAGTAGAGACTCTGTCGCTCCGGCCAGGCCCGGGGCCGACTTCAGCATGGAGGAGCAACAATGAGTAAGCCCAAAGTCGGCTTTTATTGGTGTGCATCGTGCGGCGGTTGTGAAGAGGCCGTCGTCGATCTGCACGAAGAGATTCTCGACGTTGTCGCCGCCGTTGACATCGTGTTCTGGCCCTGCGCCATGGACTTCAAAAAAGACGATGTGCGCGCAATGGCTGACGGCGAGATTGACGCCATGTTTGTCAACGGCGCCATTCGCACGTCTGAAGAAGAAGAAATGGCGCACCTGTTGCGCAAGAAATCAAAAATCCTGATTGCCTTCGGCAGCTGTTCGCACAGCGGCGGCATCCCCAGTTTGGGCAATCTGTACCCCAAAGATGAAATCCTTAAACACGACTATGAAGAATCGTTCAGCGTCGTAAACCCTGAGAAGACCTATCCAATGCCGATCTCGAAGATGCCTGAAGGCGAAGTCGAACTGCCGCAATTTTTGGATTACGTTCGCTCGCTTGACCAGGTGGTCGACGTAGATTATTACGTCCCGGGCTGTTCGCCTCCCACCGAATTGTTGAAAGGCGCCGTCACCGCGATACTCGAAGGCAAGTTGCCTCCTAAGGGGACCGTTCTCGCCCCTGACAAAGCGCTGTGTAATGAATGCAAACGCATCGACAGCAAACCCATTGATTTAAAAATTTCTGAGATCAAGCGTCCACAAGACATCCTCATTGATGAAGACGCCTGCCTGTTAGCGCAGGGCCTGCTCTGTATGGGCCCGGCGACGCGCATGGGCTGCGGCGCGCCCTGCGTTGACGGCAACATGCCGTGCACTGGCTGCTTAGGGCCAACCAGCCGTGTGAAAGACTATGGCTTGTCGGCGCTGTCGGTCTTCGCTTCGATGATGGAGAGCGATGACGTTGAAGAAATCGACAAAGTCGTTGACCAGATTGTCGACCCAGCCGGTTCGTTCAACCGCTACAGCATGGCCCACACATTTATTCATCGCAAAGTATCGGTGTAAGGGAGTCGTCACCATGAGCCAAACCATCACCATTGACCCGATCTCCAGGCTGGAAGGCCACGGAAAGATCGACATCTTTCTCAACGACGAAGGCAACGTCGACCACGCCTATTTCCAGGTGCCAGAACTGCGCGGCTTCGAAAAATTCGCCGAAGGCCGCCCTTGTGAAGAAATGCCTCAAATCACCTCTCGCATCTGCGGCGTTTGCCCCATGGCCCACCACATGGCGGCCTCCAAGGCGCTCGACGACCTCTATAAAGTCGAAGCGCCGCGCACGGGCAAGATGATCCGCGAAATGATTTATGACATTTTCACCATCGAAGACCACGCGCTTCACTTCTATTTTCTCGGCGGCCCCGACTTTGTGGTCGGGCCTCACGCCCCCAAAGCCGAACGAAACATTCTCGGCGTAATCGGCAAGGTCGGCCTCGAAGTCGGCAAGCAGGTCATCGCGGCGCGTAAGGAACTGCGCGGCTTGATAACCCACATGGCTGGCAAGGTCATTCACCCGGTGTTTGGCCTGCCGGGCGGGGTGTCAAAACCTCTCAAAAAGGCTGACCTCGAAAAATTCACTGGCGCCGCCGACCGCGCGATTGAATTTGGCAAGTTCAGCCTGCAAGTTTTTGATGACATCGTTCTGAAAAATTCACAATATGTCGAATGGATCACGTCTGACACATACACCCATCAGACCTACTACATGGGGTTGGTCGACGAAAACAACAAAGTCAATTTCTATGACGGCGACGTTCGCGTGGTGAAACCCGACGGGACGGAGCATTCAAAGTTCCATCCAGGCAGTTACCTCGACCATGTGGCTGAACACGTTGAACCGTGGAGCTACATCAAATTCTGTTACCTCAAAGACATTGGCTGGCAGGGCTTTGAAGACGGCGCCAATAGCGGCATCTACAGCGTCGCGCCGTTAGCGCGCTTAAACGCGGCGGACAGTATGGCGACTCCATTGGCCCAAGAAGCGTATGAGAAGTTCTACGAAACCCTGGGCGGTAAGCCAGTCCATCACACTCTCGCCAATCACTGGGCGCGATTAATTGAGTTGCTCTATTGCGCCGAACGCTTCAAAGAATTGGCCAATGATCCTGAAATTACTGACCCCAACGTGCGCACCATCCCTACCGAAAAGCCGACCGAAGGCGTGGGCGTAGTCGAAGCGCCGCGGGGCACGCTGTTTCATCACTACAAAACCGATGAACGCGGCGTGATTACCCACGCCAACCTGATCGTCGCCACTCAAAACAACGCGGCGCGCATCGCGCTCTCGGTCGATAAGGCCGCCAAGGGCCTGATCAAGAAGGGCGAAGTCAACGACGGGTTGCTTAACATGGTCGAGATGGCGTTTCGCGCCTACGACCCGTGTCATGGCTGCGCCACTCACGCCTTGCCGGGACAGATGCCGATCAGGGTCAGGCTGTATGACCAAGATAAAAATGTAGTCAACGAATTAGTGCGCAATGGAGCATAATATGAAAACGCTTGTACTCGGCCTTGGCAATGACCTGATCGCTGACGACGGCGTCGGCATCGAAGCGGCGCGGCGGCTGCGCGACCAACTCGCTGACGCGCCGGATGTCGACGTGCATGAATGTTCCATGTCAGGCATCGCCTTGCTTGAAGAACTAATCGACTATGACCGCGTGGTCCTGATTGACGCGGTCAAGACAGGCGCGAAGCCTATCGGCGAGATTACCGAACTTCGCCTCGAAGACTTGGGCGTGGTGTTGGCGCCGTCGCCTCATTACGCGGGGCTGCCCGAATTGTTGGCGATTGCGAACGAGATGCAACTCGATTTTCCTAGCGAGTTTATCATCTATTCAATCGAAGTCGACGACCCATTCACCATCGGCGGCGGCATGACCCAGCATGTGATTGGCGCATTGCCGAAACTGGTTGGCGCCGTCAAAGCCAAAGTGGATGAATGGTTATGCCAGCCAGCGTAACCTAACGCGAATGGAAATTGGATTGTTGAAAGGGCGGGCAAGTTGTCCCGCCCTTTTTTGCTGCCAAGTATAGGGGAATAAAAAGGCTTGACTAATGTTCGCAAATTTGCGAAAGCATTCCCATGCCCAAGATTATTCTCTATCAAGAAGAAGACGGCTAAAATCGAGCGGCTTGAATATGAAGGGCATCAACTGCGCAGGCCTGAAGCAGACTACCTGCGTGATGGTCTATATGAACTACGAGTTAG
>CAZKYC010000133.1:0-8195 GCA_964556895.1 uncultured bacterium | reverse complement strand
GTGAGCGCCTGTGCAACAAAGCGGAGCGGCGCCGAAGCGAGCAGAGTTGTACTCAGGCCAAATACAACGATAAAAAAATCATCCTTGAGATCGTGTCTGGAAATTTTAATTCAATTTGAGAAAACGTATCCAAAATTTCGGATGAGCCGTATTGAAAATTACGCAGGATGAAAACAAGTAAGACTGGAACTATACTGATAAATGGCAATACGCGAGGGTATGCCCTTTGTTAATAATCCCCGCGTTCGACTTCAACCAGACATTCTTCGATAATGTCGAGGGCTTTGTCAATCTGCTCTTTTGTGATGGTTAGGGCGGGGGTCAGCGTCAAGACGCTACTCATGGTGAGTTTAAAACTGAGGCCTTTCGACAAGGCTTTGTATAACACCGCTTCGGCTTCGTCCGCCGCTTTTTCTTTGGTGACGCGGTCTTTGACCAGTTCGATGCCGAGTAAAAGCCCCAAGCCTCTCACGTCGCCAATCAGCGGGTGTTTCTCTTGCATGGCGTTCATGCGCTGAAGGGCGTGTTCACCCACGGCCTGGGCGTTTTCGCAAAGTTTTTCTTCTTCGATGATGTCAATCGTCGCTTTGGCGGCGGCGCAAGCGACCGGGTTTTTCTCATGGGTGTAGTGCCCCAGCGCAATCTGGCTCGCGACGTTGAGTTCTTCTTTGGCGAGTAGCGCCGCCAGCGGGAAAACACCCCCGCCCAGGCCTTTGCCTAATACCAACATGTCTGGAACGATGCCATAGTGCTCAACCACAAACATCTTGCCGGACCGGCCCAGACAGGTGGGGATCTCATCCAATATCAACAGCGCGCCATGTTTGTCGCAGGCGGCGCGCACCGCCTGCCAGTATTCCTTCGGGGGGATTAACGGCGTACAACGCACCGTTTCTGCGACAACCGCCGCCACGTCGCTTTCTTTCTCTAAGACATACTCAATATAGTCGGCGCATTTGAGGTTGCATTTGCCTTCGCACCCCCAGATACAATGGTATTCATCCGGCGGCGGTGCATGCTCCGTACCCGGCATGAGCGGGCCGATGTTGGAGCGGAAAATCGCTTCGCCGCCGACCGAAATAGCGTCAAGTGAAGCGCCGTGAAACGAATTCCACATCGAGATGGTTTTGTGGCGCCCGGTGGCGGCGCGCGCCAGTTTAAGCGCCATGCCAATCGCGGCTGTTCCGCCGGGAGCGAACAAAAGGCGATTCAGGTCGCCCGGAGCGAGTGACGTGAGTTTCTCGGCGAGTTCAACCGCCGGGGCGTTGGCATAGCGCCGCGTACAAAACGGCATATCGTCTAGTTGTTGTTTGATGGCTTCAATGACGCGGGGGTGGCCAAAACCGATCTGATGGACGTTGTTGCCGTGAAAGTCCATATACCGCCGGCCCTGCATGTCTTCAATCCATATCCCCTCGCACCCGCTGAGCATGTTCAGGCATGGCGTCGAAAGAGACTGGTGTAAGAAACTGTCGGCGTCGCGCTGTAACCAGTGGCGCGTCTCTTCATCCAGATTGGCGTCTTGCCATTGCTGGCGGCGCTGGCCCAGGTTGAGATCGCCTTCGGATTTCAGGTGCGTGATATCATCGTGTTTCTTCAATTAGGGTTTTTCTCCACGGGTGAGGCGTTGGTTGATGTCGTCAATGACGGGCAGCAGGTCTGCGATGCTGTCGATGACATAGTGCGCCCCCGCCTGCGCCAATTTGAGCGAGGCTTTGGCGTGTTTCGCTTTAAATTCAACCGGGTCAGCCATGCGAATTTCTTGGGGCGTCATACCGATTTCGTTGCCGCTGGTGACCACGCCGACTGACCACATGCCGCCGTTCACGCCTTCATCGATATCGGGGACCGTATCGCCGACTTTGACAATGGCTTCAAATGGATAGACCTCTAACTCCATCGCGGCCTTGATCGCCATCCAGGGCGAAGGCCGCCCGGCGGGCACATCGTCAGCGCAGACCGAAAGGTCTGGCTGATAGCCGCGCAGTTTGGCGTCATCGGCGACTGCCTTCATCATATCGCCGTTATACCCGGTTGTCGCGCCGATTTTCAGCCCACGGTTGCGCAGTTCATGCATGCATTCGTTCGTCCCCGGGACGAGCTCGTTGTAATCGAGAATGCACTTGAGCTGCATCGGGATAAACTCTTGATACATCTGGTCGATGTCGGCCTCGCTGCAGGGCGAGCCGTGCGCGGCCTGCCAGGCGGCGGCGACGGGTTCCATTTCAGAGACCATTTTGATGTGCAGGCGTTTGGCGGCGCCCATGGGGCCGCGGGCTTGTTCCATCGTGATGTCGATGCCGTGTTTTTTAAACACTTCTTGAAAGACGACGGCGGGCGCGAAACAGCCATAATCAACCGTGGTGCCCGCCCAATCAAAGATAGCGGTTTTTAACGGCCCGACATACGAACGGCGAAATACCAAATCCATTGGGGTCTCCTCAACCTTTTATGCCTTCAGCGGCAATTCAATGTTCATTTCGTTTATGGTTTCTCGAATCGAAGCCAACAAGGTTTTGACGTCCGCTTCAAAGATGCGGCCGATGTTGCCAATGCGAAAACAATCGGCGTTGCTGACTTTGCCCGGATAAATCACCTGGTCTTTTTGGTTTAATAATGCGTAGAATTTGTTGAAATCAAAGTTTGGATGAGTCGGGTAGCGAAACGAGGTAATGATATAGCCTTGTAACTCAGGCTTGAGATATTCAACAAACCCCATCTCGCGCATCCCGGCAACCAGCGTGTTGTAATTGTTCTGGTAGCGGGCGCTGCGTCCATCCACGCCGCCTTCTTGCTCAAGTTCTCTAAGCGCCTGGCGGAAGGCGAGGATGCAGTGGGTGGGCGGAGTGAAGCGGAACTGGCCGTTGGCTTCGAGGCTTTTCCATTGCGCCAACAGGTCAAAGCTGAGGCTGCGCGCCCAGCCTTCGGTTTTGAGCAGCGTGTCTTTCTTGGCGATGACGAACGAAAACCCCGGCACGCCTTCGATGCACTTGTTCGCTGATGAGACCAAGTAGTCGATGTTCGCCTTGGCTATATCTATTGGAACCGCGCCAAAACTGCTCATGGCGTCGACAAAATACCCTTTGTCAAATTCTTGACAGACGGCGCCGACTTCTTCAACCGGGTTGAATATCCCTGTGGTGGTTTCACACGATACCATTTCAACCATCGCGATGGCGGGGTCGTCTGTAAGCGCTTTTTTAATATCATCCACAACGGGCGTTTGGTCTTCGGGGTATTCAAGAATGACCGTCTCTATGCCCATCACCTTCGCCATCTTGGCGATGCGCTGGCCGTAGGCGCCGTTGATAACGACCAGAAGTTTTTTCTCAGGCTCAACGCCAGTCGCCAGGACGGATTCTAGCCCAAACGTTCCGCTGCCCTGCATGGGAACCGCTTCATAGCCTTCGCTCTCAACGTTACCGAGCCGCAGTAACTCGTTTCGTAATTCTTTGACGGTTTCGATGAAGGCAAAATCGCGCGAGCCTAAATCTTTTAGCATCGCCTCTTTGACGCTGCGGCTGGTGGTCAACGGGCCGGGAGTGAATAGTATTTTGTCCTTCCAACCTTCAATGGGCGGCATGAATGTCTCCTTGTGAAATCAAAGACTAGAAGCCATCTCAAAAATGTTTGCTCATTTACAGCGGATAGCGTGTGAACAACTCTGCTGGCTTCCGTGCGGCTGCGCTCAGAAGCGCAGCCGCTCCCAGAGTTGCATCCACGCCGATGATGGTTGTTCGATCATTGATACGTTAACACCATAAAAAAACAATCGTGATTTTTGAATTGGCTTCTAATTATATCGACAGCAACGCCAACCCCTATCCTCATAACGGTTAGGTTTTTGTGAAGATTAGTTTGCAGGTTTGAACACCACAAAGTATTGATAGTCAAGAAAGGTCTCTTCTTGAACAACCGCAAAGCCCGCCCGTTTCATTTCAGCGATCATGTCTTTCTTGGCGTGGTTATGGCTGGCGGGCGGCCCCACTTTCTGGTCTTTTTTGTTCCAATCGATGACGGCGATGCGGCCATTCTTGCGCAACAATGAATGAAGGCCGTTGTAATAGTTCACCCGGTCGCTCAGATGGTGGTTGGTATTGCAAAAGAAAATCAAGTCGACGCTGTTGGGCGATAGCATGGGCCGGTCTTTGGCGGCATAGACGGTGACAATGTTGTGTAGGTTTTCTTCTTTGGCTTTCTTTTGAAGAAAATCCATCAGGTTGGTTGCCAGGTCACAGACATAGACCGTTCCTTTTTCGCCAACCGTTTTAGCGAACGGGCGGGCAAAGTATCCCGAGCCGCCGCCGATGTCTGCGATTCTCATCCCGGGTTTTAGTTTCAGCGCATCAATGACTTGGTCTACCTTCTGCCATTTCGCCCGGTCTTCTTTTTCAAACTGTTCGGGTTTGTAGCGGTTTTTCTCTTGCGCATCCACACCAAGCGCCAGAGTGAAGATAACGAGAACAATCGCGGCCCATTGAATTGAACGTATCATTTTGAACTGCCCTTCATGGTTGAGAGAATTACTTATTTGGTAGGGGTATCCTACTGAAAATACAACGCATTGTTAAGATCCATCGGCCTGAATACGCATCACGGTTCTCATTTATGAGATGTGTTTAGGTCATAATTGAGACAAATTTGATTGGATTATTGATAAGTGCTCAAATACTGAACAGCGATCTAATCTTGGAAACTTATTTTGAACATATCCACTGTAATGTAACTTTTTTTTCAACCTAATTATAATTTAATACAGGTTAATTTATGGTTATTTTGATAAAATCATCTGGGTTTTTCTGTAAGAAATAGAGATGTTGAATTTTGATATATTGAATGTTTTGTTTAGTGTAACTTCATAAAGATAAACGGTTAGAGATGATTGAGTCAGGCTCCATTCTGTTTGTCTTCATTGTGTGATTTCGAGAGTTTTGAATGATGAATTAGCTGAACGTCATCCATCTAGCATTCGCTGAAACATATGAGTTGGCACAATGCTCGCATAATCAAAAAATAAAAAGAAGAAAATAAGAATCTCACAGGGTTGAGGAGAAACAAAATGACACGAGGGTATCTGATTGACATGGACGGGGTCATCTATCGCGGCAGCGAATTGATCCCCGGCGCCGACAAATTCATTCATGAGTTAAAGAAACAGAACATACCATTTCTGTTTTTAACCAATAACAGCCAACGCACTCGCCGCGACGTTGCCACAAAAATTCAACGCATGGGAATCAACGTCACCGAAAAACACATTTATACCTGCGCCGATGCAACGGCGAGTTTTCTCGCCCAACAAAAACCCAACGGCACTGCCTATGTCATCGGCGAAGGCGGCCTGTCGCAAGCCTTACACAGCGTGGGCTATTCGATTGTCGACCACGATCCTGACTATGTCGTCGTTGGCGAAGGCCGCACCTTTAACATGGAAATCATCGAAGCGGCGGTGCGAATGATTATGAAAGGCTCAAAACTGATCGCCACCAATATCGACCCCAATTGCCCGACCCAACACGGTCTGCGCCCTGGCTGCGGCGCGATTGTCGCCATGCTTGAAAAAGCGACTGGGTTCGAGGCGTTTAGCGTGGGCAAACCCAGCCCTATCATGATGCGCGCCGCGCGCAAAGAGATGGGCCTCACCGCCGGCCAGACCACCATGATCGGCGACACCATGGAGACCGACATCTTAGGCGGGGTCAAAATGGGGTACCGAACTGCGCTGGTTTTAAGCGGCGGAACACAAAAAGAAGACTTAGTCAAATACGCCTATCGTCCTGACATCATTGTCAATTCCATCGTCGACTTGATCGAAACCGACTTGCAAGAACGCAGCGCCGCATGAAATTCCCATAAAAAAATTGAATCTTCTGACAGTTGGTTGCGTATGAACGAATGTCACCTGTATGTGGGACCATGGTATTCATCTTGGTGTTTTCCCTCGGGATGTACAATTTTTTTTAGAGAGGGTAGTTGTCATGAGCCATTCAATGTTTGAGGCAATGTTGTTAGACCGAATTGAAACGTTAGAAAAAAGCAACAAACGCCAGCGTAAACTTCTCCTCGCCACCTTCACCGTCCTCACCCTGGTTACTGCAATCGTATTTTCAAGCGCAATGGGATTGCGCGTGATTCCAGGCAGGGTCGTCCAGGCCGACAAGTTTGTGTTGACCGATTCAAAGGGCGTCCACCGCTTGGAAATGCAGACGCGCGACGAAATCACATTGGTGTCGTTTTTGAGCGACGCGGGCCTGCCGCGATTGGCGATTGCCAACGCGAAGGGCGAGCCGGGCGTCCATTTGTATGACTCAAGAGGCTTTCGCCAGGCGGCGTTTGGCTTAGGCGCTGACGGCCCCAGTTTGATGTTTATGACCGAACTCGGAAACCAAAAATCAGGCTTGGTCACCCGAAAAGACGGCTCGACCGCTCTCGCCAACCGAAACGGCGAATCTCAATACGGCTCGACGCAGGGCATCAAATACATTTCGCTGGATGACCTCGAATCTCTGAGTAACAAACCCGAGTTTCAAACAGCGACAAACTAGTCGTAAACAAAAACGCCCCGGGAGATCAAACCAGGGCGTTTTTGATTCATTAAAAAAACAGCTTAATCAATCAATCCGTCTGTGTCGAAGACAAACATACGGGTTGTTTTGGTATATTCACCGCCCGCTTCGCTGGTGAATTCCACTTCACCATAGGCTGCCAGATAGCCCTTCTTGGGGAAGGGGATCGGGATTGTCGTTGTATACGAATCGATTTTCATTTTCTTCGACTGCCAGAGGTTGTTTCTAAAATCACGGTCGCTTGATGTGGCATACCACACTCGAATCGCTTGGGCCGGGGATTCAGAAGAAACAACCAGCCCTGCTTTCCCATCGCCTTGTTTCAGTTGCCACTCAAGTTTGGGGTGGTCCTTGTCGGTGACAACTTCAGCGAAGAAGCCCGCCAACGCCCGAATCGCTTGTTCTCCGCCGCCCAAATCATGGCCGGCGTTGGGGACGTAATGAATAAACTTTTCGCCTTTCAAATCGTCCCAATAATGTTTGATGGCGTCTACCGGCCAATAGGGGTCGTTGCAGCCAATGAAGATCAACTTGGGCATGGTCAAACGGTCGCGGTAGGAATAGGGATCAACAATCGTGGTCAGGTCTTTGCCTTCATCGGTTGACATCTTTTGTTGAATGCCTTTTTCGGTGTAGTCTTGTATCTGAAGGCTATATTCATCCCACATTTCGAGTTGATAATCCATCTGGGGCTTCATGTTTAACACGTCGATCACCATGGGGGCGATGGCGGCGACGCGCTTTTGATGCTTGCTGTCGTACGCCCCAGTGAGCCAGGTGGTCCATCCGCGCTTTGAGCCGCCGGATATCACAAACTGTTCAATCGGCTCGCTCAACTCTTTCTTTGACAGTTCTTGAAGCGCGTCCATGGCTTTGACGGCGCTCTTGACCATGGGTAGAAGCAAGGGCCATTCCGGGTCGCGGTCTTTCAAGTATTCATTAAACGTATGCGAAATAATTTCATCTTCGGTCATGTCGCCGAAGAGCGGCTGGTTGGGGGTTTGTTTTAACACCGCCGCCGGAGCGCCGCAGGATACGGCTACCGTCGCGAACCGCTGTGCATCTTCGCCCGTCAGCGAGCTGCGCTTCACGACGCCGTTTTTAATAGACCCGCCTGTGATAAATAGCAGGGCTGATTTGGTCGAGACCTGTTTTTCTGGAACAAACAGGGTGAGTTGGTGTTTCCAGAGATATTGCCGCCATTGCTGAGAGGTGAGAGTCAGGTCGTAAACCTTCACCCCCTTCAGGTTGGCGGTCTCGTGAATTTCCCAGGCGTATTTGCCGTCGTCTTTATTGACATATGCGTCTAACGCGCCTGAGCCTTTTTCAGCCGCTTGAGCAACCACGCTGGCCATACACAGTCCTAGACAGATACAAATGGCGTTTCCAATAAAACAAGACCATACTCGAAACTGCTTCATAAAACCATCCTCCTCACGGGTAATGTGAGCATACTCGCAACACTATACTCTGTCGCCGCCATTCACTCAAAGGTTTCTTACGAAAAACAAAGAATGGAGCATAAAAAATGTGGCTCATCCGGGATTTGGATACTTTCTCTCAAATTGAATTACAATTTCCAGACACGATCTCAAGGATGATTTTTTATCGTTGTATTTGGCATGGGTA
>CAZKYC010000132.1:0-8351 GCA_964556895.1 uncultured bacterium | reverse complement strand
TCAAACCCTATAGTTTAGACCACGGAGCAAGCCATGAAACAATATTCTATTTTCATTGTCACACTATTCATCTTGGGTTTTTGCGCCGGCGTTGACGCCATGACTGCGAAGCAGGTCATAGAACAGATCAAAGCCAATGTGAATTGTGAATGGGCTGAAAAAACCGTCGACACCTTCAAAGCAGGCGATCCGAACAACCAAATCAAAGGCATCGCGACTACGTTCACCGCTTCGCAGGAGGTGCTCGAAAAGGCGGTTGCGGCGGGATGCAACCTCATCATTACTCACGAGCCGACATTCTATCACGGTCAGGATGACGCCACCCAATTGGGCGATGACGCCGTCATCAAAACCAAAAAGGCGTACATCAAAAAACACGAACTGGTGATTTGGCGCTTTCATGACCACATCCACCGCCACAACCCCGACGGCATCTATGAAGGCATGATCGATAAACTAGGCTGGCGCGAGTATTTAAAGCCAAACGAAAAAAAAGTGTTTGAGGTCCCTGAAATTTCGCTGCGCCGTTTGGCGGAAGAAATGAAAGAGCGGTTCAACTCTGACACCATCCGCGTAATCGGCGGCCCTAGCCTCGAAACCACAAAAGTCGGCTTTTCAGCCGGGGCGCCCTGGTCGGTTGACCAGATGAAGCTGCTTCAACGCGATGACGTTGAGATTCTCATCGCGGGCGAGACCCGTGAATGGGAAACGGTCGAGTATGTTCGCGACGCCGTCGCTCAAGGCAAGCGCAAGGCGATCATTCTGTTGGGGCATTGCCTCTCCGAAGAAGCAGGCATGGACTATTGCGCAGAGTGGCTGGGCGAATTCATCACCGACATCCCCATCCACTTTATCCCGGCGGGCAACCCCTACTGGGCGCCGTAAAGTCTTTCACCGCATGCCCCAGCGGATAATCTCGCCCGCGCTGGCGACGCCGTTGCTGGGGTTGTATTGAATGGTAGTGAGTTCAACAAACGGCACGTCGATGCTACACAGTGAGCACAACTCTTCGGCCTGGGTCTCGGTTTCAGGGAAATACCCAAGGTATTGTATATACCCGTCCGGCCCGCTGGATGACGCCATCCACTTGTTTATCCCATAATAGTATTGACCGCTTGAGCCGGAAAAATCTGACCGGAAGTAGCCGTAAGACTCGCCGCCTGGCGCCGCGGTACGCATATCGACTGTAATGTCAAACTCATAGCGGCTCTTATGAGGAAACGGATCGTTGGGGATGCTGGCGATATAGGCCGTCGGTGTGGTTAACACCCTGAGCCGTTCGCTAAAGTTATAGCGCCTCAGCCCGGCGAACACGGGCGCCGCCGGGTAATCAACGCGCTCCATGCGGTACATCTCAACAGCAGCGTAGAGCGCCTTGAGGTCAGAGGCCGCGCGCGCCACCCTGGCCCGGGTCATGGCGTTTAAAAAGTTGGGCACAGCCACCGCCGCCAACACGCCAATAATCGCGACAACGATTAATAGTTCGATTAAAGTGAAGGCGCATTTTAGTTTTAGGCTTGTCATTTCTTTTTTCATTGATTTGATCTCCCCTAGCCCCCCCCCTTATGTAAGGGGGGGGCGTCGAAGACGCCGAGGGGATTCGTAGTTTTCCCTTCTACTTCAACAACATCCAATCGTTGACGCTGGATTGGGTTGACTGATTCAGTGTGTGTGTTGCATTGATCTCTAGTGCGCCGAAGTCTTCGTCTGAGCCATCGGGCCAAACCACTCTAACGCTGGCTTCCACCGCATCGCCTAGGCCGAAGTGTTGTTCATACGGCGCTTGCGATCCCCAACCAGTTGAACTGAACCCCACTTCGTGAAATTGGGTTTGGTCTGGCGTCTCAACGATGATCTTCGCCCCGATGGCGCGGGTGTTCATTCCAGTCGAACGCAGGTCAACTTTCAGCCAATTGGCGCCAGTCGCTGCGTTGGCGTTTTCATAAAACCTCATCGGCCCCAGACCCATCGCCTCGACAACAACCAGGTCGAGGTCGCCGTCGTTGTCGCTGTCGCCAAACGCCGCGCCGCCCTGGTGGCCCAGGTCGGTGATGCCGGAGACAAACTCCAGGTCAATCAAATCAGCATTCACGTCTTCGAACGCCCCGTCGCCGTTGGCCATATAGAGCGGGTGAGGGATGCGCGTCGGGTTGATGTGGTGGTCAGGGTAGTCGCGCATGTCAGGGTGAATGGCAATATATAAATCAAGCCAGCCGTCGTTGTTGACGTCCGCCCAGGCGGCGCCAAACACGGAAAACTCTTCGCTCATACCAACAAGTTCAGTGACGTCGGTGAATGTTCCATCCTGGTTGTTCTGATAGAGGCGGCTCTGGGCCAGAGTGTCCATGGTGATGGAGCCGCGATTGCCCGAGAACAAGTCGGGATAGCCGTCATTGTTGAAATCGCCCCATACTGCCGTATGCGAACGCGCGGCGTTGGTTTCGTACATGAGGCCCGCCGCAGTCGTTACATCATTGAAAGTCCCGTCGCCCTGGTTCTGGAGCAACTTGTTCGATGTCATGTTCATCATCATCTGGGCGGGCGCGGCGTTCATTTCACCGCCCATATTCATCGACATGGTCATGGCGACGCCCGCGCTGAGAAACAAATCGAGATCGCCGTCGAGGTCATAGTCAGACCATACGCCATGCTCGAAACTGGGGTGCATGCCCAGGCCGTCGTGCAGCCCCGCTTCGCCTGATGCGTGGGTGAAAGTCCCGTCGCCTTGGTTTTGGTAAAGGTAAACGCCCAACATGCGATTGCAAGTAAGCAGGTCGATATCGCCGTCGTTGTCATAATCGGCCCAGCTGGCGCTAGTGGTCCCCCCGGTGACGCCCTCGGGCATGCCCGCCACCCCCGCCTGTTCAGCAACATCGTTGAATGTCCCGTTGTGGTTTTGATAAAGACGGTTTTGGGCGATCATCATTCCGCCGCCGTCGCCTGACATGATGGGGCCGAGATTGCCGACGAACAGGTCGAGATCGCCGTCGCCGTCATAGTCGCCCCAAGCCCCTACCGCGGCCTCGGCCATGGGGTCTTGCAGCCCCAAGGTTTCAGCCACATCGGTGAAGGTGTTGTCACCGTTGTTTTTGAACAAACAATTATTGGGCGCAGTAGCGATAAACACATCCTGAAAGCCGTCTTGATCAAAGTCGCTCCAGGCGACGCCCAACTGGCGATAGATAAACTCGTCTTGCATCCCGCTTTCTGTGCTGCGGTCAATAAACATCGTATCCTGGCTATAGGCGTTAAAAGAAAATACGATGGAGCAGCCTAATAAGAAGGCAGACCACCGCACAACATGAATCCATTTCATGGTAAAAATCTCCTATGAATAATCAGGCCTCTCCCGCTCTAGTCGGGAGATCAATGGTCGAATACCGTGAATACTCTCAGAAGATCAGGCGATTGGCGGAGGCGTGGGTGGTTGAACTGTGCGCGAACGCGCTTTGAAGTCGCCAAAAACAAATGAGGCGGCTTGTATATTCGTTTCAGGGATAGAAACCTCGCCCGAACCAACCCACTTCACATTGCTGAAGAATGAATTCGGAAATGGTTGTTCAAGTGAATTCGGCGAGCAGGTGTTTTCAACCAGGCGAATACTCACATCGATCGCTTCTTTGGCCTCTCCTGGAACATAACAACAACAATCGGCCCCCATGGGGCACACATCGCCGCAACAGGTGCACCCGCAAACGCTCTCAACGCTTGTGGTTCCGTCGCTGCCAATATCAAACGCATTCACGAACATCGCAGCGTGATCAAGTACAAATATAGTAAGCAACACGAGTGAAACCAGTTTTTGGCGCAAGTTATATGAAGCCCATAAAAGGTTTGAGGTAAAACCACAGATGTTGTATAAATTTAGTTTACTTTGTCAAATAGAAAAACCCAAAGGGTTATAGACTTGAATGGCAAACCAAAATTCTTGTTTTTTTTATAGATTTAGATTTGAATATCTTCATACCACAGAACCAGGAACTTAAAACTTGGTGATCTTTGTTCTATGATCGTTGTTTAGTCAGATAACGAATGCAAAAAATACAATTAGGGGTGCGAAATGGCCTACCAACCAACGGTTCCAAGCGATGGACAAAAAATTGGGTTCGAGAACGGAAAACTCTCGGTCCCTGACAACCCGATCATTCCCTATGTGATCGGCGACGGCACGGGCGTTGATATATCTCCGGCCATGGTCAAAGTTCTTGACGCTTCGGTTGAGAAGGCCTACAACGGCGTTAAAAAAATCGCCTGGATGGAAGTCTTGGTCGGTGAAAAAGCCTTCAACGAAACCGGGTCGTGGCTTCCCGAAGAAACCCTACAGGCCTTTCGCGATTATTTTGTCGGCATCAAAGGCCCGCTGACCACTCCCGTCGGCGGCGGAATCCGCTCGCTCAACGTCGCCCTGCGCCAAGAACTCGACCTATATGTCTGCTTGCGCCCGGTCCGCTATTTTCAGGGCGTGCCAAGCCCGGTCAAACACCCCGAACTGGTCGACATGGTGATCTTTCGTGAAAACACTGAAGACATCTATGCGGGCATCGAATTTACAAGCGGTTCGCCCGAAGCCCAGAAAGTCATCGACTTTATCCTGAAAGAGTTTCCCGAACGCGCCGCGAAACTGCGTTTCGGCACGACCGAAAAAGTCGGCGACTGGCAGAAACAACTCGAAAGCGTGGGTATGCCCGCCCGCGACGCCGCCATCGAAACCGGCATCGGCATCAAGCCAGTCAGTTATCACGGCACCGAACGCCTCGTCCACAGCGCGATTTCTTACGCCATCAAACACAACCGCAAGAGCGTGACCTTGGTCCACAAGGGCAACATCATGAAATTCACCGAAGGCGCGTTCCGCGATTGGGGCTACAAAGTCGCCAAAGACTTTTACGGCGCCGAAGAACTCGACGGCGGGCCGTGGATGCAGATACCCGAAGGCAAGCCCGGCGCAGGCATTATTATTAAAGACGTGATCGCCGACGCCTTCTTGCAGCAGATTCTCACCCGCCCGGCCGAATACGACGTCATCGCCACCCTCAACCTCAACGGCGACTACGTCAGCGACGCCCTGGCGGCTGAAGTCGGCGGCATCGGCATTGCGCCCGGCGCCAACATCAACTACGTCACCGGCCACGCCATCTTTGAAGCCACCCACGGCACCGCGCCCAAGTACGCCGGCCAAGATAAAGTAAACCCCGGCTCGCAGATTCTCTCCGGCGTTCTCATGCTCGAACACCTGGGCTGGCAGGAAGCCGCCGATCTGGTGGTGAAAGGCATCGAAGGCGCAATCTCGAAAAAGAAAGTCACCTATGACTTTGAACGCCTGATGGAAGGCGCCACGCTGCTCAAATGCTCCGATTTCGGCGACGCGATTATTGAAAATATGTGAAAAAGCAAGCAGGTAACTTCAGACAAGGCCCCCCTTTTTAAGGGGGGAAGTCCGCTAAAGGCGGACAGGGGGATCCAGATCGTTACGAATTTCATCCGCTGCGGTGAACACTCAACTCATGCAGTTATAATGGACTGGCGCATATCGATATGAAACGATAAAATTCACAGTACCACTCGTCTAATTCATCCTGTCATTCTCAAGTTATTGTGGGTTTGATGGATTGAGGAGTGTTGACAGCCGGAGTTTGAGAAGTACGTTCCTTCTATCTGTAATTCACAAAAATCGCCATTGTTGAAATCTTAAGAAAACTGAGTTAAGGAGAACACCATGCAGAAGAAAATTACCGTTGTTGGCGCGGGCAACGTGGGCGCGTCATGCGCCCTTTACCTGGCTCAACAAGAGTTGGGCGACGTCGTCCTACTCGACATCATGGAAGGCGTACCCCAAGGCAAGGCGCTAGACATCTTACAGGCGGGCGCTGTTCTGGGCTTTGACAGCCTGTTGACTGGCGCCAACGATTACGCCGACACCGCCGACTCAGACATCATCGTCATCACCGCCGGGTTGGCGCGCAAGCCGGGCATGGACCGCCTCGACCTGCTCAAGAAAAACGCCGAGATCGTCGGCGGCATCGTTGAGCAAGCGATCAAGGTTTCGCCCAACGCCATCATCATCATGGTCACCAACCCCATCGATGTCATGGTCTACTTGTCGTACAAAAAGTCCGGCTTCCCCAGTCACCGCGTCGTCGGCCAGGCGGGCGTGTTAGACTCGGCCCGGTATGCAACCTTCATCGCCCGTGAACTCAACACCTCCGTCAAACACGTTCGCGCCATGGTCTTGGGCGGCCACGGCGACAGTATGGTGCCGCTGCCCAGTTACAGCACCGTGTCGGGCATCCCAATCACCGAATTGATCCCGCCAAACCGCATCAAAGCGATTGGCGACCGCGCCCGCAGCGGCGGCGGTGAAATCGTGAAGTTGCTCGGTACGGGCAGCGCGTTTTACGCTCCCGCCGCGGCGACCGTCCAGATGGTCGAGTCGATTGTCAACGACTCCAACCACGTCTTGCCCTGCTCGGTCTACGCGACGGGCCAATACGGCGTCTCAGACATCTACATTGGCTTGCCGGCCAAATTGGGCAAAGACGGGGTCAGCGAAATCGTCGAAGTTAACCTCGACGGCGCCGACAAACAGGCGCTGCTCAATTCGGCTGAAATTTATAAGAAGAGCGTCCAAGAAGTCGCCGAGTTTTTCTAAAATTCGTCTGAATGCGCGACCCAAGCCCGCCTGTGGTTGTTCAGGGGCGGGCTTGGGTTTCCCTCCCTCTGGTCGTTGGCAAACGGCGAAATCCCTGTAAACTGTTACTGCGCATGGATGAGACAATTGAGTCTGTGCAGCAGGTTCGGTTGAATGAAAATTAAATACATTGGCCATTCATGTTTTTTGTTGACTTCATCTAACGAAGTCTCAATCATTATTGATCCCTACAAGCCCGGCGCGTATGGCGGGGCGATTTGTTATGAACCCATTTTAGACCGGGCCGATATCGCCGTGCTCAGCCATGACCACGAAGACCACGCCAACGTCAAAGAGCTGATCGACCAGCCGTTGTCGGTGCGCGCCGACAGCCGCGTACGCGGCATTGAGTTTGACATGATCGACACCTTTCATGACGACTGTGAAGGGCAAGACCGCGGCCCCAACCGGGTAATCTGTTTTGGCATGGACGACATGCGCGTCTGTCACCTGGGCGATCTGGGCCATGTGTTGACCCCCGGCCAGGCGTCAAAAGTCAGCGACGTCGATATCTTATTCACGCCAGTCGGAGGGCGCTTTACTATCGGCCCCAAAGAGGCGGGCCGGATCGTTGAACAACTACAGCCAAAAATCGTCGTACCGATGCATTACAAAACCGATAAATGTTTATTCCCCATTGAGCCGGTTGAGGCCTTCTTGGACGGAAAAAACGAAGTGCGCCGCTCAACCAGCAGCGAAGTGGTCGTCAATAAGTCAGATTTGCCAAAAACGAGGACCTATTTAGTGATTCCTCATAGTAATTAATGGAATTGATAGAATTGTGGGATACCAATGAAAAAAATCGAAGCAATCATCAAACCCTTCAAACTCGACGAAGTCAAAGACGCCCTCAATGAGATCGGCATCGTCGGCATGACCATTTCAGAAGTACGTGGGTTTGGCCGCCAAAAGGGCCACAAAGAATTGTTCCGCGGCAGCGAATACGTCATCGACTTATTGCCCAAGGCCAAAATTGAGTTGGTGGTGAATGACGAAAAATGCCAGGAAGTCGTCGACGCCATTCTCAAGTCGTCTCGAACAGGAAATATCGGCGACGGCAAAATTTTTGTCTCCGACCTTGCCGAAGTCTACCGTATCCGAACCGGAGAAACCGGCGACAGCGCGGTCTAGCGTATTGAATAAAGACGTTTAAATTGATCATTGTCAAAAGCACAGAATATCATAGGAGTGTTTATGTACAATAACAAAGAAATTCCACCCAGAACATTGCTTTTTCTATTGGCACTGATTCTGTTCAACTGTACCTATTCTATTGCTGCCCCGGAACATTCATCACAGGATACGTCCAACCCCAAAGCCTACTCGTTCCTGTCGAGGATGCTGGACGAGACGAATGGTGAGTTTGAAATTGTTTATGTAAAGAACCGCAAGGCAAGCGGCGAAGGTTCGTTCAAAGCGGCCGTCACCGGCGGGAAGTCAGACGTAACCCGGCTCGTACTGTTTGCCGTGAACGGAGTTATAGATCTTGGCGTCCACGATGGAAACAAGAACGTACACAAAACCCTTTACATTGGCCGCAATAATTTGTGGATCGCAGGGCAAAGCTGCCCGCCGGCTCCGAATGATAACGGTCGTGGAGTGCGCATACTGGGAGGTCTTCGATTTGGTGGATCGAATGTTGTTGTCGATCACTTACGCGTTC
>CAZKYC010000131.1:0-8507 GCA_964556895.1 uncultured bacterium | reverse complement strand
TCGGTTGCAAGGGTTATCGGGCTTAAATCCGGGTCGCATTGTCCATTATCATTATTCCGGCGGGTCGAAGGCATTTCGCCAATCATCATTTCCACAGACCGTTCTGCACGAATATATTCCGCCCAAAACCGGCTCCATTCGAAATGGGCGCGGCTCTCGTTAGCAACGTTAATCATGACATTGGGATAATCCGCGGCGATGGCAAGTAAATGATCGACGTAACGCTTTTGCAATTCAAGAACGGGTTTGATGTTTTCTTTTGCGGGGATGGTGCTGTAAAACGGGGCGTTGCATGCGCTGGTTGTTGCTGGTAACACTGATTCATCATAATTCACGTTGTTTTTTGGATTGAATGGATGAGCGTTCCAGCCTGCGTTTTCGCCGGGGTCATAAGCCCCGTCAATGCCCCGTGTGACCGACCAGTCATCCCATACTTCAAGCGAAACAACAAATTCGTGTTCTAAAGCAGATTCCAAGTAATCGCGCAGGCGTTCTTCCCATTCCGGCAAAAACCGGGTTAAGTCATATCGGCCATCATCTGTCTTTTTCCATGGCTGCAGAACCCTTGCGACATCACCATCGTGAAGATGGTTCATCGGGTCGTAAGGCAGGCAGCGTACAAATCCTTTAACATGGGGGCTGTCAATCTCATGGATCACTGTTGCCAACCGGTTGAATTGCGTGTGGAAATCAACGGTATCTGGACGGCTGATAGGCGTCCAACTATGATAGCCCGTGGCACCTAAAGCGATGATGGGTGTGCCATCCCAGGCAAGATAGTGAGGATTTTCCGAATACGGTTGGATGCGGCTTTCGTCATCGGCAAATGCCGTGGTCAAGCCAAATAAGATAAGGGCGCAAACCAGCAATCTTTTTTTAATAACCATGATGTTTGTCCTTTACGAGGTCGCATTGTCTCAAAACTAATTCATCCCATCTCAATCCATTTAGAGCGTTTGTCAAAAAAATGTGCGTAAAGCGCGCCCGTATCCGCCGCGGCGGACAGCGATAGATATAGTTACGTAAAATCAATCCGCACATAATTTTGGCAACCATTATAGAATTCTTTTAACGTAGCTACCATTATAACGCTTGGGTTACGTTTTTTCTATTTTGACAAACGTTCTAACAACATGGTATAAATTGAATCACAATAGAATAGAGCAAGCGAATCGTTGCCCATGGAGAGCGTTATGAAAACCGACCGCCGTACATTCATCCAAACAACATCGTTGGCCGCCAGTTCTGTAGCCGCATGTGTGAATCAAATCAGCCATGCCGAATCGCACGAGCGGCCCAATATCATTCTCTGTATGGCTGACGACCAGGGCTGGGGCGACATGGCCTATAATGGCCACCCGCTTTTGAAGACGCCCCATTTTGATGACATGGCGAAAAAGGGCTTGCGCTTTGACCGCTTTTACGCCGCCGCGCCGGTCTGTTCTCCGACGCGCGCCAGCGTCTTGACCGGGCGCCACCCCAACCGCTTTGGCTGTTTCAAATGGGGCAATACCTTGCGCCCGCAAGAAATCACTATCGCCGAAGCGCTCAAAACCGCTGGTTATGTGACCGGGCATTTTGGCAAGTGGCACTTAGGTTCCGTCCAAAGCGGCAGCCCGGTGAACCCCGGCGCCAGTGGGTTTGACGAGTGGTTTTCAGCGCCAAATTTCTATGACAACGACGCGGTGATGAGCCGCCAAGGCAAGGCCCTTGAGACAGAAGGAGAGAGTTCGATGTTGGCGGTTGACGCTGCGCTGGAATTTATGGAAAGACATACAAAAAGCGGCCAGCCGTTTCTCGCTGTTGTCTGGTTTGGTTCTCCCCATCTCCCCCACCGGGCGATTGACCCGGACCGCGCCCCATACAAAAACGAAGAAGAATCGTACCAACATTTTCTTGGCGAAATCACCGGCATGGACCGCGCCTTCGGCAAACTGAGAAACCAACTAAGCGCGCTCGGCATTCGCGACAACACCATTCTCTGGTACTGCAGCGACAACGGCGGCCTGCCCAAACATGGAAGCTCCGGAGGCCGCGGGCACAAAGGCCAGGTCTATGAAGGCGGGTTGCGCGTCCCGGCGATTCTCGAATGGCCAGATAAAATCAAATCGCCGCGTCAGTCGGGCTTGCCATGTAACACCAGCGATATTTATCCGACGTTGCTCGAAATCACTGGAGTAACAATTCCAAACCAGACGCCGCTTGACGGCGTTAGCCTTAAGCCGCTGATTGACGGCGACATGGGCCAACGCCCCAAGCCAATGGGTTTCTGGGACAAACTAGCAAAAGGCATCGGAACCCCAAGCGCCAAATGGATGCCCGAACTGTTGGACGCGCAAAAAAGCGGCAGCCAGATCAGCAACCTGGGGCGTCTGCGGCTCGACGCGGCGGAAATCAAAAAACAGTATCCGCTTGATTCGTTCCCCGGCCATTCCGCCTGGCTCGACTGGCCGTGGAAGTTGCATCGTATTGAAAAACAAGACGGCGCGGTCAAATTTGAATTGTATAACCTGAAGACCGACGCGCTCGAAGCGAACGACCTAATTGGCGCCAAAAAAGAAAGAGCGAAGTCAATGACGACTCCACTCGACCAATGGTTACAATCAGTTGTCAGAAGTTTGAATGGGGAGGATTACCCCAAACAATCCTAACGTCTTATACTTGCCAGCCTTTTCGATAGGTTGGCCTCAAATACGGTTCGGCTGATGGCGCGCCAACCGCGGTCATGGTCTTGTAATGCCATTCAAAGTCTTTTTGGGCGCGGAAGGCGGTGTTGCCTAGAATGACCGTCTCGGCCATCGGCCCGCTGTAGTCAAAGTTACATGTCGCCGTCTCGCCGCCTTTACAGGCGTTGATCCATTCCTGGCGAAACCCGGGCGAGTCGGGAATGTGGGGTTCGGGTTCATTAAAGTCAGCGAACTTGTCTTCGGGGTATAACTTGCGCTCATTGAACCCACAGGCCAAGACGCCCTTTGAGCCGATGAATACATTGTTGCCATTTTGGGGGATGCCGCGCTCTTGCAATTCTTTGATTGGCTTCTTGGAGTGAATCCAATGTAACGTCACCGGCGGCAGGCTGCCTCGGGCGGGGAACTTAAACTTCATAAAAAGCTCTTTGGGGGTGCGGTCTTTATCCAGTTCAGGCCCATGGGCTGAAACGTTGTTGCAATGTTCGAGTTTCAGCGCCCAATAGGGGATGTCTAGAATATGGCAACCCCAGTTGCCAGTTTCACCGGTGCCAAAATCCCACCAAAAGCGCCATTTGTATGGGCAATATTCAGGGCTGTATTTGCGCTCTTTGGCCGGGCCAAGCCACAAGTCCCATTTCAGGTGGTTCGGAACTGGCGGGAACTCGGTCGGGACAGCGGGCATGCCGCGGTCGCCGCCCATCTTTGAGTAGACTTCGCGCACTTCGCCAATCGCGCCCGATTGAATAATCTCAACCACTCGATGAACGTTTGGGATGGTATGGCGCTGAACGCCCAACTGGGTCGCCAGTTTGTTTTTTTTGGCGAGTTGGGTCATGGCGCGAATTTCTGAAATTGAATGCGCCATGGGTTTTTCACAATACAGGTGCTTGCCTAAGTCCATCGCCGCCATCGAAGGATGAAAGTGGGTGTGGTCTGGCGTACTGACCACCACCGCGTCAATCTCGTTATTCATCTCGTCGAGCATCTTGCGGTAATCGTAATATTTTTTGGCTTTGCGGTGTTTGTCATAGGCGTCGCCTGCGCGTTCATCATCAACGTCACAGAGCGCGACGATGGTTTCATGGTCGACTTCGTTCAGGTTTGAGCGGCCCTGGCCGCCGATGCCGATCATGGCGATGTTGAGTTTATTGTTTGGCGACTGCGCGCCTGCTTTCAACCCTGAGGTGATCCAAAGCCCCGCTGTCGCCGCTGCGCCCGTTTTGATCAGCTGGCGCCGACTGACTGGGTGTAATGTAGACATGGTAATCTCCCCTCCGAGAAACGTTTGCCCGGTTATTTCAGTTCTTTGATTTTGATGTTGCGCCACATGACTTGCAGGCCAACGCGTTCTGGTTTGTTGCCCACGCCGTGAACTTGCAGGGCGATGAAGCCCTTGGGCGTCATATCGTCGGTCAGGTCAGCCGCCGGAACGCCGTTGATCCATGTTTTGATCGAATCGTCTTTGCAAACAACCCGGTAATGGTTCCAGTCGTTGTTTTTAAACGCCGCGCGGGCTTTGGCGTTTTTATCGCCTTCAAGATTGTTTAGCCAGCCGCGGCGGCCTTCGTCGTAGATGCCGCCTGACCAGGCGCGGTCTGATGGGTCGATTTCGACCTGGTAACCATGAACGCGGCCTGCTTTAACGGTTTTCTTTTGCGCTTTGCCGTTTGCGTCTGTGTATTCATAGGTGCGGTCTTTGGTGTAGACATTGCTGCGAATCTGAACGCCCGAGTTGAGCTGGGGGTCGACTTTGAATTCCAATTCAAGAATGAAATCAGCGTATTCTTTTTTTGTGCACAAAAAGCTATTGGGTGTTTTGGGAATGGAAGTTCCTACGATTGCGCCGTTTTCGATGGTGTATTTGGCGGCGCCGCCATGTTGTTCCCAATTCGAGAAGTCTTTTCCATTGAATAATTCAACAAAGCCGTCTTCTGACGCTGGTACTGAGACTGCAAAAATAGCGAGTGATACAACGATGGTTGAGAGTGAGAGAATGCGTGTCATTACTATGCCCCTTTTCGATGGGTGTATTCTTGTCGAACTCTGGTGTTGCGACCCAAACAACCTACCACATTTTAATCTCTGAATTAAGACCAACCTTGTGGCTTCGAATACTAGAATGATCGCAATCAAGGCGCTTAAGGCTATTCAGCCGCATGGAAATATGAAAAATGGTAGGGAGAACAACATACAAGGGGATTTTCAACATGCGTGTAAAACAAATATTCACTATTCCTATCGTTATTATATTATTCTTCGCCCAGTTCAGCCTTGCTCAAGACGATTCCGTCAAAATCTGGCAAGAACCTCTCGTCCTACCGACTTATCTCACCAGGCCTGACGACGTAAACCCAATGTTTCGCAAACCGCTGTCGTATCAAGGCGCCAGCAAGGTGATTTACCCCTATCCATTACAAGAAGCGCTGACCAATATCAAACAAGAGAAGATCTACACCGCGCTCTATCTTGAAAACGAATACATCAAGTTGTGCGTCTTGCCTGAAATGGGCGGGCGTTTGTTTTACGCGACAGACAAGACGAACGGCTATGAACTCTTCTATCGCCAAAGCGTGATCAAGCCGTCAAATATCGGCATGTTAGGCGCGTGGATATCGGGCGGCGTCGAGTGGTGCGTCTTTCATCATCACCGCGCCTCGACGTTTATGCCAATGAATTATCGATTGGTTGAGAATGACGACGGAAGCAAAACCATCTGGTTTGGCGAGATCGAGCCGCGCCACCGCATGAAATGGAGCATCGGCATTTCGCTGTTTCCCGGCAGTTCACGCATCGAAGCCCGTATCCGCATGTACAACCGTACGGATACGACCCATTCCATTCTTCATTGGGCCAATGTCGCGACCCATGTGAATGACGACTATCAGGTGTTTTTCCCGCCTTCGACAAAGTACGGCGTTTACCATTCCAAGAATGAGTTTATCCATTGGCCAATCGCGAGGGGCCACTATCGCGGCGTCGATTATGAGGGCGTCGATGTCAGTTGGTGGAAGAACCACCCCAACCCGGTTTCCATATTCGCCCACGATATTCAAGACGGGTTTTTGGGCGGGTATGACCACGGCCAGGAGGCGGGCGTCGTCCATGTCGCCAACCACCACATCGTCAAAGGCGCCAAGCTGTGGGAATGGGGGCCGGGGCCGGAAGGCAGCATGTGGGACACCAAAGTTCTCACCGATTCAGACGGGCCTTACGCCGAACTCATGGCCGGGGCCTATTCAGACAACCAGCCCGATTATAGCTGGATTAAACCCTACGAAACCAAAGAAGCCGTCCAAACTTGGTATCCATTGCGCGAACTTGGCGGCGTCAAAGCGGCCAATGAACACGCCGCCCTCAATGTTGAATTAAACGCTGACAGTGAAATCGTTTTGAAAGTAAACTCAACTGAAGACCGTGAAGATGACGTGATCTCGGTGATGCATAACGGTACATTTTTAATGCACGTCCCAATCGATGTCGCGCCTGACAAGCCATTTTCGGCTTCGGTTCCACTGCCAAACGATGCAAATTTCGAAGACATAACCGTCCGGCTGATAGAGCGTTTTGGCGGTAAACCGTTAATTGAATATCAGCCAGTCAATTTGGATATGCCTGACGAATTGCCCGACCTGGTCGAACCGCCCAAACAGCCGAAAGACATTCAAACCATTGAAGAACTCTATCTGACCGGGTTGCGCATCAAGCAGTTCCATAACGCGCGGATAAACCCAAACGAGTATTTTGAAGAAGCCCTGCGCCGCGACCCGCTTGATTCACGGTCGAACATACAGCGGGGCTTAGGCGCCGCCAATCGTGGATTGTATCAAGAGGCCGAGGCCTTTTTCGCCAAAGCGATTGAGCGCATCTCAACCAACTATACCCGTCCGCGCAACTGTGAGGCGTATTATCAAATCGGCTTGGTCCAGAAGAGACAAGGCCAGTTGGATGAGGCGTATGAAAACCTCTATCGCGCCGTGTGGGATTATGAATTTCGCGCAGCGGCTTACTTTAACCTGGCACAGATTGAGAGTCTCCACGGCAACTACGAAAACGCCTTAAAATTGATCGACGAAAGCCTGGCTGTGAACGCGCTCAATACCAAAGCGCTGGGATTAAAAAGCGCCTGGCTAAGGCTGTTGGACCCGCCGCGCAGCTCTCGTCAGGCAGCCGTCCGCGCGTTAGAGATTGACCCATTAGACTTCATGGCGCGAAATGAACTGATCTTGATGCATGAAAAATGGGGTGATGAAAAAGCGAGTAAACATGAGAAAAATGAGTTTATTCGTGTGATGAAAAATGATCCAGAATCTTATCTGGAACTCGCTACAGAATACATGAATGCAGGGTTGGTAGATGACGCATTCAATCTATTGAACAGAGCAGTTGAGTTGAATGAACCCGGGCTGAGCGACTACCCGACGGTTCATTACTATCTGGCCTATTTGTCTCGTCCGATGACTGATGATCCGGTGTCAAAGCGGTCTAGCAATGCGAAAATCAGTCAATACTTACGTTCAGCCGGGCTTTGCCCTACGGATTATTGTTTCCCGTTTCGGCTAGAGACAATTGACGTTTTGAACTATGCAATAGGCCAGAACCCTAAAGACAGCCGCGCCTATTACTATTTGGGCAATCTGTTGTATGACCTTCAGCCAAAACAGGCGGTCAAGCAATGGCAAAAGTCGATTGAAATCGAGCCGCAACTCGCCATCGCCCATCGCAACCTGGGCTGGGCCTATTATGATATCGAGAGCGACTTTGACAAAGCAATCGCAATGTATGAGACCGCTGTTAAACATAATCCGGGTGATGCGCGCTATTTCTATGAACTCGACAAGCTATATGAAGGCGCCCAGGCCCCCATCGACAAGCGCATTACACTGCTCGAATCCAACCACGACACCGTCGCCCAAAACCAGTCAGCCTTGACCCGGGCAATTATCGCTTTGGTGCAGGGAAGTGAGTACGACAAAGCGATTGAGTATCTGAAGAACTATTACTTCCATGTTCAAGAAGGCAACCGCCGCCTGCATGATACCTACGCCGAAGCCCACATGCTCAGAGGCGTGAACCGGCTAAATCAAGGCAGTACAACGCAGGCGCTTGAGGATTTCAAGCGTGCAGACGAATACCCCGAAAACCATCAGGTTGGCCGCCCCAGTCATTATGACCGCAACCCACAGATCTATTACTACACGGGGCTGGCACACAAGAAATTAGGCCAGATGACCAACGCGGAGGCATTCTTCAAAAAAGCCTTGCAAACCAAAAACGGCCCTCCAAATCGCTACACCTTTTACCAAGCGCTTTCAAATCAAGAGTTGGGCGACCTAACTAAGGCCAGTCAAGTTTTTGCTAAAATGCTCAAAGCGGGTGAAAAAGCGCTTTCATCGGATGAAGACGTCGATTTCTTTGCGAAATTTGGGGATGGGGAGCGCTTGTCGATGCGCGAGTCGGACGCATTCTATTTAATAGGTTTAAGCTGCCTAGGCCAAGGCGACAACGAAAAGGCCAAACAGGCGCTTGAAAAAGTTGTTGACCGCGATGTGTATAACAATTGGGCGAAACTATATTTGTCTGATTTGTAAATTTCGCTAAATGAGGCAAGAGAACTTGTCTCTTGCCTCATTCGGTTGAAATTTTCAGGCTCATCCGGAATTTGGATACGCTCTCTCAAATTGAATTAAAATTTTCAGACACGATCTCAAGGATGATTTTTTTATCGTTGTATGTGGCATGGGTACAACTCTGCTCGCTTCGGCGCCGCTCCGCATTGTTGCACAGGCGCTCACAGAGTTTCACCCATGCCTGAGTTGG
>CAZKYC010000130.1:0-8672 GCA_964556895.1 uncultured bacterium | reverse complement strand
TATTATTGATAGGACGAATATCGTTTTTTGACCCAATTCCAGGTCATCCAGCAAGAGAAGGACTCAAATCCCGGATGAGCCTTTTTTCTTTCGGGCCAAAATGCATAGTTAAATCAGAATTGCGCGCAATTTGTTTTGTGTTGTTGGCGACCATGATCGAGCGGTCGGCGGAATGGGCCGCAGCGATCAAAACAAAGATGACAGACGCGTCCTCGGTTTGTTCGAACCCGGCAGGCGGAAATACATCCCGCCGCAAGGCCGCGAGTTTCGCCTGACCGACGTTCACGGCAAGATTGCACACAAAATTTTGGCGTAACGCGGCGCCAAGCCAGCGCTAGGCCTTGCTCGGGTGCACCCAGGGCGCGCGGTAAGGCCGCGCCAACTTTTGAGTCGCCTCGTCGTCGCCCACCACCATCTTTTTTGTTGGATCATAGACCAACGGCCTGCCGCCCAAGCCCATCGACAGGTTGGCCAAGATACAGCTCGCGGTCGAGATGTGGCCATCTTCAATGTCGGCGACCGGGCGCGAGCGTTTTTCAATCGCCGCCAAAAAGTCAAGCATGTGCAGCCTTGTGGCGGGCGCGGCGTTGAGCTCGATGTCTTTTTCTTCAACGTCTTCAGGGTATTTTTCACGCTCAAACAAACAGTCGAAATGAATGGGGTTCGCGTTGCCGCCGCGTGGGATAAAGTCGGCTTTCATGGTGCTGGCTTTGAGCGTGCCCTTGTCGCCATAAATAAACAACGCCCAGGGGTAATCGGGGTCGGGCGGGCTGCCCCACGAGCGGTGCTGCCAGACGGCGTTGAATTTGTCAAACTCAAAGGTCGCGGTCTGAGTGTCGGCGATGGTCGACTTGCCGCCGGTTTGCACCAGAATGCCGCCGGTTGAAGTGACCCGGTTGGGCCAGCCCAGATCGAGCATCCAGCGGGCGGTGTCGAGCATGTGGACGCACATATCGCCCATGATGCCGTTGCCGTATTCCATCATGGTGCGCCACCAGCGGCGGTGGGGCAGGCCGTCATAAGGGCGCTTTGGCGCCGGCCCACACCACATGTCGTAGTCAAAAAATTCAGGCACAGGCTCGACCGGCGGGGCCCCATTGGCGCGCATGTGGTAGTAACAACACAGTTCGACATGGCCGATGGTCCCCAACAGGCCCTCGTCAATCACCTTCTTTTTGGCTTCGATCAGGTGGGGCGTGCTTTTGCGCTGGGTGCCCACTTGGACGACGCGGTTGTATTTGCGCGCGGCGGCCAACATGGCCTCACTCTCAAACACGTCAACGCTGGTCGGCTTTTGAACGTAGACGTCGGCTCCGGCTTTGACCGCGTCAATCATCTGCAGCGCGTGCCAGTGGTCGGGCGTACCGATAATGATGATGTCGTGTTCGTTTTCGCCGAGCAACTTACGGTAATCGGTATAGGTCTTGGGCTTGGCGGCGCCAGGCTTGCGCTGGCTGTGAATTTCGACCGCTTCGGCGAGCATATGCTGGTCGGGGTCGCACAGCGAAACCACTTCGACCGGGGCGACTTGAATCAGGCGCCAGAGATCGCTCTTGCCATACCAGCCCGCGCCAATCAGACCAACGCGCTTGGGGGTGTTGGCGACCGCGTCTAACAGATCGGCGCCAAGGGCCGACGCAGCGATCGACGCCGCGCCCGCCTGAACAAACCGCCGCCGGTTTATGTTAAATGAAGAAATTTGAGATTGGTCTTTGTTCATCATGCCCCCTTAAAAAAATTCAGATTGACGAGACTCGTTGTAAAAATTTTACAGGAAAATCTAACTCATTATTAGGTATTCAAGTAATCAACAAGCGCTGGGTTACACATGGTGAATTGCTAATGAGTTTTTGATAGTATTTCACATAGCCTCAATTTCTACTAAGGATATCAATCATGCAGCCAAGACGTCTTTCCCTCTTTCTCTTCCTGTTTCTCATATTGCCCTGGACCGCCGACTCACAAATCAAACCAATCGAAACCAATCTTTATGTCTCCCCAACTGGCAGCGATTCAAACGACGGCGGCGAAAACGCGCCATTCGCGACCCTACAACGCGCACAACAGAAAGTACGCTCACTCATCCGAAAGGGGTTGGAGCATTCAATCAGCGTGTATCTCGATGACGGGGTATACTCCCTTTCTAAGCCATTGCGCTTCGGCCCCAACGACAGCGGGACAGAAACCTGCGCTATCTATTGGCGGGCCAATCCTGGGAGCAAAGCCGTCATCTCAGGCGGGCGCCAGCTATCCGGATGGAAACCAGCGGCCCAATCTACATGGAAATGCGCGGTAGATGATGTAGGCAAGGGCAAGTGGTGGTTTCGCCAATTGTTTGCTGACGGCGAGCGTCTGGTGCGCGCCAGACACCCAAACGGCGGCGGCTCGTTTTTCCGAATCGAAAATCTGGATGATGAAGTAAAAGAATTTGAATTAAGCCAGACGCTGCCTGGCCGGATTGGCCGCTCTCATCGCGCTGAGATGGTGGTCATTCAAAACTGGGCGATCTCACGCGCTGACATGACGTCCCTAGAAGGCCGGACCCTTAGAACCAAACAGCCAGTCGGGTTTATTGGCCATTCAAATGCGCTAATCACCTCAAAAGATAAACCCGTGTTTTTTGAACACCACCCCGCCTGGCTCGACGCCCCCAATGAATGGGTTTTGGACAACCACACAGGCGAGTTATCGTTGTATTCAAAACAAAACCCCACAGAAAAAGAATTCATCGCGCCTTACGCCGACAAATTGCTCATCATCGAAGGCGAGCCGCGAAAACCCGTCCGCAATCTTCATTTTGAAAACCTGACATTCGCCTACACCCGCTGGGACATGCCCAAAGAAGGCTACATGGGCATCCAAGCCGGCCATTATGCGCCTAGCACCATGGAGCCCTATCGGTTGCTGCCGGGCGCGATTGAGTGGCGTTATGCGGTCGAGTGCGCCATGAAACAGTGTGAAGTCGCCCACACAGGCGCCAACGGCGTCGTGTTGGGCGCAGGCTGTCAGCGCAACGTGATCGAACGCTGTGTGTTTGACGACATCGGCGGCAACGGCGTGATGGTGGGCTGGCGCGAGGGAGAAGACAACGCCCGCCGCGTTCCCAGCGGCAGCGGCGGCCTGGCGTCAGATTGGCAGGCCCCCGCCGACGCGCCCGCCGCCAACCAGGTCATTGATAACCATTTGCGCAACTGCGCCGAACAGTTTTGGGGATGCGTCGCGATTTTCGACGCCTTTTCGATTCATACCTACATCGCTTACAACCACATTGAGTCGATGCCCTATACGGGTATCTCGTCAGGCTACCGCTGGAACCGCGCGCCCAGCAGCCAACGCGGCGGCGTGATTGAGTATAACCACATTCATGACGTCATGTTACGCATCGCCGACGGCGGCGGCGTCTACACGCTCGGCTGGCAACCCAACGCCGTGCTGCGCGGCAACCACATACACGATATTGTTCGCAGCCCTTACGCCCACGGCGGCGCGCCCAACAACGGCGTCTTTTTTGACCAGGGCAGCTCGGGCTTTTTGGTTGAAGAGAATGTGATTTATAAAACGTCCGGCGACCCGGTGCGCTTTAATCAATGCAAAGCCGAATGGCAAGACTGGAAGAACAATCGGTTTCGCACGCTGCCCAAAGACGCCGGGTTTCCGAAAGACTGGGTGGACCGCGCAGGGCCGCGCCATCCAGTTGGCGTTCAATAAACGATGATGGCAAGAACGTGGGGAGGGTTAGATGTATGTATAAACAAATCGCTATTTCCATATTGCTTTTGGGTGTAATGATGACGCCGCAAAGCCAACCGCTTCAAGTCGAAACTGGCCCCATTTTTGACCAGAGCAACAACATCCGCCAGTATCTGATGCGCGTCGCCAGCGAGATCACTCACAACTCGCTCGCTGACATCCATACCTTAGACGACTGGAAACAGGTGCGCGAACAGCGCTATCAAGAACTGACCGAGATGCTCAGCCTGTATGACGTCCCGCTCAACGGCGAGCGGCCGCCTTTGAACGTCAAACAGACCGGCGTGATTCAAAAAGACAACTACAAGATCATCAAACTCTATTATGAGTCGCTGCCCCATCTGTATGTGCCCGCCAATTTGTATGTGCCCAACGCCATCAGCCATAAAGCGCCCGCGATTTTGTACCCATGCGGCCATTCGCGCACGCAAAAAGTCCATTACCAGCCCCATCCGCGCAAGTTCGCCGAGTTGGGCTTCGTCGCGCTGGTGTTTGAGACCATTCAATGGGGCGAAGTCTATGGCAGCCACTGGGGCTGCTACACCGAAGGCCAGTTTCAGTGGTACAGCCGGGGCTATACTCCCGGCGGCGTCGAACTATGGAACGGCATTCGCGGCATCGACCTGTTGTGTTCTCTCGATTATGTCGACCCCAACAACATCGGCGTGACGGGTATATCGGGCGGCGGCTCGCAGAGTTGGTATATCGGCGCCGTCGACCGCCGCGTGAAAGCAGTCGCCCCGGTGTGTGGCTGTTGTACGCTCGAGTCGCACATCCGCCAGCGCATGATCGACGGCCACTGTGACTGTATGGCGCCCATCAACACCAAGTTGATTGACTATCACGACATCGGCGCTTTGATCGCGCCCCGGCCGCTGCTCATCGCCCAGGCCGACCGCGACGGCCTTAACTCAATCGAAGGCGTCAAACAAAGCGTTGCCTATATGAAAACGATTTATGAATTGTATGGCGCCGAAGACAACATCAGTCTCGTTGTGACGCCGGGCGGGCATTCGTATCACCAAATTTCACGCACCCAAATCTTTTCGTTCTTGATGAAACACTTGATGGGCAAAGACGTCCCGCCCAGTGAAACCGGCGATGTCGATGAATCGGAAGAATCACTGTTAGCCCAAGAAGAACTTAAGGTGTATGTCGACGGCCCGCCCGAAGACGACCGCACCAAAACCATTCAAGAAACCTTTGTCAAAGCCGCCGCGCCGCCAGAGATCGAAACAGTTGATGAGTGGAAAAAACAAAAAGCCCATGTCATTGACTTTCTCAAAGACAATACCTTTTATGCGTTCCCAAAGAAGCCTTGCGACTTGTCGCTAAGGCTGGAATACCGCTCACGAAGCAACGAAACCAGCGGCATCAACGACTACACCTTCGTGCCCGAAGAGGGCTTTCGCCTTACTTTTGAATGGAACTGGAAAGACACCGGCGCCGAGAAAAAGCCCGTTCTGCTAGTACTGCGCAGCCCCAACGAAAAGCGTTGGGCCTCTGAGAGTTTCTCAAACGGCTTGCGCCCTGAATGGACGCGCGCCTATCTCCAGGTGCGCGGCGTAGGCGAGACCAGTTGGAGCCAGGGGCTTCAGTGGCATATCAGGCGCGCCTCGGCGTGGACAGGCCGCACCATCGCATCCATGCGTGTGTATGACGTGTTGCGTTGTATTGAGGCGCTGCGTTCGATGGACCAGGTCGACCCTGACAACATCGCGCTCGCCGCGCGCGGCGAGATGGCGGCGGTCGCGCTATACGCCGCCCTGTTAGACGGTCGGCTTGAGTCGGTCTATCTTCAAAACCCGCCCGCGACCCAAAACGCGCCCAGCCAAACAGACGGGACAGGCCCGGCGATTGAACTATTAAACTGCTTGCGGGCAACCGACCTGCCCCAGGCGGTGGGGTATCTTTACCCGACCAATGTTCATCTCATGGGCGAAGTCGACGCAAACTATGATTGGGCCTTCAACCTGGCTGACCAACTCGGCTGGGAAGATGCGATTCATAAACGCTAATCGCTACCCCAAATGGTTGCGAAAATAGTGGGCGCTTTTCTCGTGAACCTGTTGGGCGTTGAGGTTGCGAGGCGTGCCCTTTTCACAGGCCTGCTCCATCACATAGTGGGGCGTAACCTTGAGGCCCTTCATCAACTTCGCCAACGCCGGATAGTCGATGTCGCCATCGGTGAAGGTCTCAGACCATACGCCGCCCTGCGACTGGCGCAGGTGCCATTCGGTGATGCGGTCGGCGTAGAGTTTGACCACGTCAAACAGCGCGACCGACGAGTCGCCGGCCCCTCGATAAATCCAATGCGAGTCGAGGCACAGCCTGACCCGTTGCGGTTCCGTCCCCACCATCATGTGGTGAAACTCGCGCGCCGCGTTTCGCAGCTCCGCGTCGTGGTTGTGATAGGCGAGGGTCTGGCCATGCTTGGCCAGGCGCTCACCGAGTTTGTTCATCGCTTCAGCCTGAACCTTGAGTTGGTCGTCGGTCTTGTCTTCACCACTTCCCCAGCGAATCGGGCTGGGGTTGGTGACAACGATTTTTGTGCCCAGTTCGCCCGCTTTTTCGGCGATGGCGGCGACCTGTATGATTGACTCTTCGGCTTGGGCGGCTTCGTGCAATACGCTATTGACATAGATGGAGCGAATTTCAAGCCCGTGTTGTTTCAAGAGCGGGCCCATGCGGTCGAGGTCGTTGGGCGAGTTCAGCCCTGGCTCAAAGCCCTGATACCCGCTGGCCGCGACTTTGGCGAGGCCTTTGTCGAGGTTCTTGCCAAAATCAAAATCGTCGCGCCGCGAGTAGACCGTCCATGAATATTGGTTGGTCGAGAGATGGGCGGTTTTATAGTTGGCGGCTTGGGCTGGCGCCGATTGCATCGCCAACGCGCCCATAGCGATCCCGGCGGTTTTCATCCATTCGCGGCGTGTCGCGTCCATGTTCATTGACCTCATCTGTAGGCGTGATGGGGCAAGTATACCATACCCGATTACACGTTACCACTTGCCCATTCGATGTCGGCGCAGCCCAGGACCGTCCCCGTCGCGGCAATCGGTAACGGCCAGGCGGAGGCAATTGGAAACTTGCTGGCCGCTGGCGGTTTCGTCCTTACTCTCGCCAACCGATCAACAGCGTTTTGTCCAATCACCCGCCCCTGACGCGATAGCCGATGTCTTTGCGGTAATAGGCGCCTTCGAACGATATCTTGTCGACGGCGGCGTAGGCGTTGGCGCAGGCTTCGTCAAAATCAGCGCCTACTCCTGTCACCGCCAATACGCGCCCGCCTGACGTGACAATCTGATTGTCGTTTTGTTCCGTCCCAGCGTGAAAGACGAGGGCGCGGCCTTGAAACTCGGTTGCGACGGCGTCGAGGCCTTCGATCACTTTGCCTTTTTCGTACGGCCCCGGGTAGCCGCCTGACGCCATCACCACGGTCAACGCGGTGCGCGCCGCCGGGATCATTCGGTCCTCGCCGAGTTTGCCTTCGGCGGCGGCGAGCAGTAGCGGATACAAGTCTTCATCAATCGCGGGCAACACCGCCTGGGTTTCAGGGTCGCCAAAGCGGCAGTTAAACTCGATCACAGAGGGCTTGCCGTCGACCAGCATGATCCCCGCATACAACAATCCACTATACGGGCAGCCTTCTTTTTCCATACCGTCGAGGGTCGGGCGCAGGATGGTGTCTTGGATCTCTTTCATCAACTCGTCCGTCGCGATCGGCACCGGGCTGTAGGCGCCCATGCCGCCGGTGTTGAGGCCGGTGTCGCCTTCGCCGATGGGTTTGTGGTCTTGAGAGGGAGGCAGAATCGCCATGTGCTTGCCGTCGGTGATGGCGAAGATGGAGAGTTCCGGGCCACTGATGCGTTCTTCGATGAGCACACTGGCGCCCGCGTCGCCGAAGGCTTTTTCGACCATACACTGGTCGATAGCGGCGTCGGCTTCTTCAGGCGACGACGTGACGATCGCGCCCTTGCCCGCCGCCAGGCCGTCGGCTTTGACCACGCATTGCTTTCCACGCCCGGCCAGGTCGCGTACATACCCCTTGGCGGCGGCGGGGTCGTCAAACGAACCAAACTCGGGCGATGGGATGTTATATTTTTTCATCAGATTGCGCGCGAAAATTTTTGAACTTTCGATCCGCGCGGCGTATTGGGTGGGGCCAAACACGGGCACGCCCTCGACCATACAGGCGTCGGCCAAGCCTAGCGCCAGGGGCTGTTCGGGCCCGACCACCACTAGCGACAGGCGTTCGATGAGCGAAAACGACGCCAAGTTGCTGACCGCGTCAGCCGCCATGGGCATGCGCCGCGCCAACGCAGCGGTCCCCGCGTTGCCCGGCGCGCCCCACAATTGTTCGACCGCTTCGCTTTGGTTGATCTTCCAGATCAGCGCGTGTTCGCGTCCGCCTGAGCCGACCACCATCACGCTTTTCGCCCGTTTTTTACGCATTGCCCTCTCCTCATTCAATGATAGATTTCAAAAGAAATAAAACACGCGAGGGCCTACTTGTGCAAGATGTGGGATTGTTTCATAGTGATTGCCAGAATTATGTGCGTATTGAGTTTGCTTAACTGTATCTATCGCTGTCCGCCGCGGCGGATACGGGCGCGCTCTACGCACATATTTTTGACAAACGCTCTAGAAGCCATCTCAAAGAGTAAGTATGCTTTTTTTCAAGTTTCGACATATTAAGTATTGAAAACCCAATATAGGCATGGGTGTAACTCTGGGAGCGCCTGTGCAACAAGGCGGAGCCGCACTGAAGCGAGCAGAGTTGTACCCATGCCAAATACAACGATAAAAAATGGTTCTTCCTATATTTGAGTACTTCCCTTGCTGGATGACCTGGAATTTGGTCAAAAAACGATATTCGTCCTATCAATAATAGACAATCCAACTCAGGCATGGGTGTAACTCTG
>CAZKYC010000129.1:0-8780 GCA_964556895.1 uncultured bacterium | reverse complement strand
GAGAAAATGAAATTTCAGCACAAATCACAAGCCAGACTTTTTACCGACGCGTCAGATATGAACGAAATAAGTCAAAAAGTACAAAATATAAAGCCACACTTCAATCTTGATCAAATTGAAGATGAAATTATTTCTCTAACTAAGAAACAAATTATTAAATTTAACTGAAAACGCAGGTCGAAGCAGCCTGGTTCGCCCCTCAGACGCCTGGATGAAAAGTATGATGTAGGGCGGGTGTGGTTGGTTCTGACAAAGCATAAAAAAAGCGGGGCGTTGGCCCCGCTTTTTTTATTCGTTATGCGGGCGCTGCTTAGCCTTCCATGGAGGCCATGATTTCCTCGGGGATGTCAAAGTTGGCGTAGACATTCTGTACGTCATCATTGTCTTCGAGCATGTCCATCAACTTCAACATGGTATTGGCGTTTTTGCCGTCCATTGCGACCGTATTGCTGGGGATGCGGGTCAAGTTGGCGTCGCTGACGTTAAAGCCCTTCTCGCGCAGCGCCTCTGACACCGCGTTAAAGTCTTCGACCGTAGACGAGACGGTACAGACGCCGTCATCAAACGCAACGTCTTCGGCGCCGGCGTCGATGGCGGTTTCCATGATATCGTCTTCGTCCAGTTCTTGGCCTTCAGCCGCTTCGATGATGACCTGGCCCTTGCGTTCAAAGATCCAAGCGACGCTGCCCGACTCGCCCAGGTTGCCGCCGTATTTGTTGAACAGGTGGCGCAGTTCAGCGGTGATGCGGTTTTTATTGTCGGTCAACACTTCAACAAACACTGCCACGCCGCCGGGGCCGTAGCCTTCGTAGGTCATTTCGTCATAAGTGACTCCCGGCAGCTCGCCGGTGCCTTTTTTGATGGCCTTGTCGATGTTGTCCTTGGGCATGTTGGCGCCGCGCGCCGCGTCGACCGCCGTACGCAAGCGGGGGTTGCTGGAGACATCGCCGCCGCCGATGCGCGCCGCCGTGGTCAGTTCGCGAATGATCTTGGTGAAAATCTTTCCGCGAGCGGCGTCAAGTTTGGCTTTCTTATGTTTGATCGTGCTCCATTTCGAGTGGCCGGACATCGGGTTGGTTTCCTTTAAATATCAATATCGTAGGGCGGGTTGCTAGCCAGCGCCGCTGCAAGAACGTAGTATATCACTGGCAAATTAGCGAACAAGCGGCCCTCAGAGCGGTTATCCCTAACGTCTGTTTAAGCGCGCCCGTATCCGCCGCGGCGGACAGCGATAGATCCTGTCCCTTGAACAGAGCGCGAAGACATTTTTGAATGTCACGATAAATGGAGAAGAAGCCCAATAACTACTTTACGCGGTCAGAATTCGCCTGGATGTTTTTTGGCGCGACGTTAGGGGTGTATCTGTTCATGTCGCCCGCGTTTTTTTTGACTACGCCTGACGAACAGATCAACCTGCGCACCACTCTCTCATTGATCGAAGGCCAGCGCGGCGCGATCCCCGCCTTCCCCGCCGGGTTTGCCAGCAAGACCGGCATCGACGGCAAAGAATACGCCCAATATGGGCTGGGGCTTCCGGTCGCCGCCGCCCCTTGGATGGCGATAGGCCGATTGATCTGCCCAGGCGAAGAAGTCGACTTCGCCGCTTGGCTGCAGGCCCCGCCTGGCACGATGGAAGACCAGGCCCCTGAGATTGTTGAGCCAAACGGGTATCTGTTTTTGAAGGCCTGGGCGAGCGTATTCACCATTTTGGTCTCCGCTTGCACGGTGATGATATTTGTTGACCTGTTACTCATTCTCGGTGTTCGCCAAGTCTGGGCAGGAATTTGCGCACTGCTTTATGTATTTGGAACCTACCAGTGGCAGCATGGCCGAACTTTTTTTACGGAACCACTGACAACCCTTTGTTTGCTTACAGCGTTTTGGGCGCTGGTTCAGGCGCGTAAAAACGGCCTATGGAAATGGTATCTGCTGGCGGGGTTCTGTTGGGCGTATGGCGTTTTCACCCGCCCCGACACCTTGGTGACTGGGCTGGCGGCGGCGTGGCTGTTGTTGGTTGATCCTGACAAAAAAGAGGCGCCCATTCAATTTGACTGGAAGCGCATCGCCGCCTTCGCCGCGCCTTGGCTGGCGTTTGGCGTAGTGGTGATGCTCTATAACCAATACCGCTTTGACTCGTTTTTCTCGACAGGCTACGAAGACCAGACCGAGGGCGTCAACTTCTCAACGCCTGTGTTGGTCGGGCTGCATGGTTATTTCTTCACCCCGGGGCGCAGCCTGTTTTTCTATTCGCCGCCGTTGATTCTCGCCCTGTTTGGCATCGCCAGGTTTTGGAAACGCGACCGTTGGCTGGCGGGCGGGGTCTTCTTGCTCATCGGCAGTTACCTCATTGTCATGTCGATGTGGCAGAATTGGGCGGGCGGTTTTGACTGGGGCCCGCGCCATATCTTTCAGATCACGCCCTTCGTCATGGTAATCGCCGCGGCGGGCCTTAACGACGGCGCCTGGTTTGATAATAAACTGAAATTTAGCTTGTTGGTCGCGCTTGGCGTGTTTGGCGCGTATATGCAAATTCTTGGGCTTAGCGCTGACCCGGTCGAGGTGATTCGCAATTTTCTGGCGCGGTATCCCGACGCTCAGATTGCCCCGGGCGCGCCGCTGACCTCGATGTTGCTTCAATTCAATGTCTATCTGCCCCAGTTCTCATCGCCTGTCTTACATTGGCAGGCGCCAGCCCAACCAGGGATGAGTTCTCTCATTGATACAGGTTACTTGAGATTTCTTTTTCATGCGTTTTGCTTCGCATGTTGGTCAATGCCATTACTTCGTATTCATCTGCGGTTTCGCAAGCGAATGTCTTAACCTTCTATCATCTCAGCAGGCGTTCATAATACCCAACGGTCGATAAATATTTGGTTTGAATGGAAATGGAATGAAACGCGACGCGCTGGCGTTGGCGATGGTGTTCGCCGCAATTCTGCTTTTTACCCACGAAGCCTGGCTAGGCGGCCAAAGCCCCTACGGCGGCGACATCGCCGAACAGTTCTACCCCTGGAAGTCGTTTCAACGCGCCCAATTGGCGCAGGGCGAGATCCCTTATTGGAGCCCCTACACTCACGCCGGGGCGCCGTTTCTCGCCAACGTTCAGTCAGCGGTGTTTTATGTATTCGACTGGGTTCTGTTTGGCTTTGCGATGGAGCGCTTTTTTGGTCTGTCGCTGGTGTTGCATTTTCTCATCGCTGGCGCGGGGGCCTATTGTTTCGCGCGAGTCTGCGGCGCCACCCAGTTCCCCTCGATGATCGCGGGCGTCGCCTACGGCCTCAATGGCTTCGCCATGATTCACATTCCATTCGGCAACCACCTCACCTACGCGGGCGCGGCCTGGGCGCCGTGGATGTTGGTCACCGCGACAGGCTTTTTGTTTACCCGCGAACGCCGTCTGTTGTGGTGGCTGGCGGCGGCGGGCGTGACCTTCTTACATTTTACCTGCGGGCACCCGCAGATGTTGTTTTACTCGATGGTGTTCAGCCTGGCGTTTGTGTTCATGCTTCAGGCCTGGCGGGTGCGGCGCGACGGCGCTTTTACCTGGACGCAACCACTCTGGATGACATCGCTGTATGGCTTCGCGCTGTTGTTGGGCGTGTTGATGGCGTCGTTTCAATTGTTCGCCACGCTCGAGTATGCGGCGTTGGCCAACCGCGCCGCCACGCTCGATATTGATATGGCGACCGAGTTTTCATTCGCGCCCCATCGATTAATTACCCTACTCTTTCCTGAATATTATGGCACCCAGATCGGCGTTCATTATGACCACTACGCCTATTGGTCGTGCGCCTATGCGGGAGTAATTGTTCCGTTCTTGGCGTTGTCGATGTTTCGCAAGGGTGAGCGCCCGGCGGCGGCGGTTCCATTGCTGGCGCTGGCGCTGTTGGGGCTGTTTCTTGCCAGTGGACGCGGCAACCCGATTTATTCGCTTTTGTTGCAACTGCCCGGCTTTGGGCATTTTCGCGCCCCCGCCAAGTTCTTGCCTTATTATCTCGTCCCGATCTGTGCACTGGCGGCGTTGGGGTTAGAACGCCTGGCGGCGGAAGCCTACCAGAAATTTACTCTGAAGACGCTAAGCAAGTCTGCCAAAGAAGCCGAGTTCGCCGGCTTGGCGCCATCAGACAAAACAGTGGCGGGCATGCGCATCGTCGGCCTGGCGATTGTCATGTGTGTTGTGTTTCTCTTTGGATCGCCGTATCTATTCAATCTGACTGACGCCTTGCGCAACCAACTGTTAAACGCAACCGGGCCAATCGACATGGCCGGCCTGACCGGCGCAACCCGCGCCTACTCATTGGTCATCGGCGGGGTGTTGTTATTGAGCGCGATGGCGATTTATTTGTACGCCAAGAAGGTCCCGAAGGCGCCCCGGGCGGTGTTATCATTTTCGCTGGGGTTGTTTTTGTGTTTAGACCTGTTTGTGTTTGGCCGCGGTTATTTTTTGGCGACGCTCTACACCGCCAATGAAATCAAAGCCAACGCCGCAACGCCCCCGGCGGTGAAGTTTGTTCAAACCTTGCCAGACTTCAGCCCCGTCGACCGCGTTCAAACCATGAGTAACTACCGCACCCCCAACCACGCGGTGATGTGGGGCCTCTCTAACACCGCGGGTTACGACCCGATGAGCCTGCGCTCGTTCATGAAGCGCATCGGCGAGATGGAAGGCTGGGACGACGGCGCCTACCACGACGACATCAATCTTGAGCACTTCGACCACCCCGTTCTTGACGAGTTGAACGTACGATTCATCTTGTCGACCGAAGTGATTGAAGACCCGGCGCTGAAGCCGCTCTTCACCGGCCCGCGCCTGCGCGTCTATGAACAAGCCAGCAACAATCATAGTTGGGCATGGTCGGCGCCGCGCGGTCAAGACGGCCCAGACAACCTCGATTCAATGTCTGATTGGTCAGTTGTAAACGCTGATGTCACAACCTACAAACCCAAACACATCGCGTTTGACGTTGAAGTCAGTTCGCCGTCTTGGCTACGGTTGGCTGAATGGAACTACCCCAACTGGCGCGCCCGCGCCCAAACTGGCGGCGGAGACTGGAAGCCGCTGGATGTGGTTTCCACCGCGAATGGATACCGCGCCCTTTCGCTGGACGCCGGCCAATGGACGGTCGAAATGATTTACTCCGAGCCCTGGGGCCGCTGGCTGCTTACCGCTCTCGCTTGGCTCGTCTTTATCACGTCAGGCGTGGTTGCTTACCTGCTGCATGTTGGAAAATTCTGGAAATTTGCCCAGTTCATGATGGGGCGGTATTACTGAACCAGGCGAGTGCTTTATTACCCTTTGTGTAGGCTACACATACTTCTTCGCCCAACAGGATATCAACTCGCCAACATAGCGCGAGTCGTCTTCTTTCATGAGCAGGTGGTCGGCCTGGTCGAGCGAGATAAAACTCTTGGGGTGGCGCGCCTTCTTGAAAATGTTGGAGGCGTTGTCGACGTCCACCACGCGATCAATCGGCGAGTGAAAGATGATCAACGCGCGGCCCAGCTGGTCAATGGAATTGTCCATGCGGTCCTGGTTGAGGTCGTCGACGAACTGCTTTTTGATGGTGAAGGCGCGGCCCGCCAGGTTCACGTCGGCTTGCCCCTTGCTCTCGATTGTCTCTAACTCGTCTGAAAACAAACGTTGAACATGGGCCGGATCAGACGGCGCGCCGATCGTCGCCACCGCTTTACACGACGGGACGCGCTGGGCGGCCTGCAGTACAGCGGCGCCGCCCAGCGAATGGCCGATAAGAATTTCAGGCGCTTGGTACTCCTTACTCAAAAACTCAGAAGCCGAAACCAAGTCGTCAATGTTTGACGAAAAATTCGTGTCCGAAAAATCCCCTTCGCTTTCGCCCAGGCCGGTGAAATCAAAACGCATAACGGCGATGTTGCGTTGCGCCAACGCCGCCGAGATGTTGCCCGCCGCTTTGATGTTTTTGGTGCAGGTGAAGCAGTGGGCGAACAGCGCATAGTGGTCTGCGGCGCCATTGTCAGGCGTCTCCAGATACGCCGCCAATTGAACTCCATCTTGATTGGGAAAGAACACTTTTTCTGTCGACATGTGGTTTATTCGCTTCTTTCATTATCTGGTTTGTATTTGTATATGGCCAGTGTATAACTCTGCTCACTTCAGCGATATTTAATTGTATCAAATGAAAAGTCGGGTGAGTTTAAATTCCAAGAATTGCCTCGTTTGAATTAAAAAAAGCCGCGGCTAATTAGCCCCTCTTATATAAGGGGGGCAGTTCGCCGCAGGCGGACAGGGGGGATCAGCTGAATCTGGTGGGTTAAGAACCCACCCTACAATTTCTGACCTATACCTGCGCCCACAAGCCCTTTGTTAAATGGACTCCTCCCGTTTTATGGGGGGGGAGTCTGTTCTAACAGCCCATACCGTTTTCATTTTGGGGTTTGGGGGACTACAATGAAAAGACTGCCTTATCTCGTTCGCATATTTCAATGGAGACTCTGAAGATGTATGACAACAGCCGCCGCGGCGGCGCCTTTCACGCCACTACAATTCTTTCCGTCCGTCGGGGCGAACAGGTCGTGGTCGCGGGCGACGGCCAGGTCACGCTGGGCGACACCGTGATGAAGACCGGCGCCAAAAAAGTTCGTCCCATGTTTGACGGCGCCATCTTATCTGGGTTCGCCGGGGCGTCAGCCGACGCGTTTACCTTGTTTGAAAAATTTGAAGGCAAACTCGATGAATTTAACGGCAACCTGACCCGCTCAGCGGTCGAGCTCGCCAAAGAATGGCGCACTGACAAGATGCTGCGCCACCTTGAAGCGCTGTTGATTGTTTGCGACGCTGAACGAACGTTGGTCATTTCAGGTACGGGAGACGTGATCGAGCCTGACGACGGCGTGATCGCCATCGGGTCGGGCGGGCCATACGCCCAGGCGGCGGCCAAGGCGCTGTTGAAATTTACCGAGATGCCCGTCAAAGAGATCGCTATCGAAGCCATGAAACTAGCGGCTGAGATTTGCGTCTATACCAATGAACACATCACCATCGAAGAACTGCCCCAAGAAGACGAGAGCGAAACCGAGAAAGAAACCAAACCCAATGACTGACACCCCTCCTGTTTCAGTAGAAGCGAAACCAAACGCTGTGCCGGGGCTGACCCCCAAACAGACCGTCGCGGAATTGGACAAATATATCATCGGGCAAGAAGACGCCAAAAAAGCGGTCGCCATCGCCCTGCGCAACCGCGCCCGGCGGCGCCTGTTGAGCGAAGACCTACAAGAAGAGATCCACCCCAAAAACATCATTATGATCGGTTCGACTGGCGTCGGCAAAACCGAAATCGCCCGCCGCCTGGCCAAACTCGAAGATGCGCCTTTCATTAAAATTGAGGCGACAAAATTCACCGAAGTGGGGTATGTAGGCCGCGATGTCGAATCCATCATTCGCGACTTGGTTGAGATGGCGGTCAGCCATGGACGCGCCAGCGCCCTTGATGCCTGTAGAGCGCAGGCGGAAAAAAACGCCGAAGACCGCATTCTCGACTTGTTAGTGCCCAACAATTTTCCGCGTCAATCGGCCCCGCCCGCTGAAGGCCAGCCGCCTGAAGACCCCGAGTTGAGAATGATGGCGACCCGCGAGCGCTTTCGCGAGATGTTGCGCGAAGGAACGTTAGAAGAACGCGAAGTCGAGATTGACGTTCAAGATTCAAACAAAAACGTGGTAGTCGGCATTCCGCCCAACATGGGTTTCGAAGAAATGGGCATCGACCTGCGCGACATGGTCGACAAGATGATGCCCACCAAGCACAAGCGCAAAAAGATGAAGGTCGAAGACGCGCGGCCGATTCTGGTTCAAGAAGAAGCCGACCGCCTGCTCGACATGGAAGAGATTACCCAAGACGCGGTCGACAAGGTTGAAGAGTCGGGCATCGTCTTTCTCGATGAGATCGACAAAGTCGTGGGGCGCGACAGCGGTTCAGGGCCGGACGTGTCGCGCTCGGGCGTTCAGCGCGACATCCTGCCGCTGGTTGAAGGCTCGACCGTCTACACCAAACACGGTATGGTCAAAACCGACCACATTCTCTTTATCGCTGCGGGCGCGTTTCACGGCTGCAGCCCGTCTGACCTGATGCCGGAACTGCAGGGGCGCTTTCCAATTCGGGTCGAACTCGACGACCTCGACGCCGACGACTTTAAGCGCATCCTCACCGAACCCAAAAATTCGCTGATTCGCCAATACAAAGACCTGCTTCAAACCGAGGGCGTCACCATTGAGTTTGAAGACGACGCCATCGACGAACTGGCCGGCATGGCGGCCAGTATCAATGACGAAACCGAAAATATCGGCGCGCGGCGGCTGCACACCATTCTCGAAAGCGTGTTGGACGTGATTTCGTTTGACGCTCCTGAGATGGCGGGCCAGACCATAAAGATCGACCGCAGTTACGTCAAAGAACAACTGGGCGAGATCGTCAATGACGCCGACCTGTCACGCTATATCTTGTAGATTCATTTGAGTAAAAAGCCCCCCTTATATAAGGGGGGAAGTTCGCCACAGGCGGACAGGGGGGATCAGCTGAATCTGGTGGGTTAAGAACCCACCCTACAATTCCCTGCACTCCAACTAATGGTAGATCGACATGCTATTTAGCCCCCCTTATATAAGGGGGGAAGTTCGCCACAGGCGAACAGGGGGGATCAGGGGACACTCCAACACCAGCAGCGCGCGTGGAACCCGTCTCAAAGAATGACTCTAATTAAAAATCTGATAAAGGGTGTTGCGCTTTTTGGGGGTGAAGCCTGCGTCT
>CAZKYC010000128.1:0-8782 GCA_964556895.1 uncultured bacterium | reverse complement strand
CGCCTTCGCCACTGGTGTTCCTCCTAATATCTACGAATTTCACCTCTACACTAGGAATTCCACTATCCTCTCTCGGACTCTAGTCTGGCAGTATCAGACGCATTCCCCCGGGTGAGCCGTGGGTCTTTAACATCTGACTTACCAAACCGCCTGCACGCGCTTTACGCCCAATAAATCCGAACAACGCTTGCCCTCTCCGTATTACCGCGGCTGCTGGCACGGAGTTAGCCAGGGCTTCTTCTGCAGGTACTGTCAAATACAGAGGGTATTGGCCTCCATACCGTTCATCCCTGTCGAAAGCAGTTTACAATCCGAAGACCGTCGTCCTGCACGCGGCGTCGCTCGTTCAGGCTTTCGCCCATTGACGAAGCTTCTAGACTGCTGCCTCCCGTAGGAGTCTGGGCCGTATCTCAATCCCAGTGTGGCCAGCCATCCTCTCAGACCGGCTACCAATCGTTGCCTTGGTAGGCCGTTACCCTACCAACAAGCTAATTGGGCGCGAGCCGCTCCTCTGGCGGGAGGTCCGAAGATCCCCCCCTTTGGTCGTTTCGCCATGCGACAAAACGACATTATGCGGTATTAGCCGCGGTTTCCCGCGGTTGTCCCCCACCTAAGGGTGCGTTACTCACGTGTTACTCACCCGTTTGCCGCTCTACTAATTCCCCGAAGGGAACGTTCGCGCTCGACTTGCATGCCTTATCCACGCCGCCAGCGTTCGTTCTGAGCCAGGATCAAACTCTCCGTGGAAAGTGTAAACACTCATCAAGTGAGTGCATTGTCCTAGTTTGTGTACTCCAGAACAAACGCGACTTTCATCGCGTTATAGTTGTTCGGTTTAGTACGAGGGTATTGCCTCTCAAGACCAAAGCCCCGAGGTGCAACACCTGCACACGCAAACCTGCCTGATTGTCAAAGAACGAAGAAGAAACAACTTCCTTTGTTCGCTTTACGCAACGATCGCCCACCAGAAGCGGGCGATCTGTTAAGCCCTTTTCGATTCAGCGGGCAAGAGAAGATTTTAACCAAACTCTAACTCCCGGTCAACCCAACGCGCAAAAGTTTTTCACTTTTTTTCGCTTGCTTCAGGATTACTTGTCTGAAGGGGTGGTTGAGTTGACCTCTGAACCGGAGCAAGAGAATAGACAAATTTTTGTTTTGGCGAAGGGGCGCAAACCACTTTTTCTCACTTTTTTTGCGCCCCACTCAATACTCGCCGCAATTCAATAGGGGATCGACACCTCCCCCGCCAAATTTAAACTTTCATTAAACCCAATAATACCAAAAGTAAAATGCACTTAAATTATACCATATGAAATATCGCTTTTTTACTCAATTCCTGATTCGTTCGACTGATGTTTTTTTTATTTTAATGCCGCAACCAAAAGGTTTATTACGCTGAATACAGAATGATTCAACCAAAACATGAATACACCTGTCTGAAATAGTTAGGGATAGCAGCAGAGTAAACTTTCGCGCGCTCGTATGTACAGACATACCAAACTGAAGGGCTATGAACTCGCCTTCCCTGCAATCAATCCATGCAACGCCATCGTAACAATCTACCACTGTTGCAAGTAGAGTTATTACTGAATCATTCCTTCTTTCCCACTAACACGGTTGAGTTGCTGCCGACCGGCGATTCGGAGAAAAGTGTAAAACCAGCCGATTCGAGCCAACTGAGATATTGCGACCGGGTGTAACAGTCGCCGCCGTCGGTGAAGACCAACATATTGACCGCAAACAGCGACATCCATTCGGGACCAGTGCGGTCTTCATCTAGAAAGAAATCCTTAATGGCGATGTAACCGCCCGCATTTAGCGCCGCCGCGCAGCGAGTGAGAATCTGCTGGTTCTTCTCTGGCGAGAACATATGCAAAAAATTCGACAGCAAGACCAGGTCATAACCATCGCCCAAATCATCATTGAGCGCGTCTCCTGCTTGGGTCGCCACCTGGTCTTCTACCCCGATCTGTTTGATATTCTCTCGCGTCACGGTCAGGGTTTCTTCGTTGTCGAGGACAACGGCGCGAAGTTCTTGGTTCACCTTGGCGCATTCAATTGCATACAGCCCCGGCCCGCCGCCCAGGTCTAAAATGCGCTTGACGCCATTCAGCGGCAGCGCCTTCGCGGTCTCGGCCGCGCTCTGCCGCGCGATGTCGGCCATGGCCCGGGCGAAGGCGGGCGCATCATACTGAAAGCGCGCATCGATGGCCTCCTGCGGCGCGGGCGTTCCTGTCTTGACCACATCAAACAAATGGCCCCAAGTCTCATACATGCGGGCGCCATTGAGCAGCAACGCCGCCTTGCTGGCGGGAGACCCCGACAGCAAAACCTCTCGCGCCGCATCACTGTTTCTGTATGCGGCGCCGAATTTTTCCAGCAGACCGATGCTGACCAACGCGTCGCATAATAACCGCAACGCGCGTTTATCGGCATTCAATTGGTTGTTGATTTCTTCCAGGGAACGTTCTTCTTCGCCCAGCGCCTCAAACACGCCCAACCGCAGGGCGGTAAACAACACTTGCGACGATTGATAGCCTCGGGCGAGGTCTTCAATGGGTTGCGGCGTCAGTGTCATCGTTGTCTTCTTTGGGGATAGGTTGGCTGCTCTGTTCGATCATGTTCGAAACGCCTTCTTTGGTTTTATCGAGGCTGAATTTGGCGCGATTAATAATCTCGGCCACGCGCTCGGCGAGATCGCCCGCGTTGGTTTCCACCAGTTTGTCCATCGCGCCGCTGATATCGCTTGTAATTTTATCAAACGCTTCGCCCGGACTGCCGTAGCGGTTGTCGGTTGTCGGTTCCATCTCGGGTTTGTTTTTGCGCTCTTCCATGCGCCCCCGTTGGTCTTCTGGGGTAAGTTGAGGCGCATCATCGAGCGCGTAGAAGCGGTCTTGGACGTCCTTGACCAAATCCTGCACTTCACCATTCATTGATGGCTGCTGCTGGTCAATCATCGCCTGTAGTTCCAAGAGCGGCCCCATTATCTCTTCGGGCACAATCGGCGCTTCGGGGTTTTGGTCTTTTTGGGTATACACGCCAGCAACAACAAGACCTGAGATGATGAGTAACAACAAAAATTGGATCTTGCGTTTCATGAAGCCTCCAAAGTTAAGAAGCAAGTTGTAGAGCGGTTGTCAAAAAAATGTGCGTAAAGCGCGCCCGTATCCGCCGCGGCGGACAGCGATAGATACAGTTACATAAACTCAATCCGCACAGTATTCTGGCAACCATTATAAAACCGTTCAGACTAAGATTCATATTCAATCGAGATTGCTTCGGTCGTTTTCTACTCTCGCGATGACACCAGCGAAAAGCGCCGTGTAAGCCCCCCTTTTTAAGGGGAGACGGCGCCGAAGGCGCCAGGGGGATCAAATCTCAATCCACTAGCGCTTTATGAAACGATACCATGCGCGTTTGAATACATGTGCTCCAAACTCTTTTCTACTAGAATCCATCTCAAAACACTTCCGTTTTGAAGCGGGCGGCGTGTGTATAACTCTGCTCGCTTCAGCGCTGCTCCGCTTAGAAGCACAGGCGCTCTCAGAGTTGCCCCCACGCCTATATTGGCTTTTCAATCTTTGATACGTCAAAACTTGATATAAAAGCAATCTCAATTTTGAGATGGCTTCTAACAAATACGCGGCAGCTGTTCACCACTGAGACGGTCTAAAATGCGCGTCGCGCCCAACGCGCTCTTCACCAAGACAGGCGCGGTCGAAGCGGCCTTCACCGTCCCCACCCGCGTTGCGCCGGCGCCGTGTTCATGCTGCGCGATAATCTCGACGGCGCGGTCGGCGTCTTGGGGCGCGACAAACGCGGCGAAGCGCCCTTCGTTGGCGACATAGAGCGGGTCAAACCCCAGCAACTCACACGCCCCTGCGACATCATCGCGCACCGGGGCCTGGCTCTCATCAATCACCACGCTGAGGTTGGCGAGTTCGGCGATTTCATTCAGCGCCGACGCCAGGCCGCCTCGGGTCAGGTCGCGCAGGCAATGCACTTCGACATCCGACTGGAGTAACGCTCCTACGATATCATGGACCGGGGCGGAATCACTCTCAATTGGCGAAGAAAATTGCAACCCCTCACGCACCGACAAGATCGCCACGCCATGACGCCCCAGATCGCCGTTGACAATTACTGCGTCGCCTTCGCGAACTTGGCTGGGCGCAATTACGCGGTCATGTTCGATGACGCCAACGCCCGCGGTGTTGATAAACACGCCGTCGCCCTTGCCTTTGTCAACCACTTTGGTGTCGCCGGTGACGATATCAACGCCGCAACCTTTGGCCGCATCGCTCATCGAATCGACCACTTTCTGAAGCGTCTCCATTGGCAGGCCTTCTTCGAGGATATATCCCGAACTTAACGCAATCGGCCTGGCCCCGCTCATCGCGAGATCGTTGACGGTGCCATACACCGCCATTGAGCCAATGTCGCCGCCAGGGAAAAACAACGGATGCACCACATACGAGTCGGTCGTGAACGCGATTTGGCTGCTGGTGAGGTGTAACACGGCGCTGTCGTGGCGTTGGTCGAGAGCGTCATTGCGAAACGACGAGCGAAACACGCTCTCGATCAAGCGCTCCATCAACGAACCGCCGCCGCCATGGGCCATCACCACGCGATCGTATTGACTTCTCGGAACCGGGCACGAAGGCGCGAAATCATTCATGGGCCGCCCCCGCCGTCTGTGACTCATGGCGCCGATAGCGGTAATACGCCGCGCAGGCGCCTTCGTTCGATACCATCGGCGCGCCCAGTGGGCGTTCAGGCGTACATCTCACCCCAAACGCCGCGCATTGATACGGCTTCTGTACGCCGGTGAGAATCTTGCCGCTGATACAGTTGGCGGGCTCTTCCGACGCCGAGTCATTGGCGCTGCCAAAGCGCTGTTCGGCGTCATAGTCTCTATATTCATCGCGAATGCCAAAGCCGCTTTCAGCGATCACGCCCAACCCGCGCCAGGAGCGGTCAACGGGTTCGAAGACTTCATGCAAGACCTTCAGCGCCGCCGGGTTGCCCTCGCGTTTGACGATGCGGCGGTATTGGTTTTCAACTTCAGCGCGGCCTTCTTCGAGTTGTTTCACACACGCCAGAATGCCCTGCAACAAGTCAATCGGTTCGAAGCCCGTCACCACAATCGGCACGCTATATTGATCTGAAATTGGCGGATACTCTTCATAGCCCATGATGGCGCAGACATGCCCGGCGGCGAGAAAGCCTTCAACCTGGACGTCTGGCGCTGACAACAGCGCCGTCATGGCGGGCGGCACCCGCATCTGAGAAACCAGCAGCGAGAAATTCTTCAACTCTTCGCGCTTGGCCTGCATGGCCGCCATTGCGTTGGGCGGGGTGGTGGTTTCAAAGCCGATGGCGAAAAAGACGACTTCGCGTTCGGGGTTTTCACGCGCGATTTGCACGGCGTCAAGAGGCGAATAGACCATACGAACATCGCCGCCGCTGGCTTTCACCCCAAACAGGTCGCTGGAGGTTCCTGGCACGCGCAACATGTCGCCGAACGAACAAAAGATCACTTCAGGGCGCTGGGCGATTTCGAGCGCTTTATCAATGATCGCGGTCGGGGTCACACAGACCGGACACCCTGGCCCATGAATTAAATTGAGCGGCTCGGGCAACAATTGATCGAGGCCGAATTTCAAAATCGAATGGGTCTGCCCGCCGCAGATCTCCATCATTGAGCGCGGCTGGGTGATGGTAGTTTCAATCTCCCGCAACAGGCGCCTGGCCGCTTCAGGGTCGCGGTATTCGTTCAGGTGCTTCATGGCGCGTCTTCCTGCGCCGCCAGTTCGCCCAACTGTTTGAGGTCGTCTAACACCTGTTGAGCTTCTTCTTCATCAATCACGTTTAACGCAAACCCGGCGTGAACGATGACATAGTCATTTACTTCGGCTTCGGGGGTGTACGCCAGCGAAATTTCTTTGACGGCGCCGCTAAAATCAATCTCCCCGCTTCGATACACCGGGTCGTCGTTGGTAATCTTGATAATTTTGCCCGGAACGCCTAAACACATGGTTCCCTCCTCCTCCTATGATGGGCGGCCGCCAACTGCCCAAACGAAATGCTGCCATCGTTAGGCGGCAGTTTGAGGTGGCGGTAGACCGTGAATCCTTCTTCTTTCAGACGGGCCAGCGCCCGTTCAGTCAAGTATGCGTTTTGAAAACAGCCGCCGGTTAAAACAACATGGGGTTCCTTCACATCGTGTGCAACCGCGACCGCCATTTCGATAAGGGTATTATGAAAGCGCGTCGCGCATTCGGCTACTGTCATACCGTCTTTCAATGCCTGGGCCGCCGTCTCAATCATCGGCCCCCAATCCAATACCATGGTTGGACGCGGCCCGCCTCGCGGCGATGGAGCGCCATCAACATCCAACCACTCTGCCGGGGCGGACGTATTTATTTTAAATGGAAAGCGCTCATTGGTTTGACAATCGCCAATCGCCCATTCCAGTTCCATGGCGCCCTGCCCTTCAAATGAGACCGACTGGCGCAGGTTGAGCAGCGACGACACGCCGTCAAACAAGCGGCCCATGCTAGAGGTTCGCGGGCAGTGTATGGATTTCGCCAATGTTTGTTTCAGCATGTTCAGTTCAGTCTGGTTGAATGAATTCAACAATTCGATCTTGCTCTCAAACAGGCGGTCGCCCCACAGTTCATACAACAACCCCAACGCGGCCCGGCGCGGTTCTTTCACCGCCTTCTCGCCGGACGGCAGCGCAAACGTCCGCAGGTGCGCAGCGCGCTGAAAGCCCTGCCAGTCGCACAACAGACACTCGCCGCCCCACACGGTCCCATCGGGGCCAAGGCCGGTCCCGTCCCACGAGAACGCCAATACCGTCCCGTCGAGTTCGTTTTCCGCCATACAGGCGGCGGCGTGGGCGTAGTGGTGTTGAACTTGAGTCAATGGAAGGTCTAACGATTCTGCATACCGCGATGAAAGATAGTCAGGATGTAGATCACAGGCGGCTTCATCCGGCGCCAGATTGTACACGCGTTGGAAGGTCCCGGCGATTTCGGTAAAGGCTTGATGGGCCGCCTCCGTTTCTACGTCGCCAATGTGTTGGCTAACAAAGACATGGCCGCCCCGGTTGATTGACACGGTATTCTTCAAATGCGCTCCCAACGCGATAACCGTCTTGCTTGCATTCGCATAAGACAACGGCAAAGGCGCATAGCCGCGCGCGCGGCGATAAAACACCGCTTCGCCTGCGATCATGCGAACGACCGAGTCATCCACATAGCGGGTAATGGGGCGGTCATGCACCAAAAAGCAATCGGCGATGCCGCCCAACCGTTGCGCCGCTTCGCGTTCATCCGTACAAATCGGCTCATCGGTCAGGTTGCCGCTGGTCGCGACTAAGGGCGCGCCAACGTCATGAAGAATGAGGTGGTGTAACGGCGTGTAAGGCAACATAACGCCCAAGCATGGGTTGCCCGGCGCGAGAGATTGAGACAGCCCTGCCTCATGTTTCTTCCTCAACAAAACGATAGGCGCTTCATACGAACACAGCAACTGCTCTTCTCGCTCGCTGACATGACAAATTAGAGAAACGGCGGCAAGCGACGGCGCCATGACCGCCAGCGGCTTTTGTTCGCGCCGCTTTCGCTCACGCAGGCGCCTCACCGCGTCCTCATTGCCCGCGTCTACCATAAGATGAAACCCGCCCAACCCTTTGACCGCGACGATTTGGCCTTCTTGGAGATTGACTACCGTTTGTTGGATGGCGGCGTCAGCGCTTGAAATATACGCGCCCGCTTGGTTCCAAAGTTCTACTTGCGGCCCGCAAGCCGGGCAGGCGTTTGGTTGGGCGTGAAAACGGCGGTCGCCGGGGTCGTCATATTCAGCCTGGCACAATGCGCACATCACAAATGCACGCATTGTTGTAGTCGCACGGTCGTATGGCAGGCCGTTGATGATACTAAAGCGCGGCCCGCAGTTGGTGCAATTGATGAATGGGTAGCGATAGCGCCTGTCGCTTGGATCAAATAATTCTCGCTGACAGTCGTCGCACACCGCCAAATCAGGCAGCATCAATACAGACGCCTCGCCGCCGCCTTCGCTATGGCGAATGTCAAACGACGTCTCACCAAGCGCAACGATCTCTTCATGATTGATAGAAAGAATTTTGGCGTAAGGCGGCGCATCATCGCTCAGCCGTTGAAGAAACAAATCAAGCCCTGGTTGGTCGCCTTCGACTTCGATGAGACAGCCGCGCGCGTCATTGATCACCCAGCCTGATAACGATAGTTGATCTGCTAGGCGGTAAACAAACGGACGAAACCCAACACCCTGAACAGCGCCTTCAACGTTGATTTGCAGCCGTTTGGTTTTGACGGGTTGGGTTTGCGGCTGATTGGTCATGATTATCAGTGTAGCATCAGGCCAGTTCAAACCTACAGCAGCATTTACCCCTACAATAGCCCTCAATAATCAAGGTTCTTCCGATATTTGAGCACTTCCCTTGCTGGATGACCTGGAATTGGGGGAAAAAACGATATTCGTCCTATCAATAATAGACAATCCAACTCAGGCATGGGTGCAACTCAGGGAGCGCCTGTGCAACAAAGCGGAGCGGCGCCGAAGCGAGCCGAGTTGTACCCATGCCAAATACAACGAAAAAAATCATCCTTGAGATCGTGTCTGGAAATTTTAATTCAATTTGAGAGAACGCATCCAAATCCCGGATGAGCCTTATTTATTTTGCCTCTTCGCTATTTAGTGTGGGTAGGGGGTAAAACCTCCGGGAGTTGGAATT
>CAZKYC010000127.1:0-8956 GCA_964556895.1 uncultured bacterium | reverse complement strand
CCAAATTCCAGGTCATCCAGCAAGGGAAGTGCTCAAATATCGTAAGAACCTCTAGTTTTATGATTTAAAGAATAAATCATTAGGCGACTTATTATTGGGTGAAACGGATGAAAGATCAATAAAATCCCCAATCACCAATTTCTGTCAATTCATTCGTGATTAACACCAGGCGGACGCCCAGCGCCGGGGAGCGAAACTCTTCGGGCAACTCGCTACGGGATGCAACGGCGCATTTCGCAGCCGCGTCTCCCCATGAACCGCCTTTCAGAATACGCATCATGGTCGGCTCGTCGCCTTCGACTTCGGGTTCGGGGGGGTCGATGCGCCCGTCCAGACACCACTCACTCACGTTGCCGTGAATGTCAAACAACCCCCAGGCGTTGCTCAATTTCTGGCCGACGTCTTTGGGGCCGGGGTTAATCGCCGTCCCCACGCGAAAGTTGCCCGCCCACCACATAAAGCCATCAAACCATTCACAGAATGACGCGCCTTCAAGGCTGCAAGCCATCTCATCGCCAAACCAGAACGGCGTTGCGGTTCCCGCGCGCGCGGCGTATTCCCACTCAATTTCCCAAGGCAGGCGAAACTCGCCGACGCCGAGTTCATTGAGTTTCTCGACAAAGCGCTGCGCGTCAACAAAACTGAGTTCCATCGGGCGGTTGGTCCCTTGATAGAACGAATTGTTCTCTTCGCCCATCACGGCCAGCCATTGCGCCTGGGTCACTTCATAAGCGCTCATGTAAAACTCAGGCATCGTCGTCGACTCGCCAAGGTCAGGATGAAACTCGCCTGCGGGGACCAACTGCATCCTCATCGGCGTCGAATCGACCATCAGCCCAAGCGGTACGATGATTTCATTCGTCTGAGAAAAAGCCGACAGCGATATTACTATAGATAAAGTCGTCACAACGGCATTCAGTTTCATTCAAATTTCCTTTGAATACATACCAACACGCGATTAATTTACAGCCAGATTCGATGTACAAAACTCTGACACTAACGAGTTTTTCGGATGAATTTCAACATTAATATCGCTAATCTTTACCTTGCCGCTGGCAAAGTCAGGATCAGACAACAACCCAGCGAACACCTGAAGGTTATTCATGTCAGCGGTAAAGTTGATGCCAACCGGAAACAATAATGGCGGGCCGTCAAAGGTCGGGAAAAACCCTTGCTGGACGCCATTGACCGTGCTAAACATCACGCCCTGAGTGTCTGACGTTGCGCTATAAGAAATACTGATGTTATACAGGCCATTGGTGTTGTAGGTATCGCCGCGGCTGGCGCCCCACAATTTTCGCGAGGTTTTGTCAACATTGCTGCGGTCAAACCAGATGCCGTAACTGAATGGGATGCCGATACCAAGCGGGTCGGTAACTTGCAACTGCCCGTCGATGCACATCGCGTTGTAGGCCAATTCATCAATGTTGCCTGACGTCTGAAGATTGTGTTTATCATTGAAGTCGATAATTTTACTATTGGTGTTCTCATCGCCGATCAGCGAGATCATCCAGCCGCCCTTGCCGCCGGGGTGTACTTCAAATTGGCCTGGATTGAAATTATCGAGCGGCGTCGGCTCTTGAGCAAAGTCGCGAAGCCCCATCTCGACTAACACTGACCGCCAGGGCGCTGTCTGGGTAATCTTCTTCAGATCAACCTTGTATGACAACCGAATATCATTCTGGGTCAGATCAAAAATGTCCGTCATGGAGAGGTGGTCGATCCCACCGCCGTCAGGCGATTCAAAATTAATGGTTGAATAATTGCCCTTCGTAATCGCGCCATTTAATTTGGCGTTGTTTTTGACATTGACGCGGCGCTGAGCAGTGGTCTTATTTCCAGCCGAATCCGTCGCAGCGTATTGAATGGTATGCAACCCAGATTTTGAATAATTGACATCGTTTTCTTCAACAACAACTTCAATCGCGCCATCTTGGTCGTCAATCGCGAAGGCCGAAAGATCGAGCGCCTTGATCATCTCGCTGTCTTTTTCAACAACGATCGACGACGGCCCGCGCAAGAAAATCTGCGGCGGCGTAATGTCCGGATTGGTTGGCGTGAGCGCCTCGCCCTTGCCATACACCGACACAGAGAAATTGCTGATTTCAACCGAACCGCTGGTGTCGACGGGGTCGCCTAAGATGCCGACGAATACCTGCATTTGAGACATGTCGCCGCTGAAGGTAATTCCCGCCGGGTAATGAAGCGGTTTGCGGTCAACAAATGGGAAGAAACCTTGCGGCATTCCATTGACCGTCGCAAACATAACACCGTCAGTAGAGCTGGTGGCGTGAAAATGAATTTTGATGTTATAGACGCCGTTTGTCTCCCAGTTGACGCTTTTAATATATCCCCATGAATTTTTGATGAAGTTGCTGACGCCTTTGCGGTCAAACCAGACGCCAAAATTAAACGGCGGCGCTGAACCGATTGGACTACCAGTAGAGAGCGAACCTGAAGTCAACTCTGCGTCGTAGGCGTTTTCTTCGATCAGGCCGGAGGTTTGCAACTGATGTTTATCGTTATAGTCAAACACATTGCCGGCGCTGTTGGTGTCGCCCACCAGCGACAACATCCAACCGCCTTTGCCGCCAGGTTGAACGCCAACATCGCCCGGGATGAAATTGTCCCAAACGTCGGGAGACTCGATCACTTCTCTCATACCGACTGAGATGAACGGGGTTTTTCCCGCATTGAGCTGAACAATCTCGCTCATATCGATGGTGTATGAGATCACACAATCTGACAACATCAGATTGAAAACATCAGGATGATTAAAACTCGAAACGCCGCCGCCTTCTGGAACAGTCAGATTCTCATCCGAATAATTAACAGTTGACTGTAACGCCGCATTTGAAGGCAAGATAAGCCCGGCTGCCAATGCGATAACAAACCATCGGTTCCAACAAAAATTCATTTTGATCTCCTTGATAAAATGGTTACAGTCTCACAAAGCGCAACCATTGTACCATTTTCGGAAAAACAGATAAAAAATACGCATCTAACACAAAAATATCAACTTACTGATCATTATCAAGAAACAGCTTTATGCTATTTTATTTAACGATTGCTCTCAAATTGAAGGACATCTATCAGAACGATAAAACACCTCCCCTTTAAAGTTCTCAAGCAAACCTACTTGACATAGCCATAGTATAACCCCATGTAGTAAGGAAGCAGAAATACCGTCCCGCTCGAAAGCGTGCGGCCATTTCCGCCGAAATCGAGTGTATATGGATCTGTGTTCCAATGGTTGAAATGGCGGTTTTCGACGGGTATGACTTTACCGTTAACACGCAAGCCGCGTTTGCGTCCGCCCGGTTCATCATAAGGATCAACCGCCGCCTGCCTGCTCAAGAGTTCAATATCAAGGCGATGGCTATTCTGTAACGGCCAGCTGACGCGGTCTATCGGGAACCCGGTTAGCGTCGCGACCGAATCTTCCAACCAACCGTCCCAGGGGTTGAGGGTGTATTCGCCCCACGGGTTTTTGTAGCCTGGGTTACGCGCTGCACTGGCGGCGAAGGCGAAATGAAAAAACGGGTTCATCTCAGGCTGCTCAAGCGTCCAATATTTATAGAACGAATAGGCCATTTCCTCGCGTAAGACCAGGTCTTTGGTGTATTTAATTAGGTTGTAGTAACACATCACCGCCATCTCGTCGTCTGACTGGTTGCCCGAGCCGACGCCGAATTGAATCTTGGTTACCATGGCGTTGGTGTCGAAGTTGTGTTTCTCGATCAATTCACGCGCTGCGTCGCCATACGTTTTGTCGCCAGTCATGTGTTCGGCAACAGCGAGGTATGAGAGGATGCTGAGCGACTTAAGGCCGCGCTCGTTATACCAATAGTGTTCGGTATTGAGCGCTTCGGGCGAGTAATCTGACCAGCGAGTGGGGGTGCCATCGTGGTCAATCATGCGGAAGTCATTTCGCAACAGATGGTCAGTAATATTTCTCACGACTTCGCGCACGCTCTCTTTTTCTGCTTCTGTCTCAGCCGCCAGGTCATAATAGAGTGGATAAAAATAGAAATGGCCGTCGAGTTCGTCAGAGCTGGTGTCGGTCTTATACCAATACTTACCGTCTTGGGTTTTGACCCAGCGCGGGGTATAGACTTTCCATAGCGCGTCGCGGGTGTCACGGTGTTCCTGCTGGCCTTGAATGGTATGTCCATGCCGTTTGTTGGGATCAGGCTCGGTCGTCGGCAAAACCGTGCGAGCCACATAGCCCGGCTGTTGGTCTAACACGCCCTGGGTGGGGGCGATGCTAAGAAAACGTAATGCTTCAAAGGCTTCCTGTGCGCGTCGTTTGGCGGCGGGGTCTTTGGTCGCGGCGTAGGCGTAACACTCGCCCGCGCCATACATGCTGGTCCACAGGCCGTCATTGTCGCTGTCTGAATAGATAATTTTGCTCTTGTCGCCTGGTTTCTCAAGATGGACTTCAGAAAGATAGCCGTATTCAGTGCGTTTGATGTATTTCTCCACCTCGTTTTCATAAAACGCCGCTTTTTCAGCCAGCGTCATAGGAACCTGGCGAATCACGCTGACCCCCGCTTTGGTGGCGAACCAGGCGTTTCCATTCGAATCAACCGCGATGTCGTTGATTTCATCGTCAGCAACCCAGCGCGGCCCCTGGCGGTAATGAAACTCGTCTCCGTAATAAAAGATGGCGCCTTTTTTCGTACCAAACCAGATCGTATCCTGGCTGGCGTCTATTGAAGTAAAGTCATTGTAAGGCAGACCGTCTTCGCCTTCGAACAGCGTCCAGGTTTCGCCGTCCCACTGACCTACACCCTGCGGGCTGGCGAACCATAAATTGTCTTTATTGTCGAAATCGACTGCGCGAACATCCCGCGGCGCCCACGACCGGCCCTGGTTATCGCTGGGGTAGAGTTTCGTCGCGGGTTGACCGGGCATCCATTCAGAATTTGCTGCGACTAAGAATAATCCATTTTTGCTGCCAAACGCCAGGTTGCCTATTTTGCTGCAAGCAACGGAAAACACATTGTCAGTAGAAAGTTTCAGCCCGGACCAGCGGTTCTCTTTCATCGTATTTTGGGTTAAGCCGTCAACTTTCGCGAGATAGACAACATCGCTGCTAAAATGGTCAAACGGAGCAATAGCAATCGAATTCGCCCCTTCAGACAGCCCCCCCCAGTTGGTCAAAATTGGGGCTGTCTCACCCACGCCGAAATAAAATACTTTATTTCGAACGGCCGCCGCGACTTTATCGCCGCGAATGTCGATTGCGTTTACACTCGCGTCGCCCTCCATCCTAATGCGCAGATTATCCAGCAGGCTCCACTCGCCGTCTTTGAACACCGCGATGCCCTTGTCTGTTCCGGCATAGACAGCGCCGTCGTCGGTTACAGCGATGCAGTTGACGTTATTTGCCGGCAATCCGTCGGCGACTGTATAGGTCTGAGCGACTTCTTGATTGTATGTTCCCACTTCAATGGTTTGGGCGGTTGATTGAGTGAGAAAGAGCGTGAGAGAAACGAATAGAGATAGCGCGAGTTTCATAATAGATCCTTTACATCGTCAGAATAAAAAATCATTCAAGCATCGGCTTTCGCCAATACCATCATGGTGTAAAACGATTAGAGGGGTATCAGTAAATCTTACCGCTAGATGGTCTCGTGAAACAACTCTTCGCGTGGGTTGGGAATCACAACCTGGCTGACCAACACGCCGCTCTCAATGGCGATTTGGGCGGCTTCAGCCACCGCCGCCCTGACTGACGAGACATCCCCCGTGATTTGAAGAAAGCCTTTGCCGCCAATCGCCATCGCGACGTGGATGCGAAACAGGGTCACGTCCGCCGCTTTGGCGGCGGCGTCTGCGGCTTCGATGATGGTTGAAACCGTGAAGGTCTCGACGATGCCCATCGCGCCAAAGTCGCTTTGTCTGAGCTCGACGGAGTTTGATATCGCCGGGAACACGTTGGGGTGAACATTGGGGACCAACAACTTATCAATCAACGCGTCTTTGCTGAGAGCGATTCCGGCGTCAAGGCTGCTCTGAACGTCAGACACTTCCCCGCCGACGACGACCGCGTACTTACCCGAACAGATCGTACGAGCGATTAACAGTTGCGCCGATGAGGCCTTTAACATGGCGTCTTGAGCCTCAAACCCAACCCCGATACTTGAGAGTTCTAACATTCCAATGGCTTTTGACATCAATTGGTCCTTTACGCGTCAATGATGATCTGTGAATTGCTGACGTCTCTGACCGTTCCATCAATGCTGGCGTGAATAGGGCAGCCCAGCTGGTCGCCGTCGACTTGGCCGACCACGTCGCCAACAGAGACGCGGTCGCCGGGGTTCACAACCGCCTGAGCAGGGGCGCCAATATGTTGGCTTAATGGAAGCGTCACGGATTGAGGCTTCATGTTAATGTCAACCAGCGGGCCAGTATTTGTGAATTCAGACAGGCCCAACTTTTGTATCAACCGCGAGATCGGCGTCTGGCGCCCTTCTCTCATCCCGTGAACATCGCGCGTGGGGGCGTCTTCGGGATACTTGAACTTCATCTCGCGCAGTTCGACCTTGTTCATCACACAGACATTTTTCGGGTCCAAGTCTTCAGGACACGCGATCAGGCTGCAGATGTTACACTCGCAGCAAAACATCGAACCGCCAATCAGGTTTAATTTCTCATGGCTGAAGCCAAGCGCGCGCATGGCCTTGTGTGGTTCAATGGGGTGGCCCAACAAATAGCGCGGGCACAGCTCCGTACAAAACGAGCATTGGTCGCAGGCGGATTTACCGATTACTTTGATGGCGGTTTCCGTCCGTTGGTATTTATGAATCAAGGGGTGGTCAGTCGGAAAGACCAAGATGCCGCCAGTCGTTTTGGTGATGGGCTCATCCAGGCTGGCGGGCAGTTTGCCCATCATGGCGCCGCCGGTCAATACCGCGTATGGCTCAACGGTCGCGCCGCCGCAAGCGTCAACCACTTCGCGAATCGTCACCCCAACAGGAACTTCAACCGTCTTCGGTTCATTCACTGCGCCCGCGACGGTCAGATATTTCGTCGTGACAGGTTTGTCGTGAACGATATTTAGAATCGTTTCAACGTTCATCACCACACAGCCAACATGCAACGGCAAGCCGCCCGGTGGAATCACGCGCCCCGTCCCTTCATAAACCAAAACAAACTCATCGCCGGCCGGGTAGGCGTCGGGCAAGTGATGGACGCGCATGTTCTCATCACAACGCGCGTCAAACATCTCAATCACATCGTGGTATTTATCTTTCACGCCAAGGACGGCTTCGTTTGCGCCCAGACATTCTCGAACCCGCTTCAGCCCGTCAACAATCTCGTCAGGAAAGCGCTTCATCAATTCTTTGTCTTTGTGAAGAAGCGGCTCACACTCGGCGCCGTTGAGTAAGATATACTCAACTTGCGCTTTAAGTTTTGCGTATGTGGGGAACCCGGCGCCGCCAGCGCCGACGACGCCGTTGGCTTGTATCGTATCAATCCAGGATGATTGTTGCGCCGTTGTCATAAACGTCCTCATGCGTATCAGGGGGTAATCTGTATTTTATTATAGAGCAATCAAAAGTTAAAATCTTCCGTTGCGTAAGGCCTGGGTGCAACTCTGCTCGCTTCAGTGTGGGCTTGAGGCGCATGGATAATGGCTACAATCTATCTTGTTCTCAAAAACGGCGTTTTTTTCTATGCCCCTGTGTGATGATTTTTTGAAGGCAATCATTTAAGATAGAAAAAAACAGGAGATTCCTCATGAAACCGTGGCGCCTGTCAGAAGTCAAATATAGTTTTGTGAAAGACAACCCGTATCAAGTCGCCGTGTTGCCTATCGGCGCCACAGAGCCGCACAATCTTCACATGCCCTACGGCACAGACGCGATCACGGTCGGCATGGTAGGCGACGCGATCTGTGAAGAAGCCCACAAACAAGGCGCGAATGTCGCCTTATTGCCGACGATTCCCTACGGCGTTGATACCAACCTGCTGGGATTTCCGATGGCGATGTCGATCAATCCATCAACGCTTGACCTGTTGATCACCGATCTGGTCAACTCGCTTGAAACTCACGGCGTCCATAAACTGGTCATATTGAACGGACACGGCGGCAACAGCCTGAAACACACGCTGCGCGAGTTGTTCCCTCAAACCAGTGTGTTCATCAGTTTGATTGACTGGTATGCGATCGTAAAAGACGTCTATTTTGATATATTCGAAAACCCCGACGACCACGCGGGCGAGATGGAAACCAGCATCGCCATGCACTGGTTCCCCGAACTGGTCGATGTGTCTCTGGCTGACAGCGGCTCGGTCAAGCCGTCAACGTTTGAGGCAATCAACAAAGGCTGGGTCCAGGTCACGCGCCCCTGGGACATCGTCACCACCAACTCTGGCGTGGGCGACCCTCGACAAGCCAGCGCGGATAAAGGCAAACAAGTCATTGAAGTGTTAAAAGAGCGGCTCGCGACCTACATCAAGGAACTCTCAGACGCAACAATTGATGAGTCGTTTCCCTACGAAAAGTAGATACCCTAAATGGGCCGGCTGAAACCTGCGCTTCTATGGATTGCATTACTTCCCGCATTGTTAACCGGTTGGTTGCGTTTACTTTCGGTATATTGCGCCGGCCCGGGTTGGCACTGGCCAGGAGCGCCTGTGCAAAAGAGCGGAGCGGCGCCGAAGCGAGTAGAATTGTACCCATATCAGTACACCACACCAGTTCAAGTTTCAATTAAATCCTCATATCAACCAGCTCACCCAGGCTTTCTGCGTGACGCCCATGTTGATATTCATCCGCCACCCGGTCAGTCTTCATTTCAAACAGCAGCGGCTGATAGGCTTCTTGCTTTGATTCCTCACGCGTTTGTTGTTTGGAGTGGTTACGGTCTGAGTCGCGGTTACGGCGCCAAAAGACCTTCGACCGGTCTTCATGAGAGCGCACTGGGTTATGAGTATAGACTGG
>CAZKYC010000126.1:0-8992 GCA_964556895.1 uncultured bacterium | reverse complement strand
GTAAGGTATGAATTGCCCGCAACATGTCAGTATGTTCTTCTTGCCATTCTTCATCATCGTCGTTAGAGACGGCGAGTTCGGGCAGGTCATACAACTCCGCCAGGTTGTTAAGTTCTTGAAGAATGGTCTCGCGAATCTGCAAATTGGCCCGTTGCAAAAACATCACCCGATGGCCCAACACCAGCCAGTTCACTGGTTTTGAAATAAAGTCGGTCGCTCCGGCGTCATACGCGCTTTTGATTGATTCAACATCATCCAGCCCGGTCAACATCAATACCGGAACCAGGCCACCGTTCGACGAAGCGCGCAACCTTCGACACGCTTCATACCCGTCCATTTCGGGCATCATAACATCAAGCAAGATGACATCGACTTCTTCCTTCGAAAATAACTCTAACATTTCATGGCCAGAAGAAGCCTCAATCACCAACAGGTTGGCTTTTTCTAACGCCCGTCGCGCCAATAAACGAAAATTTGCGTCATCATCAACCACAAGAACAACTGCCATTCGATTTTCTCACCACTCAACGGATTTATCACTTATCATTCCAGGATAGCATAATCATAAAAAAATTAAGACATTGATTTACAAAAAATAAATTGATGTAGCGATTTTTAATCAATAATTTACATAAATTATTATTTTACTCATTGATCTTAATGAATAACGGCTAATACTACTCTATATTACTAATAAGTTTTACATTTTCTCCCAACAAATAGGGGTAAATTGCTTAATTCTATTTCAAAAAAGTAAAATTGGGGATTCATTCATTGAGCCGCAGAGTATATAATAATGAATTAAACAAAAAAGCGGTTCTCTATACGATTATATTCGTTTTTATTGGTATATCATCATTCTGTTAGAGCGTTTGACAAAATTGCGTGCGGTAAGCGCGCCCGTATCCTCCGCGGCGGACAGCGAAAGATACAGTTATGTAAACTCAATCCGCACATAATTCTGGCAACCACTATAAAAGAACTTTTAGAACAGCCAGTCGAAAAAAATCAGATAGGCAATTGAATGATAAAGCAACTGTATTTGGTTTTTCTGTTTTCGGTTTTTTCTCTCACCAGCGTTTGCCAGGAAGTTGACTTGGTCGACTATTTTCGTTTTATCGATCCTCCCGTTTCGGTCGATTATATCGGGCAAAGCACAGACAGCAGTTTTGTCACTCGCTTCGAGTATTCCCAAGACGTTTCGTTTAATTCATTTTTAACTCTCAAACAAGAACGTCTGAGCGGCCCGACCGTAGCCGAAAACAGCGTCAACACAAATTATTTCATCGTCTCTGATACTTCGTGGGACACCGCCGGCGTCGCGTTTACTGTTGAAATCAGCAGCGCGTCGTTTCCGATTGAACTGAAGTTCGACCCGCCCATCTCAACAGAGCGGTTTGTCAGCGTCGGCGAGACAATCGTCCAAGAAGGCGTGTCGCAAGTTCGACTTGGGTTTATTCCGGTGAATATCAACTTTAATGTGACCCTGAATGTATTGGGCCTTGAAACGCTCGATACGTCATTAGGGCAATTTGAGAATGTATTAAAATTGGAACGCCTGGTCTCTTTTTCGATCCCAGGTCTAGAAGAACGGCTTGACACAACAGAGTGGTATCATCCAAGCGTTGGCCTCGTTCGGTCTGAAGCGATAGGCGGCGGCGACAATCTCTTTGTCCAAAACGTCGACCCGCCGTTCAACACTGGAATCAGATATTGGAAGTCAATGGCCGATTAACCCTGTTTGACAGTATTTATAGAACAACCCGATGGGCAATGATGTTTGGTTTGTTCTATTCAGATAGATATTGGGGTTCAGATCGTCAGTTTTTGTTTCTTTATTTTTCGTTTTTGTTTATTGCGAGTGGAAGTGTTGTAGGAGACGCGTCTGAAGCCCTATCCGCCGAAAACGCCTCCCCGCTAACTCAACTACGTTTGGAAGAGTTGTTGACGCTTGAAGTAACGACCGTTTCAAAGAAGACAGAGCGTATGTCTCAAGCTGCGGCTGCGGTGTTTTTCATCACACAAGACGACACCCGGCGAAGCGGGGCCATGACGATTTCTGGCGCCCTTCGAATGGTTTCGGGTGTGCATGTCGCGCGTCTCAACGCCAACAAATGGGGCGTGAGCGTGCGTAACTTTAACGACCGCTTTGCAGGAAAGTTACTGGTGTTGATCGACGGACGAAGCATCTACACGCCACTCTTCTCTGGCGTCTATTGGGAATTTCACGACATCCCAATGAAAATCTAGAAATCGCCCTAGGCGTTCATCATGCACTTGAAGACGTTCATCGCGAGTTTACTTCATCTCTCATCGATACGGGCTATTCAAATACAGAACGCATCATTTATGAAAAGATGACTTGGCGGTTTTAATCAGCATGGCTCAGAAAGAACTCGATCTATATGCGCTTCACCCGCAAAAAGCGGCGCGCGTACTTTCGCCGCCCAAGCGTTTCCTGCTGTGCATCGCCGCCCTCTATTCGGCGATGTTGATCATGCTGCCTATTCACGCTTACAGCGCCGAACAACAAACCGCCCAAACCGAATCGGGCGTTCAAGATTTAATGCAACTCAATCTTGAAGACCTGCTCAATATCGAAGTGACATCCGTTTCAAAAGCCTCTGAGAACCTCTCAGACGCCGCAGCAGCGATCTATGTGATTACGCAAGATGACATTCGACGTTCGGGCGTCTCGAGCGTCGCAGAAGCGTTGCGCCTCGCCCCTGGCGTTCAGGTTGCCCGAATTGATTCAAATAAATGGGCGATCAGCGCACGCGGTTTCAATGACCGCTTTAGCAATAAATTATTGGTGTTGGTTGACGGACGGACCGTGTATACCTCCATGTTCTCTGGCGTGTATTGGGACATGGAAGACCTCATCCTAGAAGACATCGACCGCATCGAAGTTATCCGCGGCCCCGGCGCCGCCCTGTGGGGCGCCAACGCCGTCAACGGCGTGATTAACATCATCACCAAACACACCAACGAAACGCTTGGCGGCGTCGTCAGCGTATTGGCCGGGACAGAAGACCACGCCATTACTCAGTTTCGCTATGGCGCCAATCTTGGTGACGAGGCTACATACCGCTTCTATGGAAAATTCTTTGACCGCGACCGCTTCTCAACCGAAAGCGGCGGCGACGCAAACGATGAATGGAGCGGCGGCCGCGCAGGGTTTCGCATGGATTGGGCGCCCTCTGAGATCGACGACGTCATGTTCCAAGCCGCCATCCTCTCCGGGGAATCCAAAACCGGCGAGTTAACGCCGATACCAACGGCGCCCTTCTTACAACCCATGTTGGGCGATGATGATTATTACGGCGGCTTTTTCCTGACGCGTTGGCGCCGAGAGTTAGACGATGGCTCAGCTTTTAGCCTACAAACCTATTATGACCATAACCGGCGCGACAATCTGTTCGCCGACATTACACGCCATACCTTTGATATCGATTTTCAACATCATTTTGCGCTCACAGAGCATCACGAATTGACCTGGGGCTTGGGCTATCGCCTGATTACAGACGATATCGACGACACCCCTCTCTTTCGGGTCGACCCTCTCAGCCGTAACGACCAACTGGTCAACGCCTTTGTGCAAGACCGGTTCGAAGTCATCGAAGACACACTGTCATTCACGCTTGGCAATAAGTTTGAACACAACGACTATTCAGGGTTTGAAGTTCAACCCAGCGGGCGGCTGAGTTGGACGCCGCATGAACAACACCGGGTTTGGGCCGCGGTGTCGCGCGCGGTGCGCACGCCGTCGCGGTTTGAACATGATGTCCGGTTCCCCATTTTGGCCTCGCCTCCCATGTCTGAGCGCAATCCACTACCGATTCCTGTCATCGCGTTCGCTGAGGGCGATGATGAATTTGACGCCGAAGACCTGCTGGCCTATGAACTAGGCTACCGCTTTCTGGCCAACGACCAATTCACGATTGACGCAGCGGCGTTTTATCACCAATACAAGAGTTTACGCTCCGCCACGCCTGATTTATTAACGGCGTCTGATGACGGCTCATACGGAATCTTGCCTCTATTGGCTGACAACGAACTTGACGGCGAAACCTATGGAATTGAACTCGCTGTGGAATACGCGCCTGTGGAATGGTCTCGCTGGACGGTTCTCTATACTTGGATGGATATTCAGCTGCATCTCGATTCGGGCAACGCCATCACTGATGTATTAAGCGATGAGAACGGAACGCCTCATCATGAAGCGTCTTTGAGACATGAATGGAATGTTGCTGACGATATTGAGTTTGATGTTTGGCTTCGCTACAGCGACCAATTGCCCAATTTAGACGTGCCGGCTTATCTGTCACTTGATGTTCGGCTGGGATGGACGCCGTCTGAGAATCTTGAATTTGCGATAGGCGCGAAAAGCCTGTTAAACAAAAGCCAACAGCAGTTTTCGCGGTCAAATTTCTTTGCGGCAAGGCCGACCGAATTTGATCGCCAGGCCTATGTGAAAGCAACATGGAAATTTTAAGGGCGTATTACACTTTCTATCGCGAGGCTTGGCGCTGTTGGTTCGGCGGCGCAGCGGCGCCCGCCTGTGTAAGCCGTGACCGACTCCTGCTACTCATACTCGTTAATGTTGTCTTGGTGTGTAGCCTCTCGCAGTCCGCGTTCTCTCAACGGGTTTATGATGAATATGAGGTTAAGGCGGCGTTTATTTATAACTGCCTCTTGTTTGTCGATTGGCCTGAAGACGAAAAGCCAAACCCCGATGAAGCCCATTCAATTAAAAATACAGAGCCGTTCACTATTTGTGTATTGGGCGAAGACCCATTCGGTAAGTTTTTAGACGCAATCGCTGAAACCAAAACAGTCAAAAACCGCCCCATCAAAATCAAGCGAATCAAAACATTCGAAGAATATAGTTTTTCTCATATTCTATTTATCAGTAAAAACATGCAACGCGACTTAAAGAAGGTCCTAGACAAAGTCAGTACAGGGCCGGTGTTGACAATCGCTGACTTTGGCGAGTTTGCCGACCGTGGGGGAATTTTAGAATTCATCCTGCTTAACAACCGTGTGAATTTCAGAGTCAATAAAAAATTCGCCAACCAGGCCAACTTACGGTTTAGCGCCCAACTACTAAGTTTGGCAGTTGAAATCATTCGTGATCCAAACGCTGAGAGCGCATCCAATGACTAATTTTGAAAACCTGCCGATTCAACGCAAACTCGTTGCGATTCTTCTTCTAACCAGCACCATCGTGCTGGCGCTATCTTCATTCGCCTATTTGAACGTTGAAATCATATCGTTTCGCACCACCATGGTCGAAGAAATTTCTACACTGTCTGACGTGATTGGCCAAAACCTGACTGCGGTCATTCGCTTCGACCGCCCTGACGAAGCGGAAACCATTTTACGTTCCATTCAAACCGTCCCAAGCATCAATGCCGCCTGGGTCTACCGGCTTGGGTCGAACGCATTGTTTGACGCCGCGCCAAACAGCACAGAGCCAACCTTGTTTACCTATATCAACCCACGCCAATCTGAATCAGGCAATGAGACGGCCATTGAGGCCCCGCAAATACCCGGACCCATCTTCGAAGATATCCAAGATAATGTCGAAAGGCCCGGCAAGCACTTTGGCCTTCAAACTTTATGGGTTTGGACGCCAGTTATTTTAGACGATCAAACCATCGGAGTTGTCGTCGTTGAGTCATCGTTAGACGATTTATATCTTCGGCTGTTTTGGTTTTTAGCTTACATCCTCGTGATTTTTGTCATCGCGCTGGGGGCGGCGTATTTTGTTTCGCGAATATTGCAGGGCTTTATTTCAAAGCCGATTTTACATCTCAGCGATACGATGAGCGCCATCTCGCGCGACCATCATTATTCGACGCGAATGGAAGGCCGCCGCGCGGATGAAATCGGCGTTCTCGAACGCGGGTTTAACGAAATGGTCGCCCAGATCCAGAAGCGCGACGACGCCCTGCAGCGCCACCGCGAAATGTTAGAGCAACTGGTCGAACAACGCACCTCGGAATTGACCGGGGCCAATCAAGAACTCGAAGCCGCCGTCAACGAATTACAAATCGCCAAAGATTCGGCGGAAGCGGCGAACAAAGCCAAGTCGCAATTCTTGGCGAATATGAGCCATGAAATCCGCACGCCGCTGAACGGCATCCTCGGCTCGTTGGATTTACTTCGGGCGGGCGCCATTACCACCCAACAAAAACACTTGTTAGACATTTCTCGCTACTCCGGCGATTCGCTGCTTCAAATTATTAATGACGTGCTTGACTTTTCGCGTATCGAATCGGGGAAATTAAAACTCGAAATTCTTGATGTCGAACTGTTTGAATTGATTGAAGACACGATCGACCAACTCGCCGAGCGCGCGTATCGAAAAGGCCTAGAACTGACGACACGCTTTAATTCGTTATCGCCTCTCAAAGTCAAAACCGACCCGTTACGCCTTCGCCAAGTTTTGCTAAACCTATTGAGCAACGCGGTCAAATTCACAGAACACGGCGAGGTGTCGCTTCATCTAGACCTCATTAAGTACGCCGCTGACACCATCCGAATTCGCTTTTCGGTTGAAGATACGGGTATCGGAATCGACCCTGCGATCAAAGACAAATTATTTCATTCGTTCACACAAGCCGATGAAACAACAACACGGCGGTTTGGCGGCGCGGGATTAGGCTTGGCCATCTCGAAGCATATAGTCGAGCTGCTAGGCGGCGCCATTGATTTCGCCCCCAATCACCAACAAGGCGCTATCTTTTGGTTTGAAATCCCGTTCCAGCGTTCTCAAGACAATGTCTTCGCCGAACGCCCCAGAGAATTTCAGGGCAAGCGCGCCTTGATCATTGAACCAAACCCCAAAGTGCGCCAAATGGTCAATTATTGGCTCGACTATTTTGGCGTTACTACCGATTATACTCAAACCGAACTGGATGGATGGAACCGGATTCAGTCGCAGATTGAAAACCAAACGCCTTACAATTTTATTTTTGTTCCTGATGCGTTGCTCCAAAATTTAAATGAAGATATCACCAAGGCGTTATTACAACCCGAGACGCCCAACTCCACCGACCTAATCATTTTGGCCAACATGGGCGAGCCGCAAACTACACAATCGTCGCACCCATTTTCGTCATCGATCATTCTCGACAAACCCATACGCCAAGCTAGGCTGATCGACGCTCTCAAGTCTTCGTCGCAGTTATTGGAAGCGCCAGAAAATGAGACGCCCACAGAAGACGATGCGGCGGCCCAGGAGCCGACAGGCGCCAAGGGTATCGTGTTGTTAGTCGAAGACAACCGAATCAACCAGACCATCATGAAAAAAATGATCGAACACTTGGGCTATATCGTCAGAATCGCGTCAGATGGACAAGAAGCGATTCACCTGTTCCAAAGCGATTTGTTTGATATCATTCTAATGGACTGTCAAATGCCGGTGATGGACGGCTACCAGGCGTCGGGTAACATTCGTGATATCGAACAACACGAGCAGAAAGACAAACAAATCCCCATCATCGCCGTCACAGCCCACGCCATCAAAGGCGACCGCGAAAAATGCATTGCCGCAGGAATGGACGACTACATCAGTAAGCCTTTTACCTTAGAACAACTCGGCCAAACGCTCGAACAATGGCTGGCGCCAGAGAATGAAGGCGCTGGGCCAAATCAAGAGAGCCAAGATACACACCAAGAGCAACCTCAACCTGATCAACCTGAGACAGGCCAGGCAAACCACCTAGACTTAAGGATGTGGGACAACATTCAGGCCCTTGAAACAAGCCCTGATGACAACTTGCTTCACGACGTGTTGAAACATTATATCAAAGACAGTGAAACCCATCTCCATAATCTTACAACAGCGGTCGACAGACAAGATATCAACACCGTTAAGTCGATATCGCATAATCTAAAGTCGAGCAGCGCCAATGTTGGCGCCTTGCGCTTAACTTCTTTCTGTAAAGAACTAGAATCAGATTCACACAGCGGCAGCCTTGACCGAGCGCATGAATTACACAACGCGCTGCAAGACGAGTTTGCTGTTGTGAAACGGTTAATTCAAGAACAACTTGAGAACAAATCGTATGCAGAAAACCCCGACTAAACCCTATTCAGCCTTGATCGCAGACGACGACGCCAACTTTCGCTTTCTGGTCAAAAAGACACTCAATCAAGCCGGGTTTAACTTGTTCGAAGCCATCGACGGCGAAGAAGCGCTTGAACTGCTTTACCAACACCCGGTGGATATTCTTTTGCTTGACATCGCCATGCCGAAGATGGACGGACTTGAGACATGCCGACACGTCCGCGCTGAAGAAGGCGGGAGCCGCATCCCCATCGTTATCATAACCGGCGTCGATGATGTAGAAGCGATCAAAGAATCGTTTGACGCCGGCGCCACCGACTTTATTTCCAAACCCATCAATTGGCTGATTTTCGCCGAGCGCGTGCGGTTTATCATCCGCGCCAATCAAGAACAACTCTCGTTCTTACACGATGAAGACGATCAAGGCGACCTGTTTGACCGTATTTCTGAATTACCAGAAGAATTGGAAATCTTAGAACCAGTCGACAAACATGTGTTGTGGAACCTACACCTGCTAGAAAAAGAAACCGGATCAGACTTTGTCCCTCAATTAGTGAAATCCTATTTGAGCGACGTCCCGGCCATGCTGAAAGAAGTCGACGACGCCTTTAACAAACGCCACAAAAAGTCGCTGCACGAGACCGTCGTCCGCATCAAAACCAAAAGCGAGATCATCGGCGCCAAACTCATGGTCGCCGTAGCGCGTGAAATCGAACAATCCATCCTCAGCGGCCGCTTTCATTACGACCAAACTGGTCCTGAGCGTTTTCAACAAGCCTACGATTTGACCCAATCAAGATTGCTTCAAACGGCCGAAGACTTTCTTTCTGGCAAAGAAACCGACCCTGACACAACTGAATAAGGATGATTTTTTTCGTTGTATTTGGCATGGGTACAACTCTGCTCGCTTCAGTG
>CAZKYC010000125.1:0-9016 GCA_964556895.1 uncultured bacterium | reverse complement strand
GACGGCCCCTTTTTGGCCAAGCAGGGTTTCCTTACTCTCGCGCCCGAGGAATCGGCGTCCGCCACGGTCGCCGCCGCTTGGGCGATCTTCGCTACGACCCGCATCCTGCGAGATGCGGCCTGCGTCGCGGTCGGCTTCTTTCTTGCTGAGATTGATGCGGCCAAATTCATCAATCTCGACGACTTTAACTTCAATCTCGTCGCCTTCTGAGACCACGTCAGTGACTGACTCGACACGGCGCGGCTCGAGCTCGGAAATATGCACCAGGCCTTCCTGCCCCGGCAACACTTCAACAAAACAGCCGAAGTTGGTAATGCGGGTGACCTTGCCTTTATAGACGCGGCCCACTTCGACCTCTTGGGTGAGATAATCGACCCACTCGCGCGCCTTTCGTCCCGCTTCTTCGTCGGTCGACGCGATGATGACCTTGCCGTCATCGTCGATGTCGATCTTAGCGCCAGTCTCGGCGATGATCTTACGAATCATCTTGCCGCTCGGCCCAATGACGTCGCGAATCTTATCGATTGCAATCGACATAGTCTGGATACGCGGCGCGAAGGAGCGCAGTTCACCGCGCGGCGCCTCAAGCGTTTCAGCCATCTTATCAAGGATGTGTTGACGGCCTTGTTTGGCCTGTTCGAGCGCCTTGGCCATAATCTCACGGGTGATGCCTTCGATTTTGAGGTCCATCTGAAACGCGGTGATGCCGTTGCGCGTCCCAGTGACTTTAAAGTCCATGTCGCCGAGGTGGTCTTCGACGCCCAGAATGTCAGACAACACCGCGAAGCGGCTGCCGTCTGAGATGAGCCCCATGGCAATGCCTGCGACAGGAGCCTTGGTCGGCACGCCCGCGTCCATCATAGCGAGCGAACCGCCGCACACGCTCGCCATCGACGACGAACCGTTGGATTCGAGAATGTCGGAGACGATGCGAATCGTGTATGGAAACGTCTCATGGTCTGGCAGCATGGGTTCTAACGCGCGTTCGGCGAGTGCTCCGTGACCGATTTCACGACGGCCCGGGCCGCGCATGGGGCGGGTCTCGCCTACGCAGAACGGCGGGAAGAGGTAATGAAGGAAGAATTTTTTGTAGTATTCTTCCACCAGGTTGTCGACTTTTTGTTCGTCGGAAACCGTGCCCAGCGTTGTGATGACCAATGCCTGGGTTTGTCCACGGGTAAACAACGCCGAACCGTGGGCGCGAGGAACGATTCCCGTTTCGCAAGTAATAGGGCGAATCTGGTCGAGACCGCGTCCGTCGCTACGCACGCCCTCGTCAAGAACGCGGTTGCGCATGGTCTCTTTTTCGAGGTCATGGAAGATGCCGCTGATTTCTTTCGGCGCTTTGGCGAGGCGTTCTTTCACCGCCGTAACGGCGTCTTCATCGCCAGCCGCTTCGGCGTTCTGCACATCGGTGGTCAATCCTGCGATGATGGTCTCTTTGACTTCGTCGAGAATCACCTTCAGCGCGGCTTGGCGTTCGTGTTTGTCGCCCATCATACTGGCTTCGCGAATGCGGCCTTCGGCCAGTTCACGCAACCAGTTTTTGATGCCTACATCCTGTTGGGGCGCTTCAAAGACATACTTTTCCTTACCGCACTTACTGTGCAACTCAGTCAGCATGTCGCAGATGTCGCGAATGACTGACTGGGCGAGTTCGAAGGCGTCAAGCATGACCTCTTCTGGCTCTTCTTTAGCGCCGCCCTCGACCATCATAATGGCGTTGGCAGACCCGGCAATCGTCAGGTTCATCGAACTGTCAGGCAGTCGGTCCAGGGTGGGGTTGGCGACCAATTCGCCATTGATGCGTCCGATACGCACCGCGCCCAACGGCCCCGTGAAGGGGATCTCAGAAATTTCAACTGCCGCGAAGGCTGCGACCATACCAACGACGTCGGATTCATTTTCGCCATCGTAAGATAGCACCTTTAGCAGCACCTGGACTTCGTTTTTGAAGCCGTCAGGAAACAGCGGACGCATGGGGCGGTCGATGCAGCGCGAGGTCAATGTCTCACGGTCGGATGGACGCGCTTCGCGTTTGAAAAACCCGCCGGGAAAGCGGCCCGCTGCGTAATAGGGTTCGCGGTAATCTACGGTAAGGGGGAAGAAATCTTGGCCTTCCCGGGCTTCTTGCGCCATGGTAGCGCAGGCCAATACGACGGTGTCGCCGTATTGTACAGTGACCGAGCCGCCGGCCTGTTTGGCCATGCGTCCGGTTTCGATCGTCATCATGCGTCCGGCGATCTCTCTTGATACTTGTGTGACTTCAGACATGTAAGTCTCCCTTTCAATTTCCGCTTGGCAAACGCTAGACCGTTTGTGAAAGTAAGTGCGGTAAGCGCCAGTGAAAGGAAGAACTGGAATGGAACTTTCTCTGCGTTAGACAGACGCAAACGCAGAATGGTACGCGCCCCTAAATGAGGCAGGTACGGCAAAGACGGACGCCGTTCCATCATCACCCTGACTAGGAGGTTGAAGGTTGTCGCCAACCTTCAACCTCCTAATCGGGGTGTTGAGGATACACTACGGCCTCCGTCTCATTGATTCCGTCCCCGAACTCCATTTCGCCCGGCGCTGCGCAGCTGGGTTAGCGGCGTAGGCCTAAGCGGTTAATCAATTCGCGGTAGCGATTGACTTGATTTACTTTTAAATAGTCTAACAACCGACGGCGGCGACTGACCATTTTAATCAGACCACGACGCGAGTGGTGGTCTTTTTTGTGGGTCTTGAAGTGTTCAGTCAAGTTTTTGATCTTTTCGGTCAAAATCGCGATCTGCACTTCGGCTGAGCCGGTGTCGGTGTCATGCACCTTATAATCTTTAATCAATTCGGTCTTTTTGACAGCGGTGATAGACAATGTCTCACCTCCTCCAAATCTAACAGGTTAAGCCGAGTGAAAAACTTTCACCGGTTTGATTACGCGTAAATTGCCCGCCAGCGAGTCGAGTTGGTCAGACGCCATCAGCGCCTCTCCGACCCCGATCAATGAACCGTCGCGACTGGTGACGCGAATAAACGCGCCGCTGGTAAATTCGCCGACGCGCCTGGTTATCGCCCCCCCCGCCAAGGTCCGTCCACAAAACATCGAAGTCTTGCCTTCTGTACCAACCATCACCGAGGGCATCGAATCAAGCGCCTGGTTTAGGTCAAACAGGTTGGCGGCGACATCGTCGGGCGTTTTAAGGTCAGCCAGGTCAACCGACTGGTCGATATGAAAGCGCCCGCACCGCAACCGGCTGAGTCCGGCCATCACAGCGCCGCTGTTCATCGCTTCGCCGATGTCATGGCAAAGCGTGCGAATGTAGGTGCCTTTGCTGCACGTCACCAAAAAATGGACGAACGGCGGCCGAACATCCGTTAAGTCTAATTTGTGAATGACAATCTTACAAGGATCACGCTTGACCTCAACCCCTTGACGCGCCAGTTCATAGAGACGTTTACCCTTGTGGTGTTTGGCGGAGATCATGGGCGGAGTCTGTAAAATTTCTCCCGCAAATTTTTCGAGGGTCTGTTCAAGGTTCTCGCGCGACAAATCGGGCATGGGGCGTTCTTCAATTACTTCGCCCGTACGGTCTTGGCTGTCGGTGATCAGGCCGACCTCCATTTTAACGTCATATTCTTTGTCTTGGGCGATGAGAAACTGTTGAATCTTTGTGGCGCGGCCCACACAGATCGGCAACACGCCGGTCGCCATGGGGTCAAGCGTCCCCGTATGTCCCACTTGTTTCATTTTGGCGGCGCGCCGAATGCGGTCAACCACGTCATGAGAGGTCATGCCGCTGGGTTTATTGACATTTAACACACCGGTAATCAGGGCTTTCTTATTCAACTCTATCGTCCTCTTGTTCATCATCGGGCGGGATATCCAGATGATGGAGATGTTCAAAAATCTTTTCCGCCTTGTCGAGCGAGTCGTCATAGCGAAACTCAAGGTGCGGCACTTTTCTCAGATGCAAACGCCCAAACAGTATGCGCCGAATATAGCCAGCGGCCTTTTGACAAGACTCGATGGCCTGTTGATAATCTGAGCCGCGATGGGCCGTAGTAAACACAATCGCGTAACTAAGGTCTCTTGACGCTCGAACTTCGGTCACCGTCAGGCCGTGTAAGACTTCGTCCTGCATCTCAGTCAGAAGAATCGACGCGATTTCTTCGCGCAACTGGCGGTTGATCTGATGGATGCGATAGGTCTTTTTCTGCGTCATTGTTTAATCTTTTTTCACGGAAACTGCGCTTAAAATATATTATGGTATCGTGTCTTCGCGAGGCGGCCAAAGGCCGACGCGGCACTCTCTTAATACCGGAGAGGGCAAACCTCCTGGCGAGCCGCGATTGCAAGACGGCGCATCGTTATTCCTCGGCTCGTCGGGAGACTCGCCCTCTCTCCGCTTCGGTCGCTTTCGCTACGCTCGATAAAGATGGTCTGCCTGAAATCGTTTAATAATATTCCGTCCACGCTTCGATATGGTCGATTTCTGGACGGCTCTCGATCAAACTGATAATCGTATCAAAATCTCGTTCAATCACGGCTTGTTGGCCCGCCACCGCGGCGAACGCCAGCGTGCAGGTGCGCCAGGTCTGATGGCCTTCGGTCTCAGCGACCGAGACGTTATAGCGGTTTCGGATTCGGTCTTTGAGGCTCCTGACGACATGCCGCTTGTCTTTGAGGGAACCGGAGTCCGGCAGGCGAAAAGAAACTTCTAACACTCCAACAACCATGACGGGTTTCAGCCACTTCAGGCCTATGAGTTCATTATAGCGTCGGCGCGACCTCTTCGACCTGGTAACATTCGACGACGTCGCCGACGCGAACATCGTTAAAGCGCTCAAAGCCAACGCCGCATTCCATACCGGATTTCACCTCGCGGGCGTCTTCTTTAAAGCGCTTGAGCGAAGTGAGTTTGCCTTCGTGGACGATAACCGAGTCGCGCAAGAGGCGGCACGGCGCGTTTCGTTTCAGCAAGCCTTCTTGTACATAGGAACCAGCAATCGAAAGGCCCTTTGACAGGCGAAACACTTCTCGAATCTCGCCGCGTCCCATGATCTTTTCGACAAAGGTCTTGTCGAGCATGCCGGTCATGGCCTTTTTGATGTCTTCGACCACTTCATAAATGACGCGGTAGGTATTGATATCAACGTGTTCTTGTTTGGCCAGGTCGCGCACTTTGGGGTTGGGCTGAACGTTAAAGCCGATAATGACCGCGTTTGACGCCGAAGCCAACATAATGTCTGACTCTGAAATCGCGCCAACGCCGCTATGAAGAACCTCAACACGCACCTTCTCGCTCTCAATCTTTACCAAACTGTCGCACAGGGCGTCGACCGAACCGTGAACGTCGCCCTTGACGATGACGCGCAGGTCTTTGACTTCGCCCGATTCGATCTGTTTATGTAAGTCTTCGAGGGTGACCTTATGTTGTTGGCGCATTTCGCGTTCGCGCTGAATCTGCATCAGGCGGGCGCTGATCTGTTTCGCTTGAGAGTCATCGCTAACCACCTGGAACGGGTCGCCCGCGTTTGGCACTTTTTCGAGGCCAAGAATCTCAACCGGCATCGACGGGCCGGCTTCTTCAATCGGCTCGCCCTTGTCGTTCATCATGGCGCGAACCCGGCCAGAATAAACGCCCGAAACAAACGGGTCGCCGACGCGCAATGTCCCCTGTTGAACCAGGAGCGTCGCGACCGCGCCGCGTCCTTGTTCGAGGCGGCCTTCAACGATGGCGCCTCTGCCGCGGCATTCGGGGTCGGCTTTTAACTCCATCATTTCTGATTGAAGAATGACCGATTCAAGCAGGTCGCTGATGCCGTCGCGGGTAATCGCTGAGATGGGCGCCATAATTGTATTGCCGCCCCAGTCTTCAGCGAGAAGGTTTTTCTCTGAAAGCTGTTTCTTGACGCGGTCAATGTTGGAGTTTTCAAGATCAATCTTGTTAATTGCGACAATAATTGGGACACCAGCAGCACTCGCGTGGTCTAACGCCTCAATGGTCTGGGGCATAACGCCTTCAACCGCTGAAACCACCAAAATAACGATGTCAGTCACCATCGCGCCGCGCGCGCGCATGGCGGTAAACGCGGCGTGGCCTGGGGTGTCGAGAAAGACCACTTCGCCCGCCTTGGTTTGAACATGATAGGCGCCGATGTGTTGGGTGATGCCGCCGGCTTCTTGAGACACCACGTCGGTCTTGCGAACCGCGTCGAGCAGTTTGGTCTTGCCGTGGTCGACGTGGCCCATGATGGTAACAACCGGCGGACGCTTGATTCGCCGTTCTTCAACGACGTCGTTTTCCCACATTTGAGTGAATACATCGATGCCAGAGAGGTCGACCTTTTCGACCTCAAAGCCATATTCGTCCGCAATAATTTGAATGGTGTCTTCGTCAAGTCGCTGGTTTATCGCGGCCATCACACCGAGTGAGATCAACTTGCCGATCAGTTCATTGGCGTCAATCCCCAACCCATTGGCGATATCGGCCAAGGTGGTCGCCTCGTGAACCTTTAGAACCGTAAGGTCGCGTTGTTGCCGTTGTTCTTCAGCCGCCATTTGTTGTTCGAGACGTTCGCGTTTTTCCCGCTTCCAGGCGCGTTTCCCCCGGCTGGTACGCCCAGCGGGCTGTTGGTGGCGGCGCTGAGGACGGCGCCCGCCTCCTTGGTCTTTTTTGGGCTCTGAGGCTTCGCTGGCCTTCTTTTGTTTTTGTTTGAGTTTCTGAATCTCGCGCCGAATAACTTCTTCCGGGTCCGTCGGGGTTTTGGTTTCAACATCAGCCCCAGGGACCGGCTTCTTGTCATCGACGACTACTTCTTCGCTGGTGATTTCTGGCGCTTCAATAATAATTTCTGGCTCCGCTCCGGGCTGAACTTTAGGCTCGAGCTGAATGGTTTTGTGTTTTTGTTTCTTCTCAGCAGGTTGTTTTTTCTTTTTTGCCGATTTCTTGCCGTCTTTTTTCGCCGCCTCTTTATTCTCATCAGCCGTTTCTGGCCGAGGCGCTTCCACAAACGCAGGCGTTCTTATAGCAGTCGGCGCCTGGGCGGCTACGGCTGGAGTTTCTTTTTCCTCTTCTGGTTCTTCGGGCTTGTCTTCAGTCGGCTTCCAGCCCTTGGGGCGGCGAATACGGGCGAACCGCTTGCTGTCTTTTGGCGTTTCTTCTTTTTGAGGCTCAGAGGGTTTCCCGAAATGTTGCAACAAGAGATCTAGGGTCCCGTCGTCTAGCGAGGAACTGTGGCTCTTTCCCGGCATCCCAATCGATTCGAGATATTCCAAGATGTCCTTGTTGTCGATGCCGTGTTTTCGGGAGATCTGGTTGATCCTCATAAGCGCTCCTTCCCCATAGGGGAGTTATCATCTCCCATTTGTTACGCAACGGGAGTTTCTTCTTCACGTTCTTCGGCGTCTTCTTCGGCGTCTTCTTCGGCAGCCTCTTCGCTGCCCGTTTTGGAGTCATCAGAACTCTCGGCCTCAACATCTTCAGACCCACCGGCTTGAGGGCCTGAGACGTTTTTAGCCTCTTTGATAATCTTCTCGGCGAGTTCTTCGTCGATGCCGTCAATTTCGGCGAGAGTTTCGACGCCGGCGTTGAGAATGTCGTGGCGACTGATGATGCCTTTCACCAATAATGCGTCAATTAATTTGTTTTCTTCGATGAGAGAGGGAATCGAAGCCAGTTCCTTTTTGGCTTGCATCTCGCGCTCATTCAGCTGAGATTCGGTAATAATGTCGATCTCGCAGCCGGTCAATTGAGACGCCAGTTTCGCGTTGAGGCCGTTCTTGCCGATCGCCAGCGCCAGTTCATCGTCTTGGACGACCAACAGGGCGCGGTCATTATTGTTGTCGAGTTCAACGCTTTCAATATTGGCGGGCTTCATCGAATTGGCGACAAAACGCTGGCGGTCGTCGCTGTATTCAATAATATCAATACGCTCGCCGCGCAACTCCTGGACCACCATCTGAACACGCGAACCTTTCATGCCGACGCAGGCGCCGACCGGGTCGACATCGCTGTCGGATGAGAGCACCGCAATCTTAGTGCGCTTGCCTGGTTCGCGGGCGATGAGACGAATCGAGACGATGCCGTCTTTGATCTCGGCGACTTCTTGCTCGAAGAGTTTCAACACCAATTCAGCAGAATTTCGCGACAAAATAATTTGGGCGTCCTTCGATGATTTACGAATATCGGCGATGATGGCTTTGACGCGATCGCCAAAACGGTAGCGCTCGCCCTGGGGTTGTTCGCGGTTGGGCAAGACCGCCTCGGCGTTGCCCAAATCAACAATAACGTTGCCTTTTTCATAGCGTTGGACAGTACCGACAACCAGGTCGCCCGTCCGGTTTTTGTATTTATCAAAAACGATCTCGCGTTCAGCCTCGCGAATGCGCTGGGTGATCACTTGTTTCGCGCTTTGGGCGGCGATGCGGCCAAAGTCTTCAGGGGTCACGTCGATAACCAAAAACTCGCCCGGCGAGACGTCTTCGACGTATTCCCTCGCTTCTTCAAGTGGAATCTGGGTGAATTGGTCTTCGAGTTCTTCGACGACTTCCATGTTGGCGTAGATGCGAAACTCGCCGCTTTCTCGGTCAAGTTCGGCTTCGACCACCTCGACGTCGTCGGGAAGCATTTTTTTTGAAGCGGAAATCAGCGCGGCTTCTAGCGCGTCCTGGAGCGTTTGAACGGGGATGTTCCGTTCCAGGCTAATCCGATTGATAATGTCCAACACTTCTTTCGACATGCGCTCGGCTCCAACAGGAATCGGTGCGTAACCGCCCTCAGCCTTTTCGTTAATGCCTCAAACCCTGTTCGGAGAAATGAATGAGATGGCAAGAAAAGTTACGCAAAAAAGGCGGGACAGAAGTCCCACCTTTCGATTGTCTAGTATAGCAGGCTCTTGGCTGAATACAACAGCCACCGCGCTATTTCGAGAAACCAGTAATTCTCGCGGATTCGTGTTAGATTGAATTCGACCAAATCAAACCCTATAGTTTAGACCACGGAGCAAGCCATGAAACAATATTCTATTTTCA
>CAZKYC010000124.1:0-9232 GCA_964556895.1 uncultured bacterium | reverse complement strand
AGAGTTGTACCCATGCCAAATACAACGATAAAAAAATCATCCTTGAGATGGTGTCTGGAAATTTATATTTCAATTTGAGAGAACGTATCCAAATCCCGGATGAGCCTTATTTATTCTTTTTTGATCTTGTCGCGGAACTGGAGCGCATGTTGTTCGATTAGCGCCTGGTTTTGAGGAGCGTCGCGCAAGAAGATGGCGTAGCCGTCCTGGTCAAAGACTTTAAACCATCCCAAAAACTCGTCCTGAAGAATCTGGTAGATGGGGTATTCAACCGGATGTGAATAGGTGATGATGAAACTGGCGTTGTATTTATCGAGGGCCCACTGCCAATACACCTCGCCGCTGTTCCACCACTCGCGAAATTCTGAAAACTGCTGCATAAAGGCTGGGTCATTGGCAAACGGCTCCAACGATTCGCGGGTCCAGGCGTCTTTGAATTGGGCCCAATCGCCGTTGTCGCTGTAAGCGCCAAACGGCCAGCCCATGGCGCCATACACTGCGATTTCTTCTTTGGCGTATCGGCTGCCCCACAGGTCATAGCGACTGTCAGTGAACAGTTTGAGATGTTCGGGCGACAGGCGGTAGATGAGATACCCCGCGAAATTGTCGTGGTTAAACATGGGGCCGGGCACGTTGTTGCGAATCAAAAAGTTCACCGCTTTGACGGGGTAGCGAGTTTTGTCATACCCGGTGTCAAGATAGGTTTGAAGGCTATAAGCGTTGGCCCGCCAGATGGTCCCGTATTGATAACTAAACAACACCAATACAACCAAAATATCAATGCGTAGGTTGAGGATCAATGAAATCAAACGCCGGGCCAGTGAATGAATATGGCCTTGATGTTCGCCGTTTTGAATAGCGTTCATCAGGTGGTTACGGGCGTGATAGACGGCGGCGAATACGGTCGGCGCCGCGAACAGCGCAAACAGCGGCAGATGGCGCATGTGGTTCAACGCCTGGTGTGAAAAGAAGAAGACGGTCACGCCTTCATAGAGAGAGATACGCCTCAGGTTTAACAGCGGGGCGAACAACAGACCCAACAACAGCCAATAGTGGGCCTGAAACTGAGACAGATCGGGCGGGCGCATCTCGCCGATGCTGCGCACCAGAAATTCATCGCCGGTCACATGAAACGGCAACAGGTGGATGTGATAGGTATAGGGCGTGAGAAATGACGCCGCGCTGACGGCGATAAAGACGCCCGCGCTGAGACCGAGCCGGCGTTCGGGGGAGTCTGCCGCGTTGCGAATCCAGTCATAGAAACAAAACCAGGCTTCTTGCATCATCCAGAAGAAAGTGAGAACTATGCCGATCAAAGCGCCGCCGTGCAGGTTGATCCACACGATCTCGGCGATGACAATGGCGACCGCGCTAAAGGCTGAATATCGGCTGCGCTGCATGTTTAACAGCAGGTGCATGAACAAGACGATGAAGAAGTAAGTGAAGAAAGGCGGACGCAAAAAGAGGTGGTGTTGCCCCGCCAGCAGGGCGACAATCGCGCCCAGACACGCCAACGGCCAATCGACGCCCACGCGGCGAATAAACCACGCCAGGCCAAAGTATGTTGCCGCCAACATCAGCGACTTAAACGCGATCAGCGCCTGAAGCCCGCCCGGTTCGCCGCCGCCCAGTTTGAAGATCGCGTAAAACACCACTTGGCTGAGCCATTCGTGGTTCACCCATTTGGTCTCTTCGCCAGTGTAGGTAAACGCGTCATGTTCAGGAAAATTGAAGCCGTTCTCTTCAAAATGCTGCCACAACACCTGACCGGTTTTGATATGCCACCAAGGGTCGTTGCTGCCGCGAATGGGGAACAACCCCGCCGCAAAGGCGCTAATCAATACCACCGCAACCATAAACGCCGACAGCCAACGGTTGGGCTTATGGTCTTCATTGAGCACAGTTTCATTCTGGCAATTCATAGGCCTAAGATACACCAAATCAAGCAGATATTGCAGCCAACGTGCAGCGATTGATCCATAGTATGAGGGTTCTTGCTGCCCATTATCGCATAAAACGACTTAACAATTGCATTTATGGGTGAAAAAACTATAAATTATTTTGTCATTTTACCAATCTATTGCTACAATATGAACAGATCATTGACGGAGGTATTATCATGACTGAAACAACTCATACACCCGACGAAACCACGGCTACCGTTGATGAGTATACAGCGCGGATGGACAAGATGCTCAATTCTCTCAAGGAAAAGAGCCAATCCAACCGGAGCCATCAGGTACAACGCACATGGATTTGGCTGGGCATAGGCGTTGTGATCAGTGCAGGCCTGATCTATCTCGCGTTGTCGATTTCATCCAACGGCTTCCAGGGCGCATTTCACGCGCTGGTCAAATAGCCGGTCAGTTTTCCCTAAGCGACGGGGCGCTGGCGCCAGATTGATTGGGCGCTGGCGGCTCGTTTTTTGTTTTTACTTCGCCTTTTTTGATCAGGCGCAACACCCCAAAAATGCTTTGTTCAAATGGCGGGGTTTCTATTGCTAATTCGCGGCGCAGAAGAGTAAACCGCTTGCGTTCATACGGCTCAAGATTTTCGATGTCAAACCACTGTAAGTCATAGACGCCTTCAATGGTTTGTAGATTGAGTTGGGCTTTGCTCTCGCCCGGCTGGCGGGTGAATAGCCAGAAGAGGCGGTCGGCGCCGACGATGTTCTCAATGTGGATGTATTGGTCTTGAGGCATAACCTGAACAGGCGCGCGGGACGGCGGGCGCGCCGGGCCGGTGAAATCCAAAAACGGCATGAACGCCTGGCGCGCCTTGGCGAGCAACAGGTCAAAACTCGAAAAATCATACTGCCCGTCGCGCTCAAGCGGCGAAAGAAACACGCCGCTATTTAGCGTCAGCGACGACCAATAGACCGTGTGAACAAACAGGTCGCGTTTGGCGGGTTTGGCGTTCCACACCGCTTCGCTGATAAAGACCGGGCGGCGCGACTTTCGACATTCTTGTAGAAAATTATCCATGCTATCCGCCGCAAGAACCGGGGCTTTTGACCGAAAATGAACAAACAATACGTCAAAAAATTCCATCAGTTCGTATGGAAGCGTGTTTGGATAAAACGACACGGCGGTCAGGTGTTGGTCGCGGTTGACCTGAACGACCCGGTCGAGCAGGAGATTCATCCACAACATGACGTCGCGTTGAAGTTGGGCGTCTGGGCGAATGTCGGCGTCCCAGATGTTGGCCCCGCGCGCCAGTTCCCAGGCGAGGATGTTGCGCCCTTGAAAGCGCTCAATGATTTGGGCGGCGCGGTTTAGGGATTGCAGGCGCACCATCGGCTTGGCGAAGAACCCGCGAATGGCGCCGCAGGGGCCTCCGTTGGCCGAGTTGAAGGGCGACGCGTCCCATTGTTGTTGCATGGACTGAAGATCGAACAGGATGGGCGCGACGTATTGGTTGTGTTTTTTTGCCGCCGTGAGCAGCGCGTCAAAGCGTTTGATCACCTCGTCTTGAAATAATCCGTTTCGTGTGAGCATCTCACTCAACGGCGCGCCGTCGTCAAGCGCGTCTTGGAGGTTGACCCTCAAGGTATTGACGCCCGCCTCGGCCAGCATGGCAAGAGTGGAATCAAGGGCGCGAGGGGATACGGATTTCTTTAAAAGATAACCCACATTGGCGCCCTGTGGATAAAACAACTCGCCCTGGTTTGACAATAAAAACGCGTTGGTATTGTCGCGGCCAATGTCAGCGTCTGAGCCAGCATTCAAAACCAAGACCGCCAATAAGAAGAGAGAACAAACAAAAACCGTAACGCGCGGGTAGACAGCGGAAGTCATCATTCGACCGGGGCCGCGCCTTTCCATTCGGGCATGGCGTCATGGCTCACGCCGGTATTTCTCACCCGGGTGATCATGGTGTATTCGGTGGGGAACGACATGCCGCCCAGGTTTGACTCGCCGCTCATTTCGATGGTGGTCTTAGTGTCGTCGGTCATTGAAACCAGGCGGCCTTTTTTGATATCAAACAACCATTCGCCCGTCCCGTTCATGGAATAGGTTTTGTAATTCAGCGTGAGCTGAATCTGGGCGGGGCCGTCTTCTTCGCTTTTGACCGGGTCAAACTTCACGTCTTGGGCGTTGATGCTCGTTTCGCTTTCGATGACGGCGGTGCGCACGCCCTCGCGCTCTTCAATTTTTCGTAGTGTGTAGGTCGCGTAGGCAATGATCGGTTTGGAGCCTTGAAGGTAAGGCACAACCCAGCTTTCCGTCCAGGCGTCGTTAATCTTCGCGGGTTGGTTAGGCAGGCGCATGTAAGGACGAATCTGAATCGGCGACAGGCCGACGTTTTCCATGCCAGGGATCGACTGCCCAAAGTCGGCCAATTTCGAGTTTTTGACCACTTCGCCGTTGGGCTTCATGGCGATGTCAAATGAGGCGTCTTCTTTCGCCAATATAGGGATCATATCAAGCGGCTCGCGGTGGCCCGCCATGGGGGCGTACATTTCCATCTTTTCAAGTTTGACATTACAGGCGGCGCCCGTTGAAAGCACGTTGCCGATCTCAAAGCGAAACAGCCCGCTGTTGGTGGCTTCAATGGGGAACGAGCCCGCCTGGCTCTGCATGGCGCCTTGAATGTAGGTATCAAGCGTCAAGTAAGTGACCGCGCCTTGTTTGAAAATATTTTTGATATCATAGGGCTGGGCGGCCGCCATCGAAATTGAAAGCAAAAATGCGCAACATGTGAATGACGCTGTTCGTAACATAGACAACTCGTTTACGTTTTTATTGGTGGATTTAGAATCCACCCTTACAAATCAATCCCCCCGGCGCTTCGCGCCCCCCCCTTATTAAGGGGGGGGGTGGTGGAGGTTTTTTTAATTGCTGTCGGGCTGTTCGCCGCGGCGACCGCGCCCCTACTTTCGTATCCTTGCGAGACGCTAAACCGCGCCTGAACCAATAAGCGTATCGAATTGTACGAATTTTGTCCGCAAACAGTAACTGAAATTCGCCTACTTCTGTGGCTCTAACACTTCAATCCCGCCCATGTAGGGGCGCAGCGCCTCAGGCACCACCACCGATCCGTCTTCTTGTTGGTTGTTCTCAAGAATGGCGATCATCAGGCGCGGCGTCGCCAGGCCGGAGCCATTCAGTGTATGAACGAAACGCGGCTTTCCGCCGTCTTTGGGGCGGTAGCGAATGTTGCCGCGGCGGCCCTGATAGTCTTCACAGTTGCTGCATGACGAAACTTCATAATGGGCGTTTTGGCCCGGCAGCCACACTTCAATGTCATAGGTCTTGGCCGACTGGTTGCCGATATCGCCCGTGACCAACAGCATGGTTTGATAATGCAGCCCCAGTTCTTCCAAAATGTGTTCGGCGTCTTTGACCAGCGCTTCGAGCTCGTCATACGACGTCTCTGGGGTGGTGTATTTGTACATCTCGCATTTGTTGAATTGGTGCATGCGCACCAGGCCGCGCTCTTCGGCGCCGTGGGCGCCCGCTTCGCGGCGGAAACAGGGCGTCACCGAGGTGTATTTCAGCGGCAAGTCGTCTTCACTCAAAATCTCGTCGCGAAACATGCTGGTCAGCGGCACTTCGCTGGTCGGCAATAAATAAAACGGGTCGTCTTTGCATTTATAAAGTTGGTCTTCAAACTTGGGCAGGTTGCCCGACGCGAAGGTGGCGTCACGGTTGAGCAACAGCGGCGGGACGACAGGCGAATAACCGCGCTTTTGGTTGTGTTCGCGAAAGAAATTGAGCAGCGCCCATTCAAGCTGCGCGCCCAGGCCCCAATAGAGCGGAAAATGTGAGCCGGTGATCTTGGCGCCGCGCTCAAAATCAAACAGGTTGAGCGCCTTGCCCAGTTCGAGGTGGTTTTTGAGTTCGAATGAAAAAGTCGGAACTTCTCCGTAGGTGCGCACCACCTGGTTGTTGGCCTTGTCCATATCGGTCGGGACCGACTCATGGGGAATATTGGGCAGCTCTGAGACTTTTTCATCCAACAGGGCTTCGAGGCCGCGCAGATCGTTGGTCTTTTGTTTGATCTGTTCTGCGAGTTGTTTCATCTCAGCGATGACCGCGCTGGCGTCTTCTTTGTTTTTCTTTAACGCCGCGATCTGGTCAGTCACCGCGTTTTGGTTGGAGCGCATCTCATCGGTTTCGGTCTGAAGCGCGCGGCGCTTGGCGTCTAACTCGACAATCGCGTCTAAGGATACGCCCGGTTCGCGGCGGCGCAGCTGTTCTTCGACCCACTCGGGCTTCTCGCGTATGACTTTCAAATCCAACACAATCTGTCCTCCAAACGTTTCGCCGAGTCGCGCTAACGTGTGTGATTTCTGTTATCTATTGTTCAACCCGCCCCCCTTGTTAAGGGGGCAAGGCGCCATCAGCCGCCAGGGGGGGATAACGGTCACATTTCAAGGGCTGTCCGCCGAGGCGGATAGAATGAAAGCAATGTCTTGGTTGCCCCAAACATGACGGGGATTGTGAGCCTGATGATTTGTACTTTATCAAACTCATAAACCTGATCCCCCCGACGCTTCGCGTCACCCCCCCTTAATAAGAGGAGCCTGTGATGAGGGAAAAAACAAATACGACAGGGAGGAATTATAGGATTGAACCTCGCTAAAACAAACCGACGCAAGGCCGAGTAGACCTAGACGCGCTTCGGCGCCACAATGCGTTCATGAAACAATTGAATTTCCCCTTGCTTACAGCGATTATCGGACGTGGTTCTATCTGGCCCACCGTGTTTTGGGGCTGGGTCGCGCTGGTCTCGCTCAGGATCGAACACGCCCCAGTGGCCGACCCCAGCGCGCTGCCGCCCAGCCTGGCCTATTCGGGCATCTCGTTTGAAGGCCTGCGCTTTGAACAACTCAGCGAACAAGGCGGACGCATCATCGTTTCCGCGCCCAACGCGCGGTTTGACCAAGACCAAAAACGCTTTCTACTCGAATCGCCTGAACTGGTGTGGAGCAAACCCGACGATGACCAGTCGTTCACCGCCAGCGGGTCAACAGGACAGTTTGCCGTCAAAACCGACCAAACCTCGTTGCCGTCTGAATTCAGCAAGATGCAGCTCGACGACGGCGCTACCGTCCAAAGCGGAAAGACGGCGGTTGAGGCCGACGCGCTGGTCTTCGACAACCAATTGTTATTGTTTGAAGTGTTAGGCCGTTATGAATGGAAACAGGGCGCGTCAAAATCAAAGCGCATCGACCCCGAAGGCGCGCTTTACTTTGACCCGATTCAACGCAAAATAAACCAAAATAAAGAAGCGCTGCTCAGCGCGCGGAAACCAAGCCCATGAAAAGCCTACAATTCTCGAGTCTGTTTTTGTTGTTTATCACTCTATCGAGCGCGCCAATGTTGGCCCAAGACTTGTCAACCTCATTCTCGACCGACAGCGGAGACGTCTTCATCGGCGAAGACACCGAGTGGGAAGCCGAAGACCCGTTCTCTGACGCGCCGGTGTTAAACCTTCGCGCCAAAGAAGGCATGTCAGTCGCCAAGGCCACCCTGGTGGAAGGCACCAACACGACCATTTATACCGCCAACACGATTCGCTATGAACTCGCCACGGAACGGTTCTTATTAGAAGGCGACGCTAAGATTCAACGCGGCGATGAGTATCTCTCCGGCCCGGTGAAGATTCAATACGACCCTGACAAACTGTTTATGGTGTTGGTTGGTTCAGACAAGAACCCGGCCCAGATTTTCTATAATCCACCAGAGCAGGCGAAAATATTTAGCGAAGCCGTCGAGTTTACGTTTAAATTCAAACTGGTCAACAAACACAAAGAACTTACCAGCATCTCATCCCAAGGCCATAAGACATTTCGCCGCGGCGAGACTATCGCTGTCCCTAAAGACGCGGTGCCGCGAAAATCCAGCGGCTCGTAGGGTTACTTCACCCAGTTGGCGGCGGCTACACCGCGACGATCTTGTTTTTCTGATGTGACTCATACGCGCCCAGGGCAACCCGCACCGCGTCGGCGCCCGCGTGTACGTCAGACTCAGGCATGACGCCCTTACGCACGCATTGTAGAAAATACTTCATCTGGGCGGACCAGCCGCCGTCGAGGGCGTTCTTCTCAAGCGTTGTAACGCGTTCCTTACGGTTACCTGCCGGGTCGGTGGAGCCGGCGATGCGCACGGCGGTGTTTTTGTTGTAGTCGACGACGATCGCTGCTTCGCTGCCCATGATCTCAACCCCGGCGAACCCCTGCTTACTCGTCCAGCCCGCTTCGGCGTAACCCAGCGCGCCAGTTTTGAATTGAAACTGCATGATGACGTTGTCTTCCATGGGGATCTTGTGTTGCAGCGTCGCGGTGATGGCGCTGACTTTGGCGATGGGGCCATAGAGCCACTGCGCCAGGTCAATGGCGTGAATGCCCATGTCAAACAAAGCGCCGCCAACCGCCTGGTTTGGGTTAAAGAACGACTTTGACATCATCCAGCCTTTGGGGCCTTCGTGGGCGAAGCGGACACGGATCATATACGGCTTGCCGATCTTGCCCGCGTCGACCAATTTCTTGGCTTTTTGGGTCCCCTTATAAAACCGGTTGGTGAACGCGGTCATGAACAGCGCGTCTGATTGACTGGTAGCGCGTAAGATCCGGCTGATCTCCTGCTTGGTGGTGCAGAGCGGCTTTTCACATTGAACATGCAAACCCTGTTTCAGCGCGGCGACGGCTTGTTCGGCGTGAAAGGCGTTGGGCGAGGTGATGCTGATACAATCCGCCGTCTCGTGTTTGAGCATGTCTTCGGCGGAGGCGTAGGCCTTGCCGATGGTGAATTGTTCTTGGGCCGATGTTCGGTTTTTGAGGCTGGGGTCAGCGACCGCGACGATCTCGCAGTTCTTGTCAGAGTCATACCCTGGCAGGTGGCAGTTATGGGCGATGGCGCCGCAGCCAATCACCAACGCGCGTACTTTTTTCATGAGAATTTCTCCTTGATTTAGTTGCTAAGACGATGGGGAGAACCACCTGGTTTGTCAAGTACTTATGTTCTTCCAAGTTGGAAACTGAAATGAACAACTAGGTTGTTTGTCTTCATTGGAGAAAGTATAATCAGGTTATACAAACTATCCTTGTTCAGGTGAATAACGATGCCCAAGAATGTGTTCGATGAATTTCTTGCTTCAAATCTGAGTCAATCTGAATCGAAAGTAATAGATTGGGATAAAAAACGTGAAGAATGGATATCTGAACTTAGAAACCTGTATAATTGTATTCATGATTATTTAGAGCCATACATTAATGAGAATAAAC
>CAZKYC010000123.1:0-9367 GCA_964556895.1 uncultured bacterium | reverse complement strand
TTGGGCTTTAAAACGAAACATCTACATAATGGAGATTTGATGTCTACTCAAGTTAGCAAAAAGACCGAATCGGCCTATAAATACCTTTGATTTAATGAGTTGGACGTTTTGAGGAATGACAAGGTTATGGGGTAGACTCAAACCATTCTCGCCGTCGCGCCTTCAACCAATAGAAGGTGCGATGGTGAGAATGGTTTGACCTCGCCAGAGCGCATGTTTTGTGGAATCCGAACTGCGGGGCCTCGACTCATTTTATCAACCTTTTCCATAAAAATCGTGTACAGATTCTTAGGACGAACCATTTTTAATTATAGACAAAAAAAGACCGGTCAAGCTCCGCTTGTACCGGTCTTCCCCATTCCGAAGGTCGTAGATCGGCTCCGCCAACACCGACCCTCGATGGCTGAAGGCTGCTCGGTAGCCTCGACAGTTCACTCGATCATACTACCTGTCGAAACCCGTGGCGCCTTCAAATCGTTTACAGCACCCACTAAATTACTTATACAACTGGCGTGCCAATCGTTTTTCGCCGTATTTTCTTACAACAACAATTCACTTATCTTAAATAATTTCAACGCATAAAAAAACTCGCCCTTCATTCAAGGTTGAAAGAAGGGCGTGACGATTGAATCAACCACTTAGGAAAAACTTGCCGCTGGGCTGGAAGAATTCTCCTAAGATGAGAATTAAATGGTTCGTTCTCTCCATTCGTTGAGGCGCTTTTCGAGATCGCGACGCTCCGTGGCGAAGCGAGATTGACTGATCCGGTTTTCCCGTTCACCGACGCCGCCGTTGAGGTCATAGAGTTCAGCCGGGTCGTCTTCATTGAGAATGAATTTAAAATCACGGGTGCGAATCATGCGCGTTTCGTGGGTCGCCTCCATACATTGTTCCATGACGCGCGTATGAAGCGGGGTGTCATCTTCATCGCTTGGGTCAATGGACGGGTTGTTCACTGGTTCGACTTGGCCATACGCCCCGGTGGTGAAAATCGCGTCATCCCGCCCTGGCCTCTCGCCGTGGATGAAGGGGACTAAGGATCGCCCTTCTAAATGTTCGCCTTTGGTTCCACCGGTCAATTCGACCAGCGTGGGGAAAATGTCGATGCCGTTCGCCAGCGCATCGGTGCGTGCGCCTTTTGGTATACGCCCCGGCGCATACCAGATCAACGGTATATGAAGCAATGCGTCATATAAGAAGATGCCCTTGCGTACCAGGCGATAGTCGCACATAAAGTCGCCGTGGTCTGAGGTAAACACGATAACTGTGTCTTCTTCGAGGCCTTGCTGCTTCAGCGTTTGAAGGAGCCGCCCGACCTGGTAATCAACACCCCACTCAATGGAGGCGTGATAAAACTTAAGCGTTTCAATGAAGTCGGCGTCGCTGAGTTCGTTCATGCCAAACTCACGGGCGAAGGTCTCCAGGCGTTTGCCGAGGTTGCCGGGCGGGACCGTCGCAGGCAAATTCAGTTTTGACGAATCATAGCGGCTGACAAATTCATCGGGCGCCATGTAGGGCGGGTGTGGATCAAAATAACTGACATGCAAAAAGAAGGGCTGGCCGTTGGGCGATGACTGAATGAACTCGACCGCCTCGTCGGTGTTCTTACGCGGGTGGCATTTCTTCTCCGGCCACAGGGTGTGGCTATGCCAATGAGGCGGGACAAACCGCGAGTATTTACGAAACGGCTCGCGCGCGCGGTGGCTAAATACGTCAAACTTTTCGAGTTCTTTCTTTTCGTATGTATGGTTCTTGCCGACCCAGCCGCAGCGGTAGCCGCGCTCTAAGAAATACCCGCCCAGCGTATTTGGCATGTCCAGTTCCTTGCCGTTCCAGGGACGGTTGCTGAGGCGGCCCGTCTGGTGAGGGTAACGCCCGGCGAAGGTCGCCATGCGTGACGGGACGCAAACCGGGTTGTTGCAAAACGCGCGCGAAAACAAGACGCCGTCTTTGGCCATGCGGTCGAGGTTTGGCGTGCGGGCGTTGCGGTTGCCGACGCAGCGCATAGAGTCGCCGCGCATCTGGTCGCAAATAATAAAGACGACATTGGGCGGCCGCTGGGCCGCGCTAGTCACCGCCGGAGCGGGCAATGCGCTCAAGGCCGCCGCTGCGCTAGATTGGATAAAGGCTCGCCGGGTCACATCTGGTTTGGTCATTTTTATTATCCCCAAAGAATATGCTTTACCCATCTTTTCATAATTCTGGCGAAATGAAAATAGCCAGATTGGTTTTCGCTTGTTAGAATTCTCATTTAATGGTTAGGTATAACAATAAAAATTGAGGAGCGTTGGGAATGGATATCGGCCAAATTCTAATCACAATCAAAGGCTATGTTTGGGGACTGCCTTTGATCATCTTGTTAATTGGTACAGGCGTGTTTTTGACCATTCGCCTGAAGGGCATTCAGTTTTGGGCGCTGCCTGGCGCGCTGAAAATCGCATTCAGTAAATCTGACCCGGACGCTGAAGGCGACATCTCACACTTCAAGGCGCTGATGACCGCGCTGGCCGCCACCATTGGTACAGGCAACATCGCCGGCATCGCCGCCGCCATCGCCGTGGGTGGGCCGGGCGCCCTGTTTTGGATCTGGATCACCGCCCTGTTTGGCATGGCGACCAAGTACGCCGAAGCGATCCTCGCGGTCAAATATCGCGTAGTTGACGAAAAAGGCGAGATGGTGGGCGGGCCGATGTACGCCCTCGAACGCGGTCTCGGCGCCAAATGGCTGGGCATCATCTTTGCATTGTTTGGCGCCATCGCGGCGTTTGGCATCGGCAATATGGTGCAGGCCAATTCGGTCGCAGACGCGCTATATGTTACCTTCAGTGTTCCTGCCTGGGTGACGGGCGTCCTACTCAGCGTGTTTACCGCGCTGGTCGTCTTGGGCGGCATCAAACGCATCGGTGCGGTCACGGGATGGCTGGTTCCCTTCATGGCGGTCATCTATATGGCGGGCGCGGTTGTCATTCTGGTTTTGAATGCGGATAAAATTCCAGCGGCGTTAAGCCTGGTCTTCTACCACGCCTTTAACCCGACCGCAGCCGCAGGCGGCTTTCTTGGCGCCGTTATGATCGAAACGCTGCGCTCTGGCGTCAGTAAAGGGTTGTTCTCAAACGAATCAGGCCTGGGCAGCGCACCCATCGCCGCCGCTGCTGCCAAGACGCGCAACCCCAAACAACAGGCGCTGGTCTCAATGACGGGCACGTTTCTTGACACCATCATCGTCTGTACCATGACAGGGCTTGTCATCATAACCAGTGGCGTGTGGATGAGAGACGGCAGCGCGAGCATGGAAGCCGCCTCGCTGACCGTCGAGGCTTTCTCGTTGGGCTTGCCAGGGAGCTGGGGCGGCATGATTGTCTCAATTAGCCTTATCTTTTTCGCCTATTCGACCATCTTGGGTTGGGGATATTACGGCGAGAAATGCGTCGAATATCTGGGCGGCATTCAGGCCGTCTTTCCCTATCGCGTCGTATGGGTAGTGGTCGTCATGGTTGGCGCAGTGACAAAACTGAAACTCGTTTGGGATTTCTCTGACATCATGAACGCGCTGATGGCCGCGCCTAACTTGATTGCCTTGCTGCTGCTCTCAAGCGTGATCGTTGAAGAGACAAAGAAGGAGTAGTCCGCTGCTTTAGACCTTTGTCTCATTGAAACCAGGGGGAGGGCGAGTCTCTCGACGATCCGCGAAGAATCGGGATGAAATTTCTCTATCGCGGCGCTTATCGGGCACAGCACGCTGCGCTCCTACTCTATTACTCTCTGAGGTTTCGTTATTTCACTCACTCACTCACTTCTTATTACGAATCTGGCTTTGTTTTAGGGTCATTTTGTGGACCAGCTCATCGTCGATGCTGATGATTTCCATGGCGATGGTTGGGTCGGGCGCGGTGGTGTCAAAGGTGATACGCCCATACGAACACTTATCGTTATAGCCCATGATGGCGCCGGGCATGAGACCGTGGCGATGGATGTTGGTCAAACGCGAACTTTGAAATTCATACAAGTCATAGCCCGTTTCGCGTTCGATCTTCCAGATGTCAGAGCGGTGGCGGTCGGCGGAGATCAACAACACGCCATCGATTTTGTTGGCTTCGATGAACGAGAAGATTTCTTCGCGTTCTTCTTTATAGCCCTGCCAGGGGTCGAGGCTGCCGGGTTTGCTGCCATAGGCCCAGGGTACGGGCGAGGCAATCACTTTAAACGTGCCTTTGCATTGCTTCAGTGTATCGAACAGCCATTTTTTTTGCACGGGGCCGAGCATCGAAGGCGAGGGCGTCTTGGGGTCTTCGCGGTAATAGCGGCTGTCGAGCATGATGAAGTCAACATCGCCGATAGAGTACGACATCCAACAGCCGGGCTGGGTTTCACCGCCGCCATAGGCGGGGTTGTTCCAGTTTTGTTTGTAGACCGTCCATACGGGCGCTTTCCAATCGGGCGAGAAGGTTTCCGGCCCGCCCCACAGGTCGTTGTCGACAAAGTCGTGGTCGTCCCAGACGGCGTAGATCGAACGCTGGGCGGCGAAAGAGCGAAATTCAGGCCGCGACTGGCGGCGGTAATAGCAATAGTTTTGAACATTGGGGCTGGTCGGGTTATCAATATAGACATTGTCGCCCATCAATAGAAACGCCAACGGGTCGCGCTTAGAGATGGTGGTCCACATATATTCACGAGGCGGCGTATAGCCCGCGCCGCCGCCAAAGGCTACCGAAAATGTCGACGGCGCGCCCGGCTCAGGGAAGGTTTGGAACGAATAGACAGGCGACTTTTGGATGCCGTTGATATACATCTCATAGTAATAGCGCGTGTTGGGTTTCAGCCCGTCGATGGTCAACACCACGGTGTAGTCGTCTTCGGCTTTGGTCTTGCTCCAAGCAGTCTTGAGGCCGGTCTGCATATCGGAGGTCTCACTCAAATTGACCGTAGCGCCCGCGACCTCCATGGTGCGCACCCAAAACTTGGCGGATTGATGGTCGACGCACCCCAACAGCGGCCCATGGACTAACAGGTCGTCATTTTTATTTTGATGGTCTTGAGAAAATTGTTGGTAGGGCTGGTAGGCGTATACGTTCTCAAACCATTCGCGCGGGCCAACCAGAAAGCGGCCAAAGGGCAAGCCGTGTTTGACCGCTAGTTGAATGTTTTCAAACGATTTTTGGGGATCGTTTTTGAGTGAATACGCCGCCGCCAGGCCAAAGTAACACTCTAAGTCGTGGGGGTAATCGACTAAAAATTGATTGAAACGTTCAATGGCGTCGTCGTGTTTGCCTTCGTCTAAGGCGTCAAAAATGAGCCGGGTTTCTTTTTTGTATTGAAAGGATTGCGCGCTTACGCTCAAACCAATCGTTGAACATAGAATCAGAATTAATAGATGCGTTAACAATCTCATTCGGACGGCTCCTTTATAGGAAAGTCAAAAATTAAATTAAAACCGTGGGCTGCTTTTCGCGAGAAACAATAATAACACTAACAAAACAACCGTCGTCAAGGCAACCCCGCCAACGATAAACGCCAACTCTTGATATGACTCAGGCGTCAGGCTTTCAAATTGGGCTTCGATTAATTCAATCTCAGAGATATCGCTCTTGTCTAAAAAGCGGCAGACCATGCCCCATTCTATTTCCTGGTTCATGATCTTACATAAGAGGGTGTTTTCGCCTTCAATCAGGTCGACGGTGATGTAATCGTCGTCGACGATGTTCTGGCGCCCGCTGCGATGGGAGTAGATCATGTCTCCGTTGAGCCAGAACTTACATTGGTCATCGCTGCCGATTCCCAGAATCGCTTTGGTGGCCTCTTCAACGTTTATTTTCGCATAGGCGTAGACGATGACAAATTCCTGGCGGCCAAAGATATCGTCGAAGTTGATGCGGTCGGCGTTGGACTTTTGGAGCTTCCATTCAGATGAGGCGCCAGCACGGGTAACCATCATGCCCTGGGTGGGCTGAATCTCTGGTTCGCCGCCGTGGTCTTGTAAGAAGTCATAGTCAAACGCTTTCATCGAACGGCGGTTGAGGTTTCGCGGGATGTTCCCAACTTCATCGGTGACATTGCGAATGAGTTCGACGTCGATTGGGTCTAACATCAACCACTGTTTCATAAATGATCGTGGGTTGGTTCCCTCATACACCGGGACGCCGTCGTCAGACACGGTTTGCGCGTCTGCGCCAAGTAAGCAAACCGCTGTGAAAGCCGCAATCATGAACAAACGCAATGCCATACCTTACCTCATCATAGATACCAGGTTCTTCCAGTGTACGCGTCCACTCTACCCGATTGGATATCGGCTTACAAGAACAACTTAAGCGCTCACTGTATACTCAATATACGCAAAATCAGGTGTTTTCATTCAATCTTTTTCGGTGGATATACTTTCTTTCCAATGGCCTGATCTTTACGCTGGCCTATGTTATAGTGGACGAACGCTACAACACCAAGAATTTCCTTGAGGTTTCTATGCTGATACATACGTTATTGATTTTTGTGATACTCGCTGTCTCATCGTTTCACGCTACAGCACAAACTGACTATATCTGGTGGGAAGGGGAACGCACGCTCGATGACAACTTCCCCCGAAACACCTGGTTCGCCAACGGGGCCGTCCAGGGCAAGCGCGACTTGCTCTCTGGCCGCGCCTGGCTGTGTAACGACGGCAACCGCACCGGCGACGAGGCCTTCGCCGCATACGAAATTACCGTGCCCGAAGACGGCGTCTATGACTTTTGGGTGAGAAAGTTTTGGAAACACGGCCCCTTTCGCTGGCGCTTTGGCGACGACGAGTGGCGCACGGTGGGGCGTGACATCGCCCTAGCCGATAGCGTCGAAATCCAACAGCACGTAGGGGCCAACTGGGTCTACGCGGGAGAGGTCGAACTCACACAAGGCGACACGGGATTTGAACTTCGTTTATTGGCCGGCGTCGGCGAGAGCCTGACCGCCTGTTTTGATTGTTTTCTACTGACGCCGCTGCCGTTTATCCCGCGTGGAAAACTCAAGCCCGACGAAAAATCTAACATGGCGGACGATGGCTTTTACCCGTGGGAACCAAACATCGACGCCTATACCGACGACGCGCTGCTCGATCTGCGCTCTTTGAATGAACCCCAGGCGGGCGTGAACGGCTTTGTCAAACGCCAGGGCGGTTCATTCGTTCTCGGCGATGGGACGCCCGTGCGCTTCTGGGCGGTGAACGGCTCCAGCGCGATTGCTGGGCTAAATCGCAAGTCAATCAATTACCTGGCGCGGTCTCTCGCCAAACGCGGCGTGAATATGGTGCGCTATCACAGCCCGCTATTTGACGGCAACATTGTAGACCGCCTCGACCAAACCAAACTCGACAACTTGTTCTATTTTGTCGAAGCGCTCAAACGTGAGGGCATCTATACATCGCTGAGTTTTTATTTTCCGTTGTGGTTTGACATCAAGCCCTCGTATGGTATCGAAGGCTATGAATCAACCAATAACAAACGCCCGTTTGCGTTGTTGTTCTTCCAAGAACGAATGCAAGAAATATACAACAGTTGGGCGCGCGAGTTACTCACTACGACGAACCCATATAGTGGAAAAACGCTGGGCGACGACTCAGCAGTGGCGCTGATTGAGATTCTCAACGAAGACAACTTGTTCTTCTGGACATTCAGTAAACAAAATGTGCCCTCCGTTCATTGGCAACAATTAGAAAAACTGTTTGGCGATTGGATCATCGAAAAATACGGATCGTTTAACGAGGGCTTTCGCGCCTGGCGCAACCAGCGTGAATCCGGCGACAGCGCCAGCGCGGGGCGCATGGGTATTTACGACGCATGGCACATGACCACCGACGCTGTCAAACAGGCGGGGGCCGGGAAGAAGGCGCGGGTCGGCGACCAGGCGCAATTCTTGACTGAACTGCAGCGCGGCTTTTTTGAAAACACGGTTGCGTATTTCAAAAACGGCCTCGGCGCTAAAAATCTGGTCTACGCCAGCAACTGGCACACCGCTGATTCATCCATGACCGGCGCGTTAGAGCGCTATACCTACATGGCGGGCGACGCCATCGATAAGCATGGCTACTTTGACGTTGGCCATAGCAGCAGCGACGGGACGAATTCCTACTCCGTCAGCGCCGGCCATACATTCGAGAACCATTCCGCCTTGCTGCGTCCCGAGTCGCTGCCGATTCAGTTCATCCAAATCGAAAACTACCCCCACCTGATCAGTGAAATCGGCTGGACCAACCCCAACCTATACCGGGCGGATTACGCCTTTCTCGCCTCCGCCTACTGCGCCTTACAAGATGTCGACGCGATTTATACGTTCGCGCTGGGCGGGGCGTTTTGGGACACCACCATGAACAAGTTTGCCCTTTCGTCTCCCGTGATATTGGGCAACTTCCCGGCGTATGCGTTGCTTTACCGGCGCGGCGACGTGAAGGCCGCTGATGCGGTGATTCGCCAGGTGTTGTCGCTCGACGATCTATACGCAATGAAAGGCAACGGCGCATCTGAAGCGCAGAGCCTGGATGAGTTTCGCCAGAAAGATGTCCCGCCAGGGCAGACCGCCGAGGGCGCCGTCGATGGCGTCGACCCATTGGCCTATTACGTCGGGCGGGTCGTGCGAACTTTTGGCGACAACCCTGACGAATCGACCGAAATCAACCTGTCGGCCTATATCAACCGCGACGAAAAAACCGTCCACAGCCAAACGGGTGAACTGATGTGGAACTATGGCGACGGCGTATCAACTATCGACTCGCCAAAGGCGCAGGGCGCGACAGGGTTTCTTTCAGACTCGGGTGAAATACAACTCAGTGATATGACTATCAGCTCGCAGAATGACTACGCCGCGATTATCGCTATCTCGCTTGACGATAAGCCGCTTAAGCGCTCCGAAAAAATCCTGATTCAAGCCATGACGGCCGAACGCCCGTATGGCTTTCGAGTAGACAACCGTGAAGAGGGCCGTATCACTGATATGGGCGGGTTTCCGTTCGGCCTCAAGAAGAACAAAACCAATGTTGCGCTGGTATTATCCGGCTGTAGCGACTTAACCGTCACAGCGCTGGATGAAAACGGCTATCCAACAGACAAAAAAGTTGAACACTCAACAAGTCCAGACGATTTGGTTGTAACATTCAGACTCGCAGAAAACGCGGCCTATCACATCGTCGAACGCACATGCACTCAACAAGTCGGCCAATGGAAATTACAACAGTGAGTTTCTAATGAATTAACGTTAGTCTAGTTTTTAACAGATTCCGCCTCACCCTCCTCCCAAGATGGGGAGAGATTAAGAGGGAGGGAAAGCCCAATGGAACAGTTCACTAAACTCGGCTCCCCCCCCCACCCATTCGCCGCGGCGAATCCCACCTTGGGGGAGGGGTGAAGTT
>CAZKYC010000122.1:0-9439 GCA_964556895.1 uncultured bacterium | reverse complement strand
TTGGATCAGGTTGTTAAGATCGCGCACGTTGCCATTATAAAAGCGGCGTGCGCGTTGGATGCGGTCTTCGGTGTTGGTCAACTCTTGTTGTAAGGCGAGAAAGTTTTGGTTGGCTTTAAGGTCGGGGTAGTTCTCAACCAACATCAACAGGCGGGTAAGTTGGCCGATTAACGCGTTTTCATCAGCCGCCTGTTCGCGTGGGGCGCCAGTGTTGGCCAGCGCCTGGTTGCGGGCTTTGATGACGTTTTCAAACAGCTGCTTCTCATGGGCGGCGTAGCCTTTGACGGTCTCAACCAGATTGGGGACCAAGTCATAGCGGCGCTTGAGTTCGGCGTCGATATCTGACCACGACTCGCTGACATGGTTGTTGGCGCGCACTAAGTTGTTATACATCACCGCCAGCCAGATCAGCCCAAAAAAGAAACACACGCCGAAGCCGATTAACACTTCCATCAGGTTTGGGTTCCTTTCAGGTCGCTCACCAGGTAATCAGGAAAGCGCTTCAAGATGCCATGCACGACGTCAATGGTGATCTCAATTTCATCGACCGCGAGAACGCGGCTGTTCCACACCGCGATCATCGGCCCGCCAAATTGAATCTCGTATTTGGGGATCAACATCAGATAGTCCATCATCTCTTGATGAATAACATCATACGCCCACTTTTTGTCTGACGATTTGACAAAATAGGCGTCGCTAAATTCTTTCCATTCAAAATCGATATCATCAAAACCGACAAACTCGCCTACCTTATCAAAGAAATGTTCACGCCGGATGAACAGCGGCTTAAGCGGCAGGTATGAGTCGACCGCGACCACGGTCAGACGGTGAGTTTGTTGGTGTTTACCGCTGCCGGTTTTATAGCGGTAATCAAACACATACAGCCCATAGTTTTTATATTCGCCGCTGATGAAGTAATAGCCGACCCGGCTGTGCCCTTGTTTGAGGCATTTGAACGGCAACTGGTCATCAACGCGGTAATTGCTTTGTTCGCTAAATTGCAGGCCATTCGCTTCCGCCCAGGCGCGCAGTTCTTTCTGGCGCCGTTGCGACTCAATGATGGCGAAAATAATCACCACTACAACAATACAGATAATTAAAATGGGAATAAACGCTTCGAAGATTTCCATACTCACCCGATAAAATTCAGATTCTACGCATTAAACCAAATTGCCCTGTTGTTTGACAAGCGGACGCTTCTGTTTAACAGTACGAAAAAATGGCGGGATTATTGCAGATCAATACGCGTCAACAGGGGCATTTTAGCCGCCATTGTGAACAGTGGCGCTCTAGAGATCAATACCGACGCGGTAACAGCCCTCCCTTTAAGGGGGAAAGTCCGCTTGGCGGACAGGGGGGGAAAAGAAATCTATAAAGGAGAAATTTAGTAAGCGAGAAATGCCTGTTGTTATTTCTTACCATTGGTCTTGATGATTTTATAGACGCAGGCGTGGCCGCCGTCCATCATGTGATGAACGCGCTCGACCGGCAGGCCGATCAGTTCTTTAAATAGCTCCAACTCATGATGGCACACTTCAGGAAACTCGCGCGCAACCTGAGAGATGGGGCAGTTGTGTTCGACCAGCTCAAACTCTTCTTCGCCTTCTTTCAGGTCGGCCATGTAACCGTCGGTGTCGCGAAGGTCTTTTAAGGTTTGAATTCGGTCAGGGGTGGCGTCGCCGTTCATTCGACCTTCGTATTGTTCTTTCAACTTCTGGCGGCGAATTTCGAGCAACTGGCCGATCTTGTCGCGGCCGTCCATTTCTTCCATGGTTTGAAGCAGGCTGACGATTAGGTCGTTGTATTGTTGCGGGAAGAATTTTTCTGATTCTTGCGCGAGAGAAAAATACAGCGCTGGGCGCCCCGCTTTTTGGCGTACGAACTCAGATTCAAGAACGCCCTCTTTTTCCATTGCAGTCAGATGTTGTCGCGCACCCATCGCAGTCACGCCCAATAGATCGCCAATTTGTTTGGCGGTCATCTTGCCGTTCTTCTTCAAAAGACAAAGAATGGTCATTCGTGTGGGGCGTTGGGTCATAGATACGGTCATCAAATTTTCCGCTAGTTACAAAATTGATAGAGTATTCAAACTGTAAAGTTTATAAAGTATGTCATGTTTGGGAGGAAAAACAACGCTCGGGTAGTTTTTTTCTTGTCAATTGTATTGGTTCGGCGCCTGTTATTGTGTATCAGAGGGAGAAAACGGCGCGGGGAAAAAGCGTTGTTCAATGACTTGATAGTCGAGATTTGACGAATCGTCACGCAGGCGGCAAAGCGCAACCACCGCGTTGCCATAGACAGGAAACCACATATTTACCGGGCTGTATGGAGTGTCAAGAAATAGCGGGACAACTGACGGCAGGCCAATCAGGTTGGCCTGGTCGTCCCACACCAACAACGCGGGCAGCCGTGGGTAAACCATCAGCGGGGGCGCGTCAAATTTGATGTTGATATAGCGCATATCGCCCAGCCTCAGCCCACTGGCGGCGATGGCGAAGGTGACGTGTTCGCCCGCGGCGATGCGCGAGCCGGGTTCGGGGCGCTGGGCGACGACCCGGCCCCATTCGGCGGGGTCGCTGGTTTGGCGATACTCAAACTCGTCTTCGCTAAACACAAACGGCTTCGAGGCCGAGTTGAGCATGTCGTTGACATCCATGCCGATATAATTGGGCATGATATAGTCGACTGGCCTTGGGCCGAGGCTGACCAGAATGTCCATCGACTTTTCAGGCACCAACCGCGCCCCGGGCAGCGGGTCTTGGGCGACCACCATGCTCTCGGGCTGGGTCGAATGGAAGACGCTGCTGCGCTGGTCAATCTGGAGGTCGACGCTGCGCAGGTCATACACGGTTTCTTTGTCAGGGCGGCCGACCAGGTTGGGGATCATGGCCAGCCGCGGGCCTTTGCTGATTTTGATACTGATACGGCGGCCTTTTTTGACCACTGCGTTGGGGAACGGGCGTTGTTCGATGACGATGCCCGGCGGGGTGTCTTCGTCGCTGACTTCTTCGATGGGCACTTTGACCAGCAACTCGCTTTCGGTCAGCGTTTCAATCGCGCGCGCTTTTGACATGCCCAACACATTGGGCGCCACCACCGTCTCGCCTTTGATCAGGTAATCAAGCAAGAAGAACCCGCCCAGCCCCATGCCAACCATGAGAATGACCAAGAGCGCAGCGATAAACGCCGCGTTGCAAACCAGGCGAACCAAAAAGCGAATCACTGCCATCATGATCGTTTCTTCAATCTCGCGGCGAAGGCGCCGTCTAATCCCCACGCCGGGGGCAACAACTCGAGTTCACCCTTGCTGTTGACTGCGTCGCTGAACGCTGCGGGAACATACGGCGCGACAGACTCGCGTTTAAATTCTGAGTGGTTGCTCAAAAACACTTCGACCACGCCCGCGTTCTCTTCATGCGATAGCGTACAAGTAGAATACACCAACACGCCGCCGTTTTTGACCGCGCCGCATACCCGTTCCATCATTTCAAGCGAGGTTTCCGCCAGCCGCTGGGCGTCGGCGGGGTGAAGCCGCCAACGCAAGTCGGGCCGGCGGCGAAACGCGCCCCAGCCCGTGCAGGGCGCGTCAAGCAACAGCGCGTCAAACGGCGCATCAAATTTGACGGGCTTGCTTAACACATCCAGCGCATGGGCTTCGATACAGCTCAATCCCATTTGGGCCTGCATGCGGGTCAGGCGGCTGAGGCGTTTACGGCTGCGGTCGCCGGCGATGATCGCGCCTTCATTATTCATACGGTCGGCCATGAAAAAAGTCTTGCCGCCGGGCGCAGAACAAACGTCCCAGATACGCATGCCCGGCGCCGCTCCCACACAGGCGGCGGCCAGTTGGGCGCCGCCGTCTTGAACCGTCCAAAGCGGATTCTGAAATAGCGATGCGTCTGTTGTTGACTGAATATCAACCCGGTCGCCAAACCGCTCATCAAGGGCGTATTCAACGCCAGCGTCGTCAAGCGCCTTCAGCGCCGCCTCGCGGTCGCGCAACCGCAGCGAAAGCGGGGCGCGGGTGTTGTTAAATTCACACAAGGCGCGGGTGTTGTCTTCGCCCATTTGGCTGCGCCACTGTTCAATCAGCCAGGTAGGGTGAGATTGAGTAATCGACAAATACGACTGAAGATCAGGCGATGGCGGCGGCAACTCCATTTCGCCTTTTTGGCGATCAAGGTTGCGTAAGATTCCATTCACCGCTTTTGACAGACCGCCGCATCTCGCCGCGCGGGCGAGCTCGACTGCGTCTGACACCACCGCGTAGGCCGGGGTGCGGTCGAGATACATTAACTGGTAGGCTGAGAGCTCAAGAATGCGTTGTACCACGCCCGGAAAGTTCTCCACGTTTTTCGCCAGTTTTCGAAGCGCAAACCGAACCGCCCCCAGGTTGCGGCATGTTCCTAGCGCGATTTCTCGCGCCAGGGCGGCGTCGCGCTTGTCGATGGCTGGCTCGTCGATGTCGTCAAGCGCCTCCATCATGGTTTCGTCATGAGTCAGGCAGGCGTCGAGCAGTTGAAGGGCGGCGCTGCGCGCGGGAGAGGGCTGAGAAGTCTTGGGCATAGAGCGTCAACGAGATCGATAGAATTTGGCTGAGACTGCATTGTATGCAGCCAAACTCGACTCACAAGACATGGGGCCTCTTCTGGCGGGATTCTCAAAACGCCGATATGCTATAAGAGAACCCAAAACAGAGGTCATAGATGAAGTTTCACGAACGCCTCGAACAGACCCGAAAGCGCCGCTACGGCGTCAAGCCCGGCGCCAAAGAAGAAACAGACAAGGCCAACGCGCCCAATTGTTATCATTGCGCTGATTTTGAAATTACATGGGATGTCAACTTTCCCTACGGTTGCAAGGCGATGGGGTTTAAGACGCGAAAGATGCCTACCCAGGAAGTGTTCGAAGCGTCTGGCATACAATGTCAAATGTTCAAACCCAAGCCGAAAAAAAAATAATCTTCCAATGAATTACCTTGCGTGTTGATTCAATCGCGTGTGGTTACGCGCTCCAGTTAATTTGTAAGGTGGGTTCTAACCCCATCATTCTGCACTGTGAAGAATTTGTATTTACTTTGGCGGTTGTTTGCCGGGCGGTTTGGGCGCTTCGGGGCCGAAGAGTTCGATGAGGTTGATGGAGACGCCCTGGAGCGACGGCAGCGAAACGGTCTGGTCGGGCAGCATGACTTCGCTTAGGCCGTACTTGCCTTTTTTGAGCAGGTAGCGTTCAACCAACCGCGCTTGAGGGTCGACCAGCCAATATTCTTTCACGCCGTGGGCTTCGTAGAGCGCGCGTTTTTCTCGGCGGTCTTTGGCGGCGGTCGAAGGGCTAAGCACCTCGGCGATGAAGTCGGGCGCGCCCTCGATTCGCTGGCCTCGCATCTTCTTAGGGTCGCAGACAACGAACACATCGGGCTGGACTATATCGCTGTCAGACAACACCACGTCGGTCGGGGCAATCCAGACCTTGCAAGGCGCATCGTTGAGATTGCCATCTAATGCGCGAAATAGGTTTTGCACAATATTTTGATGGTCTAAGCCTGGCGCGGGGGTCATGGCATAGACATAGCCGCCGATGATCTCCCAGCGGTTGTCGTCGTCCCACGAGAGATAATCTTGAAGTGTGTAGCGTTCAGTTTTCTGCGCCAGCGCCATTTGACTCGTCCTAAATAATTCGATGGCCATATTGTAGCGCCAAATAGGCGGTTATTTAGCCTGAAATAGCTGTAACACGTCGTCATGAATCAACCCATTGGTGGCGATTAGATGGTCGACATTGACGTCGAATAATCCGTTAACGTTTGTGCATTTACCGCCCGCTTCTTGGATCACGGGCGCCAGGGCGGCGACGTCCCATATATGGAGATAGGCGTCGACCATGATGTCCGCGCGGCCGGTGGCGACCATCAGATAGCCATAACAGTCTCCCCAGGTGCGTTGCAGCCCGGTTTCGTCAAACAACCGAAGCAGGGCTTTGTCGCCCCAGCGCTTAACGCAGTCGCGGAAGTCAGAACTCAGCGCCGTCGCTTTGATGATGGAGCCGTTTGTTGAAACCTGGCAGCGCTCGCCGTTGTAATAACAGCCGCCGCCCTGATAGGCGGCCACGGTTTCGCCCATCGCGGCGAAATGGACGACGCCCACAATCGACTGGTCGCCTTCGACCACGCCGATCAGGTTGCCATAGGCCGGGAAGCCGCGCACGAACGACTTGGTGCCGTCGATGGGGTCGAGAACCCAGCGGCGGCCCGTCTTGCCCTCTTTCACGCCATATTCTTCGCCGATAATGCCATCGTCAGGAAAGCGCTTTTCGATCTCAGCGCGCAATAGCTCTTCGGTCGAGCGGTCGGCGATGGTGACCGGAGACGAGTCAGCCTTGGTTTCGACATCAAATGACTGGCGAAAGTATTTTAATGTGTTCTGACCCGCCAGGGTGGCGATTTCACAGGCGAAATCATAGAGTTCTTTCATGCTTGGTTGCCCTCGACGTAATGGATTTCTTGCCATAGTAGCAATCATACGCGCATCAAGCGAGCGGTAGTGGTTTCAGAGAGAATGAAAGAAAAGCGATCAAGGTTCGTATTCATTAGTCGGAACAATTGCTTGACAAGGCCCGATGCGTCCGTTTGACTTTACGCATTGGCAAATTGAATTCAATGAGCAAGGGTGAGCCATGAGCCAGAACAACCAACCAGCAACCAAAAACTGGGCTGACATGCACTTGTGGCAACTGCGCCCGGTGCGCGACCTGATCTGGATAATTTTGGTTTTTGCCGTGTTTTGGTTTGGGTATTATCTTCAGAGTGTGTTCATGCCGGTCTTGCTCGCCCTGGGCATGGCCTATTTATTTAACCCAATCATTGATTACGCCGAAACCCGCTTTCGCATGAAGCGCCCGCTAACGATTAGTATTCTCTTCATCGTATTGATATTGGTTATGGTGATTTCGCTGGCGGTGTTGGTTCCGATTTTGATCGACCAGGTCGGCGATTTGATCTTAAACATCAAAGGCTATATTCAGGCGGTCCAAGACGACCAAAGCGAATCGGTCATCAAAGACATTCTGTTGACAATCAGCGTCTTTATCGATGAATATAACCTGGAAGAGAAAGTACGCGAACATTTAAAGGGGCTGCCACAGCGCGCCCAAGAAAACGTCGGCTCCATTCTCAGCGCTGCGTGGGCGACGCTGGCGACGATTTTTAAAGGCACCACCGGGGCGCTCAAGGGTACGCTCGGTTTTGTCGGCGATGTGATTGGAACAACGACCTACCTGCTTCTCGCGGCGATCTTGATCCCGATTTACTTTTTCTATTTCGCCTGGCACTTCTACCCCATGATGCGCAGCGTCGAGATTTATATTCCAGCCAGCCAACGCGAGCGCGTCGTCAACATTGTTAAAAACATGGACAAGTCGGTCAGCAGTTTCATCCGCGGGCGGCTGGTGATTGCGTTAATTCTCGGCGCGTTGCTCTCGGTCGGCTGGTGGATTGTGGGCGTGCCGTATTGGCTGTTGTTAGGCATGGCGGCGGGTTTTTTAAACATTGTACCCTTCGCGTCAGGCCTGGTGTGGCCCTTGGCGATATTGTTTAAATATCTCGAAGTCATTGGCGACGCTGAAATGGCGTTTTCTTGGTGGTCGGTAGTCATCTGGCCGACGGTGATCTTTCAAGGCGGGCAGTTTTTAGAAGCGTGGATCCTGACGCCCTACATTCAAAGCCAAGATTCAAATCTTAGCGCGATTGAGGTTATTATCGTGATGATGGTGGGCGCGGCGGTGGCGGGGTTTTATGGGCTCTTGCTCGCGATTCCCATCGCTTCCTGCATCAAAATTCTCATGAAAGACGTGGTCTTCGACGAACTCGAAGACTGGGCCAAGAAGAATTAGCGCCTGCGCTCCGCCGACACCGACACCGAGCCGGCCAGGGCGAGCGCGTTGGGTTTGTCGATCTCGATTTTCATGCGTGTGATACGATCGTCTCGCATGATCACGTCAAGCAGCTCGTCGGCCATGCGTTCTAACAAATGAAAGTGGGTCGCGCGGACGGTTTCTGAGATGGTCTGTGTCACAAATTGATAATCAACCGAGTGTTTAAGCGAGTCGCTCTTGGCCGCTTCGCTGGCGTCATAGTCGAGTTCGACGTTGATCACCACTGGCTGGGGCGCGTCATGTTCCCAGGCGTGAACGCCTACCACCGCGGGGATGTGCAAGTTCTTGATGCGAATAATCACGACCGCCTCCTTACAGGATCAAACAAACAACCCAACGTCATCGCAATTTTCTTTACACGATAGATGGAATACGGCCTGGGTACAACACCGGTTGCTTCGCGTCACTTCAGCAGATGTTCGCCGCCATCGATGAAGATACAGTCGCCCGTGATGAATGGGTTTTCTAACAAAAAAATCACCGCGGAGGCGATGTCGCCTGGGTTGCCGCGTGTTTTCAAGGGGACGCGGGTCTGCATTCGCTCAATGTACGACTCATCGTCGCCAGGCGGCGGCAGGATCAACCCCGGACACACCCCGTTCACGCGAATGGCGGGCGCGAGCTCTTTGGCCGCCATGCGGGTAAATTCATACAGCGCTTTTTTGGTCAGCGTGTAAACGAAATAGTTCGAAAATTTCTGGGTGATTTTTGTATCGAGCAGGTTGATGACATTGCCCTGCTTACAGTTTCGCGCGAAGTCGCGGGTCATAAAAAACGGGGTTTTGAAATTGATGTTGAAATGGCGGTCAAACAACGCTTCGTCGGTTTCAAGCAGCGGCATGCGCTCAAAGATGGAGGCGTTGTGAATCAAAACAGTACAGTCAGGGCATCGCTCAAAACACTCAGTCACCAGGCCAAGCGCCGCTTTCGTATCGTTTAAATCGGCCTGGAACAACTCACATTCGCCCCCTTGGTTTTGAATCTCGCCAGCGAGCGCTTCGGCGTCTGGGCCCGAGGTGTTGTAATGAAGCGCGATTCGCCAGCCTTGGTTCGCCAGGGCGAGAGAAATCTCGCGGCCAATGCGCTTCGCGCCGCCGGTGACCAGGGCTGTGCCGTTTTTGTTCATTGGCCCCACTCGTTATAGTGAACCATGTGTTCGATTGGCAGGCGTGTTTTCTTTAACTGTTCATCGGCCGCATACCCGACAGGCGCAATCAACGGCGCAATAAAGCGGTTGGGGATTTTCAATACCTTCTTCACCTTGGTTTCGTCAAAGCCTTCCATGGGCACGGTCGCCAGCCCTGCCGCCGCCGCCGCCAACATAAACACCATTGCTGACAACATCACCTGTTTGGTGAGCCAATATTCTTCTTCAACCGCCGGGATGCGCGGGACCGGCTTCACCGTCCGGACGACAGGCAAGAGATACTTTTTCCACAACCAATGAGCGCGCAGCGGCCCTTTGTCAAACGCCAGCGGCACCATCTTGCGCACCATCTGCTCGTAGCGT
>CAZKYC010000121.1:0-9690 GCA_964556895.1 uncultured bacterium | reverse complement strand
GCCTTCTTCAGACTGGATCAAATATTCGGCGATGGCGTCCATGACGCCAAACTCGGCGCCGTTGAGTTTGATTGTATCGTTGCGCATGAATCCATAATCATACAGCGCTTTGACCAGCGCCATGTTTTGCGGCGGCCACGTTCCGCGCACTTCTATCAAGCGCACGCCCTTGGGTTCTAAATAGTCCGCCAGCGTCTTGGTCTCTGAGTGAGGGATGATGTATTGCGGATGCGTGCCGTACGGTTCCGGTAAGGCGATGTCGCGGGGACGCGCGAAGGGCGGAACCTGTTTAAACTCACCGTCTTCAAACACCACGCGCCCCGGCAGGGCGGGGTCGTATTCATACGTCGTGGTTTCAGCGATAGAGGCCGAGAAGGCGATCGGGCGAAAGGCGCCGTGGCTGATGCGCACGGTATCGACGCTGTCGAGCTGGTCAGCCGCGTGGACCGCCATCATGTTGGTGGTTCCCGGTGTCATGCCAAACCCAGGGACGCAGACCTTGCCGTTCTGACGAAAGATGTCGTCGTATTGATATTCCTCGCCGAAGCCGTTGAGGTTGATGCCGTGGGCGCCCGCTTTGGCGATACACTCGGTTGAGACATCGTTGAGCGAGATGGTGGTTCCGTCCATAACAATGTCATAGCCGGTCATCGCCTCGATAGTTTGCTGTTTGTTATTTAGATCGACTTTGACAAAGTCGACGCGAGGGTGGTTGAGCCAGGCGACGGTTTCTTTGCCTGCGTTTTCATTGACGTCGCCGATGGTCAGTTGGTCAAACGCGGCGAATTCTACCCAGTCTAACGCTGATTCACGACAGATTTTTCCTGCGCCGCCTAAACAAAAAACTTTCATGGTTGCTCTTTCTATGGATTACGATTGCGCCTTTTTGGGAGCATTCGGGTTCGAAATGTTAATCTTGAACCGATAACGGTCAGCTCGAAACATTTCAACGTTGTATGAAAACGGCAGCCCGTCTTGGTCAAACTCAACAGACTCGACTTTGAGCAACGGTGTACGCTCTCGCACGGACAGAATCTCACTGATTTCTTCATCCGAAGATAACACCTCAAGTTCGTGTGTCATCTGGACGGGGGCCAGATTGTAGTCGTGGCGAATGACGTAAACTAGCGAGCGCCCGTCGAGCTTTTCTTTCAATAAGCCAGGGCAGCGCTCATGTGGCAGGTAAGTGTAATACACGCTGATGGGCACATCATGTAACTTTCTGACGCGCCCCACAACGATGACCTTCTCGACCGTCCAGGGCAACTGTAATTTCTCGCGCACTACGTTGGTCGGTGGAACCAATTCTTGTTGAAGCAGGTTGTATGAGATTGACGTCCCCACCCGGTAGAACGGTTGGTTGTCATGGGGCAGGGCGAAGATTGGTTCGACTTCTTTGGGAGGACACACGATGGTGCGGCGCCCTTGTTGTTTTTCAAGCAGGCCTTCGATCTCGAGCGCATTGATCGCCTGGCGCACGGTCATGCGCGAGGTCTCAAATCGTGAAGCGAGTTCTTGTTCTGGCGGCAGCTCGGAATAGGGCGTGCGCTGGCCGCTCAAAATCTCCTGCTTCAGCGCTTCTCTTATCTGGCGATGAAGCGGAAGCCTTTCCTGGGCGCTGCCCGTTTCCGCTTTTCGCCGTTTAGTATTGGTATTGGCAGATTGTGTCGACATTATTGGTAGACAAATTTTAAGTTTATTGTTTGAAAGATTATAGCCTCTTGATGTCGTGTCTTCAAATATGTCTAGACAGCAATAATGCGGGTTTTGAGGGTTTCTAACGGATTTCTAATAAAAAATGAAGATTTTTCGCCTTGTAATTGACAAAAAAATTGTCTACAATTCAAAAAAATAGACATGCATTATCTATTTAATCGACAGAAACTTCGATTTGATTTGTCTAGACAAGAAAACCGAAAATGCTGTATCGAAAGAAAAGGCGAATGCAAAACAGTCAATTTAAACGCGCGTTTACGCTGATTGAACTGCTGATTGTGGTGGCGATTATTGGTATTTTGGCGGCGATTGCCGTACCGAACTTTATGAACGCTCGTGTGCGCGCGACTATCGCCCGCGTTCAAGGCGACATCAAAGCGCTGGCGACGGCGGTCGAGATGTACGCGGTTGACCGCGGCGCCTACCCCGATGACGGACAAGTGACCGGAATCCCCTGGTGGATGAACAACCGCCTGTTGACCACCCCGATTCCGTATATTGGCGCGATTCCAACGGATCCATTTTTAGATAACTCGCCCGCAGGCGAAAGCACCAACGGTCATCGCGAGTATTGGTATGTCTCCTATGACGGCTATGGGCTGATGCGCGCTCCCGGCCGTCCGCAAAGCGTCAAAGGGCGCAGCAACGTTCGTTTGTTTGATTCGCCGCGCCAGAATTATCGCTTTGGCTTTATCAGCCCCGGCCCCGACGGTTGTTGGGAGTGGGACCGCGGCAACGGCTGGTGTGAGCCAGAAAATTACATGGGTGACGTGTTTTATTACGACATGACGAATGGCGTCATCTCTCGCGGCGACCTGTATCACTTCGGGCCAGGCAGCGTCTACAACCCGCCCTCTGACTTTGCTGGCGGCGGCGGTGGTGGTGGTACGGGCTTGTAATCAAACAGACTATTCATTTACCTTTTCTACAAAACAAGGAGTGTGATCATGAAACAGTGGCTCAGTCTGTTGGTATGCGCTTGCGTCTTGTCGGCGCCAGTGTTTGCGCAAACGGTCATTTTTCAAGACAATTTCGACGGCTACTCAGAAGCCCAGGTCCCTGACGGGTGGACCAAGTTCACTCACCCCGGCCATCTCGTCGAAGCGGAACTCGAAGCGTCGATTTGGAACGCTGGCAATTATGAAGGCTGGACAACCATTGGCGACACCTATGACAACGAGCGCCTTCAACACTTAGACGACCCCAAGTCTTCTCACCCGCTCGCAACCTGGAAGAGCGCGCCAGGCGCTGATTTTTCTCAAGAAGGCGCAAACCACCGCCTCTTGTTGGCCGACACCGTCATTCCCGGCGGCGGCAGCCAGGTTGATTCATGGTTAATCTCTGACCCGTTCGATGTGTCAGCGTTTAATTACGCCGTATTTTCGTTTGAGTCGTTCTTCCGCGGCAACCAAGACCAACAGGGCGCGTTTTACTACCGCTTTGATGAAGGCGACTGGCAGCGAGGCTTTCACCTTGACGATGAGCGCTATCGCGATGAAGGCAACTATTGGGGGCCATACTCGTTTACGTTTGATGTTCAAAACGCCCAGACTATCCAGTTTTATTTTGTCATGTATGGCACCTGGAGTTGGCATTGGGCGATGGACAAGTTTTTATTGACTGGCTACAACGAACTTTCGTCAACCTATCCCGCAAAACCCGAAGCGGTTTCCCCTCAGGGCGAAGTCGGGTTTACCAACCAAACGCTCCAATCATCTCCGTTCGTGGGCGACGGCGGCCATGCGTTCTCTCAGTGGCAGATTCGCCTGGCCGATGGAACCTATGGTGAGATGGAGAACGAAGGCTGGGACCAGGAAGAAATCGCCTGGGTGCAGAGCGATCCGGTTCTTGATACCTCGCTGCAGCCAAACATTTACGCCGAAGAAGACGCCAGTTTTATTCAATATGACCTCGCGGGCGACCAGACTCAGTTTGTGGTGCGGCGCGAATTGTTGCGCCCTGGCGCAACCTACTACTGGCGCGTACGCCACTTTAACACAGACAACGCCGCCGGCCCCTGGTCAGATGAAGTGATGGTCACCGTCGGCGACGTTGATGGATTTGAATTGTTGTCGGAAGATTTTGACGATGCGGGCGAAGGCGAAGCCCCCCAAGGGTGGCGGTTTGTCGGTACTGACTTTGAAGGATTTGGCGACGGCGAGTTTGGGGCGATTCATGTCACCCGGCCGCGCTATCGCTGGGCCGACTTCACCGCCGGCGAAGACGCAAACCAAGTCAATGTTGCGGGCGACGGGCGCCATGGCGGCTTCAAAGGCCAAGTCTCATGGGTCGCAGGCTGGTCCCACGATATGAGCGACAACGAATTGATCTCGCCCGTCTTGGATTTCTCAACCGCGACTACGGGTTGGTTGATCTTTGACTCTTGTTTTAAAGGCGGCGGCGTTGCGTTTGTCGATCTGATGATTGACGACGGCGAGCCGATCAATATCCATTCGTTTGGCGCCTTCTCTGGCGGCAACGGCGTGCGTTCCAGCGTTGAGACAGTGACCCTGCCGCCGGATGTGGCGGGCAAGAGCAATGTCAAAATTCAGTTCCGCACCAACAAAAGTTCTCAATCGTGGACATTCGACAACATTCGCATTGTTGCCAGTTCTGATTCGACATTCATCGAACAACCCGCCGTGCAGGCGCCTTCAGGCGATGTGAATTATTCGCCTGGCTTCACGGCGCTTTCCGCATCCGCGTATAACGACCCTGATGGACAAGCGCATGCTTCCAGCCGCTGGCAAGTCGCGCGAGAGTCTGTCGGCTTTGACCGCCCGATTGCGGATGAACTTGTTTCTGACGGTGATTTGACATCCTTCCAAGTAAAAAATCTGGCGCCCGGAAGCAGGTACATCGTCCGCGTCAAATACTTGAGCGAAGACGGCCGTGAGAGCCCCTGGTCGCTTCCTGGAGAATTTTCGGTGACGGTCAACGGCGGCCAGCTGTTGCTATCAGAGAACTTTGACGCTCAAGAAGGCCAGACCAACCCAGACGGTTGGAGCCAAGTCAATAACAATGAAGAAGGCGGCTTCCCCGAGTTTAACGGGTGGAGTTTTTTGACGCTTGAATTCTTCGAATCGTATTTCCAACAGCGTGATGGTTCACCCTATTTATCTGGTCGAATCGCTGATGCTGACAGCGATGAATATGACCAGTCGGGCAACGGGTTTAACAGTGAATTGATTTCCCCCATTTTAGATCCTGGCGGCAAGAAGGTCTTGCTCGTATTCGATAGCCTCTATCGCCATTGGCCGACACAGATCGCTGAATTGAATATGTCTCTCGACGGCGGCTCGTCATTCCAGAATGTGTTCACTTGGGACAATACTGTCTTTGGCGAAAGCGAACTCGCGCCCGAGCCAGTGATTATCGAATTGCCTGGCGCTGAGACGACCAACCAGTTGCAAATCTCATGGAAACTCTACGGAACCGAAGGCGACTCAGGGACGCTAGCAATCAACGATTGGTGGTGGGCGATTGACAACGTGTATGTCTTCACCACGCCGGGCCAAGCGTCGTCTGCGCCTGACACGCCGAGTGTGCAGGTTCCAAACATTGAACAAGTAAGTAGTGAAGACCCTTTGATTCTGGTTGCATCAGAATTCAGCGACGGCGGCGGCTCGACTCACGCCGAGTCGCAATGGCAAGTAGCGCGCGCCAATGTTGGCTTTGAGCGCCCGCTGATTGATGTATTATCTGGCGATCAGCTAGCCGCCTTCACGGTAGAAGCGCCGTTGGTTCCAGACCATAACTATATCTGGCGAGTGAAATACACGTCAACATCGGGTATTTCAAGCGAATGGTCAGACCCGGCGACATTTGGCGTGCTGCCTTTCGATGGCAGCCAGTTGTTGTTATCAGAAGACTTCAACAACCAGACCGGTCAAGACGCGCCGTCTGACTGGACCCATGTCAACAACAATTCACCTGGCGGTTTTGACGAATTTAATGGGTGGAGCTATCTCGCCTTAGAATTCTTCGAGAGTTACGCCCAAGGCCGCAGCGGCTCGCCGTACTTAGAAGGCAACGCGGCAGTGGCTGACAGCGACGAATATGAACAGGGAGGCGTGGGCGCGTTTAACAGCGAGTTGATTACGCCAGCGTTGAACCCCAATGGCAACGGCTTGTTGGTGATCTATGACCAGATTTACCAACACTACTCCGGCCAAATCGGCGAGTTGAACTATTCACTCGACAACGGCGCTACTTGGGTGAACGCGCTTCAGCGCTCGTTGACCGACCTGCCCAACAGCGAACGCTTCGCTGAGCCGGAATTTGTTGAAATTCCAGAGGCGGCGGGTTCGGGCCAGGTAAAGGTGATGTGGAAACTCTATGGTGTGGGCGGCCCTGACGGGACGCAAGCGTTGAACGAATGGTTCTGGGCGATAGATAACGTAAAAATCTTCGCCGTCCCGACAGACTCCCCAGTCGAAGACTGGATGGTTCACTAAGGATGTTCGACTTACAATGAACCCCTTGGTATACTTCATTCGCCCGGACGCATTGTCCGGGCGTTGTTCTATGAACAGAAACGAGTATCTGTATCAAAAAACTGGATCTATCGCTGTCTGCACCCATGCCAGAATTGGTTCGTTTGTAAAAAACAAGCCTGTACTTCTTTTGTATTTTTTTTGAGACGGCTTCAAGTTAAAGGGTATAAAACGATGAGTTTTTTTCGAGTGGCTATTGCTGTCATTTTGTTATGCCCGAGCGCGGCGGCCCAAGACTGGCCGACCTATCGCCACGATAACAACCGCAGCGGCGCGACCTCCGCCTCGCTGCCGTTTCCCTTGGCCGAGTCGTGGCGCTACCAGGCGCGCCAGTCGCCGGAACGCGCTTGGGATGGCCCCAACCCCAACGACTATTGGCAGCGTATTGAAGACGTCAAACCGCGCATGACGTTCGATCGCGCCTATCACGCGTCAATTGTCGATGGGCGTTTGTATTTCGCTTCATCAGCAGACGATAGCGTCGTCTGTCTTGACGCGGCCACTGGTGAAGAACGATGGGTGTTTGTCGCGGGCGGGCCGGTGAGATTGTCGCCGACGATTTATCAAGATCAGGTATACTTTGGCTGTGACGATGGTTTTGTGTATTGCCTTAATGCCGCGTCAGGCGAAATGCGTTGGCAGTATAGCCCAATCGACACGCCGCGCATCGTTCCCGGAAACCAGCGTTTGATCTCACCTTGGGCGGTGCGGACCGGCGTCGTGATCGAAGACGATATCCTCTATTTCGCAGCGGGCTTGTTCCCTGAAGACGGCGTGTATTTATGCGCTGTTAGGCCGGACAGCGGCGAAGAACAATGGAAGCAGCCGCTGGCTGTCTCCCCCCAAGGATTCATGTTGTCGTCATCGACTCGCTTATATGCGCCCACCGGACGCGCCGCGCCCGCCGTGTTTGAGCGAGAGACGGGCGAGTATTTACATTCGCTTGGCGGCGGCGGCGGGGCGTATGCGCTGCTGACCGATGACCGCCTGTTTTACGGGCCAGGGCGCTATGGCCGCATCGATGAAGCCTCGGCGGACACAAACGACTGGTTTACCTCGTTCCCTGGCGACCGCATCATCGTGACGTCGACCCATTCGTTTCTTCAGGCCAACGGGCGGCTGAGCGCGATTGACCGCGCGCGGTATCGCAAACTGACCGCAGAACAAAAAGCGTTGACTCAACAACAGCGCGGCTTGACCCAACAGGCGAAACCGCTCGATCCCAACAACGATGTAGACAAATTGGGCGATATTCAAACCCAAATGAGAGAGGTTAAACAAAAACTCTCCATCGTTGAGAAGGGCGTTGCAGATTGCGTCTTGTGGGATGTTGAATGTTCTCTCGCTGATGATTTGGTTTTAACGAATGACGCCCTGGTCGCTGGCGGCGACGGCGAGGTTGCCGCCTTCGAGGTCGCGACAGGTAAGCAAATCTGGCAATCTGAGATTCAGGGCCGCGCCTATGGCCTTTCAGCCGCAAACGGGCAATTGTTTGTCAGCACAGATCAAGGCTTCATTCACGCCTTCGGCAAGAACGCGAATGAGCCGGTTGATGCGTCGCCGAAGATCGTTGCGAACAATTCAAATGGTTCCCCTGGTAAATCTGATGCTGAGACGATATTGAATTTTCTCAATCGAGACCAAGGCTACGCGTTAATTCTAAGTGAGTCAGTTAACGAATGGATTGGTGCATTCCAGCCGACGCCAAATCTTCATCTCGCCGGGGCGGTAAAAAAATACGGCCTGGTTCAACAAGTAAGAAACCGGCTCGTTCAACAAGGCGACTACGGCAGCCGCGCGTCCATACATCACATTGATTCAAATGAAATGCCGTTTACCAATTATTTGTTTAATTTAATCGTGTGTGATGACGCTTGCGCGATCACGACTGACAGTTCATTGCGTGATTTGATGCGTCTCGTTCGTCCGCACGGCGGCGTATTGGCTTTTAAGTCAGCGGGTGTGAATGGAAATGAGTTGATTCAACGGATTCAATCGCTTTCAACAGATTTTGTGGTTGAAGACACACACACAGACGGCGATTGGGTGTTTATTCGCCGTGGCGGGCTGCCGGGCGAAGGCCAATGGACGCACCCCTTTTCGAATCCCGGCAACAGCGCCAACAGCGGCGATAAGCGCGTAAGGGGCGAACTTCAGGTGCAGTGGTTTGGGCGCCCCGGCCCCGACCGCCTCATCGACCGCCACCATCGAGGAACGCCGCCGCTTTCGCTCAATGGCGTTGGCGTGTTGTATGGCAACGAAGTGTTGACCGCGTTTGACGCCTACAACGGGACGCACCTGTGGGAGCGCGAAGTTCCCCATACGCTGCGCGTCGGCATTCCATATGACGCGGGCAACCTGGCGATGAATGAATCAGCTGTTTATCTCTTATCGAACGAAACCTGTCAGCGGTATGACATACAGTCAGGCGAGCGCTTGGCTGACTTTACTGCGCCCCAACTCGACAACGTCAAGCGCCATTGGGGCTATTTATCGGTGACAAACGAATTGGTTTTAGGCGGCGCCCAAGAAATCGCCGCAGAGCGTAACCAACTAAGCCGCGCCGATATTACCGAACAGTATGGCGAATTTCGGCCCGTGCCGCTGGCGCAATCCCTGTTCGCGTTAGACGCGAAAACAGGCAAACCCCAATGGACCTATCAGAATGGCTTGATACCCAATATCTCCATCGCGGCGGACAAGAAGCATGTTTACTTTGTCGAAAGCCGCAATCCTGAAGCATTGCTCTCTGACCAAACCCGCTTACAGCTCGACGCCTTGTTAAACCAAAACGCCTACCTGGTCGCCTTGGACATCAAGACTGGAAAACCCGTTTGGCAAAACCCTGTTGATCTGACTGACTGTCAGCATGTGTTTTATTTGAGCGCGACCGACAACGTTATCACCATCGTCGGCTCGCGAAACCGTAAAGACCAAAACTCTGTCTGGTATTATGTCTATGCCTTCGACGCCGCCAATGGTGAGCTGATGTGGCGTCGCGACCACGCCAACACGCGGCCCGGTCTCGGCGGCAACCACGCCGAACAGGTCCACCACCCGGTCTTAATGGACGGCCTGATCGTCGCTGAACCGCGCGCCTACCACCTCGAAACAGGCGAGCCGTACGCGGCGCCGGGCAGCGAAACGCCCTGGATCATGTCACAGGGGCGTAGCGGTTGTGGAACAATATCGGGTTCTGAATACTGTGTCTATTACCGAAACGGAAACCCGATGATTCACGATCTGTCGACCAGTGAGGGCGAGCAGCGAATCAGTTCGGTCAACCGCACTGGCTGTTGGATCAATGTGATCGCGGCGGGCGGTTTGCTGCTCATGCCCGAAGCCAGTTCGGGGTGCACCTGTAATTATTCGATTCAAACGTCAATTGGGTTTATTCCCGTCTCGGATTCAATGAATTAAATTTGGCTCATCCGGGATTTGGATACGTTCTCTCAAATTGAATTAAAATTTTCAGACA
>CAZKYC010000120.1:0-9890 GCA_964556895.1 uncultured bacterium | reverse complement strand
TTGACCAAATTCCAGGTCATCCAGCAAGGGAAGTACTCAAATATCGGAAGAACCCTATTTTGAGATGGCTTTTGGGTTTATATGAAACCAATCCTAAATGTATACTGCAAAAAAAGACTATTCTGTTGGAGAACCATATGAGCGACTACACCCCGCTTGCCTGCTTTAAAGCCTATGACGCGCGCGGCCGCGTGCCTGAAGAGTTGAACCCCGACCTGGCCTATAAGATTGGCCGCGCCACCGTACAATTTTTATCCGCGAACAAAATTGTTGTGGGTCGCGATGTCAGAGCCACTGGCAAGGAACTCTCAGACGCGCTGATTCGCGGCCTGACTGAAGGCGGCGCTGATGTGATCAACATTGGGCTGTGCGGTACTGAGATGGTGTATTTCGCGACCTCTCACCTTAACGCTGACGGCGGCATTATGATTACCGCCAGCCACAACCCGCCAGAATACAACGGCATGAAATTCGTTCGTGAAGGCTCCCGCCCCATCAGCAGCGAAACCGGCCTCAAAGAGATCGAACGCCTCGCCTCAATCGGTGAGTTTGGCGCGTCATCCAGTCAGGGCAGCATCGAATCAGCCGACGTGATGGAGCCGTACATTCAACGCATCTTAGAAACCGTCGATATCAACCAGCTCAAGCCCCTCAAACTTGTCATGAATTCCGGAAACGGTTGCGCCGGCCCCGCTCTCGACCAACTTGAGAAGCATTTACCCTTTGAGTTTATTAAAGTCCACCACCAGCCTGACGAAACCTTTCCGAATGGCGTACCCAATCCGCTTCTTGCCGAAAACCGCGCCGCGACCGCTGACGTTGTCGTTCAAGAAAACGCCGACGCGGGCATCGCCTGGGACGGCGACTATGACCGCTGTTTCTTTTTCGACGAAAATGGCTACTTTATCGAAGGCTATTACATCGTTGGCTTTCTCGCGGAGGCGATGCTACAGCGCGAAAACGGCGCCAAGATCGTCTATGACCCGCGCCTTACGTGGAACACCATCAAAACCGTCAACCAACATGGCGGCGAGGCGGTCCAGTGCCGCTCGGGCCACGCTTTCATCAAAGAAAAAATGCGTGAAGTCGATGCGATTTATGGCGGTGAGATGTCAGCCCACCACTATTTTCGCGACTTCTTTTTCTGCGACAGTGGGATGGTTCCCTGGCTGCTTGTAATCGAAATTATGTGTAAGACGGGCAAGACGCTCTCACAGCTGGTGCAGGAACGCATCCAGGCGTTTCCTTGCAGCGGTGAGATCAACCGACGCATCGATGACCCTGACGCCGCGATCCAGCGGGTGGACGACGCCTTCCGCTCTCAGAGTATAAAAGTCGATATAACCGATGGAGTCAGTTTTGAATTTGATGAATGGCGCTTTAACCTTAGAAAGTCAAATACGGAACCAATTTTGAGGCTCAATGTAGAAACAAGAAACAATCAGGCGCTGCTGACAGAAAAAACACAGGCTTTACTTACATTGATTGACAATAAATAAGTCTAATATCAACAAAGACTTAACTAAATACACTGCTGAAATATTTTATTTTGTAGAAAAATTTTTCTATAAAAAGCATTGATTTTTTATTTCTTTCATAGAAAATAGTACTAAGATATATGTGTTGTAATTATATTTTTCATGTTTTATCCCTAGTGTAATCTTTTGTATTCATGGAAGCCTGAGGAAACGAGATGAATACTCAGGCAAACGGGTGTATTGCAAAAATTTCTTTCCACGACTTGTTTAGAGACGAGTGTGAAAACGCGTCGCTAAGTAAGCTGAATGACTTTTTGACCAAAATCGTCGACCTCAGTTCTGAAACACATGGAGTCAGTTCCGCCGCGCTGGTTAAGATAATCCATAACAATGATCTGATCTGGCTCACTCAACAACAGGCAGACCAATACCTTCAAACCAACCGCTATCACGACCAGGAAGCCTCGCTGCGCAAGGCGGTCGAAAAAGCCCTCAAAGGCGAATCGAAATGTATCAAACAAGAGCTCCAAGTGTTAATGACCATGGCCGAACTAACCATGGAGCAATGCCGCAACGACCCCTACATCGACCAAATCGAAGTCAGGCGACTGGTTCCTCAGCTAAAGCGTTCACAGAATGAAATTGATCAGGCAGTCGAAGACATCGAACGGCTCGAAGACCACATCGCCGATACACGAAAAAGCCAACCCCAAATTGTCAACTATGAAAAGAAAGTCGGCGAACTATTAGAACACAAACACAACGGCCAATGGGACAAAGCCCGGCAAATCGCCAGAGAACTTGAGAAAAAGAAAACCCAATATCTTCTCAACTGCCGTGCAATTGAGCCAGACTTAAATTCGATCAACTACCGCCGCCTTGATTTGCAAAAAGTCAAAAAGCGCTTGTTGAGCATCCACCGCTACCTCTGCGCCCAAAAGGTCGACGGGCTAGAGATTGAAATCAATGAATTGCGAAAACGAATGAAAACGCTTCAATTAAAACCAGTCGATCGTATTCCAGCAGAGGCAAACGAACCATCGTTTATGTATGAAATGAAGGAACTCTCTGAACGAATCGAACACGATGAGGAGTTGTTGACAACAGTCAGCAGCCAAGACCGCTTGTTTAAGACCCAAGAATCAAGCACACAATCAGTGATTACTGAGATCGCATGCAACGTACTCAAACAACCGGAGATCGACATCACAGAACAATTGGCCGGACTGAACGCGAGACAAAAAACGCTTGACAGTCCACGGGCTAAACCCAAAGCGCCCATTACACGCATGGCATTCTTGGCGAAAAAGAAAGCGCAATAACAAACACCATGACCAACCAGACCTCACATATACACACGCACCATTCAGACGACTCTCACCTGCCAGTGCGCAGCCGGTCTATACGAGGCGACAACTCAATCGTTGAGCGCGTCAGCCAACAATTGAATGAATGTGAAGAGATTATAGATGAGCTGGAGCGAGATTTTTCGTTAAGCGGGCAAGACCTGTATTCATTTCTGTCTGAGATGGCCCAGGCGGCGGCGGCGGCGGAACAAACCATCGAACCTCTGATCGAACTCGAATCAGACATTCAGGTGTTGAAAGACGAGTTTCCCGGCTATAAAGCGCTGTTAGAGATTGACGACCAAATTGCCCGGCTCCATCAGAGCGGCGAAATTGACGCCGCCAACAATATCGAACAAAACCATGCACCAGATTTAAAACTATTTCGCCGCCGCCGAAACGAAATCGAAGAGCGCGTTTTGATCGCCCGCGAGTACCGTCTCGCATTTTTAACCCAACAGCGGCGCTTAAGTATGCTTCAACATTCGTTAGCGCGGCTTCAACAAATGACATTGGCCAATAACATCCTCGCGAAACTTAAAGACGGCCCAACGTCACAAAACAACATTCAAGACCATGTTTCGTGGTTACACTCATGTTGTGATAAGCCCCCATTCATCCCAAAGCCCAATGATGAGAACAAGTCGGTTCAAGACCAAATCACCTCACTCGAAAGCGATATATCATTGATTGAGAATGATCTACAGACTCACCGCCAACATTCCCTTCCTCGTCTGGTTGAGATTGAATCTCAAGTACTGAACGCTTAATCCCGGCTGCACGGCGCCTTGAATGCAGTCACGTTCAAAGTAACCTACTTCTTTTAGCGTTCGATTAGATCATCATTCCGATGAAACCTCATAAAACGCTCATTTTATTCAACAACGAGAGCAGAACGGATCATGGCGGACACGACCGATTATCGAAATACTCTCAATCTTCCTAACACATCGTTTCCGATGCGCGCCAACCTGCCCCAGCGTGAACCGGAACAGGTAAAGGCCTGGGAAAAAGCCAACCTCTACCATACGGTGAGAAAGGCGCGTGACGGCCGCGACACGTTTTATTTGCATGACGGCCCTCCATACGCCAACGGAAACATCCATATTGGCCATGCACTCAACAAAATTTTGAAAGACTTGGTGGTCAAATCGAAATTGCTGTTGGGGATGAACGTCCACTACCGACCCGGCTGGGATTGCCATGGCCTGCCGATTGAGAACGCTGTTGTTCAAAACTTGACTGACGAAGAGCGCGATACGTTGCCCGCTGAAGAGGTCCGCCGCCGCTGCCGCAACTTTGCGCTCAAATTTGTTGATAAGCACCGCAAGAGTTTTAAACGCTTAGGCGTCATGGGCGAGTGGGAACGCCCCTACCTCACACTGAAACCCGAATTTGAGGGAGAAGAGCTGCGGCAATTCGCCCACTTGGTGCGCAAAGGCTATGTTTATCAAGGCCTCAAGCCCGTCCATTGGTGCCCAGTGTTTAAGACCGCTCTCGCCGAAGCCGAACTCGAATACGAAGACCACACTTCGCCTTCAGTGTTTGTTCGCTTCCCATTTAGTGATGAATCGACAGCGGCGTTACGCGAGGCCAACTCTGAACTTGGCGACAAACCCATCAACGCGGTTATCTGGACAACGACGCCCTGGACGCTGCCCGCCAACCGGGCAGTCTGCCTTCACCCCAATTTCATTTATACCTTCGTTGATTGCGGCGATGAGTATGTCTTACTCGCCAACGATTTGGTCAGCGCTTTTTTTGAAAAGACGCCGCTGAAATCAAACGGCGTTGTCGGCAATTTTACAGGCAAAGAGCTCGAAGCCATCGCATTGAAGATGAAACCGCCATTTTCTGACGAACCCGTGCCGATGATCTGTGGGATGCACGTCACCCTGGAACAAGGCACTGGCGCCGTTCACACTGCGCCGGGCCACGGCCACGAAGACTATTTGATCGGGTTGGAGTATAAACTGCAGGTTTTCTCTCCCGTTGACGAAAGCGGCTGTTTCTCTGACAAATCGCCGATCTTGCCAGGCGTGTTTGTCGAGAAAGCGAACCCGCAAATTGTCGAAATGCTTCGCGAAGCGGGCCTATTGATCTTCCACGAAGACTACCACCACTCATACCCCTATTGTTGGCGTAGCAAGCGCCCCATCATCTTTCGCGCTACGCGGCAATGGTTTGTCTCGCTTGAAACCGACAACCTGCGCCAGCGCTTATTAGAGGCGATCGACAGCAAAGTGCAGTGGGTTCCAAATTGGGGCTTGTCGCGCATTCGCGGCATGGTCGAAAACCGCCAGGAATGGTGCATCTCACGCCAGCGCGCCTGGGGCTGCCCTATCCCCGCGTTTTACATCGACGGCTCTGAAAACGCGATTATAGACGCTGAGTTTATTGATGACGTTTCAACCATTGTTCAAACCGAAGGGACTGACTATTGGTTCCGCGCGATGAACTCAATAGACGAATTAAAACGAATCAAGCGGCTTCAAGAGCTCTTACCCGATGGAAAAACCATCGAAGACGTCACTCTCGAAACCGACATTCTCGACGTGTGGTTTGACTCAGGCGTCACTCACCATTCGGTCATGGCGCAGGAGGAAGGCGTCTTTCCGGTTGATCTCTACCTCGAAGGCAGCGACCAACATCGCGGCTGGTTCCAGTCATCATTGGTGACCGCCGTCGGCGTCGGCCATGAGCCGCCCTACAAAACCGTATTAACCCACGGGTTCACGGTTGACGAAAAAGGCCGCAAACTCTCAAAAAGCCTCGGCAACTACGTCGAATTAGACGCGCTCTTAAAAGAAACGGGCGCCGATATCATCCGCCTTTGGGTGGCGTCAGAAGATTTTCGTAATGACGTTTCGTTCTCAAACGAGATCCTCAAGCGAATCAACGAGTCCTACCGCCGAATCAGAAACACGTTCCGTTTTATTTTAGGCAACCTTGACGGCTACTCGTCGAGCGATGCGGTTGTAGAAGAGGAGCGTCACCAGATTGACCGTTGGGCGCTTCAGCGCTGGCGAGAAGTCAAACAGCGTATTCTCACTGCCTACAGCAAATATGACTTCCACCGCATCATCTATGACGTAAACAATTTCTGTAGCATCGACTTGAGCTCGCAATACCTGGACATCATCAAAGACCGCCTCTATGTAAGCGGTAAATTGAGCAAAGACCGCCTATCGGCCCAAACGACGCTGGCCGAGATCATTGTCGAGATGACGCTGTGCACCGCGCCGGTGCTGTCATTCACCTGCGAAGAAACCTGGGGCTATTTGAAAGAACTTGGCTTGGTTGAGGGCGATTCGGTCTTTATGGGCGACCTGCCTAACGATGAAAGACAAATAGACGAAACCATTTCAACTCACTGGCAGCGGGTATTTCAACTACGCGCCGAAGCGGTCAAGGTGATCGAACACGCCCGCAAACAAGACATCATCGGCCACTCGCTTGATTGCCAAGTGCGCTTTGAAACCGAAGACGCCGACTGGTCAAGAACCATCGAGACAGCGTCAAACACTCAACTCGGCGACGACTTGGCGTCAATTTTAATTGTCTCCCACGTCTCGTCCGGCAATGTCGAAGGCATGCCGATTGTCGAACCCGCCGAAGAGTTACCGATCAAAATTGGCGTTGATAAAGCGCCTGGGGGGAAATGTCCGCGTTGCTGGCACTATGACGAAGCCGTTACAGAAGATGGAGACACGGTGTGCCACCGATGCCAGGCGGTCTTAGACAAGAACCAATAGACTATGAATGAAAGCCAACCGCTCATGCAGCCCCATCGCGCCACCCGCCGAGATTTATACTGGGTGGCGGCGATTGCGGTGTTTGTCTTTATCGCCGACCAAGCGAGTAAATACTGGGCGGTGGCTCGCCTCAAAAACAACGATCCCATTGTCATCATCGAAGACGTGTTTCGCTTTGCATACGGCGAAAATACGGGCATTGCATTCGGCCTCTTTCAAAACCACGGCGGCTGGCTGCATGTCATTACCCCCGTCGCCTTCGCCATTCTGATTTACTTGATCTATAAACAATTCGCCGAATCGACCATGGATTTGACCTACCGGATCATCTTTGGGGTTCTCATCGGCGGCGCCTTGGGCAACATCGCTGACCGTCTGCGGATGGGCTATGTGGTCGACTTCATTGATGTGTTTATTGGGACGTATAACTTCCCGACATTTAACCTGGCCGATTCGGCCTTGACCTGCGGGCAGTTTTTACTCATTGTCAAGATTATTTTTTTTGAGACGCACCATCAACCTGAGCCAGAGCCTGTTGTTGAAGTGAAGGCCGACGCTCAAGACGACGCATCCCCATCAGGGCCGCCATGCACCCCATCTTAATCGAACCCTTTGGCTTTGCCATCACCACCTACGGCCTGATGGCGGCGGTAGCGTTCATTACCTTCTGGTTTTGTGCGGTCTCGCGCGGGCGCGCGCTGGGATACGACGCCGATTTTCTACAAAACCTGATGACCCTCATCGTGATTTGCGCGATGATCGGCGCCCGGCTGCTTCATGTTATTGTCAATTTTTCTGATTACGCCAATGAGCCTTCGCGCCTCTTCGCCCGCGAGGGGTATGTGTTTTTGGGCGGTTTCGTTTTTGCCGTTGCGGTGTCGTATTGGTACATCCGCCGCAAACAGCAAAGCGTGTTGGGCGTGGCTGACCTGTTCGCGCCCTTCTTGCCGCTGGCGCACGCGATAGGACGAGTGGGCTGTTTTCTTTATGGCTGTTGTTGGGGCGCGCAATGTTCAGCCATCATCGGCGTTCGCTTTCCGCAAAACTCGCCCGCCTGGATCGACCACGTCAATTTGGGGCTGATAAATCTGGAGGCCTTATATTCGCTGCCTGTTCACGCAACCCAATTATACTCGGTCGCGGCCAACCTGGCGATTTGCGGCGTGTTGTTGTTTGTTCGAGCGCGTCAGTCATTCAAAGGGCAACTAGCGATGTTATATCTCATGTTGTATAGCATCGCCCGCACGGTGATCGAGCATTTCAGAGACGATCCGCGCGGAATGATTTGGGGCGTGTCTACCTCGCAATGGCTGGGTATGGCATTGTTGATCACAGGCGGTGTCGGGTATTGGCTGTTGATGAAGAAAAATCTTCAGCCAGACCAGGCAGCATCAAGTAACAAATAAAGAACGCCTTTGATATTGGAAAAGATGGCGGGCCGCGCTATGTTTGACGGACGTACCATTTATGACCCCGCCCGCATGCGGTCTTTGGGATTTAACTATTTTGGCATCGGGCGCCAATAACGGCCACTCGCCATGAATAAAAATCCGCGCGCGGCATGGCTGAAATACGTCGCCCTATGGGCTGGCGTTGCGGTTGTGTATGCAGGCTTGCGCTCATTCACATTTTTCCGTGAACTGGTGCATGACGACGGGTTGTTTCTCTACACGGGCCAAGCCTGGGCGGCGGGCGAGTTGCCCTACCGCGACTTTAGCGACCACAAGCCGCCGGGATTGTTTTTTTTGCTGTCGGTCCCCTGCCGGTTGTTTCCATTCTCGTTGTTCGCGGTCAAGGCGTTTCTCATACTATGGGCGGCGTTGGGCGCGTCTTTGCTTTACAAACTCTGTCGAGAATTCACCGGACGCGCCGCCTCAATCATCACACTGTTGTTGTTCGTCGTTTTCACCAGCCAGTTCACCACGATTCGTACGGGCGGCTTGACCGAAGAAGGCGCCCTGCCGTTTGTCATCTTAAGTGTTCTTTGCTTGTTGAAACACCATGATTGGCGCTGGGGGTTCGCCTCGGGCCTCGCGATGGGCGCCGCGATTCAATTTCGCCAGACGTTTGTTTTGACAGCGTTGTTTCACATTGTTTGGATTGCTCAACTCGCGACAAACAAACGCCAATCGTTAAACCAGAGCGCCTTTCATCTGCTATTGGTGGGCGGCGGGATGGTCGCGCCTGAATGTTTGCTTTCGCTGTATTTCTGGGCCAACGGCGCCTGGTGGGCGTATATTGAAAACAGTTATTTGTTCAATTTCATTTATGTATCCGCCAGCCCCAGAAATACCTGGCAAGAGATCATTAACCATCATTGGTCGTTTATCACTTCAACGGGGCCTTACTTATTGGCTCCATTGTTCGCCTTGGCGCTCACGCCTTGGGCGCACCAATCAAAACGAGTTTGGCTCTTGCCATTGCTGGGATGCTTTCTTGGCGACATGATTGCAGTCTCGTTGAGCGGTGAATACTACACCCATTATTTTGTCCAGGCGGCAATCAGCATCCACTTGCTGTTCGCGTTTACCTTTTCTTGTATCTTCGACCCAAACAACATAACAAACACTGCGGCAAGTAAATACGTTCACTGGCTGGTTTCGATCATCACTTTGGTTGCGATAGCCGTTTTTTTGTATTTTGGCGTGAGCGCTTACATGCGGGACTATCGCTCTGCGTTGCGCGACTTTAACAATCCAAACCGCAGCTATGCCTTCCAGCGGGGCGTTGCCAATGCGGCCAGATCAATCACTGACGATAAAGACAGAATTTTATTGATCGGCCAGGCGCCAAACTCTGTCTATTTCTTGTCAGGCCGATACGCTGGTTCACGCTATTATCATTATTCCCCATTATGGAAAGAGAAATTTCAAAGCGACCAGACCAAGCGTTTCTTTGATGAATTCACCTTTGACTTAAACCATCGAAAGCCCGTAGTCTTACTTATGGATTTGACGGTGATGGGCTCTGAAGAACCGCTGGAATGGATCGAAGCGTTTAATCAGGAGACAGCCGACATCATTCGCGAATCGTACTCTCCGCTCATTGAGCACTTGGAAGATTCTATTCCTGAGGATGAGTGGTTTTGGCATGATATCAATGTGAGTTTTTGGGTTCACAACGACCACATTGACGAAGTTGGGCAGCGGTTAAACAGTTTGTAATAATTATGTTCGCTAAGCGCGCCCGAAGGGCTCAGCGATAAGCGCCGTTTATGACAACTCAAACCAAACGTTTATTAAGGTTCTTCCGATACTTGAGTACTTCCCTTGCTGGATGACCTGGAATTGGGGCAAAAAACGATTTTCGTC
>CAZKYC010000119.1:0-10081 GCA_964556895.1 uncultured bacterium | reverse complement strand
CGGCGCCAGGCCAGCCGACCAATACGCCCGTTCCGCCGACAGCGACCAATACGCCAGCGCCAGGCCAGCCGACCAACACGCCTGTGCCGCCAACGGCGACGACTCCGCCCGATGATTCCATTGTTTTAGTGGTAAATGGGCCGCGTGTGGAAGAACAGATCTTCCCATCCGGCGATGATGATTGGTTCCGCTTTGAAACTTCAACAGGCGGGACGCACATCATCGAAACCCATCAGGGATCTGGCCAGGCGTCGATGGACACAGTATTAATCTTGTTTGCGGCGGACCGATTCACTGTTATCGAAATTAACGATGACGGCGGCGAAGGTTCGTTCTCGAAAATCTCAATATCGCTAAGCCCAAACACGGTGTATTATGCTGCGGTGGTTGGGTTCTTTGATTCGACAGGCCATTACGGCATCGACGTGGCATTTATCCCGCCGCAACCGACCGCAACGCCGACCCCGACGCTGCCGCCATTGCCGCCGACTTTGACGCCGACGCCGTCGCCGACGCCGCTGCCAGGCCCGGCGAGCATTCGCGTCGAGCCGCTAGAGTTGGAATTCACCAACATTGAAGACGGCGCCAATAACAACCAGGCGCGTACGGTTGTGATGAAACAGCCGATTCCAGACCGCACTGCAATTTCCGACTTCAATATCTACCTACGCAGCGGGACTATCGCGACAGGTCGTCAGAACTTGTTCCAAATGATGAACAGTTCTCATCCCCAAGCCGCGAATTCAGGCGGGGTAGAACACGTCTTGATTCAGTTTGAGCGCCTGCCGACCAAACAGGACCGCGAACAATTGGCCCAACGCGGCATCCGGCTATTAGATTATGTCCCCAATATGGCGTTCTGGGCCTCGGTTGATGTTAACGCTGAAGGCGCCTCCGCCTTGATGGGCCTCAACAAGCGCGACCGCGTGCGCTGGTCGACTAACGTGTCTAACGTTGACCGCCTCTCGCCCGCCGCCGCGAACGGCGACTTTCCGCCTAACGCATTGTTAGACGACGGGCGCGTCATCATCGCTGTCATCGTCTTCCCAGACGTGAGCGACGAAGACGCCCGCGCTGCGATCGCCTCCGCTGGAGGAGACGTGTTGGGCATTGAGTTTGATGAGGTTTACCGCGTCGCGGTTGACTCGCAAGACATGCAGGCGGTGGCTTCACTCGACGTTGTTCGTTGGGTCGATCCACTCTTGCCAGACCGAATTGAAAATAACCTGACCGCCGCACAGCGCTCACAAGCCGCTACCTTGCGCTCGCCCCAGTTCAATATGACTGGGCGTGACGTGACCGTCGGCGTGTGGGACGGCGGGGCAGTGTATCCTCACACTGACTTTGGCAGCCGCCGTACGTTAGGCAACAATGTTGGGTTCAGCAACCACGCCACCCACGTCGCCGGAACTATCGGCGGTTCGGGCGCCTCAGCCGCCAACGCCTTAGGCATGGCGCCGAGCGTCGCGATTCGTTCGTATGATTGGACCAGCGATGTCAGCGAAATGAACGCCGCCATTGATTTGGGCGTCCGCCTTTCCAACCACTCGTATGGATACATCGCGGGCTGGTATTACAACGGCGGCTGGCGCGACACCGGCGACAGCCTGTTTGGCCTCTACGCCTACAGCGCGCGTGGGTATGACGACATTGTGTATAAGAAAAACCTGTTGATTTTTAAATCAGCGGGCAACGACCGCAACGACGGGCCCGACGCCTATAACGGCGGCCCGCGCCGCGACGGCCCCTATGATAGCATCCCCGCAGTCGGTGTTGCCAAAAACATCATCACTATCGGCGCGTTGAACGACAACGACACTATGTCATCGTTCAGCAGCTGGGGCCCGGCCAATGACGGCCGCGTCAAGCCCGACCTTTGCGCCAATGGCGTATCGCTTTACTCAACCACGCTTAACAACAGCCACGGCTATATGTCAGGCACCTCAATGTCGTCGCCCAGCGCGTGCGGCGCCGGGGCGCTGTTGTATCAATACTACCTTGAGCAACATGGTGAAGACCCGCAGGCGTCTTCGATGAAAGCCATGTTGATTCACGGCGCCCGCGACCTTGGCCGCGTCGGCCCCGACTATGAATATGGCTGGGGCATCATACAGGCCGAGAACACCGCCAACTTGATCAGAGACTTACAGTGGCGCGAAGGCGAAGTGACCGACGGCAGCATGTTGTCTTACCGAGTCTCTGTCCCTGCTGGCGAGCCTGAGTTGAAAGTCACCCTGGTATGGACAGACCCTCCAGGGCCTTACTCAACCGATGCGCCGTTGATCAACAATCTTGACTTGGTGTTGGTCTCGCCCTCCGGTGCAATTCATCGCCCGTGGGTGTTGAACGGCGCCCAGCCCAGCGCAGCGGCGACGCGCGGCGTCAACACCGTTGATAACGTCGAGCAAGTAATCATCGATAACCCCGAAGCGGGAACCTGGACGTTTCGAGTCGAAGGTACGCTGGTTCCGACCGGGCCAAACACGTTCTCTATCGTCAGCGACTTCTTCTCAAGCGTGAATGACTCGCAATCGTTCCGCGTCTTTAACGATGGAAGCGGGACGTTGCAAGTTTCGTCAATGGATTTTGATGTGCAAAGCAATTGGATCGATCTCGACCCGCCCGCTCCGTTTGACGTACAGCCCGGCGAGAACCAAAAAGTTAACGTCAATATCGACTTTGGCAGCGCTCCAGTTGGCGCGTTCAGCCGCCGCGTTCAGGTCTTTAACAATGACGCAGACCAAACCAAAAATCCATATCCGAACGGTGTGTTCTTGCGCTTTGACGTAGAAGCGACGCCGACGCCTGTACCAACAGCGACGCCGACCAACACGCCAATACCGCCAACAGCGACCAACACGCCAGAGCCGACGAGTACACCAACCATTACTCCGACGCCCATGCCGCCGACGATCACGCCGACGCCGCTGCCGCCAACCAACACACCGTTGCCGACAGTAACGCCGACCCCAGCGCCGCCGACCAACACGCCGGTTCCTGGCCAGCCGACCAACACGCCAGCGCCAACGCCTGTTCCTCCCGTGGGAGAGCGGGTCTACACCTTCCCGTTTGAACCATTCGGAACTTCGCTGTTTGAACTTGGCTTCGCCGCGTTCCCATTCACCACTGATTTGGGAATCGAAGTGACACCAAGCGATCCATCCATGCCAGCAGCGAGCAATGGACTCGGGTTGCGTGTCACAGTTCCAGCAAGGCAGTTGGTGACTATCGTTGGTCCGCCGCTCGAGTTGGGCTCGAACCCCGCGCGCATCTCTGGCTGGTATAACTCGATGAGCGAATCGCTCAAGGTTGCGGTTGGCGCGTTTACCCAATTGGGCGGCGTTGAAGGCTCAGCGGGCTATTCATACAACAGCGCGCCAGAAGTCGCTTTGGGCGAATGGCGCGAGATTCGTATCGAGTTGGTCCAGCAATACACCAATGTGACACCGTTTATCACGCTGTTTAACGAAGGCGAACAAGCGGCGACCTTTTACTTTGATAACATGACCGTCGACCAACTCGAAACGCCGCGCCAGCCTGATGACTTTGTCGCGATTGGCGAGTGGCAGCCCAACCTGTTCCTCACCCCTGATACGTCAGGCTCAGCGACGCTTGAAGGCTCTGACCTCGTGCTTGAGTTGTCGCCTGGCGATGAGGCTGTGCGCTTTGGTTCGCTGTTTGACATGGACGACGCGCCCAAGAAGTTCGCCGCCGAGTTTGATGTGGTCCGCGATTCCGCCGACATTGGCGGGACGCTGACGCTGCTCATCGGCAATGGCGCTAACCTGGCGATTCATGAAATTCCAATGTCGCTATTGCCTCAGGGGCAACAGAAATCGTTTGTGATCGGCGGGATGGCGTCAGTTCAGAACAACCCGATGATGGTGATTGCTCAAATCGTCGGGGAAGGCTCGCACCGCGTGCGCGTGACAGGAGTGCGCGTCTTTGAGATCGAGCCGTAGAAAGTACCTAATTACGCTCACACCCTCAGTGTTTCTTAATTTTTTTGCGGGGTTTAATCGCCCCGCTTTTTCTTTTCTCATATTTTGGGAAGAGGTGAATAAACCTTTGGGCGCAGCACGCTGCGCCCCTACATGTGTTGACCATAATTTTAGACTAAATGGCAAGGGGAAGGCTGTAGGCGAATTGCGCACTCAAACACGCCGCCAAGACAACGGCAGGCAGGCTTCGCGAGCCCACCCTACCCCGGCTTATGGGTACATTTAAAATGAATTACGCCAGTTTTGATTTTGGTAATAACGTAGTTGCTCACGTTCCAATTGGTTACTGGTGCTAAGCGGGGTTTCAAGAAGGGTTTTTCGTTTGGGACCTAGAAAATCAAATGGATCAATCAAGGAGTCTTGTTGACAGGAATCAACTCGGCGCATCACTCCACCTTATGTATTGAATGGGTATAAGTGAGTATACATTAATCCAGAAATTTTCTCCATTAGCGGTATGATTTTTTCGGATTTTATGTCCGACTTTTTGCCGGAGCGTCAGTCATATGGGACATCAGCGACCTTACAGAAACACTCGTGAGCGATTTTAAACTTTATTAAGGCTCATCCGGGATTTGGATACGTTTTCTCAAATTGAATTAGAGCGTTTGTCAAAAAAATGTGCATAAAGCGCGCCCGAAGGGCTCAGCGATAGATACAGTTACGTAAACTCAATCCGCACATAATTCTGGCAACCACTATAAAATTTCCAGACACGATCTCAAGGATGTTTTTTTTTCGTTGTATTTGGCATGGGTACAACTCTGCTCGCTTCAGTGCGGCTCCGCCTTTTTGCACAGGCGCTCCCTGAGTTGCACCCATGCCTAAGTTGGATTGTCTATTATTGAAAGGACGAAGATCGTTTTTTGCCCCAATCCCAGGTCATCCAGCAAGGGAACGACTCAAATATCGGAAGAACCAGAATTAATCTGGTTTTGTCACCCCGACTTCGTTAATCGCGAGTTTTCCGCCGCCGACAGCAAGGCGAAAATCAGACGCGCCGTTTTCACGGTTCACAAACCGCGCATCGTCCAGCGTCAATTCACGCGCAATCCATCGTTTTGTATTTCTACATTGAATCCGCCGGGTTCCTTTGTAGGCGCCGTTTAAGGTGGCGGTGGAGTCATGCGAATCATACTCCAACATATGCCAATTGAACCCGTCGTCAAAGTAGGTGTATTTCAACGTCACTGGCTGTTTGATTTCATATAAAAATGGGTCGGCAATCGAGAAATACATATAGCCAACCGCGGCTTCGACTGTTTCTATGCAATACACTTCATCATATCGCGCCCGCTTGACAGGGCCGTCGGGTTGGCCGCGAACCAGCCAAATCCCCTTCTCTTCAATCGGGCTGCCAATAACGATTGAGACAGAACCAGCTTCAGCGAATTCTTGCCCTTTCTGGGATGGCGGCCGCGGCACGGGATCGCGAAATTGCAACTTCAAGCCTTGTTTTCCGCCGTCGCCTTTTTTAAAGCGGCTTGAATATTCGCTCGTAAGTTCGATGAACTGCCTGCCGTATTCACGCGACTCACAGATGCTGGTGCCTTCGTGCATCTCGTTCCAAGTTTCGATTAAGACAATCGTTGCGCGGCTATCGAGAACCTGCTCCCAGCCCCAGCGATAGAAGTTACCATCCTCGCGCTTGCGTATCGGGGTCGAGCGCCCAGGGACGGCCATGTCGTTATAACCCGCGCCGATCTGAGCGACATTGCCGAATATATAGGGCCCGCCCAGCGCCGCGCCCCATTGGGTGGTCGCGTCGGCGCCGTGGGCCCATGAATTGTCACGGATGATGTAGGGGCGGCGTCCGTCAAAGTCGCGTTCGAAATTTGAGTAGACATACTCATACAAACTCGCGTCATGGTTCTTTGAAAAGGCTGAGCCATACAAAACGACAATTGGGCGTCCATCAACCGCCGCCCAATGTTTGGGGTGAATTTGAAAGAAGAAGTCGCGAATGGTGCGGTAAAAGATGTCTTTGCCTTCATCTTGGCGCAGATCATATTTTTCTGTCCGGTTGCGTTCGCCGCGAACACCGGGCAACAGCGTACTGGTGTCGTAAAACAGGCCAATTTTTATTTGGCGCTTGCCATCGCGGACTCTTCGGTCAGCGGCGAGTTGAAGCGGCCCCAGCCCTTCGACGCTAAACGCGATGTCTGGTTTGAAGTAGTTATCAGGCGCGCCCCAATACACGGGAAGAATAAAATCCAGCCCGGCGGAGGCGCAATCATCCAGTTCGTTTTCATGCCAGGCGGCGTCTCGGTAAGAAACCGCTTCAGGTTTCACAAAATGATCTTGAAGGATATCAATTGTTCGTGCAGCGTCTTGATAAAAGTGATGATCGGGGTAGTCATACCAATAGAAATAATGTGTACCGACAATTTTTGGGTTCGCGTCAAATGATTCGACTTCAGATAATTGACCAGAGTTCCACGCAGGCCGAAACTCTTGGGCGGTTGCCAATAGTGAAAACAGACAGGCGCTTATCAAACCTATTGTTGTTCGCATGACCTTTCCCTCTCCAAGCGCCAAACGCTTATTCGCTTTTTTTGTCGTCTTTATCAAGGACATGAGTAATCGCGCTTTTTTGGACTTCAACCTTGGTTTCTTCATTGATTTTAATCGCCGCGATATCGTCTTTGATGCCGATGATGGTGGCGTAGATTCCGCCCGCGGTGATTACCCGGTCGCCCTTCTTTAATTGGCTGACGCGTTTTTCGTGTTGTTCGCGCTGTTTTTGTTGGGGGCGAATCAACAGAAAATAAAAAATAATGAAGATTAGAAACAGCGGCGTCATCGCTTGTAGGATTGCGCTAAAACCGTCTGGTTGTGGGTCCATTTTGGTCTCCTTGGGTCGTTTAATAATCTTCCGGAAATCAATGGATTAGCGCTGAAAATCGCGCGCGTCTCCGGCGTATGAGAGTATAGGATGAGAAGCGCGCCAAACAAAGAGTGTTAGGGATTGACGGTTTGCCGCTCGAAGATAAGATTATCGTCATTGGCCCGTAGACGAATTGGTAAAGTCACTGGATTTTGGTTCCAGGGTTTGTAGGTTCGAGTCCTACCGGGCCAGGTTTAATTCCCTCTCTCGAACTCCTCTCGGATTTTGTGCCTTCCAAAAATTTCGATTTGGCTTTTTAATATTGGCTTCATCGTTTTCAGTTCTTTGAACTTGCGAAAGTGAATCTTCGTTCGCGATGTTCTCTTGGTGATTTTCTTATCGTCACAAAGCCGTGAATTATTCTCGATTTCGGTTCGAAATAGCTCTCGATATCTCTGTTTTGCGATGAACGAACACCGTTCCAGTCGCTTCCAAATGCTTTCTTTTCAATGTCTTTTTGATTTTGGAATTGACTGAAATTGGCTTGGTTCGATACCTTGTTCACTTTGGTTACGAGACGAATCGAACCCGTTTTTGCACAAAAATGTGTCCATTTTGTCCGCCCTTTTGGGGTGGACAAGAAACCCAACTATTTAAAATATTAGAAGATAAATGATGTCCACCCTCGTAGGGCCGGACATTGATGCGGATGAATTTTTGAAGGAGATTTTGTGGTCGTTCCGGATAAGATCAAAATTTTTTTTATTTTTCCTAAAACGCTTTGAATAACCATCAGGCAATGGAGCTCAACGGAATAAACAGTCCGAGTTGATGAGGTTCTTGGGGGCTGATTAGGCTCTTCCGTATGAGCCGCCATCAAATATCCTTCCGAAGATTATCTTGAACTCCTTCTCCTGCACGACATTGCCGTTCACGTTTACTGGCAGTTCATTACAACATTCAAGAATTCCCTCGGTGGTAGTCACCTTTGAACAGAAATCCCTGGCTCTTGACGGCTTGTCCTTGCCCGAAATTGTATTTGGATAGTATTGTTCGATGGCTCCGCGTTCGAGTACATAGACATCATCTCCCCGAAGCAAATCCAGCAAACTGTACTTCAATTCAAGTATCTGTTCGTCACTACTGTTCAGAAGGATATCAAGTCGTTCTGACTTGCGTTGCCATGCGAAAAACGATTCTACTGCCTCGTCGTACTCTTTCTGAGTACATTCACCGGCTATAAGTTTCTCTTGGAATTCACGAACACGTCGCCAGAGTCCACGAAATTCGCCTGAACGATGCGCGTTCCTTACCTCATCACTAGACGGGCCGTCTTCGTCTGGGACGACCAATCGATCGACTTTGTTGATAAGGTCATTACGAACCCTCTTCAACTCGTCGTTGGGCGAGATATTTTCAAAGCCGTTAACTATTAGGTCCAAGTCAGAAATGACAGGCACACGCACACCAAACTGATTGAAAAAGTCTCGATATCGTCTGATATTGCCTTTGCCGGTGATCCGCACAAACAGGACTGGAACCTGAGCCACATCCCACGCAGGGTCAAGCGTCCTGGCGATATGCGGCATAAGGAGATAATCGCTATCGCCTTCGACTAATACCACCGTATCAGCGAAAAACGCCGCGTTGTTATTCTCGAAGCAAATGATCTGAAACTGGTCCTTGGCCGTCATTTCAGACAGATCGACCGGCTGCACCTGCGTGAAAGGACGAGGAGCAATTGCCTCGTCCGAGACTTTCCGTAGCTTGACGAAAGTCTCGGTCGCCCCCGCCCCGAAGAACATCGGAGAATGGGTTGTAACCAGAACGTGATGGTCTTTGGCGAAAACACGCAGAGCATCGAATAGGATGTGCTGGGCCTTCGGGTGAAGGAACAGTTCGGGTTCCTCGAAAAGCAGGAGATACGAGGCAGGTGAAGGTTCGACCTGCGGCTCGTCCAGTTCTTCGGCCGCTTTGGCCTCGGCATCCGTAGGGACATCCACTGCCAGTTGGGTCTTGAGTTCGACGTAAGATCGGAGGATGGAGAACACGATTGCACGGCGCAGCCCGTCGCCCTTGGTGTCAATCAGGCCATCCACTCCGTCATTGGCATAGATGCGTGCAGACGAAAAGATCGTTTTAAGTTCTGGCGGTGGAATAGTGATCCGCAATGCGACATCTGCGAAACTCTCCTGGACGTACTTCTCGACTGTAGATTCGATAAGTTTCACCTCTTCGAGTCGGTCGTCACACTCGGTTCCATCCGCTTGTTGAACGCGGTTGAACTTCGCATTGAGTTCCTCGAAGAGTTTTTTGGCGTCCGGCAACTTCGGTTCTACAGCTTGAAGCAGGATGGATAGTATCTTGCCGAATGGCGTGCTCTCGGTTGTCTTAATGTCGTCGGACAAATCCTTGACCGCAGGGATGTAGATGGGATCCGGCAGCATCGGTTCAATGCTCTTGTCGATGCCCGTCGGCAACGCTTGGTCAGACGCTGTCTTCTGGTCGTCGGGCAATGAATCTGCAAACTGATGAATCTTCTGCTTCATCGCATCCTGATTCATGGTCGTATCAACGACACCTTCCAACTCCGGGAACGCTTCGACCACTTTGTTTACGAATGCCTGTCCCGCACGTTGCCGCTTCATTAGGTCTGTAATGCTATCCGAGGAGAACCTCGCATCGTTTGGGATCAATGTGTTGTACAACAGAGAACTCTTACCATCTGTACCGTAGGCACGGACCACCGTAAGGGTCCCATTTTTTAAGATGCCTGCAACCTTCGTCCTGTGTTCCTCGGCGAGTCTTGCCAAGTCACTCTCAGTGATGCCTTCGAATGTGACCGCGATTCTGATTGATTTTGTCTCATCGAAGAAGTAGCTCGATGCCAGCTTCGAGCCAGAGAAGAATAAAGATAGTGCCTGCAAGAACGTGGACTTGCCGGAATTATTCTCCCCAATCAGGCATCCGAAGCGGGACATCGGAATTGTCACGTCCCTTAGAGCGCGATAGTTGGTAATAGACAATTGTGTCAGTTTCATTTGCGAAACCCTCTTCAGACACCTGTCAAATTAAAATTACATTGTATTTATTGCTTCATACTATGTATACATATAGTAATATCACACAAACAAATCATACCACATTTCTTCCTGCTTTTTCCAGACGAGTTCTTGGCAGATTTGGCGGAGTTGATAGGTGGCGATGCGGGGATTGTTTTGGAGGATGTCTTCCTGGATTTTGGGGGAGAGTT
>CAZKYC010000118.1:0-10594 GCA_964556895.1 uncultured bacterium | reverse complement strand
CCTATTTAACAATCCATCCATTATCTAAAGCGCCTTAAGATAGCCTGATAATCTACGTTAAGTCAACTCTCAAAATATGACTAAACTATCCTAAATCTTATTTGATATTGCTAATTTGAAAAAACAAGAAAATCAATAATGACTTTATGTCATTATCATTTTATAATATAAAAAGCGCCCGTATCTCGCCAAAATGTTTTAAGGTTATTATAACAGACGGTTTTTATAATATTTATAAATAACTGATAAATATTGGCTTATTCATATATAATAAGGTAAAACTATGCTCTGCATTGAAAAAATCCATCATCACCCTGCACCCCTGTCACCAATTTTGGTAGTACCCTGATGAAGCACTATTGCCTCAAATGATTCATTATAATTTCATAAAACACAGCATCGGATTAAAGTCAATTCTAGAGAACGCCCCTTAATTAACCCATTCGATTAACATGAATTCTAGATTAAAACGCCTAAATTAAACTTAGTTATATTGAAGAATCATCTATCACACCCTTTCCCTAGGAAATATAGCGTATATCAATAAAAATCAACTATATAAACAACATGAAGGGAAATTTGACATCACGGACCTCCAACGCCATCTCGACCGGGATATCACCTGTGTCTTAAAGTAATCTCCCCGGCCTAGATAATGCATCCAACTAAGCGATTTAACCCATACATTCTTAAACCATAAATAGGGTTCTTCCGATATTTGAGTACTTCCCTTGCTGGATGACCTGTAATTTGGTCCTAAAACGATATTCGTCCTATCAATAATAGACAATCCAACTCAGGCATGGGTGCAACTCTGTGAGCGCCTGTGCAACAACGCGGAGCGGCGCCGTAGCGAGAAGAGTTGTACCCATGCCTGATACAGCGATAAACAAATCATCCTTGAGATCATGTCTGGAAATTCTAGTTCAATTTGAGAGAACGTATCCAAATCCCGGAAGAGCCATAAAGATCAACTTATTGCAAACCACTTAATCAACACGCAATAAATACCTTGCAATAAAACCCCTTTTGTTATAAGGTAAGCGGATGAAATTCAACCGCGAATTACTCAAAGGCCACCTTAAACCTATTATTCTCAGTGTGTTTGAGGACAAACCCTGCCATGCCTATGGTCTGAATAAACGCCTAGAAGACAAGAGCCTGGGCGTGTTCAGTCTCTCTGAGGGAACCATCTACCCTTCCCTGCATAAGTTAGAGCGTGATGGACTAATAGAGGCTAAGTGGGAAAAGCGCGATAACAAGCCTGACCTTAAAATCTATTCGATCACATCCAAGGGCGTAAAATTACTGGAAGAGAGCAGGAGAGAATGGAGTTATTTCTCGCGAGCCATGAACCTTATTCTCGAGAGCGATAAATGAGGTTGATGGAGAAGTGTCAGTTGAACAAAAAACTTCTTGAATGAGTTGTTTGTGCTAGAATTATATTAAACCGTTTAGCGAAGAACGTTGAAATTTACAAACTTCTCTGCTAATCGAACTGAAACAAAAATTTCTATTTCAACCAACACTTAGACAATGAAAAAAAGATTACTTCAACAATCCAAAGCAAAACCAGAGAAACACCCGTTGGATATAGACGATACTAAACCGTCTAATCCACTTGAAGTTGAAGAGTTAGACCTTGATTTCATTGATGACTTTTCACTTGACGACGACAAAAAAAAAGAGCCTGAAAAACCAAAGCAAGAGCCACAGCCCCCCGCTGAAGACGATGAAGACCCGCTAAAAGAACAGCGAGAAAAGAAGTCAAAAAAAATACTCAGCGAGCTAAACGCTACCCAAAACGTTCATGAAACCGTTAGAGATCTCATTTTTAGCGACTTAAGCTTTGACGAAGACGATGATATCGACCCTGAGACGGGCGAGCGAATCGACGGACTCAAATTAGTCAAGGAAAAACGAAAAGAACTTTACGACCTTCTTGATAATCTCAATGAACAGCTGGAAGGAAAAGACATAAAAGAAGTTTCTGCTGTCTTTACTTCGATGCTAGACATAAACAGTCAGTTATGCACACAAAAAACAGATGGGGTTATTTCTGTTCGAACCCGATTGTTTCAGTTTTTTGCTGCTAATCAATCCAAAGCGGATATTCAACCAGCCTTGCGGCAAGAGATTAGCTTAATTTTCAGCCCGGAAGAGATTAAATCGATACGCACCCGGTCAACGGACATCGATGATGAAGACCCGCTAAAGCCGTTCTTCACCATGATCTTAGACCAGGCGTATGATGTGGTTCAATACAGTGAAACAACTGGTTACCTTTTGCTTGAAATGACCAATTATTTCATCAGCAAGCTGAAGGGCGCCGGGTATGGCGACACGCCAAAGTGTCTTGAGTTTCATGAGAGAAAAGAGCGCGCGAAGCTTTCACTTGAAAAGTCGATCGACGACCTGAAGCATGTCGAATCACTAGTCCAGGGCCACATGAGAGACCGGCCCGTTTTGATGGAGCTGCCAAAACTATTACGATGCCTGATCCAAGTTAAAATCGGGTTGATGGACCGTAAGGCGATTCCGCGAATTATTCAACAGATTCAATCACGGCTAGGTGATTATGCGCGCGCGCGAAGCGCCGTGGCGTTTGACTTTAACCGCGTGCCTGGATTTCAACACAGTGTTCGCCTCAAGCAAAGCATTATCTTGAACCTTCACACTGACATGCTCAAATATATGGGCGAGGTGTTTGAGCATGAATTTCGGGCAGTCAAACAAGAGTTAGAACAAATCGCCAAAGACATCGCCGCGGCGACGGAAACGATGGATCCGAATTCTCCCGAATATGAACAGCTATTGAAAGCCAAAGCCCAATTGCAGAAAAAAGTTGAGACCCAGCGCAAACGAATGGATGTGTTGAAGTCGCAACAACGCCTGGTTGACGTCCAACACAATATGATAGGCAATGCGATCCAGCGGTACAAAGACCAGGAAGCAATTCACCAAAAGCTGGATGAGCAGCTGCAAAACCGAACTGCGCTCAATCCAAATACGCCAACCAATGTAACCCCTTCCCAGAAAAAGAAAATCAGCCGAATGGTTATGGGATCTAAACGCAGGTAGCGTGTTACTCCGCGTTTTTCTTTAGTTCTTCAAAAAATGTCGTGAAAATTTCCCGCACTTTTTGGGTGTGGCCGGAAATCCACTCAAGAAATATCTGTGGAGACGGCTTCTCTTTATCAAGCCTTAACCCATACCTGCGAGTTAGTTTTTCTAGTTCATCGTTTTGTTGAGGAATCGCGTCCATCGAAACATTGTTTACAATTCGTAACCGGTTTTCGACTTCACGCAAGAACAAGTATGACTCGACCAACGGCGCCGAAGATTGTTCACTTAATAGTTTCTCTTGGGCGGCGAGACGAATCACCTCAATCGTGGACGTTGACCGAATAGACGGATAGTCAGTTGCATAATTCAATAACAGCGCCTGGGCGATAAACTCCACATCAATCAACCCGCCCGGCCCGGCTTTCAGCGTCTCTGATTGTTTTTCCGCTTCAATCTTTTGACGCATGGTAAGGATTTCATCAATCTCATCTCTGTTAAGAGAGCGCGAAAACAACCGCTTCTCTTTGTAAGACTCAATCTTATCTCGAACCGATTCCGCTCCGCCGATCCAGCGGGCGCGCGACAGGGCCATTTTTTCCCATAATTGGGCGTGTTCATCGTAATAGCGCTCAAAGCTGCGCCAGCTGCACGCCATCGGGCTGTTTTGGCCATGAGGCCTCAGCCGCGCGTCGGGTTTATACAAAAAACCCAATGCGCTTTTTGACTCAAGGTAGTTGAGATAATTGCCCGCCCACCGATGAAAAAATTCGCCGGCGGTGACTTCACCCTGACATTCGTTTTCATCAAAAACAAAAACAATATCACAGTCAGATGCGATATTAAAATCGCGTCCGCCGAGTTTCCCATAGCCAAGTACGGCAATATTCCCCGCGCAATTCCGTGCGAATTCAGGGAAGCGCTCTCTCAGTTGTTCAGTCACAGGTTGAAATATGTGAGTGAGGACAAAGTCAGCGATTTGGGCCAGGTCTTTACCCGTTTCTTCAACATCAGAGAGCCCAAGAATGAAGCGGATCCCATTCCGAAACATCGCCGCGTTTTGAACGCGCAACAAGTGGTCTCGCAACGTTTCACGTTGATGGGCTGATTGGATCAGCTCTAGATGTCGTTGCAAGGTCTGTCGGTTGATAGGGATTTCGAGCAGTTCTTCTGAACCAATTGACTCTAATAAAGACGGATCGCGTAAAATCAGCCGTGTTAGAAAATGGCTGCAGCTGATGATAGAAACCAAGAGATTAAAAACCGACCTCTCATTGTTCATGATTTCATACAACGCCGTACGCGCCCGGAAGCTAGAGACCAGTTTTTCAAAATTTGAAAGCGCCATGTCTGAATCAGGGCTTTCTTTTAGGTTCTGAAGCAGTCTTGGCAATACCGCTTTAAACAATCGCGTGGTTTTTGGCTGAAGATGAGCTTCGCTCGATTTTTGCAGCGCTTTTAAAAAGATAAACGCCTGTTGAGGGTTTTCAAACTCATATTGATGAAGCAATGATTCGATTTCAGGGGTAATGCGATCATTTTCTATAATAATTTCGGTGGGATCGTCCCACTCGTTTCGTTGAAAGACGCCTTCATAAATTTTTCGGACGTTTTGGGTAATTTCGGCATAGTCAGCCTGAAGTGAATCGAAGTCCTCGTAGCCCATACTTTCAGCTAGGCGCGCTTGGTCTTCAGCGTCTGCGGGCAACTCATAGACCTGTTGTTCATTCACCATTTGCAACCGGTGTTCAATGCGGCGTAAAAATTTGTAGGCGTGTTTTAACGTTTCATAATCGTTGGAATGCAATAAATGGCTTTCAAACATGCGTTGCAGCGATACCAGCGTCCCTGCCAGTTTTATTTCAGGATACTGGCGCCCATACAACATCTGCACCGCCTGGACAAAAAATTCCACATCGCGAATGCCGCCATACCCATTCTTAAAATTGACTCGTTGCTTGTCTTCGCCGATCTCTCTCATTGACGTGACGCGCAGGCGGTCTACATCTCGAAGCACGTCTGCAATCTCGATGTCATCAACCAGCCGCCGGTAAGTAAAGGGTGTTATCAAAGACATAAATCGTTCGCCGACTTGTGTATCACCGGCGATAGGCCGCGCTTTAAGCAGGGCTTGGCGCTCCCAATTTTGCCCGTAGGTGTGGTAATAAATCTCAACCGCCATGAGCGGGGTTGCGATCATACCGCTGCCGCCTTCTGGCCGTAGGCGGGTGTCGATTCGATAGAAAAATCCATCAGCGGTAGGCTTGGTCAACGCGTCGCAAAACTCTTGGGCGAGATTGGTAAAAAAGACGCGATTTTCAATAGCGCCTTCTGTCCCGCCTTGAGTTTGGCCATCTTCAGAGTAGGCGAACATCACATCAATGTCAGAGCTGAAATTCAGCTCATACCCCCCTTGTTTGCCCATGCCGATGACACACATGTGTGATGGAATATTTGTCGTCTCTCCCACCGGTTCGCCATACTTCGTGATAAATTCGTCCCACAAATAATCGTAGATTTCAGACAAGACGGCGTCCGCCAACAAAGCCAGTTCATTGGTGGTTACCTGAATGTCTGCAATGCTACAAAGGTCGCGAATCGCGATTCGGATCAGCTCTGAACGATGAAACCGGCGCAAAGCAAGATTAAGGTCGTCGACTCGTTCTCGCCATTGATTCAGAACATCCTTATACACATGTTCTGTTCTTTGAAGCGAAATATCATCGTCGAACAGGTAGGCAACCAACTCAGGATGAAGGCTTGCCATACCCGCTGATTTTGAAGCGTGTTTGGTCAGCGTAGACATGTAGGATTTCAGGGATGCGTGGTCGCTACAATCCATATTACATTGTGAAAGCGACTGGAGTACGCTGTCGTAAAGTGGGGTTGAAAGATCATTCACAATCAGGGCCTAGTGTGGGGTTGAATTCTTGTGGTTTGAAATCAACTCACTGAACGAGCGGGCGGCCGATTCGATATCATCTTCACTGATTACCGCCGTAACCACTGCGATTCGTCTTGCTCCCGCGTCAAGCAAGGATTGAACATGGTGCAGCTTGATTCCACCCATCACGGTGAACGGAAAATCAAATGTTTCTGAAACGTTCTTGACTAAGTCGAGTCCGACTGGAGGGTGCGCTAGCTGTTTGGTTTGAGTGGAAAACACCGGGCCGACATTAAAATAGCTACATCCGTCTTGCACCGCTTGTTTGGCCTGATCAATTGAATGAGTTGAAGCGCCTATGATATAGCGCGGCCCCATGATTCGCCGCGCGTCAACGACAGGAAAATCTCCCTGCCCCAAATGAACGCCGTCAGCGTCGACCGCCAGGGCAATATCGATATGGTCGTTGATAATAAAGGCGACGCCTTGCTTAGCCGTCAAATCACGCAGACGCTTCGCCCATTCGAAAAGGTCTCGCTTGTCCATCTCTTTGTCGCGCAGCTGAATCGCTCCAGCGCCGCCGCGAATCGCTTTCTCGGCCACTTCGATAAATCCACGACCGTTTGAAAACTCGCTGCCCAATACGACATACAAACCAAAATCGAGTTTATGTTGCAACGACCAGTCTTCCATTCGGTTCATCAGTGAAGGTTCGATGTCGTAACACTGATAGCGCAATGACGAAAGTTTGTTTGATACGCTTTGATCAACTGTTCGAAACGCTTCTTCGAGCACGCGAAACGATTCTTGGGCGCGGTGAAGGTTTGATTGAAGAATTTTCGATACATCCTGGTGAGCGTCCGAACGAAACTCACGTCCCACATCGCCGATGCTATCCCGACACGCCAACGATTTTTGTTGAAGGCCTGGTACAGACGAATACACCGCCCAAAACTCGCTGCGCATTGCCTTACACATTTCTGCTGTTGTTTTGTCATCTAAAATAAAGCGGGCAATGTCTCCAATCACACGCAACGCCTCAGCCGCGCGATCTGCGTTGGCGTCAATCAAGCGGTATAGTCCTGTATCAGAAGAAGGGTTCATGCCGATTAAAAATCGAGATCAGGGCTGCTGGCGTTGGCGTACAATTTTTTCGGAATGCGTCCAGACAAGTACGCGTCGCGGCCTGCCTGCGCCGCGAGTTTCATGGCGCGCGCCATGCGAATCGGGTCTTTGGCGCCTGCAATGCCGGTGTTTAATAACACGGCTTCACAGCCAAGTTCAAACGCTTCGGTCACGTCAGACGCTGTGCCCACTCCCGCGTCGACAATGATGGGCACGTTTGCGCGCTCCAGAATGATACGGATGTTGTTTCGGTTAAGTATGCCCTGCCCTGAGCCGATCGGCGCCCCGGCGGGCATCACCACTGCAGAACCAGCGTCTTCTAGTTGTTTCGCCACAACCGGGTCGTCGCTGGTGTAGGTCATCACGGTGAAGCCTTCTTTCACCAACACCTCTAGCGCTTTCAACGTTTCGACCGGGTTGGGCAGCAACGTGTCGGGGTCGCCCAACACTTCTAGTTTAACTAAGTCTGAGTCGCCGATCTCTCGGCCCAAGCGAGAGACGCGGATCGCGTCTTCTGCGTTGTAGCAGCCTGCGGTGTTGGGCAGGATAATATATTTTTGGGGGTCGATGTGATTCAACAAATGGTCGTCAGCGTCGAGATCAACTCGTCGCAGGGCCACGGTCACCATATCTGCGCCCGACTCTTCGAGCGCCTTTTCGGTTTCTTCAAATGATTTATATTTGCCTGTACCGACGATCAATCGCGAATGGAGCGTAATATCGCCAATTGTGAGTGGATCATCTTGTGGTATCGCTGAATTTGGTTGGGTCATCATAGCGCCTTTGTGATACAGTCATCAGCCTCCACCGACAAACTGAAGCACCTCAATCTCATCGCCATCATTGATCTGATGGCTTTCATACGCGTCGCGCTTCAGAATTTCGCGGTTGACTTCTACTGCAACGCGCTTGGGGTGAAGGGACAATTCGCCTAATAGCTGGCTGACGGTCGCCCCATCGTTGAGTTCTCTTGATTTGCCGTTGAGTTGAATCGTAATCATAGATTTGTTTACGTTGCAATTCGTTCTTTGAAGCTATCGGCGCAGGGTTCAATTGTCAAGGCAATCCAGGGGTGAAACTCACTGCTTCCAATGCAATAAACGCATACTGTTGAGGATGACCAACAAGGCGGCGCCCACATCAGCCATAACAGCCGCCCAGAGCGCCGAATAGCCAAACGCCGCTAACAAGACAAAGCCAAACTTGATTCCAATCGCAATCATGATATTGACCAGTATCACCCAACGTGCGCGGCGGCTGAGTGAGATTAACCATGGGATGCGTGTCAGGTCATCTGACAGCAAGGTGATGGGCGCTGACTCGATCGCGATATCAGACCCACGGGCGCCTATAGCAATCCCTACGGTCGCTGACGCTAACGCCGGGGCGTCGTTGATTCCGTCGCCGATCATAAGCGTTGATTGATCGTCAGTGGTTTTTAATTGAACAATCTCGGCTTTATCTTGAGGCAGTAATTCTGAGTGCGTCGCTTGAATGCAAAGATAGTCTGCAACCTCCTGGGCGGTGTCATGTCGGTCGCCTGTCAATATTGCTATATCAGTTAGATCGAGGTCTCGTAAGGCTTGTACGGTTTGTTGGGCCTCTCCACGAATTGGGTCATTGAGATATATCAGCCCTAACACGCTGTCAGAATTAGCAACAGCAATCATTGTATTTGATTGTGCAGAATCGTGAGCCAGCTCATTCTCGAAACTGAATCCCTGCTCTTCAATCAGCCTCAGGCTGCCAAGCCAATATTTAGATCTATTGATCGACCCGGTGACGCCGCGGCCAGGCAGGTTTTCATAGTCTGTGACATCAGGCATTGATGCGTTTTTCTCTCGGCAGTATTGCCATATCGACTGTGAAAGCGGGTGGCTGGATGACTGGCATAAGGCGCCAGCGATAGACAAAAGTTGTTCTTCTTCATATCCATTGACCGGTTTCAGTCTGTTAACGATGGGGCGCCCTTCAGTGAGTGCGCCGGTTTTATCAAAATAGACTGAAGTGGTTCGGCCAATCTGTTCTAAGTAGCGTCCGCCTTTAATCACGACCCCGTTTCGGGCGGCGTTTGACAGCGCCGCTACCATCGCCACCGGCGTCGAGATCAAAAACGCGCACGGACACCCAACCACGAGTATGACCAGCGCGCGGTAAAACCAGGTTGACCAATCGGTTGTGATGAAACCTCCTCCCAGACACAGACTCAACGCGATGACTAAAATGAAGGGCGTGTAATACATGGAAAACGATTCGACTGTTGTCTCAATCGTCGTCGGTTGCGACTTGGCTGATTCAACCAGCCGGGTCACTTTTGAAATAATGGAATCCTGAAAACGCTTGTTTGATTCAAAAACCAACAAGCCGTCTTGGTTGATGGAACCCGCGAGCACTGAATCGCCAACATTCTTAGTTTGTGGGTTTGACTCGCCTGTTAGCGCGCTTTCGTCGACAAACGATTTTCCTTCGATGACAGTTCCATCAATTGGTACGCGGTCTCCAGGACGGACCATGATTTGAGAACCCGGCAAGACATCTTCGATGGCAACAAATGTTTGATGCCCGTCCTTGAGCACAGTCGCTTTGTCAGGCGTTAATGAAAGCAATGCGGATATTGAGCGATGGGCGCGACGTTGAGAATAATTCTCAAGCCAGCCAGAGACCGAAAACAGCAATGACGCCAACGCGGCTTCAAACCATTCTCCTAAGATTATGGCGCCAATCACAGCGACAACGATCAACACATAAATATTAAAGCGGAATCGAAGAACGCTCTTACTCGCCTTGGGAACAAGCCGCCAGCCCGAAAGGACTATCGACAAGACCAATGCAAAATGATACGAAACAAAATCTCCAACCGAGAAATAGAGGCCCGCCGCGCAGACTAATAACGCAGCTGAAACTGAAAGAGACACCGTTTCATTCAGATAAGATTTCAACTCAAACTTTTTCATACGATTTTGTAGTGGTCTTTCATGGTATGTTTGTATAATTCAAGTTTACTTACGAAGTAAAGGATCGCCAATTAATGACGCTGCGCCTTCTTGTACTTGCCGTACGTCTTCGACGGAGAAAAACGCGTTGGGATTATACTGATTGATGGTCTCGATGGTTATATTCAGATCACGCCGTTTGATCACCATAAAAAGAATGAGAACCTGGCCTTCCCGCCCGCTTGCTTCCACAACTGTCAACTTGTAGTTTTGTTGATACAAATGGTTAATTAAGGCCGTGGCGTCTTTTTTTGTTACGAGGCGTATGATGATATTTCCAAGCGCTAAGCGTTCGACGATCGTCATACCGATATAGTTGCCGGCAGCATATCCACCTACATACGCAATAGAATTGAGCGGCTCGTGAACATTTTGAATGACGGAACTGACTGCCAACAGCCAAATCGACACCTCAAGCATACCCAGAAATGTAGCGAGCCTTTTTCTGCCTTGCGTTAAAAATACGATTCGTATTGTTCCTATTGAAACATCAGAAATTCTCGCAAAGAAAATAATGAGCGGCATTAGA
>CAZKYC010000117.1:0-10717 GCA_964556895.1 uncultured bacterium | reverse complement strand
CTAACCCTGAATAGCCTGCATGGTTTTCGTATTTTTTAGCGAAAATCCATCGGTGGACTACATCAGTAGCGCGAATTGGAGGGCGCCGGTTCATTATGTGATTTCATCATCCAATACGGCCCTAACCGAAATGCTGAATAATCGAGCCACTCACAAGCAGGCGGATCAAAATCGCCAAAAACCGTTTAGCCAGTCAATGATTCATAACGATAACTCTTTGCTGAAAGCTCTGCATCCCAAAGTTGAGGTGACCTGTGAAATATTTCGAATCTCTGCGCGTACCCAAATATGTGCGCTTAATGTTCCATCTTAAAGACCAGATTGACAAAGGCGTGTTGAAAGCGGGCCAACCGCTGCCGACCCGTGAGAAACTGATGAAAGACCACACCGTCAGTCTGAGCACGGTCACGCGGGCGATCTCTGAACTCGAACGCCAAGGCTGGCTGATCTCGCGCCAGGGCAGCGGCACCTTCGTCGCCAAACGAAACCCAAATGATGAACAAGAGTCTGATGAGACGCTGATGGTGGGGTTGTTGGTCCCAAACAACTGCCGCTTCTCACAAGAAGTGGTGTCAGAGTTGGTCCATGAAGGCGCGCAACAGAATATTCAATTTCTCTCGATGTTCTGCGCCGGCGACCAGGAAGACGAACTCAACCAAGGCCGCCTGTTAATGGAAAAAGGCGCCCAGGCGCTGGTCTGGGGCCCGATTCAGCCCAAGCGCCATGTCAGCGTGGCTTCGCTGTTTGGCAAAAACCAAAAGCCTGTCATTCTTCTCGAAAAAACCACCGACCAAATCGTGGCGCCGTGGTATTGCGTGCGCAGCGATTATTACGGCGGGATGACCAAAGGCCTGGAACACCTGTTTAGCCTGGGCCACCGCCGCATCGCCTACGTTGGCCCGCGCAACAGCGAGAGCAACTTTGGCGCCGCCCCCGAACGGTGGAACGCCTACAAAGACACCATGAAAGCCCACGGTTGTTGGGACCCTGACGCGCTCACCTTCCATCAGACGGTGTTGCGCGACTGGAGCCAACACCGCCGCCGGGTTGAATCAATCTTTACCAGCAGCCAGGCGCCAACCGTAATTGTCGGGTTTAATGATTTGACCACGCTTGAAGCGGTGAACGAATTGCGAACGCTCAACCTGTCTAGTTTCAACGAGTTGTCGTTTATCGGCCACACCGACTCGACTGCGGGCCAATATTGCCAACCAAGGCTCAGCACAGTCGCCACCTCACTGGCCGAATATGTCGACGCGGTGATAAAAATACTGCTCTTCGAATTTCGAAACAGCGAGAACATTGAAGAAGGCGAGCGGGAGTATGTGGTTCCACAGCGTTTAATCTTGCGTGAATCAACGCTATCGCGGCAGATTAATTTGAACCCACAAGAAGCCTAAGCGCAGAAAACGATTACGATCCTTCATCGCCTGTTGGGGCCAACGCCTCAGCAGGCGATTGTGTTAACAGCTCTTGAAGTTTTTCTTCCCGCCAGACGTTAGACACCCGCTTGGCTTTCGAATTTGGCTTGTGGTTTATATAGAGCGCTGAGTAGGCGAACAGCGCCGCGCCCATGAATTTGTCGTCCGCCGTCTCTTTGAGTTGGGCCTGTAGAATGTCTGGCGAAATATGGGTAGCGAGCAAGCCCGGAACCATCCGCCCGTTCCATTGTGTTCCCAAGAATGATCGTAATTCATTCAGCGATTCTCGATACGTTGCGGTGGTGCGTTGATAGACCATCGGCGCCGCCCAGTCGATGTAATCTTCGCCCAGCCATCTCATGGGTTCCTGGCCTTTTTCGGCAGTGGCTTTGTTGATGTCGGCGAAGAAGGTCGCGCTGAGTTCGATGTCGCTGTTTGCGGCTTTGGTTTTTTGTTTGATCAACTTCAATGTAGCGTTGACCTGATCGCGCTTGAATTTGCTCCAGTTGTCTGAGTCGTGGCGCGGCGAACGTTTATAGATCGCCTGGTAACGCGACACGCTGATCTTGTCGAACGAAAAGTTGCGATACGACCCCAACTCTTTGTTGCCCGGATAGCGTATGTAATCCATGTGGATGCCGTCGAGGCTGGGGTAGTTCTTCGCGAGTTCTTCCATGACGGCGGCGATGTGATTTTGTACGTCAGGGACGCCCGGCGACAGAAACGAGTAGAACGATTTGGTCGGCCACATGAAGCTGCCGCGATGGTCTTTCATAAACCAGCTACGGTGGGTGTTCCACAGTTGGCGGGCTGACTTGGGCGGCGCTTTGGCGCCGCGCCAGCCCGGGAAGACATTGACCCAGGCGTGAAGGCGCATCCCCGCGTCATGGGCCTGTGACAGCGCGGTTTGAAGCGGGTCCCACCCGGGGTTTTTGCCTATCGTACGGATATCTTCGCCGGTGAGTTCCCACCCCCAGGGTTCGAGTTTGGATGGATAAAACACGGTTGCGTTGCCGCGCACCTGAAACAACACATCCGTCGCGTGCAGCGACTTGGCGTTGTTGATAATCACAGCAATATCGGCGGCGGTTTTGAAATCCCAACGGGTAACCCAAATGGCGCGCCGCGACTCGGCGCTGGCGTTCAGCGAGGCGGTGATGATTGCGAACGCAATCAACGAAAAGAGTTTGCCCTTCATCCGTTCCTCAACCAAAAAAGAGAATCAAAACGATCGACCATCAAAACCCCTCGGGGGTAGGTTTCGCTAGTCTCCGTTGCGGCTTATTGCCGCTAACTACGAAAGCCGCTTCACCCAATCCTCTGCGAGTTTTGGGTCGTTCTTAAGCGCCAATGTGATAAATAACGCAAATACGCAAAACGATTGTTCCTTACTTAATTGGTTCGTTCAATGAGCGCAAGAGATCGTTTTGTGTATCAAGAATCAAGGTTGTGTTGCCGTCCAAACTTTTCTCAAGCGCTTCGAGCGAACGCACAAACCGGAAAAATTCGGGGTTGTCTTCAAACCCCGCGATGGTCAGCGGCGCCTGGTCTGACACTTCTTTCACAAAACCGTTCGCATAAATACGGGCCGCTTCGGCGTCAGCCGTGCCCTGAATGACCTGGGCTTTGCGTTCGGCTTCGGCGAGCATGTTGTTGACGGTCAAGTCGGTCTGAGCGCGAATAATGGCGGCGTCGCGCTTGCCTTCTTCTTCATACTTCATGCTGATGCGTTCGCGTTCGGCGGTCATGTTTTCGTAGATTGCGGTCTGGTTTTCGGTCGGCACGTCAGCCCGTTTGATTCGCACATCAATGACGTAGACGCCTAACGACAACGCTTCGCGGCGGCTGATCTCAGTCACCTCTGTCATGATCTGGTCGCGTCCGGTCATGATTTGAATGCGCTTCTGGTCGGGTATGTCGAGGCTCAGATCGTTGACCATGTCGTTGGTGGAACGAATGATCTCAATAAAGTCATTCTTACCAAGCACGTCGCGCAGGGCTGAGTAAATAATGTCGTCTAAGCGGGCGCGGGCGTTAGCAATGCTGATGATGCTCTGGCGGAACAGCAGCGGATCATAGATATACCAACGGGCGAAGTTGTCGACCACTAGGTTTTTCTTGTCTTTGGTTACGATGGCTTCGGGCTGAGCGTCATATTCAAGCGCGCGGTCTTCGAAGAACTCAACTTTTTGTAGAAACGGCAACTTAAAGTATAAGCCTGCGCCATGTTCAACGCTGACGCTCCAGCCGTTTTCTTCATTGAGTTTTTGAATATTCGACTGCAACTGGTCTATCTGGTTAAACGGCGAATCGCCTACGATGACTTTGATAGGACGACCCCATTGCGTAATGACCGCCTGGTCGATTTCAGTAACAATGAACGCCGCCGAAATAATCAGCCCCGCCAGCAAGATAAAAACAATCGCGCCAATGACATAGAGGAAATTTTTCATGTTATCGCCCTCCTTGTGGGTTTGGCGCAATCGGCAGCGTGGGCGAGGCCCCTGATGGAGTGACATTCAAAAACTTGAGCACATCGCCTTGAGAGTCGACCCCGATGATAACTTTTGACTTATTCGCGAGAACTTTTTCCATGGTTTCCAAATAGAGGCGCGTCTTGGTGACTTCGGGCGCGGCTTCATATTCGCGCAACACCGCGGCGAAACGCTCGACCACGCCTTGTGACTCCGCGATACGTTTGACGCGGTAGGCTTCGGCCTGTTGTAAGAGTTCCTGCACCTTGCCTTCGGCTTTGGGAACCTCGCTGTTGCGGTATCCCACCGCCTGATTGACATAGCGCACCTGGTTTTCGCGGGCGCTTACGACCTGACGAAAGGCCGGTTGGACTTCAGGCGGCACATCAACGCCTTGCAGTTGAACCTGTTTAATCGAAACACCCAGGTTGTATGAGTCGCAAATCGATTGAATCTCGCTCTTGATTTCCGCCGCGATGTCTTGGCGGCGGTCTGTCAACACCGCGTCTATCGGGTAATCGCCCACCACTTTCCGCATGGACGACTCAGCGATGTCTTTAACGGTTTCTTCGACGTCATCGGCGTTGAATAAATAATTGACCGGGTCGTTGATCAAAAACTGAACGGCGATTTTTACTTCGGCGATGTTTTCGTCGCCTGTCAACATCTGGCTTTCGTTTGTGACTTGTTGGGCCGGCGTTGTTCCAGGACGCGAACGAAAGCCGATTTCAATTCGTTTGATTTGGGTCACCTGGGGCATGTAGATTAACTCAATCGGAGGCGGCAGGCGAAAATGAAAGCCTGGGCCTAAGGTTCGGTTGAGTTTGCCCAGCCGCAGCACGACGCCAATCTCGTCGGTGTCGACCGTGACCCATGGCCGGAATATTAACACGCCAAAAATCACGATAATGGCGATCAACGTCGTGGGAATCCATCTTTTCATCCATGCGGGCGGTTGTGGTGAGTTTTTCATTTCTTCCTTTCGACGCTTCTGTTCTTCGAGAGGCAGCTCTTCGAACCAGTCCTGAAAATTCTTGTCCATTGATAAGGCTCCTGATTTACGCCATGCAGTGAGCTTGTATTGTAGCATTGCACGCAGGATTAAACATGGATTACGACAAAACCGCAGCAAACTTACATAAAACAGTTGCTTACTCAGTCGCTTTGAGGCGTTGCTGAGCGAGGGGGGCTTCGGCGGAGTCAGGAAACGATTCAATCAAAATACGCAGCGTAGCGCGCCCGCTGACGGCTTGGCCGTCGTTTAAGAGCGAATAGCCCTTCTTTAACATCGCGGCGGGCAGGAGTTTGTGATCAGAAAATTCGGTTTCAAATTTATCAAAACACGAGACCGCCCGCGCCCAGTCTTTGAGCCGGTAAAAACTCTCGCCCAGCCAATAGAGCGAACGGGCTTTGGTCGGTTCGGCGCCGGCGTATTGATACGCAATGACAAATTCATCCGCCGCCAGTTGATAATCGCCGCGGTTATAAAACGCTTGCGCCCGACGAAAGGCCTGATTGGCCTCGGGATCGCTCAGCGCCGCCGGGGCGTCAATGCTGACTGACGGGACAGGTTCGCTGCCCGCAGTGGGTTGCTGGGCGGATGGCGATGGTTCGTATAAGTCTAAATTGCGCTCCAGCTGAGCGTTCATATCTTCAATGGCGCGCCGCCGTTCGTCAGCGAACTGTTGTTGGCGCGACTGGGTGGTATTTAACTGGCTTTGAATGCGGTCCATATCAGCGTGAATCTGTCGCAGCATGTCTGACCGCGACGTGACGCACCCATACTGAAATCCACTGACTAAAACCACCGCGAGAAGTAAAATACGATTCATTTTGCGACCGACCGATCTCATGAATACACACTCAACTCAAACCTGCAAGACTATCATACGCGCCTTTGGGAGGTGATTCAAAGATATCGGGCCATAAGACTTGTCATTTTTAGCGGTTGGGCTATATTGACTCTCCCTGATTGAGATTGATGGAGGACAGACCGATGGCAAAAGGTAAAAACAAAAAAGCCCACAAGTTACGTTGGAAGAAGAAAAAAGCCAACCACGGCAGTATTCCTTGCAAGGGCCGTTAACTCGTAACTGTTGTATTTTGATAGAATAACCTGCCCGCTTGCGATTCGCTTCGTGAGCGGGTTTTTCTGTTGACCATCGGTTTAGTCCACTTTTTCTGCCTGATTGCGCTTATCTGTAGCCTTTTACACAGGATGCGCGCGCCCATGTCTCTAAAACCTGATATTCAAGTTGAAGTCGTTTCAAATTCAACCAGCCAGGCTGTTGCCGTCGTCAACAGCCCCCGAAAAGCCACCCTCAAATCGGGATTCGGCGCACAACCGCGCCGCGCCTGGATCGAGTTTTATGACGAACAAGCCAGCCTGCCTTTTTCACTCGGCGACTGGCTCACTGTCAACGTGAATGAAACCCGTAGCTTTCGCGGCAAGATCCGCCAGATTCGGCTGGATAACCAGGGCGACCTGTTGACGGTGTACGCCGAGTGGGCCCCGTCTCGCGAGTTCGATCAACTGGTTTCGACCCAACTCGCTCGTGTGACTGCCACCGGAGCGCTAGACGCGTTAGTGAAAGCCAGCGGATTATCGTATGTAGAAGACCCTGCTCATGAATCATCCTTCACTCATCTCGAATTTGAGAGCCACCCGCTGTTGGCGGCGATCGACCTGTTGGCCAAACTGGCGGGCAACTGGCGTTGGGACATTGGCGACGACGCGACGCTCCAGTTCAGGCCGTTTGGCGAATTGCCTGACCGGGTGGTGTTGTTAGAAAACGACCACTACACCATCGATTTATGGCAACATGATGAAAGCGAATTTCACGCTGTCGAAATTAACGCAGGCATTGTCAGCGGAGAAGAACTCACCGCCCAAGTGATCTCTCAAGAGCTCGCCCATCCCTCCATGGTTGAACGGCTATACGCCCGGCCCATTGTGACTGACGACGCCATGCATGCCCTATTGGCGGCGGTCGAGATGCAACAAAGCGCGCCCCATTTCTCTCACTATGTTGACCTGGTAGGCGGCGGTGAGGCCATTGAGCCTGGCGAGACGCTTCAATTCACCTTTGAGACGCCTTTGCCGCTTTTACCCTCTGAGCAGGTTTTCCGCGTCAAACAGCGTGAAATCGTCTACGCCCATGAATCGCTGCGCACCCGGCTTCATCTCACTAGTTCATTTGAATCCAGCGACGGATATTACGCCTCACTTAAAACTGACCGGGTCATCGCGGCCAACTATCGCGATGGGCGGGTGGGCGCCTTTCAACTCGATGTGTCGTCGCTCGACTCAGAATCTCACCTCGACGCCGCCTGATCGTTGGGAGAAATCGCCGCTGGGGTATAATGCGGAATGCTGTGTTGATACGCGGCGATTTCAGAATTCATCACAAATTCACTATTGCTGCGAATGGCATGGGCATTACTCTGCTCGCTTCAGTGCGGCTCCGCTCTTTTGCACAGGCGCTCCCAGAGTAACACCCATGCCACGTCCAGTTTTTGTGAGTCAAAATGACTTAGCGTCTTTTGTTTGTTTTTTTTTGGATGAATTCACATTGATACCAGGGTTATGATTTCAAACACCCAACGCCAAACCGAAACACCGACAACAGACAAGGCCCAGTTTGTGCGCCAGGGCTTTGACTCGATCGCGCCGCGTTACGACCTGTTAAATGACATTATGACCTTGGGCATGCATCGCGCCTGGAAACGCCGCGCGGTTGATTTGTTGCGCTGCCAACCAGGGGCGCAGGTGTTGGACCTATGCAGCGGCACTGGCGACCTCGCCCGCATCGCCGCGAAGCGCATCCCCCAAGCAACCCTAACGGCGATGGATTTCTCGCTTCAAATGATGGCGCAGGGCCGCGCGCGCACCCAAGGCGCGCCCATTGATTGGAGCGGCGCTGACGCGACCAACCTGCCGTTTGGCGCCAACCAGTTTGATGGAGCGCTGGTGGGCTTTGGCCTGAGAAACGTCACCTCAATCGAAGCGGCGTTGCGCGAGGCGCTGCGGGTCTTGAAACCGGGCGCCCGTCTGGTCAATCTCGACACCGCCGGGGCGGAACTTTCGCTGTTGGGGCCATTGCTTCGGTTGCACATGAATGTCATGGTGCCTGTGTTAGGGACGATGTTAGCAGGGTCTCACTCGATGTATAACTATCTTTCAACGTCAGCGGCGGGGTTTGAAACGCCGCAGGAACTCAAGGCGTTGTTTGAACGCTGCGGATTTTGTCATGTCAATTACCGCTATTGCCCGCGCGGCGTCGGCGGCGCCGCTTTGGTCTGGGGAGAAAAACCTTGAATTTAGATGAGAAATTGTTTGAAGCCAACTTGGCGGCGTTAGAAAAACGATATCCCGACATGGCGCAAGCGGCCCGCACTCTCGACATTGACGCGCAGCGCTATCGCCTGGTTGAAACTCAATCAGGCCGCCCCAACCTTGAAGTTGAATCAGCGAACGGCCCCGTCAGTTTTCATAGCCAATACGACCCGGTTCGGGAATGTGAACGACAGATGCAATCCACGCCGAATGATTGCGTCTTCACCCCAGTCGTTTTGGGCGCCGGGCTGGGGTATTCGCTGCGCTGGCTCTATGACAAGCGCCGCGACCTATTTTTCGACTGCGCCCTGGTTGAATATGACCCGGCGGTCTTCAAACTCGCGATGCAGGTCACGCCCATGCATGACATCATCGCCGACGCCCGGTTTCAGATTCAGCTTGGCGACGACTGGGGCCAATGGAACGATGTGGTTCACGCGCTGATCCCCGGCGTGATGAGCAGCCGGCTTCAGGTTGCGCCCCACCCGCCGTCTCAGTCGCTGGCGCCTGAGTTCTACCAACAGGCGGTGGGGTTGCTTGAAGCGCGGGTGCAGTTGGCGCGGGCCGAATTTGACTTGATGATCAACACCGGCGGTCGCATTCAAGAAAACTTATGGGGCAATCTCCTGCCTTCGGTCAACGCCGCTGGCGTCAATCACCTGCCTGACAGTTTGAAAGGCAAGCCAGTCATTGTCGTCGCCGCCGGGCCATCGCTCGACAAGAACGTTCACCAGTTGGTTGAAGCGCAATCTAAATGTGTGATCCTTTGTGTGGATACCGCGCTGCGAACGCTACGCGCCAACCACATCGCGCCGCATGTGGTTGTCTCAAACGACCCGACCGAATTAAACGTCCACCACTTTGAGGGCGTTGAATTCGCCCGCAACACTATTCTCGCCTATGACCCCGAACTCTATGCGCCGATCACCCGCTCGTGGCCGGGACGGCGCCTGTTAATGAACCTCGAAAAGACCGCCTTTACTCGCTGGATGGAACGCGCCGTGGCCCCGTTTGGTTATACGCCCAAAGGGGTTTCAGTCGGCAACGCGGCGTTCTTTCTGGCGCGGGCGTTGGGCGCCGACCCGGTCATTTTCGTCGGACTCGACTTGGCCTTTGACTCCGAAGGCGGGCGCACCCACACTCAGGGCAGCGCACTCCACCGCGAACACCAGTCAATCAAAGAGGGCGCCTCACAGGCCGAACTCGGCCCGCGCCCCGAAGCGGGCGCCATGCAGGAAAAAATCGTCTGGGTGAATGGAGTAAACGGCGGGCAGGTTCCGACGTCGCACATCATGTCGATGTACCTGCGCCAGTTTGTCGAAGAAATCGCCCGGACCAACGCCCGCGTGATTGACGCCACCGAAGGCGGCGCCTTGATCGCCGGGACAGAAATCAAGACACTCAAAGAGACGTTGAGTGAAATTGAGACGCCTGACGACCCTCTTGCCTGGCTTGCTTTCGAACAACCCAAGTGCGACATCACCCGCCTCAAACATGATTTGAGCGAAATCGACAAGGCGCTTGAGTCGGCGATGCAGGTCGCCCAAGAGGGGCTGAACTTCTGCGACGGCCTGCAACCAAAACTCAGCCAGGGCGTCGACTTGCGCAAGACGCCTGAATGGCAGCAGATGGAAGACGCCTTCAACGCGCTACACCAAAACGAGGCCATCAAGGTCGCGGTCGAACAGGCGATGTTTTTTGCGCTATATCAATTCATACAAAAAGAACGCTTCGACCAGGTCGAGATTCGTCACGAAAAATACCGCTTTTACTTCGAGTCGTTCATCCAAACCGCCCCCCGCTATCTGCCTATAATTCGAGAGACGCTTGAGTTTTTAGAGACGGTTTGATAAAATTTGAAATTAAACTTAAAACCCGCAGGAATAGTACATCTAGTGTAATATATTCATAAGATGAGATTTAAGCCTTCAAAACTGAAATGCTTTCTGGACTTAGAGGGGTCTAAGCAATATTTTATAGGTAGTATGTTTGGAGTCAGATGTCCGATTTTTAATCGTAATATAAGAATAGTTGAAAAAAGAGGCTAACAATGATTTGTACTTCAGGCCTGAAGAACACATTATCTTCAGATTTTGAATATCCAGCGAATGAGATCTTTGAATTTACACGATCTTCTAGAAAGATGTTCAAAGAGGATGTGTCTAGGTTATTGTCTGCAGATGAGTTTACGCTGTTGAGCGAAAATGAATTGCTAGAACTATTTGCAATGATTACAACAAAGTACATTCAGTATGAATTAAGTGAAAGATTTGAGCGCTTTATTAAATAGTAAATTGAGAGGGTGAAATTGAATAAAGAAACTAATCAGTCGCCAGGAACATCTGATGCTGATGAGCAATCAAATCTAGAGCCTACCCAAACAAATATAAATCAAGAAACTCCAAATGAGAGCGGTTCCAATTCGCTAGAACCAGAAATTGCGAGTCAATTGCCTGAGAAATTCAAGCAAATGGTTTTGGGTATTT
>CAZKYC010000116.1:0-10862 GCA_964556895.1 uncultured bacterium | reverse complement strand
TCTCCTGAAACGAAGATCGTAACCAGTTCGTCCACCGGATGCACCAGCCAGTATTCCTTCACCCCATGCGATTCGTACAGCTTTAGCTTTCGAATATAATCCATTTGAACCGTGCCGGGAGAAAGAACCTCGATAATCCAGTCCGGTGCGCCCCGCCCCCCTTTTTCGTCGATTTTTTTCGAATCGCAGACAACGACGATATCCGGCTGAACGACCGTAGCCGTTTCATCATCGGTTTCACCTGGTTCAGGAAGTCGTATGTCGAAAGGCGCAACAAAAACCTCGCATTCCTTGTTTTCAAGGAAATTATAAATTCGGATGAAAAGACCGCCTACGACCCGCTGATGCTGCGTCGACGGGGCAGGGACCTGCGCCGCGCCGAAGCCGCGGTCGCGTCGCTGCAGGCCGATATCCCGCCGCTGGAAGAATCGCTGTTACACGCGCGAAACGCCATCGCCACGATTGCGGGCCAGTTCCCGGGCGCATTCACCGGCCTGTTGAAACATGAGCAGCCGATCCCAGCCTACGCGGGTTCGATTCAGCAGGCCGCGCCGTTGGATGTCATTTTCATGCGGCCTGACGTGCAACAAGCCGAGACCGAACTGGTTCGCGCGGTGATGCAGATCGGCGTGGCTGAGGCGGAGTGGCGCCCCGCCTTTCAAATCGGCCAACAGCTGAGTTTGAGCGGAGTGGGGACCAGCGGAGAGCCAACCGTCGGGCTGTTTGTCGCCGGGTTGAATGCGCTCATCCAACACGTGGTCACTGACGGCGGCGCCAGAGAGGCCAGCGTTGATATCGCCAAGGCCCGCGCCGACCAAGCGCTGGCGCGCTATCACCAGACATTGTTGCTCGCGGTTGAAGACGTCGAGATTTCATTGGCCGCGCTTCAGGCGTCGATTGACCGCCAGGTTCCACTCGAAAAAGCGGTCGAGGCCAGCGCGCGCAGCGCGTTTCAAGCCGAGGTGTTATACCGCCAAGGGCTGGCCAGTTTTTTAGACGTGGTCGACGCCCAACGCGTCTTGGCCAACGCCCAACAACGCCTCGCCCGCACCAAAACCAACTACGCCGTCGAAATCGCCAACCTGTTTCGCGTCATCGGCGCCGAGATTCATTCTGCGCCGCCTCAATAATTCCGTTTCGTAACAAGATAGCATCCCATCAAACTCAACAACCCATTTTCGGCGTTGGTGCAACTCTGGGAGCGCCTGTGCAATAAGGCGGAGCCGCACTGAAGCGAGCAGAGTTGCACCAACGCCGAACGCCCAGTATGACGAGCCTACTAGAGATACCGCCATACTTTCACTCTTGAGATTGTCCGCTGATTTTGGTATGAAGACGCGTGGGAATACAATCGTAGTGACAGTTTGGGGAGAGAGTAAAAATGAATACTCAACTGAATCGCAGACGCTTTCTCGCTCAAGCGGGTATGAGCGTTGGCGCGTTTTCGCTGCCCGGGTTGATTCAAGCCGCCCACGCCAACGCAACCACGCGCAAGCCCAACTTCATCGTGATCTTCTGCGACGACCTGGGCTATGGCGACATCGGTTGCTTTGGTTCTAAACTTCACCGCACGCCCCACATCGACCAGATGGCGGCCGAGGGCCTCAAGTTCACCAGTTTTTATGTGACCAGCGGCGTGTGTTCGCCCTCGCGCTCAAGCCTGATGACGGGCTGTTATCCGCGCCGGGTCAACATGCACCAAGACCATAAGAATCTGTGCGTGTTGTTCCCGGTCGGCAAGAAAGGCCTTCATCCAAACGAAAAGACCATCGCTGAAGTGCTCAAGCCTCAAGGCTACGCCACCGCCTGTATCGGCAAATGGCACCTGGGCGACCAGAAAGAATTTCTTCCCACCCGCCAGGGCTTTGACTATTACTATGGCATCCCCTACAGCAACGATATGGGTGAACGAAAAGGGGCAAACTGGCCTATCCTGCCTTTGTTGAAAAATGAGAAAATTATCGAAGCCCCTGTCGACCAGACCACCATCACCAAGCGCTATACCCAAGAAGCCGTCAAGTTCATTCGCGAGAAAAAAGACCAACCGTTCTTTTTGTACTTGCCTCATACCATGCCTCATAATCCGGTCCATTCCAGCGAGGCCTTTCGCGGCAAATCAAAAAACAAAGGCTTTGGCGATTGCGTCGAAGAAATCGACTGGTCGACCGGGCAGATCTTCAGCGCCCTCAAAGAACATGGCATCGACAATAACACCATGGTGATCTTCACCTCAGACAATGGCGCCGCTCAACAATGGGGAGGCAGCAACGGCCCTCTGCGCGACTGGAAAGGCGCAACCTGGGAAGGCGGCATGCGCGTGCCTTGTGTAGTGCGCTGGCCTGGCGCCGTACCGGCGGGCGCTGTGAGTAACGAGATGTGCTCGACCATCGACCTTTTGCCGACCTTCGCCGAATTGGCGGGAGCGCAAACGCCTCGCGACCGCGCCATTGATGGTGAGTCTATTACCACGCTTCTTCAAAACCCTGTCGAGGCCAAAACGCCTCACGGCGCCTATTATTTTTATTTGAAAGACCAACTACAGGCGGTGCGGTCAGGCCCATGGAAGTTGCATCTCCCGCTAGAAAACAAACGGCCCTGCTGGGGCGACCCCATCGGCAAGGTTGAAGCACAGTTGTTTGACGTCGAGCGCGACATAGGCGAGACAAAAAACGTCGCTGAGAAATATCCTGCTGTCGTCAGCAAGTTAATGAAACTCGCGGGTCAAGCGCGGGCAGACCTGGGCGATGAAAACAAAGCCGGAAAACGCCAACGTAAGGCGGGCTGGGTGGAGAAACCCGTTCCACTAAAGAAAGGGTGACTTAGCCGCTTCCCCACCCCCTCCACATCAACTTGTTCGCCTTTACAAACGAACCTCTCGTTTCGCCAAGTCCCCGCGCCCGCCCATTGAGAATCCCGGCGGGCGCCGCCATCATATACGCTTGGGCGTAATGCCCAGTTAGAACGCCGCCCCACTTGCCCTCCTTATCAAGGGGGGGGGGATCAAACCAACACGACACCCAACGGTCAGCAGGAGCATGACATGAGCGACGTAAAAAAAGTGGTGCTCGCCTACTCAGGCGGGTTGGATACTTCCGTCATTATCCCTTGGTTGAAAGAAAACTACGGCTGCGAAGTCATCGCCTACGCCGCTGACGTGGGCCAGGGCGAAGAACTCGAGCCGCTGAACGAAAAAGCCATCCGCACCGGCGCGTCAAAAATCTATATCGAAGACCTGCGCCAAGAGTTTCTCGAAAATTTCTGTTACCCGATGATGCAGGCCGGGGCGATCTATGAACGCCAATACCTGTTAGGCACTTCCATCGCGCGCCCGTTGATCGCCAAGCGCCACGTCGAAATCGCGCGCAAAGAAGGCGCCGACGCAGTCGCCCACGGCGCCACCGGAAAAGGCAACGACCAGGTGCGCTTCGAACTGACCTTTCAGGCGCTGGCGCCCGACCTTAAGATCATCGCCCCCTGGCGCGAGTGGGACATTCGTTCGCGCGAAGACGCGGTCGAATACGCCAAAGAACGCAACATCGACGTGCCCGTCACCGTCAAAAAGCCCTACTCAATGGACCGCAACTTCTGGCACTTGTCGTTCGAAGGCGGCATCCTCGAAGACCCCTGGAACGAACCGCCCGACGATATGTTTATTCTGACCGTCGATCCCAAAGACGCGCCCGACGAGCCTGAAGTGGTCGAAATTGAGTTTGAAGAAGGCGTCCCCAAGGCGGTCAACGGTAAGGCGATGGGCGCCATCGAGCTGATGGAGGCGCTCAACGCCGTCGCCGGAAAACACGGCGTGGGCCGCGTCGACCTGGTCGAAAACCGCCTGGTCGGCATGAAGTCGCGCGGCGTCTATGAGACCCCGGGCGGCACGCTGCTCTACGCCGCCCACCGCGAACTATTAACGCTGGTGTGTGAGCGCGACACGCTCCATTACCGCAACCTCATCGCCGAAAAATACGCTGAGTTGGTCTATTACGGCCAATGGTTCACCACCCTGCGCCGTTCGCTCGACGCTTTCATCCGCGAGAGCGAACAATACGTCACAGGCGTGGTCCGCCTCAAACTCTACAAAGGCAACGTCACCCCAGCGGGGCGCAAGTCGCCGCATTCGCTCTACAGCGAAGACTACGCCACTTTCGAAGAAGACGAGGTCTACAACCAACACGACGCCGAGGGCTTCATCAAACTGTTTGGACTGCCCAACCGAATCGAAAGTCTGGTACGCCGGAGCAAATAACCATGCGCTACTTCGCCGCTGTTTTTGTTTTATTTTTTGTATCTGCATTGATGCTCCAAGCCGAGCCAAACGGCGGCGCGCTTGATGGCGAGCGCTATCGGGTGATTATTTCATCCGACATCGGAGGCAGCGACGATGACGACGACCAGTCGTTTGTCCATTTTCTTCATTACGCCGACCTGGTTGACCTCGAAGGCTTGGTTTCGTCTCCACCGAAACAGGGCCGCGCCGCTGATTATCTCAAGGTGATTGACCTCTACGAAAACGACTTTGCGTTCTTCAAAGCCGCTTCGCCGCGTTACCCTACGCCAGACAAACTGCGCGAGTTGACCCAACAAGGCGCGACCCAGGCGGCGCCCGAGGCGGGCTACAGCCAACCGACCGAAGGCTCAGAGTGGATCATCGAATGCGCCAGGCGCGACGACCCGCGCCCGCTGTATGTCCTGGTCTGGGGCGCCATCACCGACGTCGCCCAGGCGCTGCATGACGAACCCGGCATTAAAGAGAAAATCCGGGTGTACTTCATCGCCAGTTGGAACCAGCGCATGGATGAACACGCCTTCGCCTATATCGATCAGCATCACACTGACCTGTGGATGATTTATTGCGACACGACGTTTCGCGGATGGTATGTGGGCGGCAAGCAAGACGGCGATTGGGGCAACCAGACTTTTATTAACGCCTTCATCAAAGGGCGCGGCGCGTTGGGCGATTATTTCGCGCCGCTTAAAGGCAACAAGATCAAGATGGGCGACACCCCGTCGGCGGCCTACTTGCTTAAGGGCGACCCGAATGACCCTGAGTCGCCTCATTGGGGCGGGCGCTTCGTCAAACAATCAGGCCGTGAGCAATGGTGGCGAGACATTCAATCTAAAGACCTGCGCGAGAAAAACTACCCCGGCGCGAGAACGGTCAACCGTTGGCGCATCGACTATCTCACCGACTGGCGCGACCGCTTAGAAATGATCTACGGCGAGAGGTAGAGTTAGGCATGGGGATATGTCTGCTCGCTTCAGTTCAGCTCCGCTTTCAATCACAGGCGCTCACAGAGTTATACCCATGCCTACCAAAACCAGAATAGGCCCTCATTTTTAGCAAGGCAGTATTCATTGAATGTGACCCTCTCCATCTGTAGCCGCTGCTATCTGTCTCGTTTATAATGCGAATTCACGCGGATTGATTTTCCCTCTTCTTTGTTCCTCACCCTTGTCCGTATTGAGTATTTGTTTACTGGGAGAACCCTGCAATGAAAGAACGCCCGTTGCGCACCACGGTGATCGGTAGTTACCCGTTTCCCGCCTGGTTGGAATTCGCTTCGCAGCATCTCGACGAATTTGGGCCAAACGATATTAACGAGATACAAGACGACGCCGTCATCGCGGCCATTCATGACCAGGTTGCGTCGGGCCTTGATGTCATCACTGACGGCGAGCAGACCCGTTTTGATTTTAACCTGTCGTTTTATGGATACATCGACGGCATCGAGCTCGAAGCCGCCTCGCCGCGCCGTTTCGGCCCGCCCGCCCATGACCAGCGCGGCAAACATGAAATTACCGGCGAGCTGGCGGCCCCGCGCGGACTGGGCGCGGTCGAAGAATTTGAACGGCTCAAGCGCCTCGCGCCAAAAGGCCCAACGCTCAAAGCCAGCGTCCCGGGACCGTTTACGCTCAGCGGGCGCCTGGTTCCAAACCACCAATACAAAGACCGCTATGCAGTAACTGAAGCGCTGCTGCCCATTGTCCGTGATGAGTTGAAGGCGCTGGTCGACGCGGGCTGCACCGAACTGACCGTCGATGAACCGTCGATGAGTTGTTACGCCTACAAAGAAAACCCCGCCCGCTTTGTCGACATCTTCAACCGCACGGTCGAGCCGGTGGTTGGTAAATGCAATCTCTCAACCCACCTCTGTTTTGGCAACTTCAAAGGCCACGCGGTGGGGTATCGAAAATATGCGCCCATGTTCCCTGCGTTTATGGAGCTCACCGTAGACGAAATCCACTTCGAGATGGCCAACCGCGAGTTCGCCGAACTCGACGTGATTGAAACTGTCGCCAAACATTTCGATGTGGCGGTAGGCATTGTCGACGTGAAAAGTTATTACATCGAAACCGTCAATGACATCATCGAGCGAGTCAAGCAATGCCTGAAATTCGCCCCGCCAGAGCGGTTGTCATTTGCGCCTGACTGCGGTCTTAGCCAGACGGCGCGCTGGGCGGCCAAACAAAAACTCAATAACATGGTCGAGGGCGTTCATGCGGTAAGAAAGGAACTGGGGCTGTGATCAAACCCGTCTTACAAGATGACGCCTTCTTGGCGGACGTTGGCGCCGCGCGAAGCCAGCCAGACGCGTTGCATATCTGGTGGCTGGGCCAGAGCGGGTTTCTGGTTCAATGGCAGGGGCGTCATTGCCTCTTTGACCCCTATCTGTCTGAGTCGCTCACAAAGAAATATAACGGCACGGATAAGCCCCATGTGCGCATGACCGAGCGCGTGATTGCGCCTGAACTCTTACCTGATGTCGAAATGGCCACATCGACTCATAACCACACTGACCATCTCGACGCCGAAACGTTGGCGCCGCTAAAACAGGCCAATCCCGAATTGAAATTGGTGCTGCCTCATGCCAACATCGAATTCGCCGCCGAACGGTTGCAGTGTGAGACTGACTGGTTTGTCGGGTTCGAATGCGGCGGCAGAGACACAGTCGGGCCATTCAATGTGATTGGCGTACCGGCGGCGCACGAGACGTTGGAGTGCAACGAAAAAGGCTACTGCTGTCACATGGGCTTTGTGGTGCAGTTCGGCCCCTGGACGGTCTATCACTCCGGCGACACCGTTCGCTATGACGGCATGGTGGAGCAGCTGCGCCCGTTTGGCATTGACGTAGCGCTATTGCCGATCAATGGCCGCAACCCGGAACGGCGCGTCCCCGGCAACCTCACTGGTGAAGAAGCCGCCCAATTGGGCAAGGATATCGGCGCCGGCCTGGTGATTCCCTGTCATTTTGATATGTTTGAATTTAACACAGTGACGCCCGACGCGTTTATCGCCGAAGCCGAGAAAATTGCGCAGCCCTATAAGCGAATGCAAAACGGCGAACGCTGGAGCAGCAGCGAACTGGGGGAATATTAAATCTTGTACCTGTAGGGAGGAACACGAATGAAGACGAAGATCTTTTTTCTAGGCAACTTGGTTTCAGTTCTTGTATTGGTTGTATCTTTCTCCCATTCAAACGAACTGCCATTTCGCCATCAAATAATAGAATCAGACGGCTTGAATAACCCATGGGCGAAAATCCTCTGTGACGTTAATAATGACTCCAAACTTGATGTTGTCATCGGCGCCCAAAAAGGCCCACTGGTCTGGTTTGAAAACCCATCCTGGAAACGACGCCTGATCACAAAAGGCGGGTATGACACCGTCGACGGCGAGCCGGGCGACATCGACGGCGACGGCGATATGGATATCGTCATGGGCGGCCTCTTTTGGTATGAAAACCCTGGAGCTGCTTCTGTCTCATCTGCGAAAGACTGGACAGCCCATCAGATAGCCGTCCACCCGACCCATGACATCGAACTGGGCGACCTCGACAACGACGGCGAACTCGACATCGTGACCCGCGACCAATCGGCCTTCGCCGCCGACAAAGGCAACCGCGTGTTCGTCTGGAAACAGAACAACCTCAAATGGACAAAGACGCAACTTGACTGCAGTTCAGGCGAAGGCATCGCCCTTACTGACATTGACCGCGACAACGATCTCGACATCGTCATCAACGGCCAATGGTTTGAAAACCAGGGCAAACAGTGGAAGAAACACTCCTACGCCAACTGGCACCCCAATTCGACCGTAGAGGCTGCCGACATCAACAAAGATGGAATTACTGACGTCGTGTTATCGCCAGCGGAACTAAAAAACAACCACTATCGCCTGTCATGGTTTGAAGTCCCCAAAGACCCGGCCAACGACAACTGGGTTGAACATATCATCGTCAAACAAATCGAATGCGTCATTCACGGCCTACAAGTTGCCGACATCAATAATGACGGCGCGATTGATGTGGTCTATTCTGAGATGCACCAAGGCGCCGACCCCGATGAAGTGGTAGTCATGATAAACCAAGCGTCTGGCTCGAAGTGGAAGAAGGGTGTCGTTTCTACCAAAGGGTCACATTACATTCAAATTGGAGATATCGACGGCGACGGCGATATTGACCTGATGGGCGCCAATTGGAGCGGCCCCTATCAGCCCATTGAACTTTGGTTGAATGAACTAAATCAATAGGCGATCATTCAGGATGCTGTATTCAGGACACGCGAAGCGGGAGGCGCAGCATGGCTAAATGGAGAATCGCGGGAATCAACTTCGACCACATGCATATGGGCGATAACCTGCGCATGGCGTTTGAGCATTCTGAATGTGAAATCGTCGGCATCTGTGACGAAACGCCGCAACGCATGCAAGACGCGGCGCAGAAATTTTCGGTCCCCCAAAAACGCCAGTTCACCGACTATCGCGAGTGTCTCGAAACCACCAGGCCCGATGTCGTGCTGCTATGCCCCTCCACAGCGACCCATGGCGAGTGGACCGCGAAGGTCGCGCCGTTTGGCGTCCATGTCTTGATGGAAAAACCCTTCGCCGCTTCGCTTGAAGAAGCCGGACGAATGATCGCGGCGATGAATGAATCAGGAAAGCAACTCGCCATCAACTGGCCGCTGGCATGGTATCCACCTCATCGAACCGCCAAACGCTTGATTGACGAAGGGCGAATCGGCGACGTGATCGAAGTTCACTATTATGACGGCAACCGCGGCCCCTTGTGGCATACCGCCGACAAAGAAGAAATCGACGCCGAGACCGTGGCCCGCGAGAAACCCGACAGTTGGTTTTATAAACGAGAATTCGGCGGCGGGTCGCTGCTCGACTACTTGGGCTACGGCGCCACCCTAGGAACCTGGTACCACAACGGCAAGGCCCCCATCGAAGTCACAACCACCGTCGACCACCCCAAAGGCCTTGAAGTAGATGAACACAGCGTCACCGTCGCGCGTTATGACTGCGGCCTGTCAAAGTTTGAAACCCGCTGGGGAACATTTAGCGACCCGTGGACGCTTCAGCCGCAGCCCAAATGCGGCTTTGTCATCGTCGGCCGCCAGGGAACCATCAGCTCGTATGATTTCGAACCAACCGTGCGGTTGCAAACTCATGACTGCCCAAAAGGCGAAGACCTGCCCGCGGACAATCTCAAGCCGCCGTTTCAAAACCCGGTGCAATACTTCATTGATTGCATCAAACATAACAAACCCATAGACGGCCCGTTGAGCATTGAGATGAGCCGCACCGGCCAACAAATCGTCGACGCCGCCGTCATCAGCGCGCTCGACAAACGGACCATCAAACTACACTAACGGGGAAGCTTCATGCCTGACGAACAATATGGCGTTGGCAAACGGTCAGCGGATGACGTAATCGACGCGCCAAAGTTACACTACCTGCCGCGCGACCCTAAAGACTACAACCCAGGCATCGCCCTGATCGGCTGCGGCGGCATCTCTGAATATCACCTGCGCGAATATCAAAAGGCGGGCTACCGCGTGTTAGCGTTGTGTGACCGAGTCGAAGAGCGCGCCGCCAAACGCCGCGATGAGTTTTATCCTGACGCCGAAGTAACAAACGACTACCAGCGAATCTTAGACCGCGACGACATCGAAGTGATCGACGCCGCCACTCATCCTGATGAACGGCTGCCGATCTTACATGACGCCATCGCGGCGAAGAAACACATCCTCAGCCAAAAGCCGTTCGTTGAAAACATAGACGACGGCGAGACGTTGGTAAAAGCCGCCGATGACGCGGGCGTCAAACTCGCCGTCAACCAGAATGGCCGCTGGGCGCCTCACATTTGCTACATCCGCCGCGCCATCGAAGAGGGCCTGTTGGGCGATGTGTCGAGCGTCCATTTTTCGCTGGGGTTTAACCATAGTTGGACCGCCGACACGCCCTTCAATAAAATCAAACATCTTCTCTTATATGATTTCGCCATCCATTGGTTTGACATGATGTGTTGCTTCATGCCGGGCAAGGCCGCGACCCGCGTGTTTGCTTCAATCGCCAATACACAGACTCAAAAACCCGCGCCGCCCATGTTGGCCCACGCCGCGATTGAGTTTGACGGCGCTCTTGGGACCCTCTCGCTCAACGGCGACGTCCAGACCGGACTTGAAGACCGCACCTATGTGATGGGCGCCAAGGGCAGCGCGGTCAGCGTTGGCCCTGACCTGCTTAAACAAACCGTCACGCTTCATCTTAAATCAGGCCGTAGCGTCCCGTCGCTTGAGGGCGACTGGTTTTCAAACGGATTTCATGGAACCATGGGTGAATTGTTATGCGCCATTGAAGACGGCCGCGAACCCGAGAACGCCGCGGCGAAAAACCTGCCCAGTCTAGCGTTGTGTTTCGCCGCCGTCGCCAGCGCCGAACACGGCGAACCTCAGACGCCCGGCGCCGTTCGCGAAATGGTGAAATGAGCGATTTTTGCGCTCATCCGGGATTTGGATACGTTCTCTCAAATTGAATTAGAGCGTTTGTCAAAAATATGTGCGTAAAGCGCGCCCGT
>CAZKYC010000115.1:0-11038 GCA_964556895.1 uncultured bacterium | reverse complement strand
TCGGCGCAATTTGATTTAAATAAAACCGAACAAATTGTTCAAGCATTGATGAAACTCAAATCAATAAAACGGTTTCGTTTGTTTTCGTTCGTGTTGACCGTAGTTTTCGCCGCTGTTTCAACGCCAGCGCAAGGCGCCCAGCCGCTTGGGTATCCTGACGGCGCCAGCGAAGCGGAAATTTTTTCTCAAGCAAACGAGTTTTACCGCAATAATGACATTGACAACGCCATCGCGGGGTATTTGTATCTAACCAAGAATGGCAATTCAAATGGCTACCTGTTTTATAACCTCGGCAACGCCTACTTTCTACAAGGCCGCCTGGGCGACGCGATTTTGTGGTATGAGCGCGCCAAACGCTACCTGCCGCGCTTTGACGATTTGGCCGTCAATCTGGCCTACGCCCAAAACCAGATTGTCGACGAGATTGCAACCCCGCCCGAACCAAATGGAACGCTTGGGTTGTTTTTATGGATATACGACTCATTTAATCCAAACGAACTGGCCTGGATAGCCCTGGCAGCGCATTGGCTGTGGGTATTAGGCCTGGGCGGCATGTTGTGGTTCAACCAATCGAATTTCAAAGGATGGATTCGCGTCCCTTGTTGGGCGGGGGGGCTTGCTTTTATAATTTTTGTTTCATGCGTTGCGGTCAAAATTTATTCATTTGAGACGATAGAAGAAGGTGTGATCACCTCATCAGCGGTCGAGATCAAAACAGCGCCCGGGAAGGATTTTTCAACAGCGTTTTCGTTGCATGAAGGCGCGAAAGTCCGCATGGTCCAACGCCAAGACGGCTGGGTTCAGATCCGGCTGCCGAATGACGCAGCATTCACCGGCTGGATGCCCGACGAGGGCGTCCGGTCGATTGGATTATAACCAAGCAACACTTTAACCAATCCACATAAACTAAACGTAGGAGATGAGAAGATGGCTTCGAAAGAATTGGTGTTTGATGAAAACGCGCGGATCAAAATGTTGCGCGGCATCGAACAATTGGCCAAAGCGGTCAAAGTAACCTTAGGGCCGCGCGGCCGCAATGTGGCGATCGACAAAGCGTTTGGCGCCCCCACTGTCACAAAAGACGGCGTTAGCGTCGCCAAAGAAATTGAATTAGAAGACCCCGTCGAAAACATCGGCGCCCGCCTGGTCCGCGAAGTGGCGTCAAAGACCAGCGATATCGCCGGCGACGGCACCACCACCGCGACGGTGTTGGCCGAAGCGATTTATCGCCACGGCTTGCGCATGGTCACCGCCGGTCACGACCCCATGGCGCTCAAGCGCGGCATCGACAAAGCCGTTGACGCTGTCATCGAAAAAGTGTTGTCGATGGCGAAACGCATGAAAGACAAAGACGAAGTGGCCCAAGTAGCGTCTATTTCAGCGAACAACGCCGTCGATATCGGCGCCCTCATCGCTGACGCGATGGAAAAAGTCGGCCAGGACGGCGTCATCACCGTTGAAGAAGGCAAGAGCCTTGAGATGCAACTCGACGTGGTCGAAGGCATGCAGTTTGACCGCGGCTACCTGTCACCCTATATGGTCACCGACTCAGAGCGCATGGAATGCATTCTCGACAATCCGGTCATTCTGCTCTTCGAGAAGAAACTCTCAAACATGCAAGAATTGCTGCCGATTCTTGAGACCGTCGCCAAGTCAGGCCGTCCGTTGTTTATCATTGCTGAAGACGTTGAAGGCGAAGCGCTGGCGACACTGGTCGTCAACCGCATTCGCGGCACGCTGCAAGTCGCCGCTGTCAAAGCGCCCGGCTTCGGCGACCGCCGCAAAGCCATGTTGATCGACATTGGCATCCTCACTGGAGGACAACTGATCGCCGAAGAACTCGGCCTCAAACTCGACAACGTCACCATGAACGACCTCGGCGCGGCCAAGCGGGTCATCATCGACAAAGACTCAACCACCATCATCGAAGGCGGCGGCAAAAAAGGCGATGTGAAAAACCGCATGGACCAACTGCGCCAGATGATCGTCGAAACCACCTCTGACTATGACCGCGAAAAATACCAGGAACGCCTGGCCAAACTGGCGGGCGGCATCGCCGTGATTCGCGTTGGCGCAGCCACCGAAGCCGAAATGAAAGAAAAGAAAGCCCGCGTCGAAGACGCGCTCCACGCCACTCGCGCCGCGATTGAAGAAGGCATCGTCCCCGGCGGCGGCGTCGCGCTGGTTCGCGCCGTCAAAGAGATTGACAAGTTAACACTCGAAGGCGATGAAGCCGTAGGCGCGTCAATCCTTAAACGATCTTTGTCTGAACCGGCCAAACTAATCGCGATGAACGCTGGCATGGACGGCGCAGTCATCATTCAAAAGATCGAAAACGAAAAAGCGAATATCGGCTACAACGCCCTGAACGGCAAGATGGAAGACATGATCAAAGCGGGCGTCATCGACCCCGCCAAGGTCACACGCACCGCCTTGCAAAACGCCGCCAGCATCGCGGGTTTGTTACTCACCACCGAATCAATCATCTATGAGATTCCGGAACCGGAACCTCCAATGCCCGCTGGCGGCGGAGGCGGTATGCCAGGCGGCATGGGCGGTGGAATGCCAGGGATGGGCGGTATGCCCGGAATGATGTAACATCGTTCCATCATGAGCGAACGCCCAACACCCCAACTCGCACCAAAGAACGGCCCGTGGACCTCCACGGGCCGTTTGTTTGACCGCTACCCAATTCTGGCGGCGCTTATCACGTTTGTGTTTTTTTGGATACACCGCTCCCAAGTATTTTCCGGCGACGGCAACCAACTGTCACGCTTTCTTGAAGACGATATCTGGATGGTCCAATCAGAATTGTTGTCTCACGCAACCTTGCAGGCTGTGTATCAGACTTTAAGCCCAATCGGCTGGGATTCTCTCAGTGTGATGAATTGGGTTTCATGCGCCGCAGGGGCGGCGGCGGTGTGGATTGTTCTTAAATTTAATCGTGAATTTGCTGGCGTTGATCCACTGTGGAGCCTGGGGCTGTTTTTCTCGTCAGGATTGCTATTACTCAGCTGCGGCCATACAGAGTATTACACCCTCTTTATCACAACGGTATTTTTATTTGGATTGATGGCGGTGCGCTATCTCAACGGCCGCGCCGCCAGCCTGCAGGCCGGACTGTGGTATTCATTGGGATTATGGATGCACCTGGGCATTCTGTTCGCCGCGCCCGCCGTTCTGCTCTTGCCCTATCTCAAAAAGCGCATGAGCGACTACAAAGGCCTGGCGATTGGCTTGTCGCCCTGTGTGTTGGCCTATCTGTTTCGCGAATATTCATTTCTTCTTGGATTTGAAATCAAAGGTCTGTCGCCTGACACCAACTTCGTCCCACTATGGCCTGACCCGACCGGCGTACGTTTTTACGGACTGTTTGAATGGGGCCATCTGGCTGACATCGTCTACGCCTGGACCATGCGCTCATGGATATTCTGGCCTGTTGTGGTGTGCTGCGCCTGGTTGTTTGGGCTACGTTCGCTGTTTCGAACTGACCGTTTGTTCCTGTTAATTTTCTCGCTGTGTTTTACTGTGTTGGCGTTGGTGTGGCACCCCAACCTGGGCATCGAACAAGACTGGGACCTTTTTTCATTTGAAGCGGCGCCTTGTCTGCTGCTCGTCCTGACCTATTTGCCTGAGTTCTTACAAACCTCCTTCCGACGTTGGGCGTTGGCGGTTCCAGTCGCGGCGTCGTTCTTTATCGTTTATGCCCAGGTCGCCGAAGAAGCCCGCTTTGGCCGACGGGCGATGGGGTCAGCCAGGGTCGAGTTTTCTCGACCGATTGACGCGCTGGTCCGCTTCAACGGCGCCATCAAAGACCAGGAGATTTCCACCGTTCGTCAGGGTGGGTATGAAATTCGCATCATTGACCGCACCAACCGCGCGTCCTACCTGCGCTACGCCGCCGTGTTTCCTGGTATGGAAACCGTCGTCTCCATCGAAATCGAACAAACGTCCCCCTAGCGGGCCTGAAGCGCTTTGTTTGCCTGCGCTGATGCCGTAGAATGATGATTGTTATCTATATCGACTATTTCGGGGAGCGTCGTCTCACCCCTGTGAGGTGAATGATATGAAACGGATTCCTGTCTCCACTTTAATCTTGACTGCGTGCATCGCCCTCTGCGGCGTTCTATTTGTCGGTTGCGGCCAACAAGGCGGCGGCGCGAAAGACGACGATAGAATTCAAATTGCGGTTGTTCCGAAAGGGACAGCCCACATTTTTTGGCAGTCGGTGTACGCTGGCGCCAAAACAGCCGCCAAAGAGTTTGACGTCGACATCATTTGGATGGGGCCGCAGACTGAAACGATGAAAAACCAACAAATCTCCATCGTCGAAGATTTCATCACCAAGCGCGTTGACGGATTGGTGTTGGCGCCGCAAAGCCAAGACGCCCTGGTTCCCGTTATTGAAAAAGTAGCGATGGCGAAGATTCCGTGCGCGATTTTTGACTCGGGCATCAATACTGATCAATACCTGTCGTTCGTCGCGACTGACAATTACGCGGGCGGCGTCAAAGCGGCCCACGAGCTGGCCCGTCTTCTCAACAACAAAGGCGACTGCATCATCGTGCGCGTCGACCCGGGCAGCGAGTCAACCAACCAGCGTGAAAAAGGCTTTGAAGACACCATCGCCGAAAACTATCCCGATATCAAAATTATCGATTCCCAATACGGGTATAGCGACCGGGCCAAATCCCGCGCGGTCACTGAAGACATGCTGACCGCCCACCCTGACGTCGATTCGATTTACGGCCCCAACGAGTCGAGCACTTACGGCGCCTTGCTGGCGTTGCAAGCGCGGCAACTCGCAGGCAAAAAAGTGTTTGTCGGGTTTGATTCATCTGATGAGCTGGTAAAAGCGTTGAGAAACAAAGAGATCCAGGCGCTCATTCTTCAAAATCCGTTTAACATGGGCTATCAAGGCGTGAAAGCCGTGGTGCAACACCTCAACGGAGAAGCCGTCGAAAAACGCATCGATACCGGCGTATATTTGGTTACCCCGGACAACATGGACGAACCTGAAAACCAATTATTACTCACGCCTGATCTGTCTATCTTGAACGAAGAATAATGCGCTCGCTTTCACGATTTCAATTCGTTTTCAGCGCAGCGCTGATCGCTCTGGTCTCTCTGAGTTGCTCTAACCAAGACGCTTCAGAGAGCCAGCGCACAGTCATTGCTGTTATCCCCAAGAGTACGGCGCACGTCTATTATCAGGCGGTTCACGCGGGCGCTCTAACCGCCGCGAACAAATACGATGTGGATATTGAATGGATGGGGCCGCCTCTCGAAACGATGAAAGCCCAACAAATCTCCATCGTCGAAGACTTTGTCACCAAACGCGTCGATGGAATCGCCTTGGCGCCTCAAGATTCAAACGCACTGGCCTCTGTGGTTGACCGAGTCGCAATGGCGAAAATCCCCTGTGTCATTTTTGATTCGGGGGTAAATACAGAAGGTTATATCTCGTACATCGCGACCGACAATTATGCGGGCGGCGTCAAAGCCGCTCATGAAATGGCAAGGCGTCTCGATAACAAAGGAACCTGCCTGGTAGTAGGCGCCCACCCCGGCAGCGAGTCAAACACCCAACGTGAACGCGGCTTCGAAGAGACCATTACTAAAGACTATCCCGACATCAAAATCATCGACAAACAATACGGCTATAGCGACCGTGAAAAATCGCGCGCCGTCACCGAAGACATGCTGACTGCGCACCCTGATGTGGACGCGATATTCGGCCCCAATGAACCCTGTATCTATGGCGCATTGCTCGCAGTACAGGCGCGGCAATTCGCGGGAAAGAAAATTTTAATTGGATTTGACGCATCAAGCGATTTGATCGAAGCGCTGAAGAATGATGAAGTCCATGCGTTGGTGTTACAGAACCCGTTTTATATGGGCTATCGATCAGTAGAAACATTAGTACAGCATCTAAACGGCGAAACCGTTGAGAAGCGAATCGACACTGGCGCCGCCGTCGCCACCAAAGAAACCATGGACGACGCTGAAATTCACTCTCTGCTGCATCCTGATGTTTCAATTCTAAACTCCAATAAATAACAAGGACGAAATCCATGCCTCCTTTGTTGCAGATGCGCAACATACATAAAACGTTTGGCGCCACTCAAGCGTTGCGTGGCGTTGATCTCGTAGTCGAAGCCGGGCAAGTCCATATCTTGGCGGGAGAAAACGGCGCGGGCAAAAGCACGCTGATGAAAGTACTCACAGGCGTTCATCAACCCGATCAGGGTGAAGTGGTCTTTCAAGGCGAACAGTTTCAGGCCTATCACCCCAAAGAGGCGCTGCTCAAAGGCATTGCCATGATTTACCAGGAATTCAACCTGGCGCTTCACCTGCCCGTCCACGCCAATATTTTTCTTGGCCATGAACATCAAACCTTCACAGGGATGGATTTCAATCGCCAACGCAACGAAACCCGCGCATTGTTTAAACGCTTTGATATTGCTATTGATCCTGACATTCCAGTCGGGCGGCTAGGCGTCTCACAACGCCAGATGGTCGAAATCGCGCGGGCCCTGAGCGTCAAAGCCCCGCTCATCATTATGGATGAACCCACTGCTGCGCTCTCAAAAAAAGAGACGATCCAGCTATTTGAAATGATTCGCGCTCTACAGCGCGAAGGCGTTGGCGTCATCTATATTTCTCATTACCTCGAAGAATTCAACGAAATCGGCGACGTCGTCACTGTCTTACGCGACGGCGAAGGCGTCGGTTCGATGCCAATGAGCGAGGCGAAGCCTGAGCGCATCATTCAATTGATGGTAGGACGCAAGATTGAAGACCTTTATCCCAAACACCAGCGCACGCACGGCGACGTGTTGTTGTCAGTCAGCGGCCTGAACAGCCCCAACGGTACGAGAGACGTATCACTCGACGTTCGCTCAAGCGAAATTGTCGGCGTCGCGGGGCTAGTCGGCGCGGGCCGAACCGAGATGATGCGCGCATTATTTGGGCTTGACCCACACCAGATGGATTCACTGGTGGTCAATGGCGCCGCGGTTTTACACTCCACCCCTCGACGGCTCATGCAGAGCGGCGTCGGCCTGCTCTCTGAAGACCGGGCAGGCGAAGGCCTCGCCCAAGACCTCTCCATCGGCGCCAACCTGGCGTTGCCAGCGCCGCAAAAAATCAGCAACAGCGGCATTGTATCGTTCTCTAAACTACATGAATTTTCTGCTTCATTGATGAAAAAAATAAATATCAAAGCCGAATCGCCCGATCAAAAAATTCATCAACTGTCAGGCGGAAACCAACAAAAAGTGGCGCTTGCCCGGCTGTTGGGCGCTGAAGCGAAGACGCTCTTACTCGACGAACCCACCCGCGGCATCGACGTCGGCTCTAAAGCCGAAATCTATAAAGTCATCGACGCTCTCGCCGTCGGAGGCAAAGCCGTCGTCATGGTATCGAGTTATTTGCCTGAGCTGCTTGGCATGTGCGACTCGATCTATGTCATGCACAACGGCGCCTTGAGTAAGAAATATCCAATCAATGAGATCAACGCTGACAAAATTATGGCGTTAGCGACAGGGCTCAGCGACACAGCAACAGCGGTGGCTGCATCAAACTAAGGAGAGAGTCTCTTGGCTGACAACACACCCCCGGTTCAACCATCGTCTTCTGCGAGGCGCCGCAGTTACAGCGTAAAAATTCTAAAGTCGTTGATTCCATTAATTGTGATTTTGGCCATCTTCACTCTGATTGATATTGTTTATGTCTCTGGCTGGTCAGAAATGAAATTTTTCACCCCAGGAAACATCACTCAGGTCATTGGCCAAACCGTCGTTATCGCCATCGGCGCGGTTGGCATGACCTTCATCATTGTCAGCGCGGGAATCGACCTGTCAGTTGGTTCATTGGTCGCATTGGCCGGCGTCATGTCAACCTGGACAGTCATGGCGGTTCTCAATGGAGACCAAAGCAACATCGCCGTCGCGATGTCTGCCGGCCTCGCGGCGGGAATCTTGACCGGCGCCTTTGCGGGTTTTCTGAATGGGTCCATGATCAACCTGGGCAAACTGCCTCCCTTTATCGTCACACTCGGCATGATGGAAATCATTCGCGGCGCCGCCCTGCAATGGGCCGACGGCGTCCCCATTTCCGGCATCCCAAACGCCTATAAAGCGCTCAGCAACTCTGGCTTTCGAATTGACCTTGGCTCTGAGATTATTTCGATTCCTTACTCATTATTTGTTTTAATCATTGTTGGTTTAGCCGGTTCATTTGTTCTTCGAAAAACGGTTTTCGGTATGCAAGTCTACGCGGTTGGCTCCAATGAAAACACGGCCCGTCTTTGCGGCGTCAATGTGGAGCGAGTCAAACTATTCGTGTATATGATTGGCGGGCTGACGGCGGGCATCGCTGGCATGCTTCACGCTTCACGGCTCAATTCTGGCCAACCCAGCGAAGCCATCGGCATGGAACTCGAAGTCATCGCCGCGGTGGTCATCGGCGGCGGCAGCCTGATGGGAGGCGAAGGGACCGTTCTCGGCGCGATCATCGGCGCGTTTATCATCAAGTTTTTGTACAATGGCTGCAACCTGATCGGCGTGTCATCTTACATGCAACGCATCGTCATCGGCCTGATTATCATCATCGCCGTCTATGTCGACCAGATGCGCCGAAAGACCGCCAGCGCCAAACAGACGTAAATAGGTGGAAGTTCTACACTGCGCCCAGTAGTGAGACATTCACCCAGCCCTTTTTGTAACCGGTTGGCGCCAACTCGCTAACAAACATCGAGTGTACTTTCCTTGAGCATATCCAAATTCCCTCGGCGCCTGCGGGGCCACCCCTCTTACAAACGGTGGGCCTAGTACGAAATCGACGGCTTTGGCGACGGCTTGATTCCATCTATGATGTCACGGTTCCAACATTCACACACGAAGAAGCATGGTTCTTATGGATTTACTGAAAGCGCTTGTCCTTGCGGTCGTCCAGGGGCTGACCGAATTTTTGCCGATTTCGAGTTCGGGCCACTTGGTATTGCTCGAATCGCTGTTTGAGATGAAGGCGTCTGAATATCTGTTTTTCGACGTGCTGCTTCATCTGGCGACGCTGTTGGCGGTGTGTATCTTCTACCGCGCCCGCCTGTGGAGCATGACGCTGTCCCTTAACCTATCCAACAAATCAGACACAGCCAAACGCGACCGCCAATGGATCGCCGCCATATTTCTCAGCACTCTCATCACCGGGACCATGGTGGTTCTATTCAAAGACAATTTTGAACAAGCGCGCGACAACCTGGTGATCGTCGGCGGCAGTTTTTTGTTCACTGGCGCACTGCTTATCGCCACCCGGTTTGTTTCAAAAAAAGACGGCTCCGCGCCCGATTTGCCCATTAACTTCTGGTTGTTCGCGCTGATTATGGGGTTCATGCAGGGCGTCGCGGTTTTGCCGGGGGTGTCGCGTTCCGGCGCAACGGTGTGCGCTTCCCTGCTGCTAGGCGCGCGGGTCGCGCCTGCATTAGAATATTCGTTTCTGATGTCGATCCCAGCGATTCTGGCGGCGGCGGTGTTAGAACTGCCTGACGCAGAGCCGCTGTTCCCAGCGTATATATTGGCGCTCGGTTTCATCGCGGCGCTCATTTCAGGGTTTGTTTTCTTGAAACTCTTGGTGTGGATTGTCAACCGCGGCCAACTACACAATTTTGCTTATTACGTTATCCCGCTGGGGCTGTTTGTTCTCTGGAACTCACTGTAAGGCCCATCCATGTCCATTCACAATAAACTTCTCATCACGATTATTATCGCCGCGGTGTTGTATCTTGGCGCCAGCGTATGGATGGGGTGGGAGAAGATTCTCGCCGCCTTTTCAACGTTTCAATGGCATTGGCTGCCGGTTTGTTTGGCCCTGGCGTTTGGCAACTATGTGATTCGCTTCACCAAGTGGCATTATTACCTGCACTTGATTGGCGTTCCCCTGCCCCGCCTGCTTTCCTTCCAAATTTTTCTTTCAGGAATGGTCATGTCGGCCACGCCGGGAAAATTCGGCGAAGTGTTCAAGTCATACCTGGTTAAAAGCGTCAACGGCGCACCACTCAGCAAGACCGCGCCCATCGTGTTGGCTGAACGCCTGACCGACTTCATCGCGTTCTTTCTGATGGCGCTGTTGGGCGTGTCGCTCTTGCCCAATGGCGAGTGGGTGTTTGGCGCGTCGGTCGCGGCGATTGTGATCGTACTCATCGTCATGAGTTGGCGTTCGCTGATGGAGGCGATTCTTGACCGCTTGGCGGCGATTGAAACACTGGGACGCATTGTCGAAAAGCTGCGTGTCGCGTATGAAAGCGCCTACCGCTTGATCGCGCCGGGGCCGCTTCTCTGGGCGACGCTAATCAGCGTCGTCTCATGGTGGCTTGAATGCCTGGCGTTTTACCTGGTATTGGCTGGGTTCGGCGAGCCGATCCCGCTGGTTTCGGCGACGTTTATTTATGCTTTCGCCACTATCGTCGGCGCGCTGTTAATGACGCCCGGCGGCATCGGCCCTACCGAAGGCGCAATCGGCGGTCTGTTAATGCTGCTTCACCAGACGCCTGCCGGCGCGGCGGCGTCAGCGACGTTTCTCATCCGCATATGTACGCTGTGGTTTGCCGTCGTGGTGGGTTTGTTCACCTTGTCGCTGTGCTCCAACACATTCGCCCCCGCAGTCGATGCGCTCGAACAAGCAGGGGATGAACAAGCGCTAAAATAGAAATGGCTTTACTCATCATTTTCATTCTTTTCGTTATATGCTATGGTTACCACCCAAACAGTTGGAGGCGTTACAATGCAAATCGAAATTCATCAAACTTTCAAGAAAGCGTATTCAAAACTGTCACAGAAACAAAAAGACAAACTGAAACAAGTGATTAACCGTTTATGACCGATCCACATCATCCGAGTCTGAAGAACCATACGCTTCATGGAGAACAAAAAAGGGCGTCGCGCTATTGCCGCCGGCGGTGATTTAAGCATCATTTTTATCGAAGAAAACAAGTATCGCATAGTCTAGTCCCTAACGGTTGGAACTCACAATCAAGTGT
>CAZKYC010000114.1:0-11396 GCA_964556895.1 uncultured bacterium | reverse complement strand
TTGCACCCATGCCTGAGTTGGATTGTCTATTATTGAAAGGACGAATATCGTTTTTGACCAAACCCCAGGTCATCCAGCAAGAGAAGTACTCAAATATCGGAAGAACTACTTTTATAGTGGTTGCCAGAATTATGTGCGGATTGAGTATACATAACTGTATCTATCGCTGTCCGCCGCGGCGGAATCCAGATTCAGACAATTGAACCTCAAGGGCTTAGCCGTTCAGGGTTCCCAAGTGCGTTGTGGTGGTGTTGAAACTAATTTTCAATTATTGTTTCCTTTCATGGAGTTTTGTTTTAAACTCGACTTGATTAATATGTCCTGATGATTTAGGAAGAGTTTTCTATGTCGAAACGCGCATTCACACTGATCGAGTTATTAATCGTCGTTGCCATCATCGGAATACTCGCCGCAATTGCTGTGCCCAATTTTCTCAACGCACAGGTGCGCGCCAAAATCGCCCGCTCCCAGGCCGACATGCGCTCAATGGCGACCGCCATCGAGTCGTTTCGCCTCGAATCGGGCGACCTGCTGGTTGACTTCTGGGACGAAGGTTCGCCTATCGCAGTCGAGCGGCTGAAAAACTGGGGGCTATGTTCAGTCAACAATCTTGACGACGCCTCGCGCAACCAGCGCTGTATCTTCGCCAACCTCACCAGCCCTGTCGCGTATCTATCGTCGATTCCTGACGACCCGTTTTTTGGTAAAATTTCCAACACCAGCGACCGGCTGGCGATAGCTCTAGCAGGCACTTATTTCTATGGCGACAACGAACCCGCAATAGAGGGCAATGACAATAACTTTTCGGCGATCTGGCCGGGAAATCCCTATGGCCTGCGTCCTCTCAAAGAAGGCCAATGGGCGATGATCGGCATCGGCCCTGACACCACCGCTGATGAATTGGGCGGAACCCAACAGCGCGGTCTGCCCTACTCTTCCTCCAACGGGCTCCACAGCCGCGGCGACATTGTTATGCGCAATTAATTGTGTGGGGGTACATATCAATTCAAATCTATGTCATAAATGTAAGATCAACTCAAAATCGGTAGGAGAACCAACAAGGACATTTAATTTTGGCTCATGCGGGATTTGGATACGTTCTCGCAAATTGAATTAAATTTTCCAGACACGATCTCAAGAATGATTTTTTTGCCGTTGTATTTGGCATGGGTACAACTCGGCTCGCTTCAGTGTAGCTCCGCCTTTTTGCACAGGCGCTCACAGAGTTGCACCCATGCCTGAGTTGGATTGTCTATTATTGATAGGACGAATATCGTTTTTGACCAAATCCCAGGTCATCCAGCAAGGGAAGGACTCAAATAGAGGTATTTTCAAGAGTTTGGGAGAGAGAACCATGAAACAGTCAATCGTTAGTTTTTGTGCATTCACATTATTCTTGTTCATCGCGTTGACAAGCAGCGCGGCGCCATCCAACGGCCCATTACGCGTATGCAAAGAAAACCCAAACTACTTCTGCGATCAAGACGGCAAGGCGATCATACTCACCGGCTCGCATACTTGGTACAACCTGGTTGATATGGGGCCGAGCGATCCGCCGCCAGCGTTTGACTATCCGCAATACATCACCTGGATGGAAGAACACAATCACAATTTCATGCGTATGTGGGCGTGGGACCTGACCCAGTGGGATACATCGGGCAATGGCGCCAATATTCGCAATGAACACACACGCCACTTTGTCGCGCCGCTGCCTTGGCTGCGCACCGGCCCCAGCGAAGCAATGGACGGAAAACCAAAATTTGATTTATCAAAATTCAATCCCGAATATTTTAACCGTCTGCGCGAACGCGTCGCCGCTGCGGGCCAAAAAGGCATCTACGTTTCGATCATGTTCTTTGAGGGTTGGGGAATGCAACGCATCAATAAAGCACTGGATTTCCATCCATTTGCTCTCAATAACAATATCAATGGAATCAACGGCGACGTGGACGGCGACGGCAAGGGTCTCGAGATTCACGAGCTCGGTAATGACAAAGTTCTTGAAATTCAGAAGGCGTATATCCGCGAGGTAATCGACCAAGTCAACGATCTCGATAACGTGTTGTATGAAATATCAAACGAAAACCACCCGCCATCCACCGAATGGCAATACCACATGATCCGTTTTATCAAACAATACGAATCGACCAAGCCCGTCCAACATCCCGTCGGTATGACCTTTCAGTTCAAAGGCGGTAGTAATCAAACGCTGTTCGACAGCCCCGCCGATTGGATCTCTCCGAACAATGACGGCGGCTATCGTGACAACCCGCCCGCAAATACGGGAAAGAAAGTTGTAATAACCGACACCGACCACTTATGGGGAATCGGCGGCGACGCCTCATGGGCGTGGAAAAGCGCCTGCCGTGGATTGAACCCAATTTTTATGGACACGTATGACGCCGTCGTTTTAGGCCAACAGCCATTCGACAAAAAATATGCCTCCTTACGCCGCGCTCTTGGAGACATTCGCAAATTCACCGCCCTCATGAACCTCAACGTCAGCAAGCCGATGAATGATCTTTGCAATACGGGGTTTTGCCTGGCAGGCATTGGAAAAAACTATTTGATTTTTCAACCCAAAACCAATGAAATGGTCGAAATTCAGTTACCAAACGGTTTATATTCATTTGAATGGTTTAACATCGAAACCAGCGAACTAGATAAGATGAAAATGAATATCAAAGTCATAGAAGACAAAATCACTGTTTTAAATCCATTTGACGGCCCAGCGGCTTTGTTAATTAAACGAAATTAAACTCTGCTAACTTCTTACATCAAAACACACGACTTCGCCCCGCTCGTTTCGGCAATAGATCATTCCATTCGCGAGAACGGGATTAGTCCAACAATTTCCGCCAACCACTCTAAAACAATTCTTGCTTTGGTCGAGATTTGCTAAAGCGTCGCGAGAAAGTCTTCGGCGACTTTTTTGGCGGACGCTTGGTCTTGATCAACCCGCAGGTTGAGTTGCTGCATGGTTTGATTGGTCAACACACCGCCAAGTTTGTTTAACAGGGGTTTTAATTGTGGGTGTTGTAAGAAAATTTCTTGGCGCACAACCGGCGCGGCGAAATATGGGGGAAAGAAATTTAAGTCATCGTCCAGCTCGACCAGATCAAACGCCTGAATTCTACCGTCGGTCGAAAACCCACAGATCACATCGACGCTCTGGTTGGCGATTGCGTCATACATAAGCCCGGGCTCGAGATCGACCACTTGGTTAAAGCGGAGCCCATAGCGTTGTTGTAATTTGGGGTAGCCATCTTGGCGTTCCATAAACTCCGCGGTGAACCCAGCGATGAGACTTTCTGAGACTGAGTTCAATTCGCTGATGCTTGTTATGTTCCACGCTTTGGCGTCGCTCTTTCGGACCGTAAGAGTATATGTGTTATTGGCGCCAAACGGCTCCAGCCATTCACATCGAAACTTGGTTTGATAGTGGTCATTCACCCTATCGAAAATCGTTTTTGCATCAGTCAACTCAGTTTGGTTCAAGATGGTGATATACGCCGTCCCGGTGTATTCCGGGTAGATATCAATCTCGCCTGAGGTGAGGGCTTGATGGCAGATCATCGTCCCGCCCAGGTTCCATTTTCGAACAACGGTTAATTCGGTGTGTTGTTCAATGGTTTGGGCGATGATTTCCCCTAACACCGCCTGTTCGGTAAAATTCTTACAGCCGATGACCACAGTCTGGCTTCGGTCGGTTCCACAACCAGACAACAAACAAACACATACAGAAATCAAAAAAAGCGAGTTAATGAATTTCATTTGGCTTCCAGGTAACATAGTGTTCAATCAAACCGATCAGTTGGTCAAACATGATGGCTAAACACCCCGCCGGAACCGCGCCCAATAACAACAAGCGGGTATTGTTCATAGACAGCCCCCGGTTAATAAAGTCGCCCAAACCGCCCGCCCCGATAAATGCTGACAGCGTCGCGATGCCAACGCAAATCACCGCCGCCGTACGGACCCCCGCGATGATCATCGGCAGCGCCAGCGGTAACTCGACAAGCCAAAGCCGTTGGGTGGTTGAGAAACCCAATCCGTTCGACGCTTCTACAACCGATGCGTCGATTTCTTGGATCCCGGTGTAGGTGTTTCTAATAATGGGCAGCAGCGCATACAACACCAGAGCGATTAACGCAGGCGTAATCCCTATGCCGAAAAATGGCAGCAAAAACGCTAACATAGCAAGGCTGGGAATCGTTTGAATCACGCCAGCCGCCGTAAAAACAATTTTGCTAACCCATTGATACCGTACTGATAACACCCCAAATGGAACGCCTATGAGGGCCGCCCCCAAAACCGCGCCTACAGACAAGATAATGTGTTCACCGCTTTTTTGAAGTAACTCAGGGTAACGATCAATCAAAAAATGGAGAAGCGAACTGTCCATTAGTTTGACTCATTCATAAGTTGCAGCTGGCGTTTGGGTTTATCAAACAAGTCTTTGACAAATGGGGTCGCTGGAGACGACATCAATTCGTTGGCCGGGCCGATTTGTTCGATGCGGCCATGGTCCATCACTGCGATTCGGTCAGCCAGAGTGAGCGCCTCAAACAGGTCATGCGTCACAAAGAGAATGGTTTTGTTCATTTGGCGTTTGAGCGTTATCACTTCTTGTTGAAGCGCATCACGCGTAATCGCGTCTAGGGCGCCAAAGGGTTCATCCATCAATAAGTAATCAGGATCAGCAGCCAGTGCGCGCGCGACGCCAACACGCTGTTGTTGGCCTCCCGATAACTCGTGTGGATAGCGGTTTGAATATTCGCCCGGATCAAGGCCGACGACGTCTAGCCAGCGCCGGGCGGTTTTTTGTTGTTCAACCTGTGACCGCCCCAACAAGCGCAGAACAATCGCTGCGTTGGCTTCTACCGTCATGTGAGGAAACAAACCGATGCCCTGAAACACATACCCCATAGACCGTCTGAGTTGAATGGGGGGCGTTTCACTGATATCGCGCCCGTCCACTTCGATGCGGCCGCTGGTCAGTTCAATCAGTCCGTTGATGAGTTTTAGGGTCGTTGTTTTACCACACCCAGATGAACCCAATAATACCAGCGTTTCACCGGGTTGAACATCAAAGGTTAGCCCGTTGACCACAGGTTGAGCGTCTGGGCCAAACGACTTTATTACATGGTGCAGCTGAATCATCGTATGGATGAAACTCAGCCTAACTCATTAAGCCACTCTTGTGGAATATCGGCGTGTTTTTGGGCGACGACTGCGTAATAAAACAAGGGCGAGTTGTCGGTCGCCAACCGGTGCTGATATTTTTCATGAACATGCATGGTTACGATGTTCTCTTCAACCATTCGGTTAATTAACGCAGAAAACCCGGAATTGTCTTTGCCGCTCAAAAAGAGGTCTTTAATGTTGAAGGCGATCCACCCGTCTTCGGCGATTAAATTAAACGCCCGCGCATACGCCAACGGCGGCAGGTCATCAAACCCAAGCGCGGCCACCGACACCAGGCTGTTGGGCCGTTTCATCAAGATGTCTTCTTCGATGCTCTCAGGGATATCAGTCAAATCGATGGCGTAATACTCGTCATACACATCAGGCCGGTCGCGGTATGCGGCGAGTTTGGCCTCGATCAAGATGTCGACGCCAACGATTACCGGGACGCCCATCTTCTTTAGTTGCTCGCCAACCATGCCGTTGCCCGCGCCAATCTCCAACACCCGCAGATCGGCGCCATGCCTATCGTGTTTGTTTAACTCGTGAAGAAGGAAATTGCAGACCGTCTCGGGAGACCCACAGCGAAGGTGCTCGTAAAAGATCTTTTCATACAAGCCCGGGATCGAGTAGATTTCGTCATAGTCGTGAAAGCGAATTCGCTTCTCGACGCCGTCCATTGAAATCGTACAAAACTCTTCATCCTGTGAATATTTCTTCTCAGGAAAATCAACATCTATGTCCTCGCTGACTTGAATGAGTGGGTCGGTATCAATCTCAGCATTCCGGTACGCATTCATTTTCACAGCTCCTTATATGTCTATTATTTCGTGTACGAAATATATTAAGAAAAAAAATCAGCCAATCTCATCATCTACTGGTTGAGTAATAGAGCCTGTAGCGAGAATCGGCGACGCTTCGATTTCTTTTGCTTCCATCATTGAGGCAATTCGTTGAAGAGAAGAAAGCAAAGCATTCTGTTCCCATTCTTCTAATTTGACGAACTCACTGATAAAGCGTTCTTGTAATGGAGAAGGCGCATGTTCGAGCACTTCTTTTCCAATTGTCGTTAAGGTGATAACCACTTGCCGTTTGTCTTGTGTGTTGCGTTTTCTTTCGATACACGCCCGTTTTTCAAGGCGGTTAATAATCTCCGTGACCGTGGCGTTACTCAGATGAATTCGTTTGGCGATGTCGCCCGAACTACTGGGCCCCGCATTGCTTAGGTGTTGCATTAGAAGCAACTGGGGCCCGGTGATGCCATAATTGCGGACCAGGTCTTTCGAATGAAGATCAATTGCCCGCGTGATTCGCCTGATCGCAATTAAGACGTTATTACAAATTGGGTTTACAGAATTAGACATCATACTATCTTTGATTGTACATTGTTTTGTACACGAAATAAAGTGTTTCTTTAACTGTCAAATAAAGCGTTGTATTATCCGTGTCGATACGACTACCTTATTGTGAGGTTTTATCATGAAGCTGATCCTGATAGTAATTGTCTTAGCCATTGTTCAACTCAATTCTCACCCAACAACCGTTTCAATCGACGGCGTAGACTGGAAGGTCAACGGCAGTATCACAAACCCCGGCGCGCCCGCAAAGGGGTTATTGATGAATGTGCGCATGGTCAACAGCACCTTTGAAGACCGAACACGATCTGACTTTAACTCGGGGCTGAATACCTTCAAGTTCATCCAGCGATTGCCTGAATACCACTCGCTGGGCGTCCAGGCGATTACGCTCAATCTTCAGGGCGGCATGCCGGGCTATGAAGGCGCGCTCAACTCGGCGTTTCGCCCAGACGGGTCACTAAGAGACCGCTATCTGAAGCGCATCAAACGCGTGATAGACCGATGCGACGAATTGGGCGTAATTGTTATCCTTGGGCTGTTTTATCAGCGCCAAGACCAGGTACTCACAGACGTGGAGGCGGTGAAACGCGGTGTAGTGAATGCAGTGAATTGGGTGCAGGCTAACGAGTTCACCAACGTCATGATTGAGATCGCCAATGAATACGGCCACCCCGGCTTTGACCATAGAATCATCAAGTCGCCCGAAGGCGAGGTCGAGTTGATCCGCCTCGCCAAAAAGACCGCGCCTAAGTTGTTGGTTTCAACCAGCGGGCTTGGCCATGGAAGAATAGACGAGCGCATTTCGCAAGTTGCTGACTTTATCTTGATCCATTTTAATGGAACCAAGGTCGAAGACATCCCAGCGCGCATTCAAGCGTTGCACAAATTTGATAAGCCCATCGTCTGCAACGAAGACGACAAACTGGGCGAAGAAGCAGCCCGCGCCTTGCGCGCCAGCGTGGCGAACCGGTGTTCATGGGGCTTCATGCACAAAGAGCAGAACCAATACCAGCCGTTCACGTTCGAAGCCTATAACGACGACCCAATTGTCTACGACGCGTTTAAGAAGGCGGCGGGGGAGTAAGGCAAGGTGTCATTGCGTAAGAAGCGAAGCAATCTGAAATGCAAAGGAATACACTTAAACGACCTCAAGGGCTGCCCGCTTTGCGGTCTTGCCCTTGCGACCCAGTCTATCTCTTACCAACTCGGCTCGGCGGGAGCCTCGCCCTCCCCAAAAAAGATGCGGGTGGAGATTTCTCCACCCGCGCTCATTTCGTATTAACAATATAAATCGCTATTTCTTTGCTTCGATGCTTTCCGTCAACAAGACCGCTTCGCCGCCGGAGACTTCTAACACGCCGCCGTCGACCGTGAAATGGTGAATTTCGTCTTTGTTGACTTTCACAATCAAATCGCCTTTGGTCAGCGTGGTCAAATAAGGCGCGTGGTTGGCCAAGACGCCGACCGAGCCTTCAAACGCCGGAGCAACCACCGACTCGACTTCGCCCTCAAACAGGACGGCCTCATGTGACAAGACGTGAAATGTGTATGTTGTCGCCATAATTCTTCTTCGCTACCGTAGTGAATTAAGCCGCCGCCATTTGCTTGGCGTTGTCGACGGCTTCGTCTAAGCCGCCGCACATATAGAACGCCTGCTCAGGCAGATCGTCCATCTCGCCGCTGGCGATCTTGCCAAACGCTTCGATGGTATCTGAAACTTTGACATACCGTCCTTCACGGCCGGTAAACTGCTCAGCGACAAAGAACGGCTGTGACAAGAAGCGCTGAATCTTACGCGCGCGCTGAACAGCGACCTTATCTTCGTCAGACAGTTCGTCCATACCGAGAATGGCGATGATGTCTTGGAGGTCTTTGTAACGCTGCAAGACTTCCTGAACGTCACGCGCCGTATTGTAATGCTCTTCGCCCAAGATGCGCGGGTCCATGATGCGCGAGGTTGAGTCGAGCGGGTCGACCGCGGGGTAGATGCCGAGTTCGGCGATGGGGCGCGAGAGAACCGTGGTTGCGTCTAAGTGAGAGAACGCGGTCGCCGGCGCCGGGTCGGTCAAGTCGTCAGCGGGGACGTAAATCGCCTGGACAGACGTGATCGAGCCTTTTTTGGTCGAGGTGATGCGCTCCTGAAGGGCGCCCATCTCTGTGCCCAGCGTCGGCTGATAACCGACCGCAGAAGGCATACGGCCCAACAGGGCAGACACTTCAGACCCCGCCTGAGTAAAGCGGAAGATGTTGTCGATAAAGAGAAGCACGTCTTGGCCGCGATCATCGCGGAAATATTCGGCCATGGTCAACGCTGACAGCGCGACGCGTTGGCGCGCTCCCGGCGGTTCATTCATCTGGCCAAACACCAGCGCAGTCCGGTCGATAACGCCCGACTCGTTCATTTCGAGCCACAGGTCGTTGCCTTCGCGGGTGCGCTCGCCGACGCCGCCGAAGACCGAAACGCCGCCGTGCTCCGCCGCAATGTTTCGGATGAGTTCCATAATTACCACGGTCTTGCCGACGCCCGCGCCGCCGAAGAGGCCGACCTTGCCGCCTTTTGAGTAGGGGGCCAGCAAGTCGATGACTTTAATGCCGGTTTCAAAAATTTCCGCGACCGGAACCTGTTCTTCAAAGGTAGGCGCCGAACGGTGAATGGGGTTGCGGTTGTCGACATCAGGGATATCGCCTTTGCCGTCAATCGGTTCGCCGAGCAAATTAAACATGCGCCCTAACACCTGGTCGCCGACGGGCACGGAAATCGGTTTGCCTGTATCGGTCACTTTCATGCCGCGAACCAGGCCGTCCGTCGACGCCATCGCGACGCACCGCACCATATTGTTGCCCGTGTGTTGGGCTGCTTCGACAATCAAATGAATGCCTTTTTCTTCATCGTCAATTTGAAGAGCATTGAGAATATTGGGCAGATGATCGGGGTGAAACTCTACGTCTACTGTAGGGCCAATCACCTGGCGTACTTCACCGACGTTCGACATTGTGTTGCCTCTCTTTTTATTCCCGCCGCGCGGGATGCTTCGCGTCAACTCTCCGAAAGGGAGAGAACGAATCTCGTCTAACCAGCCAGCGCGTTGGCGCCGCTGACGATTTCTAGGATTTCGGTAGTAATCGACGTCTGGCGCGCTTTGTTCATTTCGAGCGTCAGTGAGTCAATCAATTCACGGCAATTGGTGTTCGCCGCCGACATCGCCATCATTCGCGCCTGGTGTTCGGCGGCGAACGCGTCCACAAAGGTGAACAGCAATTTCGTTTCAAGAAATTTGGGCAGAAGTTGCTGCAACAACGTCTGCGGGTCTGGCTCAAAAATATAGTCAATCGACGCCGCAGCGCTTTTATCATCGCCGCTCGGCGCCAGTTCGTCTTGTTTGAGCGGCAGCAGCAATTCGTGATACGGGCGATAGTTCATCGCATTGATCGCGCGGTTATACACCAGTTCGACTGCGTCATAGTCTCGGCTGAGAAACAAATCGCGCAACTCGCCGGATATCTCAAGCACTTTGGGCACGTCAACATTGCCGCTGAACTCTTCATGCGACTTGAGGATTGACAAGCCCTGGCGGCGAATCACACTGGCGGCGCGTTTACCGACGACATAAAATGTCGCGTTGCCAATCTCGTTGGCGCGGTCAAGAGCATACCGGGCGATGGTGTTGTTAAACGCGCCGCACAGCCCGCGGTCTGACGAAAACACCACCATCAGGCGCTTGTTGACTTCGCGGTTGTCTAACAGCGGCTGGCCTTCAGACCCGACCGAATTGACTAGATTCGCGACCAACTGTTGCAAGCGCTCCACATAGGGGCGCGCTTTGTCGCGGCGCTCGTGGGTGCGGCGCATTTTCGATGCGGCGACGGAACGCATGGCGCGGGTAATGAGTTGAGTATTCTTCACCGTGCGAATACGGCGGCGAAGGTCTTTTAACGACGGCATTGTTTAAGCCTCGTCCTTGAATTTACGCGTTAAACTGCACTTTGAACTTCGTAATGGCTTCTTTGAGTTTTTCGACCACATTGTCTTCAATCTTTTTGGTGTCTTCGATTGAAGCGGTGATGTCGCCGTAGTTCTGTTCAACAAATGTGAACAAGCCTTCTTCAAATTTCTTGACATCATGAGTGTCGAGAGAATCGAGGAACCCGTGGGCCCCCGCGAAGATAATGACCACTTGTTGGGCCAATGTCTTGGGCGCGTATTGGTCTTGTTTTAGAAGTTCGGTCATGCGCTCGCCGCGCGTGAGTTGGGCTTGGGTCGCCTTATCAAGGTCTGACCCAAACTGGGCGAAGGCCGCCAACTCGCGATACTGAGCGAGGTCAAGGCGCAAACGCCCTGCGACCGATTTCATCGCTTTGGTTTGAGCGTTGCCGCCGACGCGGGAGACCGACAACCCAACGTTGATGGCTGGCTTGACGCCCGCATAGAACAAGTCCGGTTCCAGATAAATCTGCCCGTCGGTAATCGAAATGACGTTGGTCGGGATGTACGCCGAAACGTCGCCCGCCTGGGTTTCGATAATCGGCAGCGCGGTCAACGAGCCGCCGCCTTGTTCGTCGCTGAGTTTGGCCGCGCGTTCGAGCAGGCGGCTGTGGAGATAAAACACGTCGCCGGGGTACGCCTCGCGTCCTGGAGGACGGCGCAAGAGAAGCGACAACTGGCGGTAGGCCGCCGCGTGTTTGGACAGGTCATCGTAAACGACCAACACGGAGCGACCGCTGTACATAAAGTATTCGCCCATCGCGCATCCGGCGTAGGGAGCGATGTATTGCAGCGACGCGGGCTGTTCGGCGGTCGCCGAAACAACGGTGGTGTATTCCATCGCGCCGTTTTTCCTCAACACTTCCGCT
>CAZKYC010000113.1:0-11704 GCA_964556895.1 uncultured bacterium | reverse complement strand
TCAGGCATGGGCGCAACTCTGGGAGCGCCTGTGCAAAAAGGGGGAGCCGCACTGAAGCGAGCAGAGTTGCGCCCATGCCTAATACAACGATAAAAAATCATCCTTGTGATCGTGTCTGAAAAATTTCAATTCAATTTGAGAAAAAGTATCAAAAATCCGGATGAGCCCTTTTTATTTAACGGGTACTACAGTTTCTTTTTAAAACAGGCCGACGTGGTTCCAAACAGTGTAAAAGAAAAAATGCATTCAAACTGTTTTTTTTGATAAAACATATACCCTTCTTCATTATCGGTGTAAACAGAATATTCAAAAACGCCTAAATCGCGCAGTTCATCTTCCATTGCAGTCAACAATTGTTCTCCAATGCCTTTTCGCTGATGTTCAGTAGACACCGCAAATGATGTTAATTCGGCTTTTGCTTGTATTTTTTTTGATTTAATTTTTTTGATCATGTAGCGCAAAATGGCTAGTGGATTTATTTTAAATAACATTAATTGCATCAAAATACGCTTTTTATATTTATTCATCAGCTGCTTGATTTCATCGCGTTGATTATTGCCAACAAACGTAATAAACCCTACAGAAATTGCATTGTGCTTGCAGGTGATTATCCCACAGTTTGTTGCCCGCCTGAACATATCATAATACTCAACCAAAAAGTCCTCGCCGAGTTGGCTGGTCAACCCGTGGCGAAACGTCGCTGAATGGAGCGCAACGATATGAGGAATATCAGCAGAATTCAACTCGCCGGAAGAGTGAATTGAGTAGCCGGAACCCATGCCACTACCTTTCAACCAAAGTTGATTGATACAGCTGAAGGTGGCGTTCGATAACCAAATCAAGAGAGAACTGGTTTTCCGCCATTTGGCGGCTGACCGTTCCCATCCGTTCTCTCAACAACCTGTCTTCAATGAGCCGCGAGAGCCGCTCGACCAATTGGCCGACGTCTCTTGGCTGTACAAGATACCCATTAACGCCTTCATCGACTGTCTCACGGCACCCCGGCGCGTCTGTTGTGACAATCGGCAGGCCGGAGGCCATCGCTTCTAATACCGTCATCGGCATGCCCTCGCCATAGGATGGCAAACAATAAATATCGCTATCAGCGTAAAACGGCGCCGGGTCGTCGACCCCTTCATAGACTGATACACAGCCGGCCTGAGTATAGTACTCGATTTCACCCCGGTCGATACATGAAGGGTTTCCCTGATCAAACCAGCCAACCAGCAAAAACACGACCTCGTCAGAATATTTGGCTTTCAACGCCTTGGCCGCTTCACAAAATTCCATCACGCCTTTTTCACGGATTAGCCTAGCAACAAGCAACACCTTGACGGGTTTGTTCTCGCCGCCGCCCCCAGTAGGAGAAAACGTTTGTGTATTCACGCCAGAGCCTTTAATGAGAATTGATTTAGACTCTGGTATTAGGCGCCGTGAAAGAAACTGCGATTGATTGTCTGTGTTTTGAAAAACAACATAATGTGCATGATGAAAGGCGAGTGCATAGGCGCAATCGGCCATCAAAGCACTCAGCCGAAATTTAATGGAAGAGGTATTTAAATACAATGAACCGAGGCCTGTCACAGAACAAACAATGTTCGCTTTTTTAGAAATGAAGTAACTTGCAAAGCATGTATATAAATTCGGGCGGATGGTAAATGAGTGAACGAGCGCCGGGCGTATTTCGCGAATAGTTTGTGCGAGTTGATAAATATAGGCGACTTCAGTAAAGGGATTTTTGTTTTGGCGGTTGAGGTTCCATGGAATGTATTGAATACTATTCTTTTCAAAACGGCCTGCATATTCCCCCGGTGGACAAAAGGCAATGACTTCATTGCCAAGTTCCACCAATCGTTTCATGATAGGAAGACGAAAGCGGAAAAGGTTAAAATCAAGATGAGAGACAAACATAAACCGATGGCCTCTCAATGGATTTATTTTGCTTTCACTTCCCATTCGGCTGTTTTCCTTTGTAGTTCTTGATAATAGGCGGCGCGGCGCCGTTGAAGATGAGTATTCAAGTATTCTTTTGATTTGCTCCAATTACGCGAAGCCATTTGGTTCATTCGCTGACGGTCTGAAGCGACGTCTTGAATCTTGTTTGCTAGCGCGATGGCGTCCCCGGCAGGGACCCGGTCATCAGGCGGCAACAGCTCAGGGACGCCGCCCACGTTTGAGCCGATACACGGCAAGCCCCTGGCCATCGCCTCTAACAGGCTTCGAGGCAAACCCTCTTGGCGCGAAGGCAAAACATACATATCGGAGTCGTCAAGTTGCTGTCTTACAGCATCACCGGCGGGCAGCGTTCCTACAAACGATATGCGAGACGATATTCCCTTGGCGCGGGCAAGTTTTTCAAGTTGAGTGCGGTGCTTCCCATCGCCAACTATGACGAGATGGGTGTTTAGGTTTTGCTGTATGCAAATCGAAAACGCTTCGACCAATATATCGGGCGCTTTGTAAAGTTGGTCAAGAGTGCCGACATAACACAAGCGCAGTTGACTCGATGAGTCAAACTTTCTGGGCGCGCTTGAATAATGGCTTGGTTGTAGATCTATACTTGAATAATAGGTTGAGTAGGCGTCTTTTGATGGAGGGTAGCGTTTTTGTAATGACTGTTCGGTTACATAAGAGATACAACTCGCGTTTTGACAAAGATAACGAAGATGGTTGGTGAAATACCACCGAAACAGAGGGCGTAGCGGATGGGCAACAGACCCCTGTGAAAAAACATCATACGGATCGCCAACAACCTCCAATCCAAACGGCTTTTTGGCTCGTCTTAACACAGGCTCAACATAACATGCAAGCGCAGACCCCACGCGAAGAACATAGGCGCCTTGAAGGTTTGACTCGCGCTGAAGAGTGCGCTTTACCGTAAAATAATTCAATAGAAAATCAGTGAATCCAACATAATACGGAACAGGCTTAAACGTAACGCCCGGGCCGCTTGACTGTTTCAATGCGCTATCTGTCTGGTCGATACGCTGCACGCGGGCAATAACATTGACATTGTCAAACACCTCTAAATAGCGCTTCCAAAACGAATAATCAAATGATGCATGCGTCCAAACTGAACCATCACTTGTTTGATAAAACCTGTGCTCAATAACAACATTAACCTGCATGTAGATAATGAATCCTTACGGCTTGGAAACTGCATGTTCATGCCGATTTGAATACGATGGCTTTCGAATGGATGGAAAACCACAATAAAATAGTAATAACAAAACAACAGGAACGATAATTTGAATCCAATTATAAAATTCGGTCGTGTTTGGTTGTAGAACAAATAGCGTAACAACATAAATCGCCAACATGCCGGTTTCATTTTGATTGACAACATATAGGCAATACAACCACTTTAAAAAAGCCCCAAACACTACCATCACAAGTATGACTCCTGGGATGCTAAAATTCCAATACGCCTCGCCAACGTTGGTTGGAGGAATCGCGCTAATCGGGTTATCGAAGATCAGTGTGGAGTTTAACTTCCCCCCGGCGCGAGGTTTCTCCGGCCAGAGCGCCCGTGGAACCGGCGCCGCCGGGATAGACAGATACGAGTAGCCATAGAGATGCCCGGTCTCTTCAGGCACCTTCGCAAGAATGCCATACAGTCCATCCGCGCTGCTTGAGTATTTCGATATTTCTTGCAACCCTTCATCAACGCCCGAGTAGAGGTTCAAATCAACCTCAATATCAGCCATTGAATAGGCTTGAAGCGTTTGAGAACGAATTTCTCCCAGAAGACCGATGGCGGCCAAGCCAAAAATGGCCAATACGGGAAAAAAGGTATAAGGAATTCTACGGTAATACAACATCCAAACAGATAAACTTAACAAAACCGGAACAACGACTCCACTGCGCGAACCCGTTGAGAGAAACCCTATTACAATGGCTAAAATAAAAATGGTTAAGAAGAGCGGTTTTTTCCATTGCCAGGGTTGAAGGGCAAGCCAAACGATACAACTGGTCTTTAACACATTGGTGAGAAAATGCCAATGCCCCCCGACGGTTGAAGCGACCCTCATATCAGAGGGAAGCCCTCTTTGTAATAGCAACATCTGAACGCCGCCCACTTCAGCCGCTAACAGACCAAACGAAAACATCGAAACCGCCATAACGATCATTGTCTTGGGGATTAATCCTGATGGTTTAGAAAAACTGATTTTGAAACAAACAGGTTTTTTAATCAGCTCAAACCCTACATAGAGAGACAATAATGCTAGCGTTTTTAATAATAGTCCTTCGATCACCACTCCATTTAGGCTTGCGCCCGGAATCGCAGACACCACGGGGTGATACTCTAACCCGAATGTGTAAATCGATAACTTGGGCGCCAAATCTCGCGTGATCTCAAACCACAAGACAAAAAAAATAAGAGGATGAAATATCCCGATCTTTCGCCATGGGCCGCAAAATGGCAGTATGACAAAAAGCGCATAGGGCAGAAACGCAATGTAAACCATAAACAGGTCTGTGTTGAACTGTAAACAATTAAACAGGCCTACAATGAAAACCGCCGAAAGAAAAAATAAGATGATCGCTTTTCGCTCAAATGAATTTATCGAGACAAATGGAGACGTGTCATGAATGGCCTTCCGGTTCACGATTGGCTGGCGTCCTTACATAGTAGTTGTGAATATTGCTCGACAATGCGATTTACCTTGAATGAATCCGCCCGGTCGCTCAGTTGAACCGTTTGAGTGGTAAGGGTTTCGGTGATTGCATTCGCCATCGCTTTTGAATCGCCCACTGGGACTAACTTCCCATGCTTACCGCCTTCAAGAATCTCAGACGGGCCGCACGGACAATCGGCGCTTACAACCGGAGTGTCGCAAGCCAAAGATTCGACAATGACGTTGCCAAATCCTTCCCAATGAGAGGCCAGGGCAAACACAGACGCGCCTCGAATATAGGGATAGGGGTTATCCACAAACCCTAACAGTTGCACGGAATCATTGAGCCCGAGATCAGAGATCAATTTCTCTAGCGCCTTGCGCTCTTCTCCCTCTCCTAAGATGACTAACCGGCTGGTACGGGTTTGCTGGACAATATGAAACGCCCGTATTAATGTCTCATAATCTTTTAACTTCACAAGACGCCCAACACTAACAATAACTGGCGGCTGGTTTGACTTAAACCAAGGATGATCGATTGGTTGGCGGCTGGCATCGATCAAACTCTGTGATACGACTGGATTGTAAATTACTTTAATAGAAGACCGCTTGAGGTTTATACAGCTCGCGAGGTCATCGGCAACTCCACTTGAAACAGCAACAATGTTGTCGGCCAATGGGTAGGTCCACTTCATTAAAGTTGGCAGTAATTTCACCCGCATATCATGGCTCGTTTTAGACGCAATTGACAACACACTTTGTTCAGAAACGATCAATTGTGTTGATACGCGGGAAATCACTTTTGCCCAGACAGCAAGACAATTCGCCGAAGGCAACATCGAAAGCATTGCATACGGCTGTTCGCGCCGTAGATAGCGAATGAGTGAAGGGAGGCTAAACAGAATTCGGCTGGAACCTAAATCGACCAATCTGACTTGGGCTGGAATCGAACCGACAAACGCTCCCCTGGCATTACACACGACAAGATCAACGCGGCGCCCTTGTTTCGCAAACTCGTCCGTCAAAGTCAACATCGCCTTTTCTGCTCCACCGCTGGCCAATCCTGACAAAAAAAATGTGAGTAGTTTTGGTTGATTATTCATGCGAAGGGTTTTTGCGCTAAACGCCACCTAAAGATGGATGAGAGTGTAATAGTAACAATCGAGAACTCGCCGTGCGGCCTGAAGCGCTTCGAGTTACTCCACCGGTATAATTACCAGAAGTATACCCTCACGAAAGTCAATAGAATTGAAAAAATTACCTATTCAGGCAAAAAAAATTGAGAGATACAAACTGGTTTGAATTAAAAAAAATGTGTGATGGGAACAACAATAAGCAGCCAGACGCCGACGACTTACGTTTTGTCTATCGAGAAAACGTCGACCGAGTGTTGGTATAAATCCATTTACTCACAATCGAACCGGTCTGCATTGAACGATAACCGACACTCACCGTGCCGTTTACCGCGCAAATTCGGCTTTGGATGGTGCAATAAGAATTGGTCTCCATGGCTCTGGGGCTGTCAGACATTTCGCCGGATGCGCCGTTTTGGCCTTCAATAATAATGAGTGCGTCATTGGCGGTCAAACCAAATCCATCTGCGGGAACAATGCTTGAACGATAGCCAACATACAGGCGGTCTTTAATACGAATCTCACACGGCCCTAAGAATTCTAATTTCGCATAACTGCCTATGTTGACATCAGCAAAGGTGTAAGCCCCTGAATTGAGTTGAACAACCGTGTTCGAGCTGTTGCTGCCAGATTCAAGTGTGAGATTGCCATAGGTTCCAGCAGCCAACACCTGGGTTTCTTGGCCGGCGACGGTAATGTCAAAGCTGCCTTCGCTGAAGGACGGCAGCGACGGAGCCGGATCAGACAACGGGAGGTTGAGAGTTGAGACTTGATTACCGTTTATTGTCACTGAAGACGAATGGTCCAGGTTGTTATACACTACGTCGCCGTTGATGCGAGTTCGTGAACCTAAGTAGAGAGAGTCAGCGCAAACGGTGCCGTTGATGGTGCTGTAGCCATTCACATAAATCTCGTGGGCCCCGCCCGCGAGCGGAGATTGAGACGATGATTGAGTCGCCACGTCGCCCTCAACGTTGGTGAGCCATCCGAGATTCATGCTATGCAGAGCAAAAAGGCTGAACGGCTGGCGTTTGAGAATCACCGAACGCGATTCACCACAAGCCAGATTAAATACAGGCTCTCCTGAGACTTCATCGCTTGAGTCGATTGTCCCACTATTGTCGGTGTCAAACACGGCGAGAACAACATATTCGCCTGGATATACTGGCAAGGACAACGAACCAGCCGAATTGGTCGACCCGTCATAATCAGGCGAACACGATCCACCAAAGAACAGCGCGTTATACCAAGAAGACGGGACGCCATTGCCCTGAGTTCCGTCAATCAGGTCTGCGCAGCTATTATTTGTTGAATCAAACACTTTGACCAACGCGTTGCTAACGGGTTGGGCGACGCCAGAATCAAAGTCAAAGACGCTTACTTGTAACTGCGTGTTAGAGAGAACGGTGATAAAGAAGTTCTCTTCTGACTGGTTTTGTGAACCATCGACGGCTTGAACGGTAATGACATTTACGCCGATGGGAAAAACTTCTTGCACATACGGCAAGCCGTTTCGAACTATTGAGGTTCCATCCGCATAGTAAATCGTTGTCGTAATCGTTGGCGCGGGGTCGCACAGATCAGCCACAGACACCGACAACGGAACACTGGTCAACGTGTCACAGGCCGGCGATTGATCAACAACCAAATCATTGGCGCCGTTGATCACTGGCGGCAGGGTGTCTTGAACAACAACGGTTCGCGTCACAGAAACCGCAGCATTGCCGTATACGTCAGTCGCGGCGATTTCAATGACATAGGCCCCTAATTGGCTGACATCAACTGAGTCGCCTTGATAAACCAATTGAACATTGGGGTCGCAAAGATCAGAGACCGAAGCCTGCCAGATTTGGGGATCATATACCGATTGGCCGCACTCTAATGTAACTGATTCTGGGCCCGAGGCGGCGATGACGGGAGGCGTTGTGTCCGTCACTTCCACAATAAATGTGCATGACGAAACATTCTGGCTGAAGTCGTTTGTGTAAACGGTTACGACCGTTGCTCCAATGGGGAATACCGCGCCTGATTGTGGGACGCTGTAGACAACGGGCGAGGCGTCAACCAAATCAACTGAAGATGGAAGTGTAAAGAGTACGGTATTGCCCAACGGGCTTGTTCCTTCAACAAGAATGTTGTCTGGGCAAGAGTCTAACTGAGGCGCTGTCGTGTCGGTCACTTCGACAACAAACTGGCAGGTTGAAATGTTGTTGGATGAATCAATCGCCGTCGCATGGACGATGGTGCTGCCAAGAGAAAACGTGGACCCTGAAAGAGGCGTTGTAAAGACGAGAGGATTCGCATCAACCAAATCAAGGGCGGTCGGCGAAGAGAACACAACAACTGCGCCGCTAGTGGATTGCGCTTCCGCGAGAACATCAGCCGGGCAGTCGATGGTTGGCGGCGTCGTGTCGATAACTTGAATGGTGAAACTGCAGTTTGACACATTGCCTGAAGAATCAATCGCCGTGCAGTTAACGACAGTGCTTCCGATGGCGAACACAGAACCACTCGCTGGTTCGCAAATCACGGTCGGGTTTGAACCCACGCCGTCTGAAACGACAGGCGAACTATAAGTAACCACAGCGCCGTTTGAATCTTGAGCCTCAACCATGAGGTCGGCTGGGCATGTAATATCAGGGGCTGTCGTATCTGTTACAGTAACGGTAAAGGTAGAGTTAGACACATTGCCAGAGCTATCTGTCGCTGTGCAACTCACAACCGTGTCTCCAAGCGGAAAGACTGACCCTGAGGCTGGCCAACATGTCACGCTGGGCGTCAGGTCAACGATATCGGAGACGCTCGGAGCGAGATAATTCACCACGGCGCCGCTTGAGTCTTGGGCCTCAATTGTGAGGTCAGCCTGCACAACGATATCAGGCGGGGTGGTGTCAACCACAGCAATCACAAAGGAACAAGAAGAAACATTGCCGGACGCATCAACCGCCGTGCAATCAACCACCGTGTCGCCGAGCCCAAACACAGAGCCTGACGCGGGCTCACTGATGACAGTCGGGCTTAAATCAGCGATGTCTACAACTGTGGGCTGAGAGTAGGTAACTACAGCGCCGTTCGGGCCTGTCGCTTCGATCGCTTGGCTGCCAGGACAAGTCATATCGGGCGGCGTCGTGTCAATAACAACCACCGAGAACGTGCCTGATGATGTATTGCCGGCGCTGTCAGTCGCGGTGCAAGACACGATGGTTTCACCGAGCGGGAACAAAGAACCCGAACCAGGTGAACAAACTACGGTTGGGCTTGGGTCTAAAATATCTGAGACTGACGGCGACGAGTAGGTCGCGACAGCGCCATTCGCGCTCGTCGCTTCAATTGCTATACCACTAGGTGGAGCCAACACAGGCGGCAACGTGTCATTGATTGTATAAATGAAGTTTGAGCCAAGACGCTGTTCTAAAACTTGTATATCAACAAGGTCGTCTTCAGACAATAAATTTTGAATGATGTTTACGTATGAACCTGGCGCTAACCCTTGGCTGTTGGTCATACTTGAAATATCTGTCAGGTAATTATTAAACGCTCTGATACTGTTCAAATTGGGGCTGGCGCCCAAAGCAAGTGAAGCAATCTGGTTTCGGAAGCACCGCACAACTTGAATCAAGGGACTGTTCGAAACGTCTAAAGACGTCAGCTGGTTGTCTTGGGTGTAGAGATACTCCAACGCCGCGAGTGAAGACAAATCTAGAGACGTGAGTGAATTGTTATATGAATAAAGCCAGCGAAGGTTTGGATTATTCGATACTGTAAGCGAAGTGAGATTATTGTTGTAGCAATACAGTTTTTGCAATGCGGTATTCGCTGAGACGTCTAATGTAGTCAACTGATTGTCGTTGCAAATCAACGACGTGATGTTGGTAAAGTATTCGATGCCGGATGCGCTGGAAATGCCTTGCCCCGCACAATCAAACACGCCAGTGATCGCTTCGGCGTCTTGTGCGGTGAAAGGCGTTCCACTCGCCACACCTATCAACTGTTCAGCCGCGGCCTTGAAGGCCGGGTCAGGAAAATTGGCGGCGATGTTAATGTTTTGACCAGGCACAAAAACAAACCCATCGTTTTGGGGAGAATGAATAAACCCTGCGCCAATGCGTGCGCTCAATGCATCAACATCCTGCCAATCATCGGCCCCAAGATCGTTGTAGGTAACATTCAGATAACTGCCCACGTTCATGCCTTGGCTGTCAATGAAGCTTGTTAAATCAGTCAGGTTGTTGTTAAACACTCTAATACTGTTCAAGTTTGGGCTGGCGCCCAAAGCAAGTGAAGCAATCTGGTTTCGGAAGCACCGCACAACTTGAATCAAGGGACTGTTCGAAACGTCTAAAGACGTCAGCTGGTTGTCTTGGGTGTAGAGATACTCCAACGCCGCGAGTGAAGACAAATCTAGAGACGTGAGTGAATTGTTATATGAATAAAGCCAGCGAAGGTTTGGATTATTCGATACTGTAAGCGAAGTGAGATTATTGTTGTAGCAATACAGTTTTTGCAATGCGGTATTCGCTGAGACGTCTAATGTAGTCAACTGATTGTCGTTGCAAATCAACGACGTGATGTTGGTAAAGTATTCGATGCCGGATGCGCTGGAAATGCCTTGCCCCGCACAATCAAACACGCCAGTGATCGCTTCGGCGTCTTGTGCGGTGAAAGGCGTTCCACTCGCCACACCTATCAACTGTTCAGCCGCGGCCTTGAAGGCCGGGTCGGGAAAATTGGCGGCAGAGTTTAAATTCTGGCCTGGCAGAAAAACATACCCATCGCTTTGGGGAGAATGAATAAAACCAGCGCCAATGCGCACACTTAATGTTTCAACGTCCTGCCAATCATCGGCCCCAAGATCGTTGTAGGATACGTTTAAATAACTGCCCGCGTTCATGCCCTGACTGTTGATGATACTTGTTAAATCAGCCAGGTTGTTGTTAAACGCCCTGATGTTGGTCAAATTGAGGCTGGCGCCCAAGGTTAATGAAGCAATCTGGTTTCGAAAACAACGGATTACTCGAATCGACGGGCTGTTCGAAACGTCTAAGGCCGATAATTGGTTGTATTGCGCATACAAATATTCAAGGGCGGTGCAGCCCGTAAGGTCGATTGACGGCAAAGAGTTGTTGTATAAATAAAGCCAGCGCAAACTTGGCTTGCTGGACAATGTAATCGATGTAAGGTTATTGTTATAGCAATATAACCTTTCTAGGGCAGTGTTCGAGGAAACGTCTAACGATGTCAGTTGATTGTTATCACAAAAAAGAACAGATATATTGGTGAAGTATTCGATGCCAGTTAAATCAGAAATATTGAGAGACGAAACATTAAGACCGTTTGTTCTCTGGGCGGCTTGCACAGCCGTAAACGAAGTCGTTTCCATAAACGCTTCGATTGCCGTTCGAAAATTTGGATCAGGGAAATTGGCAGGGGTGTTAATATTTTGCGCGAAAGATGGCTGCACAAAAAACAGACAGAGAACACCAAACAGTATTCTTACCGCTGCATTACCAATAAAAACGCGAAAGGGTTTTTCACAACCCTTCAGGAAAGCAAACCTCGTAATGGGCATCGTAACTCTTCACAACCTCAGAATTATAAATCAGATATCAGCAATGATGAATAGTAAAAACCATGCCAGTTTTGCAGGCTCAATCGGAGAGAATATCCAGCGGTGTAAACTCATGTGATCCATACAGTTAAGAGTATACTATAAAACAGTATTCTATGCAACTCATTTCAGCCTGATTCTTTCAATTCAATTTGATTATCAAAATAAAAGGATGACACGTTTTACAATTATCACCAAATCAGCAATAGAGCGATTGCCCTTCTTTTCCTGTGCACTAATGCGCTACCAATAAATAGAATAATGGATTGGCGGTTCGCTGTCTCTAATATATTTGAGCGATAAAGTAGACTACCTTTCACGGATTTGATTTTCAAACAATCATA
>CAZKYC010000112.1:0-12082 GCA_964556895.1 uncultured bacterium | reverse complement strand
CAATAATAGACAATCCAACTCAGGCATGGGTGCAACTCTGGGAGCGCCTGTGCAACAAAGCGGAGCGGCGCCGAAGCGAGCAGAGTTGTACCCATGCCAAATACAACGATAAAAAAATCATCCTTGAGATCGTGTCTGGAAATTGTAATTCAATTTGAGAGAACGTATCCAAATCCCGGATAAACCGAAAATGAACTAGATTTCACATCATCCAAAGTACACCCAAGAAGCGAAAACACCTCATCGAAGCCAGCGTCGCTGTGGTCATCATCTTTTCACTGTCGGTGGGAATCTCGATACACCATATCGCTCACATGCGCAGCGCGCTGCTCCCTACTCCGTGAAAGCGCAACGCTGCACCAGTTCCATACATTCAGCTCAACAACAACTCACCACCCTTATCTCCAATCAAATCAAAATAGTGAACATTTGGATAATAAAATGGCGTGAAAATTGCACCTATTACGAATCCGGGTCGTCAAATTTCTGAGTGAAAAAGGAGATTCGTAATCCATGAATGGTCAATTTAAATCCAACCGCCCGTATGACACTGACCACGGTCAGCCGCCTGAGTGGGAAGAAAAACTCAAAGACGTGACCATTGAGCGCGACTACCACGAGGCGCCGTGGGACCCAGGCATTCTCGCGTCGATTTGCGAACAGACGGGGCTAGAGTCGCTGCATGAACAGCGCATCGATGACGTGCCCTCGCCTGAGACTGAGAAGCGCCTTGACGCCATCCGCCGGGTGGCGCGGCGCAAACTGAAGGGCGTCAATCAACAGGCCATTTTGTTGATGTTGTCGTGTGGGGCGGGGCCGCGGCGTATGGCGGAGATGCTGCGGGTGTCAGAAGACACCATCCGCCGCGCCATTGAACGCGGGGTAGGGGCCATACGCGAATGTTTAAATGGATTTGAGTGGGGCGAGTTCCCGACTGGGAAGGGCAAGCGCCCTACGGTCCGTTCAGGGCTGTTTCCGCTCGACACCGCCAGCGAACGCGAACAATTTCAGGCGTTTCTCAATCAACGCACGATCATTCATGTGTCACTCAGGGGCGATGAGTTATTTCGTGAAGCGTTGGTGGTGTATCTGGTGGGCAAGCCGGGGTCGCGCTACTCGACAGACAAATAGCGAATTCTATTTCAACTCGTCAGGGGGCTGGCCGCAATCGGCCCCCGCCGCGCCGCAGTTCTGGCAGACCCACATCTCGCGGGTTTGCATGAGCAGATAAAACGCGAACATGATGATCGGAAAACCGACCGCGCCCCACAGATAAAGAAACATGCTGATACAAAACATGGTTCCGATCCATAACAACACCAAAATCATAACAACGCTATGGATGTTTCGGCGCTCCAGGTCGACGATGCCGCCGCATGATGCGCAGGGCGGATAGGCTGGCTTTTCGGTTTTTTTGGGGGCGTGTTTCCGAACCGGGACCGGGTTAGGCTGCCCACTGGGTATCGCTTCAGATTGAGCGGTGGAGCTCATGTCGCCGCCGACGGGTTGGTAGTCTTCGGGCTCTTCGATGCCGACTTCTTCTAACTCTTCATAGGCCGCTTCGGCGTTGACCTCTTCAGCAACGCTTTCTTCTTGAGGCTCCTCGACGGCTTGTTCGGCTGGGGGTTCCGGTTCGTCTGCTGGCGCGTCTCCACCCGGGTCAATGTTATGGGCCTGAAGCAGTTCCTTAAACACATCGTCATCGCGAATCGGGTCAAACTCGCGGTCTTCTTTTGCCCAATCGACGCATTGCGGGGCCATTTGTGCGGCGCGGTGAAGATACGACAGAGCGCTATCTTTTTTGCCCAACATCGAATAGCAACAGGCGAGGTTATAAATCGCCTCATATGAATGGGCGTCTTCCATGACAGCGTCATACAATATTTCAGACGCTTCCTGATATTCTCCCTTGTGGAAGAAGGTCAGACCTTTCTCCAGAAGCAGGCGCCCTTTGTTTCCGCTTTTCGTTTCTGGGGACATGAAACGCTCTTATCTTTTAGTATTTAACTATACCGTCATCGTATATGAAAGAGATAGTTAATTTTAATTTAAAATCGCTATTTTTTTACAAAAATTTTTTCTTTTACGAGGCCGTTTGCCCAATTCTAATTATAACCTCATAATCTTTAAGCAGTTATCGAATCACAAACATTCATTCTTTAGCCAAAATTATATTACCTGAAACTAAAAAATGAAAAAAATGCTTGACACCACAACATATTGGGTCTAAATTTTTCTTCGCCTCAACCGATAGTTGAGTAATGGAACCCGCAAGGGTGTATTCATTTTGTGATTTACATCAAATTTAAATTCACTAGAATTAGATAAGGAGCATAGAACCAATGGCGATTGTCGACTCCAACCGGCTTCATGCCAAGACGGAACCAGGGATGCAGGGGACAAAAAACGAAATGCCAAAGACAGCGGTGAAAACAAAACTCAAGTTTGAGCGGGTCTACACCAAGAAGGGTGAAAACCCGTTCGACCAGGTCGAGTGGGAACTGCGCGACGCTGTGATTAGCGGTGAGAAGGGCGACGTTGTGTTTGAACAGCGCGGGGTTGAGTTTCCTAAATTCTGGTCACAGCTGGCGACCAACGTTGTGGTGTCAAAATACTTCCGTGGGACGATGGGCGCGCCTGAGCGTGAGACCAGCGTGCGCCAATTGATTGGCCGCGTGGTGAGCACCATCGTATCGTGGGGGCAACGCCAAAGTTATTTTGAAACGCTCGAAGACCAAGACGCCTTTGGCGACGAGTTGACTTACATTCTTCTTCATCAACACGCCTCATTCAACAGCCCGGTCTGGTTTAACGTCGGCGTCGAAAAAGAACCGCAATGCTCAGCGTGTTTTATCAACTCAGTTGACGACACCATGACATCAATTTTAGAACTCGCCAAAACCGAAGGCATGCTGTTTAAGTTTGGGTCGGGCACAGGTTCAAACCTGTCGGCGATTCGCTCGTCGCGCGAGAAGCTGCGCGGCGGCGGCGAAGCCTCCGGCCCGGTTTCGTTTATGAAGGGTTATGACGCCTTCGCTGGCGTGATCAAGTCAGGCGGCAAGACCCGCCGCGCCGCTAAGATGGTGATCCTCAATATGGACCACCCCGACATCGTCGACTTTATCGACAGTAAGGCCAAAGAAGAGAAAAAAGCCTGGGCGTTAATCGACGCGGGGTATGACGGCTCGTTTAACGGCGAGGCCTACAGTTCGATCTTCTTTCAAAACGCCAACCACAGCGTGCGCGTCACTGACAACTTTATGAAAGCGGTTGAAGACGACGGCGACTGGTCGACCAAATATATCTTGGATGGAGAAACCTGTGAGACCTTCAAGGCCCGCGACCTGATGAAGCGGGTCGCCGACTGCACCTATGACTGCGGCGACCCCGGCATGCAGTTTGATACAGCCATTAACAAGTGGCATACCTGCCCCGCCGACGGGCCCATCAACGCGTCAAACCCCTGTTCAGAATATATGTTTCTCGACGACACTGCCTGCAACCTGGCGTCAATCAACTTGATGAAATATGTCGAAGACGACGGGTCATTTGACGTTGAGAATTTCAGCCGCACGGTTGACGTGGTGATCTCGGCCCAAGAGATGTTGGTTGACAACGCCAGCTATCCGACCGACAAGATTGACGACAAAAGCCATATCTTCCGTACCCTGGGGTTGGGGTACGCCAACCTGGGCGCGCTGTTGATGGCCAACGGCCTGCCCTATGACAGCGACGAAGGCCGAGCCTACGCCGCCGCGATTACGTCGCTGATGTGCGGCGAAGCCTACGCGCAAAGTTCGCGTATCGCCGAAGCCATGGGCGCCTTCGAAGGCTACGCCCGCAACCGCGAGCCGATGTTGAATGTCATTGGCATGCACCGCGACGCCTCGTATCAGATCGACGCTGACCTGGCGCCGACTAAACTTCATCAGGCCGCCAACCAATCGTGGGACACTGCGCTGGGCCGCGGCCAACAGCATGGCTTTCGCAACGCGCAGGTGACGGTGTTGGCGCCGACCGGCACCATCGCCTTTATGATGGACTGTGACACCACCGGCATCGAGCCCGACATTGCACTCGTCAAATACAAAAGCCTGGTCGGCGGCGGCATGTTAAAGATCGTGAACAACACCGTCCCGCGCGCGCTCAAAAAACTAGGCTATCCCCATGAACAAGTCTTAAAGATCGTCGGCTATGTTGACGAACAAGACACCATCGAAGGCGCGCCCGGGCTTCATCAAGAACACCTGCCTGTGTTTGACTGCGCCTTCAAGCCGGGCAACGGCGAACGCTCGATTGATTACATGGGCCATATTCGCATGATGGGCGCCGTCCAGCCGTTCTTGTCAGGCGCGATCTCAAAAACGGTCAATCTGCCCGAAGACGCAACTTCGAAAGAGATCGAAAAAGCCTACATGGCGGCGTGGAAACTGGGCCTCAAAGCCGTGGCGATTTATCGCGACGGCTGCAAGCGGGTGCAGCCGCTCAAAACCAAGGGCAAAGACAACCCGCCAACCCCCCAAGTCAAACAAGCGGAGCAAACCATCGCCGCCAAGAATGGCGCGCCGAAACCGTATCGCCGCCGCCTGCCGGATGAGCGTGAAGCGATTACTCACAAATTCAGCATCGCCGGCCATGAGGGCTACATCACGGTTGGCCTGTTCCCTGACGGCAAACCGGGCGAAATCTTCTTGATGATGGCCAAAGAGGGCAGCGTGGTCTCAGGCCTGATGGATGCGTTCGCGACCACAATTTCGCTGACGTTGCAATACGGCGTACCGCTTCAGGTCTTGGTCAATAAATTCTCTCACACGCGCTTTGAGCCAGCGGGCTTCACCGGCAACCCTGAAATTCCCATCGCCAAGTCGATTACGGACTATATCTTTAGGTGGATGGCCTCGAAATTTTTGTCGCCCGAAGAAAAACAGACCCTGGGCATCATCGACCGAAGCAAGAAACCCGTGGCCAATGACTTTGGCGAGTTAGAAAAAGAAGTCCAAGCCGCGCCGCAGACAGACTCTGACAACAGTGGCAACAATGATGTTATTTTCACCTTTGAGGTTCAGGCCGACGCCCCGCCGTGCCATGAATGCGGCGCCATCATGGTGCGCAACGGCGCCTGTTATAAGTGCTTGAACTGCGGCTCAACCAGCGGCTGTTCGTAAATAGAAAACAAATTAAATCAATTGTAGGGGTGCATTCGCCGAGACGAATGCACCCCTTTTTATAAAACCATATCAAATAACTATATTGTTTGTTGTATGAAATTCTATTTATACAATTCACACGCCTACTACCGACGCTATACCTCGCCCCCGTTTTTTTGTACGATCTACATGAATGTCAAATGACTATCATGGGGGAGACCAATGAATTCTCAAACAACCATTAACCGCCGTGGGTTTACAAAACAAACAATCGCCCTGTCGGGCGCGCTCGCGGCCCCAGCGCTGTCAGCCATTGGCGCCAACGAAACGATCGACTTGGGCTTTATCGGCCTGGGAGGGCGCGGCAGGGGCCACGTTCGCCAGTTTGTCGAATTTGACGACGTCAACATCGTCTCGTTGTGCGACATAGATGAGGGCAATATCAAACAATGCCAACAACGGCTGAAACGCCCCGTCCACAGTTCGCAGCACTTTGAAGACGTGATCGCCAACCCTGACGTTGACGCGGTGGTGATCTCGACCACCGACCATTGGCACGCCATCCCGGCGATTTTGGCCATGCAAGCAGGCAAAGACGTCTATGTCGAAAAACCGCTGGCCCACACCGTCGAAGAACAACAGCGCATGATTGAAGCCGTCAACCAGACCGGACGCGTCTTGCAGGTCGGGCTTCAACAGCGCAGCTCCAAACAATTCCAACAGGCGGTGGAGTGGGTGAAGTCGGGCCAGATCGGCAAGGTGACTTCGGCGGAATGCATCAACATGTGGGACGTCGACGCCTATCTCAACAAACCGCCGTTTCAGCCGATTTATCAAGACGATGAAGAGACGCCGCCCGCGATCGACTATGACAAATTTCTTGGCCCCGCGCCCAAGAAACCGTTCAACCGCAGCCGCTATCACAACAGTTTCTATTATCACACCGACTACGCCGGGGGCATGCTCACTGGCTGGGGCGTTCACCTGTTTGATATCGTCGCCTGGGCGATGGGCCACGAGATGAAGTCGGTCACCTCGATCGGCGGCGTCTATTACTATGATGACATGCGCAGCACGCCCGACACGGCGGATTGCCTGTTTGACTGCCCAGGCTACACCTTCAAATACTCCATGCGCCACGCCAACGGCTTTCCCCATGACCCCGAGTTATCGGGCATCGACCACGGGATTTATTTTTATGGTTCAAAAGGGACGGTGTTGGTCAACCGCAGACACGCCAAACTGTACCCAGAAAACGACCGCGCCAACCCGGTTGTGGTTCCGGCGCAGGGCGGCGACTTCGAACACAAACAAAATTTCCTGGATTGCATCCGCAGCCGCGAAACGCCTGTCGCCGACGTCTATGTCGGCCATTACGCCAACCTGCCGGGCCTGTTGGGGTTGATCTCGCTTCAGGTGGGGCGGCAGATACGCTGGGATTCAAAAAACGAAACCATCATCGGCGACCGTCAGGCCAGCCGTTTGTTGAAAAAGAAATATCGCAAACCTTACGTCTTACCTAAACTGTAGCAAGAGCGAATGAGAATAAACCAAAACAGGCGGGCCAAATCTGGCCCGCCTGTTGTTGTCGGCGTTTTCTTAAAAACGACCCCGCTTAGTTCAACACCCGGCGCATCACGTCAGAGCGGTCGGTCCAACTGGCTTTGACCACGTCAAAGTGCGACCGCGTAATCTGCCAGCGGGGGTCGTCTTCGGCCAGTTCGTTGGGCAGGTTTTTGGTGTAATCAGAAAATAGCGTTGAAAGAAACCCAAAGGCATAGCGCGGCGTGCCCAGGTTGTGCAGCGTCTCTTTCAAATACGCAAAATCAAAATCGTCGCCGAAAATATCCGCCAGGCTTTGGATGCGTCCTTCGGGTTTCACGCAGGATTTCACGCGCTGGTTGGCGATTTCATAGAGTTCCTGACCGGTCCATTTGAGTTCAGGCACCAGGTTTGACTTGTCGAGGCGCATTTTCTTCAGCTGTTCGGGCGTGGCGTTGCGGTGAATCTCGTCCATCTCAATCGGCAAGAACAACTTGAGCCCCATGTCGGGGAACTGAAGCAGTTTGATGTCGAGCAGCGACTCAACAAACTTGCGCATCGAGTCTTCACGCCCGCTGATGAGCGACGGCTCGTCGATTCGGTCAAGCAAGACATACACGCCTTTGTAGCCAAACGCGTGAAGAATTTCGATGAAGCGCTGAAGCAGCTGGTAGCGGGTTGATTCGTCCGAACCGCGGGGGATGGTGTATTCGCGGCGTTCTTTCAGCGGCAGGCGTTTGAGCAACTCGTTGAGCGCGGCGCTGTTGCGCGGCAGGCTTTTGACAGCGCGGTCGGCGCGGGCCGCAAAGGAACTCGACATCCAGGTGTAATACAAAAACGGCAGCCAGGTCGCCAGCAACACCACCAAACCGCCAATCGCGAAGGGATACAGTGGAAGCGCCGGCTGATCAAGGGCGCCCATCTGAAAGTTGAGTCCCACACCGTACCCGACAATGGCGACAGCCAATACCGAAAAGATCAACGTCAGCAGCCAATAGAAGTAGGGGCGCAATGAGCCCAGGCCCAGGCGGCTAATCAGCTGGTGGACGGCTTCCATCTGAGTGCGTTGGCTTGAGTCGTAATAGATCGACGCCAACAGCGCGAGGTACGCGCGATGTTTCGAGTTGAGTTTGTCGCGCGGCGACTCGCTGGGCAACACCTCGTCAACCAATTTCGACACGCCCAGCGACAACAGACAGTCGAGGTGGTCGGCCACGCTCCAACGCTTCATCACTTGTTCGGCGGCCTTGTCGTCGTTGCGGGCGCCGATGGCGCGGCGGAAGTGCGACAAATAATTGTTGAAGTCGATGTACTCAATCAGAAACAGTTTTTCATCCGGCTTGTCCTGATTGTGTTTCTCCACCTTGCGGCGCATCATCAGCCGCAGGGCGCTTTTGCCGCTGCCCTTTTCGCCGAAGATGATCGCGGGCGCGGGCATGCGCGGCGTTCCATAGAGGCGGTCAAAACTCCAATGCACCGCGTTTGGGTCAACATCAGGCAACACGCCGTCTTTGTCAGCGTCTTCACAGGTAAACGGGTCTTCTATCAGCCCCCAATACTCACGCCATACTTGCGTAAACATAGTTTCACTCTCTTAGTAGAATTTGTAATCAGCACGCCTTCCTTATTATTACGGAAACGCGACAAATTCGATAGATGCGGGGCCGGTTTGATACCCGGCCGGTTGCATCGAATCATCGTCGATATACCGAATAGACCAGTTTTCACGCCATTTCATGACTCTCATCCAATTCAACGCAGTGAATTCTATAATAGGGACAAGGAGCTATGTTTCGCTCGGCCTTAATTCTACACCAGTATAAACGATAGACAGGCCGATTGGAAACGCAAAATCCACAAGGTTGTGGAAAAGGCGATCACTTCGGATTCAGCCGTATACCACTTATACTAAAGGTTCTGGCTACCCGCCCAAACCCTGCGCTGCTCCAGCGCATGATTTTTGTAAAGGACGTATCTGATGGCGAAAAACATCTACGAAAAAATCTGGCGAGCGCACGCCGTCTATGAAGAGGAAGGCAAAGAATCCATCCTCTATATCGACCGGCATTACATCCACGAAGTCACCTCACCCCAGGCGTTTGAAGGGCTTCGCATCGCGGGGCGCACCGTGCGCCGGCCTGAACTGACCTTCGCGACGATGGACCACAACATCCCGACGACCGACCGTGCGATTCCAATTCAAGACCCGCTCTCACAAAAGCAGGTCGACACATTAGAAGCAAATTGCGCCGAGAACGGAATCGCCTGTTTCAGCATGGGCGACCGCCGCAACGGCATTGTTCATATCATCGGCCCCGAACTGGGCCTCACCCAACCAGGCATGACCATCGTCTGCGGCGATTCTCATACCTCCACCCACGGCGCCTTCGGCGCCTTGGCGCACGGCATTGGCACCAGCGAGGTCGAACACGTTCTGGCGACCCAGACCCTGCCGCAGAAAAAATCCAAGACCATGGAAGTGCGCGTCAACGGGACGCTGCCAGCCGGCATCACCGCCAAAGACATGATTCTCGCCATTATCGGCAAAATCGGTACGGCGGGCGGTACCGGCTACGTCATCGAATACACCGGCGACGTAATTCGCAACTTATCAATGGAAGGCCGCATGACCGTCTGTAACATGACCATCGAAGCGGGCGCGCGCGCCGGGCTGATCTCGCCTGACGAAAAAGCGTTTGAGTTTCTCAAAGACCGCGAGTATCTGCCCAAAGACAAGTCATGGAACGAACTGGTCGATTCGTGGAAAGCCTGGGCGTCGGATGAAGGCTGCTCGTATGACACATTGGTCGAACTCGACGCCGCCGATATTAAGCCGCAAGTCACTTGGGGCACCTCGCCCGGCATGGTCACCGACGTCAACGGCAAAACCCCAGTCTTGAGCGAGATTGACAACCACAATCAGCGCATGACCACCAAGAAAGCGCTTGAGTATATGGGCCTGCCTGAAGGGCTGCCCATGACCGAAGTCAAAATCAACAAGATGTTTCTGGGTTCGTGCACCAACGGGCGCATCGAAGACTTGCGCGAAGGCGCCAAATTTGCCAAAGGCTATAAGAAAGCCGACAATATCGACCTGGTGATTGTGGTGCCCGGCTCGCAGGCGGTCAAAGATCAGGCCGAAGCCGAAGGCCTCGACAAGGTCTTCATTGAAGCCGGGTTTGAGTGGCGCGAACCGGGCTGCTCCATGTGTCTCGCCATGAACGATGATGTGCTTGACCCCGGCGACCGCTGCGCCTCGACCTCAAACCGAAACTTTGAAGGCCGCCAGGGCAAGGGTGGACGCACCCACCTGGTCAGCCCGGCGATGGCCGTCGCCGCCGCCGTCAAAGGCCGCTTTGTTGACATTCGCAACTGGGAGTTTAACTAATGGAACCCTTTATCAAACACACAGGCCTGGTCGCGCCGCTCGACGCGCTCAATGTCGATACCGACCAGATCATTCCTAAACAGTTCTTGAAACGGATCGAGCGCACCGGCTACCAAGACGTCTTGTTTTTTGACTGGCGCTACACCGCCGACGGCAAGCCTAACCCCGATTTTGAAATGAACGCCGACCGCTACCAGAGCGCCAGCATCCTTCTAACCAAAGACAACTTTGGCTGCGGCTCGTCGCGCGAACACGCCCCCTGGTCGCTGCATGACTACGGCTTTCGCTGTATTCTGGCGGTGTCATACGCCGACATCTTTTTCAACAACTGCTTTAACAATGGAATGCTGCCGATCGTCTTGCCGCCAGACGTGATCGACGGGCTGTTCGCTGAAGTACGCGCGAGTGAAGGCTATCAACTGACGGTAGACCTGCCCGACCAGAAAATCATCCAACCCGACGGCTCGACAATTGAGTTTGACGTGAATGACTTTAAGAAATACCGCCTGTTAAACGGCCTAGACCAGATCGGCCTCACCCTGCAACACGAAGACAAAATCGCCGCCTACGAACACCAACGCGGCATCGCGTAGTTACAGTAAAACTTTAAACTCGCCCCCAATTGATTCGCTCGATTGGGGGCGAGTATTACATATCCCGCTGTTACCCAACAAAGGCCCTGCATGGATTCATTGCGTCTCAGTTCAATCACCGTCGTCATCGCTTCGTTTATCATTCAATCGTGTCTCGGCGGCATCTACGCCTGGAGCGTCTACACCCCCGCGCTGATCGAACACTACGGCTTCACCTCCGCCCAACTAGGCCTGATTTTTGGCCTGACCATCTCTTCGTTTACGATTTCGATGGTCGGCGGCGGCCGCTTGTTGCACGTCTGGTCGCCGCGGGCGAGCTCGCTGGCCTGTGCGGTTCTCTTTGGCGGGGGCTATTGGCTGGCTTCGTTTTCGGACGGCGACTTCTGGCTATTGCTTTTGGGCGCGGGCGTGTTGTCAGGCGCGGGCATCGGCCTGGGCTATCTCAGCGCGCTCACCGTGTGCATCCATTGGCACCCCGCCCACAAAGGGCTGATCACAGGCGTCGCGGTGGCGGGCTTCGGCGGCGGTTCGATTCTCATCGCGTTTATCGCCCAGACGCTTATCGACGCGGGCGTTGATGTCTTAACGGTATTGCTCATCATCGGCCTTGGTTCGGCGGTGTTGATCGCGTTGTTTGCCTTGCTGTTAACAATGCCGCCCGAAGCCAACATCATCCATAAAACCTCCGAAGCCGACACGGTGATGCACCTTCTCTTCACTAAGACCTTCGCCGCGATGGCGCTGGGCATGTTCGCCGGCGCCTTCGGCGGCCTCTTGATTATCGCCAACCTGAAACCGTTAGGGTTATATCGGGGGTTCTCATCCAATGAGGCTGCGTCCGCTATCAGCGTCTTCGCGATTGGCAACATCAGCGGACGCATCGCCTGGGGCGCAATCTATGATTGGATCGCCTGGCGGGCGATTCCACTATCGCTGTTGTTGTTAAGCGCAGCGGCGTTTGTGTTGCACATCACCAGTTCATACCCGGCGTTTCTGGGCAGCATCTTATTGATCGGCTTTTCGTTTGGTTCCTGCTTTGTACTATACGCCGCCCACATCGCCGCCAAGTATGGCAGCGACTATGTCAATGATTTGTACCCGCTAGTGTTTCTGGTCTACGGCGCGTCGGGCGTGGCGGGGCCGTGGATGGGCGGGCAAATCTATGACATGACCAACTCGTACTCCAGCGCGATTCTGCTGTGCATCACCATCGCGTTGCCCAGCGCTGCGGCCTCGCTGTTTTTGTTGCGAAAACCATCACGCCACATCACAAACTCTCTAACTCATTAACTTTGGTTCTTCCGATATTTGAGTCCTTCCCTTGCTGGATGACCTGGAATTTGCTCAAAAAACGATCTTCGTCCTTTCAATAATAGACAATCCAACTCAGGCATGGGTGCAACTCTGTGAGC
>CAZKYC010000111.1:0-12488 GCA_964556895.1 uncultured bacterium | reverse complement strand
TAGATTTAAATTTGAATGAGGTTTATATTCATATTTTCTTGCGATAAATGAGCGGAAATAAACAATTATAGAAATTTAGACGTAAAAAGTGAGGATAGAGAAATGTCAAAGAAATTAATCGTTCCAACAGATGGGCCGCCTGCTGTCGGGCCTTACTCTCCAGCAGTCGCGGCGAATGGGTTCTTGTTTGTCTCAGGACAGATTCCATTGAATCCCCAGACGGGCGAATTGATGTTAGACTCGTTTGAATCTCAAGCTAGGCAGACGCTTGATAACTTGAAACGTGTGATTGAGGCTGGCGGCGCTGCGCTCAATGATGTTGTCAAAGTCACGATCTTTGTGACTGATCTAAGCAAATTCGGCGAGCTTAACGCCATCTATGAAGAATACTTCGGCGATTGTAAACCTGCGCGGGCAACCGTTGAAGTCGCCGCCCTGCCAAAAGGCGTCGATGTTGAGATGGACGCTACAGTGGTGTTGCCAGAATAAAATTGATCAACTGTGAGACGCATGGGCGCCACTGCGTTCGCTTCAGTGCGGCTTCGCCAATTTGCACAGGCGCTCTCAGAGTTACGCCTTTGCCAACAAGCGGTTGTCCGTTTTTCAAGAAAGTAAAATTATTACGACCGTTTCTCGAGATGGCTTTATGAAATCTCTTGTTGCTTATATGTCGTTAAGCGAAACAGCCAAACCGTGAGAAGAACGGCTACGCCCAACACTATGGCGCCGACTGCCTGGTGGGCGGTAGGCGCGATCACTTCTAACGCGGAATAGGATTTGGTTTCTTCGTTTTGGTAGATTGCCGCTAAAGCGACAAAGCCTAAAATCAGTTGCAATCCAGTCAAACCGATCAACCCTAGCCCCAGGCGCGAAATCAAAGGCTTATTTGAATAAAGCCCCCAGGCGCGAATGCCTAAAACGAGAACAAGCGTCAAGACGATGCCCGCCCAGGTTATGTGAAGCAGCAACAATGAAGACACATGGCGCAATACGGCGCCAAAGACCAGTTGAACCACGATCACCAGAAGAGTAATCGACGCCAGCCAATGGTCTAGGTTGGCTGATGAGTGAAAGAGCGGCGTTTCGTTTGATAACCATTTTACGCTTAAGAACGCGGCTAAGGCGATCATGGTTCCAAAGAATATTTGACCATTAACGCCGTGAATGATGGCCAGGATGATACTCGGCGCCATGTCGGTTTCTTCTGTGCTCAGCGTGAAGTTTCCGGTTACCCGAAGCCCGCCCATAATGCCTTGAACAATAACAAGCACGAGTGCAAAGCCCGCAAGATACTTCACCCCGTTTCTTCGATCCATCATCAACACACTGACAAACACGCCAATTGTTACTAAGCCAACCAGCGAGCCGATTAACCTGTGGGTGTGTTCGTAATAGATTCCGCCAGTCATTTTCGATAGGGGATACAGAAACATGTTATTTCCAAAGGTATTGGGCCAATCGACGACGGCCAACCCGGCGTCATAGCTAGTGACTAGCCCGCCAGCGATTAATAGCACGAATGTCGCCAGGCAACCAACAACTGTCATCCCTGCGTCGCCTTTGATCGTGGGTTCTGATATCGGCCCAAACAGGGAAGCACATGCCCCGCCAATCGCGGAGAGCAAGGTTGAAGCGAGAATAAAGCCTGGAATAAATATGAGCGTTGAGGGCACAAGTTCATTCGACGCGCTGTCGGTCAAGACGCTGCCGAGTATGAGTAAATTCAAGATGGACGAAATAAAGCCAGCAGCAAGCCCGGCTTTCCAACCGGCGGGTGTGCGCCTGGCGGCCCAAAAGCCGCCGAACAATAAACAGGCAAGAAAAAGAAAGAACATCACCGGGCTTGGCAATGACAAACCGGGTATATGAAAGACATACCCAATCGACCACATGGCTACAGTGACGCCAAAGCCAAAGGTAAAAACATCAGCACGGAAGAAAAGGGAAGTCCATGAAACGTGTTTCGCCAAGTTGGTGTTTATATCATTCATTCAGTCGCTCTCCACATAATGCGTCCCGCTTTAATGGTCATTCGGTTGTTGAGATTCTCATCGAGAATCGCCAAGTCAGCGTCTTTGCCTACAGCAAGGATGCCGCGCCGATATTTCCATTCTAGTATACGGGCCGCATTTAGGGAGGCCATCTGGGCTGCTTCTTCAATTTTTGCGCCGCCAAACTCGACCATGGTGCGCAAAGCCTGGTCCATGGTAAGAGTGCTGCCGGCTAATGTGTCGGGCGCGTGTTCGAGGTAGGCGCGTCCGCTTTTCATCAAAACACGCTGTCCACTAAAGTCAAACACGCCGTCGGGTTGGCCTGCGGCGCGAATTGCATCGCTGATGAGAATGATTCGGTCATACTTTTTGACTTTGAGCAATAGTTGCAAAATGGCCGGATGAACATGGACGGCGTCTGCGATAACTTCGACAAATAATTCGTCTCGTAAGAGGGTCCCGCCAAGGACGCCGGGCTTGCGATGGTGCATGCTTGGCATGGCGTTGAAGATGTGAGTCACACCCTCAAGACCGTTGTCGATAGCCTCGGCAATCTGTTCGTAATTGGCGTTGGAATGGCCTATGGATAAATGAATTGGATCATGAGAGCCGTTTGAAACAGCGCCCAGAGATGCGGCGCGCATGACTTCGATCGCTCCTGAAATCTCTGGCGCGATGGTCATGACTTTAATCCATTTGCCCCCAATGTTTCTTAACTCATTGAAGGATTCTTTTGTCGCTTCCCACATATAATCAGGGCGAATAGCGCCATGCATTTCGGGGTTTAGAAAGGGGCCTTCGAGGTGAATACCGTCGATGATACGTTCTACCCCGCGCGAATCGCAATACCGGCGAAGACAGACAATTGACTCCTTCAACGACTCTTTGGGTTGAGGATACATTGTCGCGATGATCGAGGTGGTTCCATGAGAGGCGTGAAACTGGCTGATTTCATCATATCCAGTTTCATCATTATCGCAAAAGTCGTAGCCTTTGCCGCCATGAACATGGATATCAATGAACCCAGGAAGAATGTAGTGATTACTTAGATCAAGTTCTATCGCGTCAGATGGCGCCGACACATCTTCGGGGCGGCCCATTTGGTCAATTTTTCCATCATGTAATACAAGCGTTACGCCTTCTTCTCGGCGAAATGGCGTGATTGCCACTGCTCCTTTTAATATCAAAGGCTGGGTCGCATCTAAATTCATTAAAATCCCTGGTTTCTCAATAATAAATTTAAGTTTTATTATGGCTACTAATAATAACCGCAACTTTTAGTTATGGGGAGTGATAAACTAGAAAGTCATCAAAATTTAACCTTTAGCGGGGCGGTGAAGAGGACGAATTTCTACACGGCTAACGCAGTTTCCTGGTTCTGTATTTAAGATAGAAAAACACGCCTGGCCAACCTCTTCGGGTTTGACCTTCCATGAGTGGTCTTTATTTTGATCATGCCGATGAGACTCAGAATCAACCGAACCAGGGAAAACCGTTGACACTTTTATGTTGTGGTCTCTGACTTCGTGAAACAGAGATTCTGAAAACCCCGTTACCGCATATTTAGAAGCCGCATAGCCGCTCCCGCCGGGTAGTGGATAGTAACCAGATATAGATGAGATATTTATGATATGTCCGCTTTGTTGGTTTTTCATATACTTCAATGCTGTTCGTGTGGCATAGAAAAGGCCATTGACATTTGTATCAATCATCGACTTCCATTCATCAAGAGCCAGATTGAACACGTCTTTTCGAATTACCAGACCCGCATTGTTTATCAGCGCATCGATGCCGCCCAATATGTTGACTAATCCATCTATCGATTCTTCAACCTGGGTTGGGTCGACCAGGTCGCAATCAATTGTTTCGGCTTTTCCGCCTTGCTCAATTATTTCTTCCCGCAATTTATTAAGTAAATCCTGAGATCTGGCGACCAAGCCTACGCTGTAGCCTTGTTTGGCCAGGAACGTTGATATCCCGCGTCCGATCCCTTTGCTTGCGCCCGTGATGATCACTTTCATATTAATAGTTAATCCAATATAACATCTTTGTATTTCTTGATTTGGAACCCGTAATCTCGAATCTTTCGATATAAAGTCGCCGTACTAATTTGAAGCGCTGAGGCGGCAAGCGCAACATTACCATGAGTAATTGTTAAGGCTTCATCAATAGCTTCTTGTTCCATATCGACTAACGGGCGAATCTTGCTGCTTTTTTTTATAGATTGAGGAACGGAATCATCCTCTTCGGCTTGGGATGCTTCTTCCTTGGCTTCGATTGATTTACCAATGAATTGAGACGGGGCGGAATTTCTCACCAAATCAGGCAACATATCGGCTTCTAATACCTTGCAGTCGCCCAACACAACGCATTGTTGTAAGCAATTCTGTAATTGGCGGACATTGCCGGGCCAATCATAGTTACAAAGGGCTTCTAAAGCGTCCGATGAAAGCTCTTCAAACGATTTTTGGTTTTCTTTTGCGTATCGCTGTAGAAAAAATTCGGCCAGCTCAGGAATATCTTCTTTTCTGTCCCTCAATGGTGGAATGGAAACATTGACCACATTGAGGCGGTAATATAAGTCTTCTCTCAGCCGATTGGTATGAATGGCTTCCATCGGATCGCAGTTGCTGGCGGAAACGACCCTGACATCGACTTTTATTTTGTCTTTTCCTCCGACGCGGTAGAACGAATAATCTTGTAGAAACCGTAGCAGTTTCGGCTGAAGGGTTAAATTCATTTCGGTGATTTCATCTAAGAAAAGCGTCGATTGGTGGGCCTGTTCACATCGGCCTATATTGCGTTTAGCGGCGCCGGTAAATGCGCTTTTTTCGTGTCCAAACAATTCGCTTTCCAGCAAATCTTTTGGGATCGCGGCGCAATTTACATCAATAATTTCTTTGCCTTTTCTGTCAGACAGTTTATGGACCGCGCGCGCCACGAGTTCTTTGCCTGTTCCGCTCTCGCCTGTGATTAGTACGTTGGCCCGGGTAGGAGAAACATTTTCGATAATGTGATAAATCACCTGCATGGCGGCGCTGCCGCCGATCATGTCACAAAAGTGGCTTCGTTTGACGCGCTCAAACTGAGTGACTTTTTCGAGCAATTCATAGCGTTCAAGGGCGTTTTTGACTGAAACAGTCAGACGGTTTAAATCAATCGGTTTAGAACAATAATCATACGCCCCCTTGCGCATCGCCTCAACTGCTTTTTCAACGCTGCGATGGGCCGTGATCATGATGACTAGTGAAGAAGGCGATAATTGTTTCACCTCGTCTAACAGCTCGATGCCATCGCCGTCAGGCAATTGGATGTCTAAGAGAATTGCGTGGTAGTCGTCTTCAGTCAGCGCTGTACGAAGCCCTTCAGCGTCGCCTTCACACCGGATTTCATACCCTGAACCTGATAAATGGCTTTCTAGCAACAAACGAGTTGTTTCATCGTCATCAATGATTAAAATTTTGCTAGACATCTTATAACCACTCGATTTTTGAAGAACCAGTTATGATAGACTGTAGCCCAAGACCCACTCTATATAACAATAAATTGGAACATTTATAAAGCCAACAAGGGACAATCAGCGCAAGTCATCGGTGCGCGGCCAGAATTTGAATGAACGATAGATGAACATAGACGCACAACCGCTCACAGCTCTTATCGTTTCAGTATCAGACGGTTTTCGTGAAAACCTGGCTGGTTGCTTGCAGCATGAAGGGTTTGGTATTCTTTCAGTTGATTCTGTACCAGCGGCGTTATCAGCGCTTTATTCAAAACCGATCTCGCTGATCGTCGTCAATGGAATTCAAGATGCTTCTCTTGCATTAGAGAGTTGCAAGACATTTCAGGGCCCCCAAAACCTCATCGAAAAAGAGGTATTGTTTATTTATGCTGAGGCCTCTCCACCCTCAATCGATACTCTACTATCTCATGGCGCCACGGAATGTGTTCAATATCCAGTGGATTGGGATTCGTTTCAATTCAAAATCAATTTCATACAAAAGAGGATCGAGAAAAAAAGGGCATTGCATTCACTCTTCGTTGAGTTCAGCAAACTACAGTTAGACATTGAATGGCTCGATTACCCTGAACCCGTCAAGCGCATCGCATCAATTTTGAATGTAAACTACGCGCTTATTAGCCAACGTACGGGTTCTCTTTCATGGCGGGCCAAAACGGTCTCGTTTTGGAACAAGGATGATTGGGGCAAGAATTTTGAGTATGACCTTGATGGTTCCCCTTGCGAAATTGTCTATCGTGATGGGCCTCAATGGTTTGGCCCCGATATTCAAGACATATTTCCAACCGATTCGGCCTTGAAAAAGTTAAACATTCAATTTTACGCTGGGGCGCCCGTTCTTAACCAACGCCGGGAAGCGATTGGCCATTTATGTGTATTACATGATAAGCCTGTCGCATACGATCCGGTCTTGACATCAATCTTAGAAGCGTTCGCCGCCCAGTTTTCAATCAAGTTCGAACGAAACGCGTCGACTTTGATTGAGGGCCCGGTCAGCGATGTCGGCCCTCACCAGCCCAATACCATTCAAGAACAAGAAATTGAAATTGGTTCGAAGATTCAACAAACGCTTTTGTTGGGTAAAACCCCAACCGATATCCCTGCGCTCAACGTCGCGGCGTCGAGTATTCCATCACAACGAATCGACGGGGATTTTTATGATTTCTTTCATGTGGATGAAACCCGCCTTGATGTCTTGGTGGGCGATGTCATGGGCAAGGGGGTGCCAGCGGCGTTGCTTGGCGCCGCAGTCAAAAGCCATTTCCAGCGCGCCATGCGTAAACTGCTAGCAGCGCGAAGCGGCGGCTGGCCTGAGCCAAGAGAGATTGTCGCCCGCGTCCATCGCGCCATGACAGGGCAGTTGATTAAACTCGAGAGTTTTTTTACGTTGTTTTACATGAGATTTGATGTGAAGCAGAGCGAATGCGTGTATTTGGATTGCGGCCACATGCCGACAATTTGGTATCAGGCCAAACACCACTCGAGCAGGCTTATTCGAGGAGACAATTTGCCGCTGGGCGTTTCTGAAGGAGAGCAGTTTGTTCAACGGACATTTCATTTCGAACCCGGCGACTTTTTTGTGATGTATTCTGATGGATTAACCGAAGCGCCTTCGCCCTCGGGCGAATTGTTTGGCGTCGAACGGTTACAAACATTTGTTGACAACAACAACACAAAGACTCCAAACCAGTTAATTGACGCAATCTATCATCATCTGTCTGTTTATACCAACGCAAAAGGCTTCTCCGATGATTTGACCTGTGTCATCGTTCAAATAAATAAACAAGGCGCCGCGGCGTCATCAAAACGAAAACAATCGGTATTCAACGCCAACCTTTCTGAACTCGAACAAGCGCGGGCGTTTCTTCAAGCGTTTTATGACGAAAGCGACCTTGTGTTTGATGACGACTTCATGCAAAAAATAACCCTGGCGATGAATGAAGCCGCAGCCAATATCATCGAACACGCTTACAAAGACGATAAAAAAGGCAAATGGGCCTTGATTGTTGAAGAACTACAAGACCGGTGGGTAGTGTCTATGCTGCATGATGGACTACCATTCGACCCTGAAGAAACGCCTGACCCGGCTTTTGACGGCTCAAAGTCATCGGGGTTTGGCGTGTATATTATTCGCAATTGTGTTGACGAAGTGGTCTATGGCCGCCATGACGACGGCCGTTGTTTGGTTCAACTTATGAAACGGTTTGTAGCGATGAAAGGGATGCCAGAATGAACTGTGCAACAACGGATGTAGGAGACGTGTTGGTGATTGAGATGAAGATCGAAACGTTGGATGCGAATAACGCCAAAACAATCCGCCAAGAAATTGATCCAGTCATTCACGACCGTTCGAAAGTCGCCATGGATATGTCTGAGATTCAATTCATCGATAGTTCTGGGTTGGGCATTCTGTTGACGTTTTACCGTAAGATCAAAGCCGCTGAGGGCAACCTGATCTTGTTTGGCATGTCTAGCCAGGCGCGGTCTCTATTTGAATTGGTCAAGATGGACAGAATTTTTGAGATCTTAGACACTCAAGAAGACGCCATCAATCAACTCAACCAATTATGATGGTTCGCCGGAGATACGCTCTTCGATTGCGTTCAACAACAACGTCTCATCTACGATTGGTTTTGTAATATAGTCGTCAAACCCTTTCGCCAGAAACTTTTCGCGGTCGCCCGCCATCGCATGAGCCGTCAACGCGATTACGGGAATTTCTTTTAACTTTTCATCTTGCCGAATAAACGATAAAACGTTTACTCCATCCATCTCTGGCAGCGAAATATCCAACAAGATTAAATCAGGAACATCATTCGGCATGTCATCGAGCGCTTCAGGCCCTGTTTCGTATTCATTGATGATGTAATCATCTTCAAGAATCGCGGAAACCAGAAGGCGGTTGTCGGGGTTATCTTCGATAACAGCAATCGTTTTCATCAATCATTCTCGCCTAAGAATTTTTTCATTTCGTCGATGGTTTCTTGGAAGCATGTTTCTAACTGCTCCATGCTAGCGATGGCTTCTTTTGTTTGGCCTTCGCGGGCCAATCTCTCTACCGTTTCGGAGGAGTCGAACAATGGCTGCGCGCCGAAATTACCCGAGCTTGATTTAATGGCATGGACGGATTCCGCTAGTTGTTTCAGGTTTTGTTCATCCTTCGCCTCTAACGCAAGTTGGTAATTTTGGGGCGCATGAGTCAGAAAGAGGTTGATCATTTTTGCGACGAGTTCATCGCCGCCAATGTCTCGTATCCGCTGAATAGCGCTTTCATCAATGTACATAAGTTCGCTCAGATACTGTTTTTAGTATTATAGGATATTTTGCAGCGCTTTCCACATTCCACGATAATAATTCATTACGCGCACCGGGTCGCTGCTGCCTTGAATTTCGGCCATACAGAACCCGTCGAATCCGATTTCAGTAAGGCGTTTGAACAGTTTCCGGTATGGATATTTCTCGTCATATAAGTCGCGCATGTGGACGCTGAAGATTGTTGATTTTAACAGATCAAAATTCGCATCCCAACCGAGTCCCTCTAAATCGCTCGCATTTGAGTTCCAACAGACGCCAACGTTAGAATGATCAGCGATATCGATCATGGATTTCATGTGGCGAGGGTCGGAGGCGCCGCGGCCGTGAACTTCGACGCGAATCTGAACGCCATACTCAGCGCCAAATTGACCGACTTCTCGTAGAGAGGCGCCTATTTGTTCGAGCGTCTTTTCTTTTGAGACGCCGTTTGGAAAGGCATTGGGGCGTACTTTCACCCCGCTGCCGCCTACGTCATGAGCGAGTTTAATGTATTCTTTTGTTGCTTCAATATCGTTTTTTAGTTTTTGTTGGTCGGTTGTGTGATAATCAAATGCGCTGCCAAGGCCAATCAGGGTAACGGGCGAATCTTCAAAGCGCTTCTTGATTTCTTTTCGCTGATTTGTATTTAACGATACTTCAACGCCGTGGGCGTGAGTGGTGCGCAATTCGGCGCCTTGAAAACCCGTTGTAGAGCAGTTTGTAATGATCGTGTCGACGTCCCACTCTTTGGCGAGATTGTAGGTTACCAGGCCCAGCTGTAATTTACTCTTTGTTGACGCCGCATGGACGTGTGGGTTGCTAATTCCGAAGCCGAGAGCGACAACACCCGCTCCGCCAGATTTAAGTAGGGTTCTGCGTTTCATTGGTTTATCCTTCAATTATTTTCTAGAAAACTGAAGCGTACAGCGTGTAAAGTCGATATCCAAAAAAAATAGATTTACCGATAGTCTATCATTTAAAATGAAGTATCATTTTAAATGATTCAATGGTTTGAAGAAAGGACGCCTAACATGCAACCCAATGACAGTGATACTGGCTACCGCCGCTTTTACCGTGACGGCGCTCCCTATATGGGAAGTTTTGAAGAAATTGTCTCGAAATTGGTGATTGCGCAAAAAGGCAGTTCTGAGTATCTGGTTCCGAGTATTTTGAACCTGATGAAAGGCATTCATGACCGGCTTGCCGATCTTCAATCGCTGTTGGGATCAACAGAAAGTCTGATTGAAGAAGCGCGCGATAGACAAGACGACCCCGCTGAGATTGGTAAACTGATATCACTCTGCGTCGAACTGCAGCGCATCCAAACCAATATGGTCGGTAATGTTGAACAATGTGTGGATGAGATTTTAGACCACGCCTTACCGCGAGAATAAGCGATTACTGATGATATCCATTCAATCGTACGAGTTCCATGTGTTGACTATGAAAACGCGTATGCCGTTTCAATACGGTATCGCATCGTTGACATCGCTGCCTCATTTAATTTTACATGTGAAGGCTGAGATAGACGGTGTATCAACGACAGGGCTCGCGTCCGAGGGTCTTCCGCCAAAGTGGTTCACTAAGAATCCTGATTCACACTTCAACGACGACTTGCCAGAGATGTTGGATGTGATTCAACAGGCTTGTGCTCACATGGTTTCCGTTGGCGAACATGGATCGCCCTTTCAGTTGTGGAAAGCGACCTACTATATTCAACAAACTTGGGCGCAGCAAAAAGGCTATCCGCCCTTGCTTTGGGGCCTTGGGGTGAGCCTGGTTGAGCGCGCAATGATTGATGCATTTTGTAAGGCCAAAGAGGTTTCGTTTTTTCAAGCGCTCTCACAAAATGTATTTCAAATTACACTTGATTCAATTCACCCAGAACTCAAAAGTACGCTGCCTTCAGATTGGTTGCCAAACAAACCGTTATCAACACTCACTGTTCGGCATACCGTCGGCTTGGGCGATCCTCTGCTCGATCGTGATATTGATATCGAAAACCGCATAGACGATGGCTTGCCTCAATCGCTGGAAGCATGCATTGAACAGTATGGAATTGACCACTTTAAAATCAAAATTTGTGGCGACAGCGAGACTGATTTAAACCGATTGGTCCAGATCGCTACTTTATTTTCCCTATGTGATTTGAGTAACTACCGATTTACGTTAGACGGCAACGAGCAGTTTAGAGACATCAACACATTTAAGGCGTTTTGGCAAACCGCCGCATCTGATTCACGACTAACAGACTTCTTTACTCATCTCATTTTTGTAGAACAACCCTTACACCGAGACGTTGCATTGTCAGACGAAGCCGCCCACGACCAACTCGCCTGGGAAGGCCGCCCTCCAACCATCATTGATGAATCAGACGGCGACGTAACGAGTTTGCGAACGGCGCTGGCCAACGGATATATCGGAACCAGCCATAAGAACTGCAAAGGGATTTTCAAAGGAATCGCCAACGCCTGTTACATCGCATATTTGAACAAAAAATCAGATCAACAACGATATGAGATGAGTGGTGAAGACTTAGCCAACGTCGGCCCGGTCGCCTTGCTTCAAGACTTGGCCTTGATGTCTACGTTAGGGATTAAACATGTTGAACGCAATGGCCATCATTATTTCAAAGGCCTTTCGATGTGGCCTAAAAACGTTGTGGCTCAAGTCATGGCCAAACATGCTGATTTATACTCTCTCAGTTCAAAGGGACACCCAACGCTAAAGATCAATAACGGTGAAATCAAAATCAATTCCGTCAACCAGTCGCCCTTTGGTTGCAATGTCTCACTCGATAGTTCTGAGTATATTCCATTAAATGAGTGGTCAGTGGATAGCCTATAATTTGATATGAATGATAAAATACATTAATTCGCTATATAGCTATTGCCAATTTTTGATCGCTAAGTAGTCTTAAATATATAATTAACTTTTGCAGCAGTGGGAGAGCGATATGAACATCAAGAACAAGTTAATTCTGTTTTTCTGTGTGCCTTTAGTCCTTGCCCCAGCCTCATACTCACAATCAACTCAAGCCGAGATTCAAACTCTCAAAGAACAAGTTCAGATGTTGATGAAGCGCGTTCAAACGCTTGAAGAAAAGAATGCGACTCTTCAAAATCAGCTAGAGAACACCAATACCACGGTTGAAACAACGAAAGAAAAGATTCAAGCCGTATCTGAACAAGTCGAGTTAGACGCCGCTCATCAAACCAATGTGGTTTCGTCGAAATATGGCGCGAACTTGTATGGGTATGTCAAACTTGACGCTTCCTATGACGACTCACGCGTTCATCCAGGCAATTTCGCGCTGTATGCCAATTCCGATAGTCTGGGTGGAGACGACGATGAGTTTACGTTAACCGCAAACCAAACGCGTATCGGATTTGATTTGACCGGGCCAATAATCGGGCCCGCTCAAACAGGCGGAAAAATCGAATTTGACTTTTACGGCGGCGGCGCTGAAAACAAAGCACGTATGAGAATGCGCCATGCCTACGCCCAAATCGACTGGCCTGAATATGAAATGAGTCTGATCGCAGGCCAAACCTGGGACGTCATTTCACCGCTGTTTCCTGCAACGTTGAATTTTTTGGTGGCTGACGCTGCCGGCAATATCGGTTATCGCCGTCCTCAACTGCGTCTGACGAAAAACTATTCGCTGACAGATTCAACCGACTTGT
>CAZKYC010000110.1:0-12912 GCA_964556895.1 uncultured bacterium | reverse complement strand
TATTTGAGCGATAAAGTAGACTACCTTTCACGGATTTGATTTTCAAACAATCATACAATTGCTATAGAGGACCTAAGTGGACCATCAAACAGAAATTAACGAAAAAGGGCTTAGCCGCTTCTTTGCCCAAAAAGCGGCGTTCGCTTTTCTGAATAATGTATTGGGCACATTCATCGCCTTTTTGTTGCATGTCATAGCAACACGAATTTTGGGTTCAGAAATTTATGGTGACTATATTTACGTCTTCTCCTGGTTGTCGCTTATATCTCTAGCATCACAACTAGGTTTAAATGGCACAGTTGTAAAATATGTAGCCGCATATAAGGCGCAAGAAAAGTGGCCCGAACTATGTGGAATCATCAAATTTTCAAACCGGGTATCCCTAGGCGTCAGCATTGTCTCGTCAGCACTATTTTTAACTTCTGCCTTTATTGTTCGCGACAACCTTTCTGAAAATTTATTCCTTACGTTTGTCATTGGCGCTTTTTTGATCCCTGTCTACACAGTGATCAACATGCGTCAAGCGATTCTTCGGGCAATGCTGCATGTGATTCGGGCAAATTTTTCCGAACGGGTTCTTAAACCAATTGTTTTAGTAACTCTGTTGGTAACAATCTATATAGCACGGCCCGAATGGTTGTCAGCGCCCGCCGTAATGCTTCTCGATGGTATTTCGATACTCATCTCAATGTGTCTTGGCATGTACTGGTTGTTTCGGCTTACCCCTGAAATGGTTCTCCGCAGCAGCCCTGTATTTCATTCGGTGGAATGGTTAAAAATGTCGGTTCCGCTTTTTTTTATGTTTTCTGTCAATTTAATGCTAACCACCACCGATATATTAATGATCGGATATTTTATTACCACTGAGTATGCGGGCTTTTATTCAGTAGCCTTCCGGGTTGTATCGCTCATCTCATTTGGGCTGTTGGCCGTGAATAGCATCTTGGCGCCGTTGATATCAAATTTACATAGCACCGGAAAATTGTCTGACCTCAAGCGAATAACCTGGCTGTCGGCATGGGCGATTTTTGCATACGCGATAGTCATATCGAGTTTTCTTCTATTGTTTGGCAAGTCAGTGTTGAATTTATTTGGAGAGCAGTTTTCTGTTGCCTATTCAGCCTTGGTAGTCTTGATTATTGGCCAAATGATCAACTCAATGACAGGCTCGGTGACAATCTTTATGAACATGACGGGCCACCACAACAAAATGGCCATATTTTTCGTATTGAGCCTCGCTTTAAATGTCATTTTAAATATTACATTCATTCCATACTATGGGTTAAACGGGGCCGCAATCGCTTCTATCGCATCTATGGGGTTTTGTAATATTTCCATGTGTATTTGGGTGTATAGAAATTTAAATATTAACCTTACGGTTTTTCAAATACAGCCATTTCGGCGTAAAAACTAAACTGCAGATACATATAGCGCTCAACAACGTATAGAAATTGTCTCAGCGCGTAAATGAAAGGTGCAATGATTTTTGAGTTGAGTCGTTAGCAAAGTCATGTAGCGTGTCATGATGTGGAGCAAAAATGACAGCAGATTATTAGAATGAGAATAATTATCTCATTTTGATAAAAACAGGCAGAATTGTCGCAGCCCCCATAACCGCGCCGCGAATCACCCCGACGCGCGCCAGTCCCAGCCCATATCCAGTCGTCCAGCGTAGAATTTCCATTCGTATGATCGATGGCACAAACCGTTTATTGATATAGTCCCACCGTTCAATTTCTTTGCTGGAATAGAGAAAGTCATTTCGTTTAGAGTTTTGGCCTGCGTGCGAATACCGTTCGGCGATCCATTTGTAGAGTTCTTGCAGCGACTCGTAATCATCTCGAAGAATTAATTGTTTTTCGTCCGCGGTGGATTTTCGTCTCATCCATCCCTGTTCCGGCCAAGTAGACTCATGAAAATAACACCGGTCTAATTCATTGCCGCTGAAGCGAACGCTGGCCATGTCTGCATTAAAATGAATTGCGGCCCCACGGTCGCGCGAATCGCTAAAGTCTACGTTGGCATTGAACGCCGTTTTCCAAAAGGTCACGGTCCCTGAGCCAAAATTCGTCCGTTTGAAGGTCAACGATCTGGCGTTAAATTGGGTTTTGTTGAACGCCGTTCTTCGCGAGTCAAACAATGAGTAATCAAATTGAATTTGGTCGGCGTTGGCTTGAAGCGACTGAAACGAAAGCTGAAGCCCCTTAAATTGGCTGTTTTTAAAGTCGATCAACTGCGAGTTAATTGTTGACCGCGTGAATGAAATACGCGACGCGTCAACCAATGATCCCGCAACGGAAAAATGAGGTGAATTGATGGTATTTTGTTGGACCGAAAATTCTTTCCCTTTGGATTTCACGTCGTTTAACTTGATGGTCTGGGCGGACAACTTACACCGATTGATGCGAAACGAGCCGCTCACTTTGGCGGAACTAAAATCCAACGTGTCGGTCAATTCGATTTTCGTGTCTTGACACTCAAACCCCTGGTCTTCGATGTTGATATGATTGAACAAAACCGACTTGCCGATCAGCCGCGAGCGCGAGAATGTAATGCCACGGCCAGCCGCTTTGGCGCGGCTAAAGTCAATCGTGCGGCCTTGCCAATCGGCTTTGGAAAAGGTTAACCCCTTATCGAGCCAAATGCTGTGCGTAAAATCTAAATGGTTGCAATCAAGTTTGCTGTGGCTGAAGCGCGACTCGCCTGAGAGCAACTTAGACTTTTTCATCGTTAGCCGTTTTGAATAAAACTCGGCGCGATCAAAGTCGAGCGTCTTACAACGGAATGATGAACCAAAAAATGAAATCACGGGCGCTTTGAGTCTTACTTTTTTGAATTGAATATGGGGCGAATGAAAATCACAACAGATAAAGGCAATGTGTTTACTTGCCCTCCACTGCGCCCGGTCAAACTCTAAAAGGGGAGATATAAATTTGCATGCCCGAAACTCTAGCGAGTTCCCGGTTAACGCCGAATCGGCAAACGAAATTTTGTTCGCCTTTAAAATACATTTATTAAAAGTGAGATCGCCATCTTCAAACCAACATTGGTCAAAGCGAATCTGGTCAGCAATAATCTTACAATTTTCGAATAACAAACCCTTTTGCAGCGTGCTGCCGATAAACGAGATGACTCCAGTCAATTTCATGTTTTTAATTACAAGCCTCGACGGAAACACAAATCCATCGAAATTGAAGTTTTCCGATTTTAGTCGAGAAATAATAAGATGTAGAAATTCTTTTTTGGGTTTACCAAAATTTGAGGAATGCCCCAGACATGTCCCATCATCCGAATGAGCCCACACGGGTTCATCACATTGATACCCATCAAATGGGCTCACATACCCACACGTTTTTTGAGCACTGCTTCCAATCTTCATAATAAAACAAACACATTTCGTCTAGACAGCGTCTATACAAGCGCGCTATTGTTTAATAGCGAATTCTCAAGCAAATCAGGGAGTTAACTAATCTGCCCGAAACTCAACCCTATGGTATCAGAAAAATAAAAAAACAAAATGAGACTTGATGAGATAGCAGTTGGCGCCGATATTACTAAGATAACACAGTATACTCAAAAATAAACAAAAATTACACCAACTTGGTATGTGGATAGAAATCACCTTTACAAAAGTATCGGTCGAACCATACTCCTTCTGAATTTAAAATACAGAAATGGTCAACAATAATGGCAGACATTAATGGAATGCAGCTTCCGTTCGGCATCGCAGTCCATATTCGGGGAGACGTTGAAGTCAATGATTTGATTCAACTAAATCAATGGTTGCATTCCCCAAAAAACCTAGAAGCGCCCATATTCATCGATGTGGGTGATTTAGGATCAATCAGTTCAGAAACGCTGTCAGGGCTGATCCAACTGTTGCATCAAGTGATTGAGGCCGAACGGTCTCTAACACTTGTTCGAGCCTCAAACACGTTTCAAAAAGAAGCGTCTTCGCTGGGTTTTACTTTACCGTTGTTGAATTCTGATTCAATGGAAGAAGCCACGTTTCCGTTCAAAGAACGGCCGCGCTCAAAGGAGCTTGAGTCAGTTCGACAGAAAACCAAAGGGACGCAATGCCCCTCATGCGACCAACCGATTCGGCGCGGCGCCAACCGGTGCTTGCTATGTAACTTTGAACTCAAACCCAGGCGCAGCGAACGCGCTTCGGTCTCGATTCCATTTTTTTATGGACGTGTTCGCGATCAAGAATTTCTTCAGTCAGAATGGATCGGCTCGGTGACTGAAGATTTAGACGTAAAGACGTTTTCCGGCGTGGGGTTTTTTACATCACGGCCGTTACCAAAAGGGGCTGAGATACACTTTATCTTCCCCACGTTGAATTGGGAGTCAGCAGGAAACAGCGAGTCAACCGTTGTCATTTTTACTGGCCGGGTCAAACACGCTTCCAAAGAGGGCGCCTGGTATCGTATCGGGGTTGCATTGTTTGATATTTTTGAATACTCTGGCCAGTTCAAGATACAAGAAGAGGTGGGGGCCTAAGACGTTGAACCTGATCAGGCTGGTAATTGTTTCGACGGGGTTTGTCTTCATTGGGGCTGTATCTTCCAATGAAACCGCTGATTCGTTAATCGGCCCGAGAGACGTTTTAGGGATTTCGGTGTTTGAAGAGCCCGAACTGTCGATTGAAGTCGTCGTCTTTGGCGACGGCACGTTTTCATTCCCCTTACTCGGCAAGGTAGAAGCGAAAGGGCTGACCCTCCATGATTTGAGCCGTTCGCTCGAACAACGTCTTCAACAAGAAAACTATTTGGTGAACCCGTCTGTCATTGTACGATTTGTCGAACAAAACAATACCGTCGTTTCTATCGTCGGCGCCGTACAACAACCGGGTGTTATACCGATTTATCCGGGGCTGCGCTTGCGCGAGGCCTTGGCCCGCCAAGGGGGAGTCAAAATTGAAGAAGCGGCTCCCTACATTAACCTGCAACGTATGAGCGGCTCATTTTTACAGATCAACCGGGACGAATTGATGAGCGGAGATGTGGTTGATGCGGCGACGGGCAATGTCGTACTTCAAACCGGCGACGAGATCATTGTTCCCTACGCAAAAGAAATCTATGTCTTGGGCGCTGTCAACAGCCCTGGCGGCGTTGCTCTCACAAGAAATTTGAAAGTGGGCGACGCGTTTGGCCTCGCCGGCGGACGAAAACCGAATGCAGGTGAATCGATGTTTTGGCACCGGAACAAACCCGATGGCGATCAAGAAATTATCACCTTTACCTATGAACAATACCAACACAATTTAGAATTTCGGTCTCAGCCATTGAGCCCAGGCGATAGTTTTTATGTTCCACAAAGCGATATGGTGTTTGTCAGTGGACAAGTCACCAACCCCGGGGCCGTCGCCTGGAAGCCCAACATGACTGTGATGAACGCCATCGTTGAAGCGGGCGACCGCACCTTTACCGCAAGCCGGACGATTCGCGTCTATCGAATTGGGCCAGACGGCAAACACGTCATGACAAAATATTCGTTGTCTGATTTACAAGAAGGCAAAGTCGACACCCAAGTAAAACCCGGCGATATTATTTATGTCAGCCATAGTATTTTAAACATTCCATTTACATTACGGCGGTTAAACCCGTTTAGTTTGCAACTTGACTTTATAGAAAATTCGATCTTTTAGCGACGTATGGTTAAATTTGATCAATCCCCATTTCATTCGTCAAACCAGACGAACCAAGACAAATTTGATCCGAGCGATAGCGAATTTGTCTTTGATCTTCAATGGTTACAAGAGACCTTTCTTCGCCATTGGAAGAAGACCTGCTTGCTGTTTTGCGTCATCGGTCTAGGCGTGTTTTCATTTTTCCTGTTTGAAGCGCCCCGCTACAAATCACAAGTAAAATTAAAAGTCGAAGTCAAACGCCCGGTGTTTAACCTTGAGCGGTTTTTGAATTTTCAAAACAGCTCGCAAGAATTTTATTTAGCGCAACCCAACTTGCTGCAAAGCCGCCGCCTGGCGCGCAATGTGATTGACCGGTTATCGCTGTGGAACGAAGAAGAGTTTCGCACCCTGATTGGCCAAAACCAAATCAATGAGGTCGAACAAGCCAAACAGGCCTCTCTAAAGGTTTCTGGATCAACGACGCCGCTATCGATCGAAGCCAATACCGCGTATAGCCGATTGGTAAACCGATACATCCAGCACCTGTCGGTCTCCATGGAGAGGACCGCTCCACAGATATTGTATTTGCGGTTTACGTCTAAAGACCCCACTCTGGCCGCTGAGATTGCCAATACTCACGCGGAGGAATATATCGAATTCAGCCGAAAATCCAACGCCTTGTTCACTGACGAATACATTGATGGGTTAAACCTTCAATTGCATCAACTCGACAATTCAATCATGACGATCGATGCAGAAATATTAAATTTCAAAAAAAAAAACGGCTTCTTTCAAATTCAGGGCGTAAGTTCGTATGACCCGATTCAAGACATTGATGACCGGCTTTCACGCGTACGGAAACAGTTGGGGGAAGCCAACAACGAATTGTCGCTCGCCAAGACGTCGTATGAAGCGTGTTTTCTGCCCGGCGAGGCCGATAATTTCGCCGCGATTAACTCTGACGCGCTTCAATCATCAAACCTTGATAAATACCGCTCTGATTTGACCGTATTACAGAAAGAGTTCGCCGGCCTGCAAGAGCGGTATGGAGAAAGACACCCGAAGTATGTAGAAGCATCAAGCAAAATCGAGGCGTTGCTCACCGCTATTGATCAAGAAATTTTGGCGTTGGTTGAGAAAAAACGGGTCGAGTATTTCAAAGCAAACTCACGAAAAGGTTCGTTGTTAGAAGAAGAACAACAACTGATTTCAGAAAAATACAGCCGTGACGCCCAATGGAGCCAACTGCAAGATCTAATTCGGACGCGCACCCAGATTATCGACCAAAAATCCTCTGTCGTAGAAGACCTACAAAAGGCGAAAGGCAGTTTGGAAACCCAAAAAGAAATCCCAAGCCGGGTGTTTGAGATCGTTGATTATGCTGAAATTCCGCTGTCGCCCGAAAATCGAAACTGGGCCAGAATGATTTTGCTGTCGATTGCGTCGGCGATCGGGCTGACCATCGCCCTGGTCATATTTATCGAATTTCAAGACCGAACCATTCGCACACCACAACAAGTTGAACTGATTACAGGCGTTTCTGTGTTGGGCGCCATCCCGCTGTTTCAAAACGATGATATGGACGTGATGGACGGGCGAATCAACCCTGAGGCGCTGTCGCCCGCGGCGGAATCGTTTATCGCACTGCGAACACGGTTTTTGTTTTCAGACATGATCCAACGCGCCCGCACCTTGCTTGTCACCAGCTCGCTGCCGAATGAAGGCAAGAGCACGGTCGCTGTCAACTTGGCCACTTCGGTCGCGCTATTGGGCAAGAAAGTCGCTTTAGTCGATTGCGACCTTAGAAAACCATCTCTCCACCGGTTTTTTGGCGAGCAAAGCTCTGTCGGCATGGTTGACATCATTAATGGCGTTGAAAATCTCGAACAGGTATTGTTTGAAACTGATATCCCCGGCTTGTTTCTGCTTCCCGCCGGAAAGACGCAGGCCATGCCAAGCGAAGTATTGACCTCGGAAGCGTTCACCGAATTACTGCATTCATTGCGGGACATGTTTGATTATGTGTTTATTGACTCGGCCCCCATTTTAGCCACTCCCGACCCGACCATCTTATCGCCCCAAGTAGATTCAACCTTGCTTGTTGTCCGGTCCGGCAAGATTGTAAAAGACGACCTGGTGAGCGCTCTTGACCATATCAATCGGTCTGGCGGCAATGTCTTTTCGACCATCCTGAATGGCGTCCCACAGACAGAGCGAAGCGTTTATACCCGGTATGGTTACGGCTATGCCTATGGGCCGAAGCCAAACGCAGACGCCAGCCCGTTATAACCCTGTGGGCTGAAGCCAATGGTTCGAATCGATTTTTTCTATCACTTTATTGTTTCGTTTATCATTACCGCCGTGGTGATTTTCGCATTGCTTTCGTTCGTTCCAACGATTAAAAACAAAGCCCCCCGGTTTTGGCAATCGCAACGCTCGGTTCGGGCCCAATTTTTTATGATTATTTTCGGCTTTGCGATAACCTATGCCTTTGTCGTGGGGATCGGCAAAGAATGGTTGGACTACTGGGGATATGGAAGCGTTCAAACCTCAGATGTCATTGCGGATTGCCTTGGAATCGTGGTTGGGGGCGGAGCCATGATGAGGCTGGTGCAAAAACGGTTTCAAAGCCGCAGACGAGTTCAGTTTCAGTCAAAACGAACAAAAGAACGGCCTAAAATCAATGTGTTTCGAACGGGCAAATCAAGCCACACGGCTGTCAAACCCGTTCAGAAACAATCGAAAAGTCACGCGGAATATCTGTTTGAGCAAGAAGAACACCCGCCTGATAAACCATAGGCGTGGGCGCCTCTTAACTTTCAGACGGTTTGTATTTTGTTTGAATGACTTGGCTCGGTTGAGACGCGGCGCTTGAACCGAATTTGAAAAGAACCAACGTAATACGCAACGATTCAAACAAAAACTTAAACGCGACTGAGACGAAAAGAAAACAATCTGTTTTAACAGATTTGTTATTTACATACATTATCTCAGCGTCTAATTTTTCGGGCAGGATGTTGTGTACATAGAAGGCTTCTGGGTCTTTGCAATTCTCCGGGTAGAGTTGGCCTTCGTGAGAGCAAATGGTCTGAGCGTAGCCGAAGATGCCCGGTTTGACCGAGTGGACGACCTTCCATTTGTCTTGGTAATACTGCACAAACTTGGGAATCTCAGGCCGGGGGCCAATGATAGACATGTCGCCTTGTAATACATTGAAAAACTGAGGCAGTTCATCTAATTTGAAACGCTCGAGTATGCGCCCCATTGTGGTCATCCGTTGGTCATCGAGAAGAGTGACGCCAACCCCGTTTGTTGATTCGCTGGCCGCCATTTTACGAAATTTATAGATGCTAAACTGCTTGCCGTTTTTGCCAACTCGCGTTTGTGAAAAGAACGGGTTGCCAGGTGACGTCAAAACGATCAACGCGCTTATAACGATAAAAACTGGTGACAAAAACAACAGGATTACGGAAACAAAGAGTATTTCAAACAACCGTTTCATTGGGCTCTTCCAAATAGTAGTAAAGTAACAAGAAGAAAAACAAGAAGGTTTATATATAATGCAAGACTCAGGCCAGTTAGGAAATTCATAAGTAACAGTCAAAAATTGGCGGCCTGATTGTAATACAATTATTATTGTGCCCCTTTTTTTGAATTTCGACAAGATAAAATGATAAATTTAACTTTTCTTTTCAATAGTAGATAGATTTGGAAAACCTTTTTGCAAGTTCTATCGGCTTAATGTAATAATCTATTGAGGTTATTTTTCTCAATTTGAGAATCCTGGATGGTAGAAAAGCCTCGGCGCCATTAATCCCAGGCCGTCAGAACTCGCGTTTGAGTCACTCCAAGGTTTAGAAGACGACCCATCAGCGGGAGATCCACCGAAAAAGGTGAATTCTTCGGTCATAAATTTAGAATGCGCGAGTCTACACGCGAAATTGTCTTCGCCTCTGTAGACAGAGGCGCGTCAGCAAATTTACCCTTGCGCAGTTGGCGCCACCAACTTCTAGAGCGGGCAAAATATCTGGACAATGTGGATGGGCTAACATTGGCGGTTTCCCATTGTTCACAGTCAACAAATTCATTTATATAGCGAAGTAACTTGAAGATATGTGAATTCGCACCGCTGCCCGCCGCTTGAGAAATCCACCCGTGCGAGTACACTTTCGCCTTGCCAATAAACAAGCCCCTGGAGGACAAAGCGTGAGATTTCCGTTGGTGTTATATACGACGGTAGTAAAATATTTGATTCAACAGCGGATGAAAGGGCGTAAGCGCTTTCCTCTCGTGACCATGTTAGAACCGACCCTGCGCTGTAATCTCGACTGCATCGGTTGCGGCCGCATTGAAGAATACCATCGCGAAAAACCTAAAGACCTGACGGTGGATGAATGCCTCAAAGCGGTTGACGATTGCGGCGCGCCCATTGTTTCGGTATGCGGCGGCGAGCCACTGGTTTACAAACCTGTTGACGAGTTGATTCAAGAACTCATCAAGCGAAAAAAATATATCTATCTCTGTACCAACGCGATGTTTATGGACCGCTATTGGGATCGCATCCCGCCGCATGACCGGCTTTCGCTCAGCATCCACCTCGACGGCCTCGAAGAGACCCACGACTGGGCGGTCGACCAGCCCGGCGTATTCAAAAAAGTCGCTGAGATTATCGATGAGGCAAAAGCGCGCGGCTATCGCGTTTCAACCAACACCACCGTCTTCAATGGAACCAACGCCGACGAGATCGTCGACATGATGCAGTACCTTTATCAGAAGGGCGTCGACGGCATGTTGATCTCAGGCGCCTATCCTCAAGAAGGCGACAAGGGCAAGGCCGGCCTGCGCCGTCAGCAGATGGAAGAAGTGTTCCAAAAAATCTTTTCTGACAACAAGCGCGTTAGTAAATACAAATTCAACAACTCGCCGATCTATACTGATTTTCTACAAGGCAAGCGCGAACTGGCGTGTTCGCCGTTCGCCAGCCCCAACATGACCGTCAAAGGGTGGCAAGGCCCCTGCTATGTCTTGCGTGAAAAATACTACGACACCTTTGACGAGCTAATGGAAAACACCGATTGGGACAACCTCGGCCCCGGCAAAGACCCGCGTTGCACCGATTGTAAGATGCACTCTGGCTTTGAACCGACCGTCACCATAGGCGAGGGCGTCACGCTTAAAGATCAGATGCGCGTCGTCGCTTGGAGCCTGTTCGGGTAAGATTCGCGATTCAGTCTTGTACTTATATCCCCGGTTATTTTGTCGTTTCAGCCGCAGTATCATTGGCTGTTAACGCCGGGGCTGATTTTCTTACTGGAACGGGCTGAGTTCTTACTGAAACGGGCTTTGCCGCTTTTCTCGCCCGTTTTTGCGCCCAGGGTTTATACCACAAATAGATACCGGACAGCGTTAAACCGACCAAACTCACCGCGGTAAAATAATAAACCAAATTCAGCCACCCGCCAAAAAACTTCCCGGTATGCAAATCATCAACAATTTTTCCCCAGTGTAAAAACTTTTCCTTGGGGTCTTCGGTCTTGGCAAAGGCTTTTTTGGTGACCACAAAACCCATCACCGATTCTTCTGCTTTTACCCAGCGGTCTTCCGCTTCCGCCACTAAGATCGCTCCATGATCAGAGGCGATTTCAACCGGTTTTCCATCTGAGGTGTATAGTATTACCACCTCGCGTTCTTTGTAGTCTTTCTTTTCTTCCGGCAGCGAGCCATACCATGCCACCAGCGGAGCAAAGACCACTTCTTGGTCTTTTAATCCAAAGTACTTATCGTGCAACATAAAGAACCCCGTCACCCCAATCACAACCAAAATGAGTGCGACAAAGAGCCCAATATACGAATGAATAGTTTTCCAATGTTTGAACTGAAACTTCATTAAAATTCTCTCCATTGCAGAACGGATGTTTCTGGATCGATTTCAATCACAAATGTGCCTTGCTTGGTGCCCGCGTAAATGCGGTTGGGGTTGCTAGGCGCGGTGGTAATGTGCTTCATTTCGCGTGATTTCCCTTCAGGCAAGCGGTGTTCGAGTTGTTCCCAAGCGCCGTTGGGAGGATTCTTCATAAAAAACAGCCCTACTTTTTCGTTGCCAAGCCATAGCCGTCCGTTGGCGTCCCAATGAATCCCTTCGGTTTCCGGCCGTTCGCCTTCTTTATCGGAAGGCAAATCGCCTGTGATATCCACCCACGTGTTTGAACCATTCGGCAGATAAAATACACCGGTTTTGCCGCTGCCGTATAAATCGCCGTCGGGGGATACCGCGGTTTGTTTTAGATCCATCTCTCCTTTTTCATTGGGAACCAACCCCTCGTTGAGGGGTGAAAACTCAATCGGAAGCGGATCGTTTTTGCTGCCTTTATATACACCTCTTTTTGTAGTGATAAACATGTCATCACCAATTAAAGTGATGGTTTTGGGATCCCCTACTCCTTCCCCGACGAATTGATCGGGGCGGTTTATCATGACCCAATTGGCGCCGCCATCCGTGCTGCGAAAAACTTCGCCAACGTCTTCCTGTCCTCCTTTATTTTTTCTGGAAGCATATAAGATGGATGGGTCATCCGGATCCTGCACAATCCATTTAATGTCTTTATCTCTCTCTCCTGCGGCAGGGGGGATTCCGTTGCTGGAATCGAGCCACAACCGGTCTCCATCGACTAAAGAGTATTTGAACAAATCAAATTTCGCGGCAATGTAAATCGTATTGCCGGATGGATCATTGGCGTAATCAACCAACATGCGGCGGATATCCAAATTAAACAGGGTTGAGATTTCTTGCGTTAGTTCCAACCAGCCTTCCCCAACGGATTCGGCTCCAGTTTCGGAAACCCACAGACCCGTTTTGGTGCCGACGAACACTTTTTGCGGATTGTTGGGGTCTACTATAATATGCTTGCCTTCAGCCGCAGGCGAGACTAAACCTTCATTCACTTCTTGAAATGAGATTCCTGCGTCATTGGTTTTAAAGAACCCATTTTTGGATCCCACATACCAGGTTTGATCGGGATCTTCCGGGTCGCGCAATAGGGCTTTGATTTCTTCACTTGTTTCCGGAATTGAGATTTCTTCCCAAATGTTTCCCCGGTCGAACGATTGGAATATATTTCCCTCTTTATCGGCAGCTAAAATTTCATTCGGGTCAAACGTGCTGGGGGCAAATCCAAACTCTTTGACCTCTGCTTGGCTGGGAAGCGGGATAGGGATAAAACTTTGTCCGGCATCATCGCTGCGGTACACGCCTTCCGGCAAGGATATTTGCCCTTTACTTT
>CAZKYC010000109.1:0-13038 GCA_964556895.1 uncultured bacterium | reverse complement strand
GAATAGTATAACAAATCTTTCACTGTGGTTCGGTATTAACCAAACGCCGTCTAAAATTATAAGCAATGATAAATGTTTCCTATAACGCAGAAACTATATTTTTGTGTTTTGGGGATGAATTGGAGCGAATCTATGGTTCGCATGAACCGCAAATCAAAAAAAACCCTTGTCGTCTCTGAAGACGGGGGCGGCCGCACTAAACACGTGATTGAATTTCAATATCAAGACGCGCCTGATATGCAATCCACCTGGTCACCGTCTATGGACATTTATGAAACCGACGATGATCTGGTAATCTTACTAGAAGCCGCTGGCTTGCAAGAAAACTCGCTGCAACTGCATGCGGTCGAAAACCGCTTAATTTTGGGAGGAGAGCGCAGGCTGAAAGAAGAAGCGCCGATCGCGCGATATCATCAGCTTGAGATTCAGTTCACGCCATTTCAAAAGACGATCGTGTTGCCGGGGCGAATCGATGAGAAGCATGTCAACGCTGAGTACAAAAACGGGCTTCTGTCAATTCGTGTGAAAAAGAAATGTATTAAATAAGAAACAATCATGAACGATATAATTAAAGAAAAATCAGAGAAACAAGAAGCAATTCAGATACCCGATTGGTTGCCCGCAGTTCCATTGCACAACGCCGTTTTGTTTCCCGGCGCGACGGCGCCCATCGCCATATCCAGCGAAGAGGCTGTCCAGGCGATTGAACTCGCCGCCAAAGGCAACCGTTTGTTCGCCGCGGTGACGTCAAAGGCCGACGACACCGACCCGATTGAATCGATCAATGAAATATACCGTACAGCGACTGCGGCTTTTATTATCCGAATGATGCGCGGGCCTGAAGAAGTCACTCAGTTGGTCACCCGCGGCGTCTCCAAAATTAAAATTCAATCTCTTTCGATGCGCGACGGTATCCCTTGGGTCAAAGTTAAGGTCATCCCCGAAGCGGTTGAACGCAACAGCAAGATCGAAGCCATAATGCGCCAGCTGGCTGACCGCGAAGAAGAATTGATCCGTAGTGCGCCAGGCATCCCCAGTGAACTAGAAGGCCTGCCAAGTTCATTACAAAACCCTCACCGTCTGGCGTATATGGGTTTGAGCCTGACCCGCAGCGATAAACACGCGCTTCAAAAAGTGTATCAAGTGAATTCTCTTGAAAAGAAATTACGTCTCTCTCTCAAAGAAGTCTCCCGCGAACTTGAAATCGTCGACCTGGGCGGCAAGATTCAAACTGAGATTGAAACCAAACTTAGCCAGACTGAAAAGGAATACTATTTGCGCGAACAGTTGCGCGCGATCCGAAAAGAGCTCGGCGAAGCGGACGACGAAAATCAAGAAATAGACCTGATCCGCGAACAAATAGAGTCAACGCCGTTGCCAGAGCACGTTCTCGAAAAGACGGAATCTGAGCTCAAGCGCTTCGAGCGCATGCCCAACAGCTCGCCAGAGTACCCTATGCAGCGAACCTATTTAGAGTGGTTGTTAGAATTTCCCTGGCTGAAGAACACCGAAGATAAGATTGATATACGCAAAGCGGAAAAAATACTAAACGAAGACCACTATGATATTAAACAAGTCAAAGAACGCATTTTAGAATATCTGGCGGTCAGAAAACTCAACCCTGACATCAAAGGGCCGATCGTATGCTTTATCGGCCCTCCCGGCGTCGGCAAGACATCGTTGGGGCAGTCAATTGCGCGAGCGTTGGGGCGCAAGTTCGCGCGGTTATCGCTTGGCGGCGTCCATGACGAAGCTGAAATTCGCGGCCATAGGCGCACCTACATCGGCGCCATGCCGGGAGCAATCATTCAACAAATCAAACGCGCTGGTTCAAATAACCCTGTATTTATGTTAGATGAAATCGACAAAGTAGGCCGCGATTTTCGCGGCGACCCGTCTTCGGCCCTACTCGAAGTTCTTGACCCCGCCCAAAATCACGCCTTTCGCGACCATTACATGGAAGTCGATATCGACCTCAGCCAGGTGCTGTTCATTGCGACGGCGAACGTGCCAGACCGAATCCAGCCGCCGCTGCGCGACCGCATGGAAGAAATTCGCCTGGCGGGCTATACCACCCAAGAGAAAGAACAGATTGCGCTTCGCTATCTGGTTCCACGCGCCGTGAAAGAAAACGGCCTCAACGCTGGCGATCTTCAATTTGGCCAGGGTGCTCTCGAACAACTCATCCGTGGATACACTCGCGAGGCGGGGGTACGAAATCTTGAACGGCGCTTGTTTGCGGTAGCGCGCAAGATTGCTGTCAAAAAAACCCGCAACAAATGGCGCCGGGTCAAAATGACCAAAGCGCGTCTAAACGAAGTATTAGGCCCTGTTCAATTTACCGAAGAAGTCGCCCAGCGGACATCGCGCCCAGGCGTGGCGACAGGTTTGGCGTGGACATCAGTGGGCGGAGAGATACTTTTTGTAGAGGCGCTTCCGGTTCGGGGTTCAAAAGGCACTTTGCTAACAGGCAAACTCGGCGAGGTAATGAAAGAGTCGGCCCGGGCGGCTATATCCGTCATCAAATCGCGCAGCCGAAACTTGGGCATCGAAGAAAATTTCTTTAAAGATAACGAGTTACACCTTCATGTCCCGGCTGGCGCAGTTCCAAAAGATGGCCCTTCCGCCGGCGTGACCATGGCGACAGCGGTGGCTTCAGCCGCCCTTCAACAGCCTGTCAGGCCTGATTTGGCGATGACGGGTGAAATCACATTATCCGGCCAGGTACTGCCGGTGGGTGGGATAAAAGAGAAGATGATCGCCGCCCACCGCGCTGGTATCACCAGTGTGTTGTTGCCTAAGCGAAATGAAAAAGACCTGGAAGAAATTGATAAATCGGTTAAGAAGGAACTTGAATTCACATTTGTTGAATCGATTGATGAAGTTCTACAATTCGCATTAGACCCAGACAGACCAAAGCGAAAACGGTCATCAAGAAAAGGCGTAAGCCGAAAACGTTCTATTCGCCCCAATAAAAGCAAATTATTGTAATAACGACGCCATTAGCGAAAATCTGGAGCGTTACAATAAGTAGGCTCGCTCGTATTCAAAGCACGAAAGTTTAATGATACTGGAGGATTACTTGATGAAAAAGTTTGTCTCTCATCGCTTTTTCACCATGGTGTTACTCATCGCACTGGCGCTAGCGCCAACGGCCCAACAAACTGAAGCCCAAAACGGAAACCTGGCCAAGCAACTGTCGAAGGCCTTCCGCAACGCAATTGAAAAAGTCGAGCCAGCGGTCGTCAGCATCCAGGCGGAACGCAGGGGCAACACCCGCCCCCAAATTCCATCGGATGTTCCAGAATGGTTCCGCCAGTTTATGCCGCCAAATATGCAGCCGCCCCAGATGCCTGAGCGCCGACAGGAATGGCAAGGCACTGGCGTTATCATTGGTCCTGAAGGCGAAATTCTGACCAATAACCATGTGATTGCTTATCAAACAGGCCAGGAGAACCGCATCGCAGACAAGATCAATGTCACCCTGTCAAATGGCGACTTTTATGAAGCCTCGGTCATCGCCACTGACCCGCAGACAGACATTGCGCTGATTAAGATTGATTCAGACAAGCCGCTGCCCTATTCCACCATGGGCGACTCTGACCAACTCGAACTCGGCGACTGGGTGTTGGCGATCGGCAACCCATTCGGCCTGAGCCACTCCATCAGCCAGGGCATCGTCAGCGCGATGGGCCGTACCGGGACCGATGTGCCTGTGGGTACTGCGATGTTTTCAATTAAGGATTACATCCAAACCACGGCCGCGATTAACCCCGGCAACAGCGGCGGGCCGTTAATCAATCTCGACGGCGAAATTGTCGGCGTCAACAATGCGATTCAAACCGCGGGCGCCGTAGCCGGCAATATCGGCATCGGGTTCGCCATTCCATCAAACCTCGCCAAGCGCGTCGTCAAAGACTTAAAAGAGTTTGGTAAGGTCAACCGTGGTTTTCTTGGTGTTGAGATGGAGGTCAGAGACGATTGGCGCGACTATTACCGCGAAGAATATGGCATCAACTATGGCGCCAAAATTAGTGATTTCACTAACAATTCACCCGCCAAAGAAGCCGGGCTTCAACAAGGCGACGTCATCCTACGGGTTGATGGCGTGAAAGTGCGTGAAAACGGTCATCTAATCAACCTGGTGACCCAACGTCTGGCAGGAGAAGAACTCGAGCTGTTGATCTTTCGCAACGGTGAAGAAATCAAAAAAACCGTCACATTAAAAGAACGCCCTGAGACCCTTGTAGCCGCCCAAGGCGATGTCGAGCGCTATCTCGGCATGGAACTCCAAACTCTGACTTCTGAGATGGCCAAAGAAAAAGGGTTCGATGAAACCATGTCCGGCGTGGTCGTCTCTAGAGTCAACCCTGCCGGCCCTGCTGCGGAAAAAGACATTCAAGAAGGCGACGTGATCACTGAAATGAATGATAAAAGCGTTCAGAGCGTCGGCGACGTCGAAGAAATTCTCACTTCGATTATTGACGAGATGCGCTCTGAAAATGATAACGACCGCCCCATCTTGTTTAAGGTCCATCGGACTGGAAGCGGCTCACATAAATTTGTCGCGCCTTATATCACCTTAGAAGTGCAAGAAGAGTAAACGATTAAGCAAGAAGCACAAGGCCGCCCGTTGGTTGGGCGGCCTTGTTGTGTATCGAATTTAGATTCTTGACGAAACCAGCCGCGCCAAGTACAACTATCTATGTGGTCCTATCGTCTAGGGGTTAGGACGGCAGATTCTCATTCTGCAAACCGGGGTTCGATTCCCCGTAGGACCGCACCCCCTGCTTATGTGAAATGTTCCCCTTCGCTTCGCCTTCTCGGTTTTTCGTCATTGCTCTTGGTTTCTATCAACCTCACGCCGCGAACCACGATGACTAAATCTTGGTAATCATTATTCGTCGAGGCTTCCCAGGCGATCACATACCAGCCGTTTTTCACTTGACCGTGTATTCGGTAGGGAAAGATTCGCGCTTTTCTTACATCCATTCCAAAGCGTTTGATGGTCTGGTTTGGTTTGTTATGGGTTCGGATAGGCCCATCGTCGAACGCGGTTGGCTGAATGTACAAACCAAACGGTTCCGCCCCCGGCTGAAACGAATAGGGCCCGCCAGGGCGGGAAGGGATGCCGTAAACCTGTGACTCGCCATTTACTTTTTGGTTACATTCAAACAGTTTCCGCAACCGGTCAGGCTTTGAAAATGAATAGTAACCAACTTGAATCGCCGCTTGTTCTTCCTCCTGGCTTTCTCCCATTTTGGCGATGGGGACAATCTCTACCTGCTTGGCTGTTTTTGCAAACAGCCCCTGCATAGGCCCTTTCAGCCGAATCTCTTCTTTCCAGGTAAGGTCAAAGCCGAGAGAGCCAAATAACTCACTGAGCGAAGGTTGTTGGCAATAGGCTGAGTGAGATAAGCAAATGAGCGCAGTAAATAGAAAAGCCCTGATGATCTTCAATTATCTACCCTATTTCGGTATCAAAATTGGGTTCAAACCGAAGCCCCATTTTTGTTTAAACTCTTCGAGAAATTGTTCTGTTACATGCTCATGGCCCACCAAAGGTGGTTTAGCGATGTGGTGATGAAGGTCAATCTCGCCCCATTGTCTCAGATAGGGAACAGCCAACGGCGCGTAGCTCCAATGCCAGGGTTCAAACTGGTAACCACTGCGGTTTGGATCATTGGTATATGATTCATAAAAGCCATATTCGCTGGCGTAGGTTTTAAGCCAATTATAGAGTTTGGAATAGACGCCGCCATTGAGGTAATGCTTGGCGTTGAGCGCATTTACGGGCCGTTTTTGGGTTGAGTCGATCAAGTCGGCGTCCGTGCCCCAGTGATGGCGTGACGTGCCGGGGATGCTTGAAAACTTAACGATTTCGGCGATAACCTGGCATGGCGACTTCAATGTGTTTGAATACAGATTGTACTTGCGGTTCCAGATTCTCATCTGACGGTCAAACCCGCGATAACTCGAAAATGAATAGATGCCGATGCCGTCTTGTTTCGCGGCGGTCTGCATCGACACAAAAGCGTTCGCCGCTGCTTTGCGAAAGTTATAGTTTTTGCCATCTATGAGTTGAGGGCGTTGTTTTCCGAGTAGTTCTAGGTCTGATGGTCGTTCATTTGGGTAAGCCTGTTTTGATAAAATCAATAGTGGCAACGCCTTGGCGCTCAGCCGAATCAATTGTCGACGGTTCATGGATTTGTCCTGATCAAAATAGTTATTATGTTTTGCGTTGAAAACACTCATTGGTCAAGGGAACGATGCCCCTTTATTCTGCGACTGTGATAGGGGTATGATTGACTAATTCATTATGAGACGTTACGAAATTCTTTTGAAACGAGGACGCCATGACAGAAGAAACGACACCTTCACGCCGTCATTTTCTTAAATCATCTGGAGCGGTCGCCGCCGGACTCACCGCAATGCAATACAAGAACGCGATAGCCGCCGACCATGAAAAAAAAGTGCGCCTGGGAATCATCGGCGTAGGCGGACGCGGCAGCAGTTTAATGAATTCGTTCATAAAAAAACATACCGCCGAGTTTGTCGCGGTCTGTGACGTATACGTCAAACGCCGCAAACAGGCTGCTGACAGGGCTGGGCTTGATCCTGAAAATCCAAAACAAGCGTTTGCTGACTACAAAGAACTACTGGCGCTCGAAAACGTTGACGCGGTCATTATCGCCACACCTGACCACTGGCACGCCACCATGGCGATTGCGGCCATGAACGCTGGTAAAGACGTCTACCTCGAAAAACCCATGACCAAGACAGTCGCCGAAGCGAAAGAGGTCGACGCCGTCAGAAAAGCCAAAAATAAAGTGCTCCAAGTCGGCAGCCAGACCACATCCAGCGACCAATGGTGGAAGGTCAAAGACGTCATGCAAAAAGGCATGATCGGCAAGATGATTATGAGCCAGGGCTCCTACCACCGAAACTCTGAAGGCGGCGAGTGGAACTGGTCTATCGACCCCGGCGCTGGCCCCAAGGCCGACGGCGACGGTTATATCGACTGGGACATGTGGCTTGGGCCGGCCCCCAAACGCGACTTTGACGCTGACCGCTTCTTCCGGTTTCGTAAGTTCTGGGACTATTCCGGCGGCATCGCGACCGACTTGTTCTATCACGTCATGGCGCCGTTTAACATCTGTTGGCCGGAGCCCCAGTTCCCGCAAAAAGTCACAGCCAGCGGCGGCATCTATGTCTTCAAAGACAGCCGCGAAGTCCCTGACACCTTCGCCTTCATGGCTGAGTATCCCGGCGAACACCAAGTCGTCTTGTCGTCATCCATGGCGAACAGCACCCACATTCCAGGGCTGATTCGCGGTCACGAAGCGACCATCATGATTGTTGAACATGGCGCCTTTGAAGGCCGTACTGAATCCATCAAAGTCACCGCACAATCGCCATACAAAAAGAAATTTAAAGACAAATGGGGATCAGAAGAGATCGTCATCGAAGTCGAACCGCGCGAAGACCACTATGACAACTTCTTGCGCTGCGTCATTGAGCGTGAAAAACCCGTCTTAGATTCAAGCACCGCCTATCGCGCCATGACCACAATCGCCATGTCAGTCGAAGCGTATCGTTCGGGCAAGGTGTTATACTTCGACGAAAAAGACGAGAAAGTGACTGACACGCCGCCGAAAGCGTAAGATTCGTATAACGCAAACATCTCAAAGCCCGGCGACTCAGCCGGGCTTTGTTGTTAATGGAGGGTTTAGGAATGCCGAACTGTAGTCGTTATGTCATTATCGCGTTTTGTATTTCAGTTTTTATTCTTCCACTCGCAGCAAACGAAAAACTGGAATGGTGGGACGTCCAACGCAAAGGCGCCAATGGAATGGATTGGTTTGAACCCGAAGAATGGCTCAATGCGGCTAGTGAAGCCGGCATAGAAGTCGTGCGCATTTCTCCCGCCTCGTGGCCCAGCGACTCACGCGATCCTTTGCTTGGCAATGCGGATAATTTCACGGCGCTTGACGCTAACGATTTAGAGAATGTGAAACAACTATTGAAATGGGCTGAGATATACAACGTCAAAGTTGTTCTTACCATGTTTAGCCTGCCTGGAGCGCGTTGGCGCCAACATAATGATATGAAATTTGACTATCGCTTGTGGCATGATGAGAAATTTCACCAGCAGGCGTTGGCGTTCTGGAAAGCGCTTGCATCTGAAGTCAAAGATTTTAAATCACTGGTCGGCTATAACCCACTCAACGAACCTCACCCCGCCAGAGAATTTAAAATTGAAAGCAATGAAAACGGCCAATTTGAAACATGGTACAAAGAGAACAAAGAAAAAACTGCAAACTTAAACCGTTTTTACCAGGGAATGGTCAAATCCATTCGCGAAGTCGACCCTCATACCCCGATCATTTTAGACGGCTGGTTTCACGCCTCGCCGCAGGGAATCGAGTTTTTAGAACCCGTTGAAGATAACGCCGTAATCTATGCCTTCCATTTTTATCAACCGTGGATCTACACCACCGTTCGCGTAAACAAAGACCGCTTTTCCTACCCGGATGCAATGCCATCAGGGAGAAGCGACGCAACAACTAAATGGACAAAGAAAAACCTTGAAGAACAAATGCAACCAGTTGTTGATTGGTCAAACAAACACAACATACCACCGAATCGCGTCTGGGCGAGCGAATTTGGTTGTGACAGACGAGTAAAAGGCGCACAACAATATCTGACCGATGTCATTTCGGTCCTCAATCGACGCAATTGGCACTGGGCGTTTTATTCGTATCGCGCCGTTGATTGGGACGGGATGGATTATGAGTTAGGGACCCAAAAACTTGGCTGGAACTATTGGCAGGCAATCGAAGAAGGGAAACACCCTGAATCGCTCAAACGGCGAAAAGACAACCCGCTTTGGAACGTGATAAAAAGCGAATTAAGAAATTAACGTTCAATCAAACTTAGGCGGAGTGGGTTTGTAGGGCGCGGGCATATTGGCCAGCGAATGGATTTCTTTGTACCAATTGGGGAAGAGAACTTTGGCGTCAAGGTCATCATCATTGCGTTCGTCGTCAACGCCTAGGCTGCGCAACTCAATCGTGCCGTCTTCTAGAATTTGATACGCCAGCGGGCGGCCCCAGGGGTCTTTGAGAAAGTCTGAGTTGTCAATATACGGGCCGCGCCAGATGCCTGTACCTTCGAGAATCTCTGGCTCAGCGATCAGCGCGTTGAGGCCGTTATCAGTCGACGGATACTTTCCAACGTGAATGCGGTAAATTTCTGACGCGGCGAGCAACAACATCATCTGCATCTTAAAATCAACTTCTTGTCCGGCGACTTCGATTTGGTGAGATTGAACGGCGGGCGAGTCTATAGGGCCTCCACAGGCGAACAACAATACGCTGACGGCTATAAAGACAAAAACTATCGTTGGGTTGGGCATGGCGCGTCTCATTAGGGGTTCGCAATCGGCAGAGAACCAAGGCTGGTGTCTTTGTCGCGGCGCGCTTCGTTAAGGATTTTTTCGAGTTCTTTGTCGGCTTCCTGGCCGAGGCCGGTGCGGATGAGCGAAATGGCGCGGGAAGACACCATACGTTCGAGAATTTTCGCCCGTTGTTGCGGGTTAGGGAACTCGCTCAATACAATAGGCCGGTATTTCGCCATCATCTCTAAAAACGAGCCATATTCATCGCCATAGACCATCTCGAGTTCCTGACGGATGCTGGCGGCCAGGGAAGGGCTGAGGCCGCATGTCGAAATCGCGATGGTAAGAGGGCCGCGTTCGACGAGGGTCGGGTTGATAAAATCGCTCTCGTCCGGGCCATCGACCACGTTGATGAGGATGCCGCGTTCTTTACAGAGGGTTCCGATTCGCTGGTTGAGTTCGCGGTTGTCTGTCGCAGCTACGGCGAGAAAGGCGCCGTCGAGGTCGCTGTCTTGAAAGTCGCGCTGTACCCAGGTAATTTCTTTTTGAAAGGCCATGTATTCCAAAACCGGGTCAAGCTTGGGGCTGATCACGGTCAACACCGCGCCGCAATCGCTCAGAGACGCCGCCTTTCGGCGAGCCACGTCGCCGCCGCCCACCACAACGCACTTTCGGTCTTTCACATTCATACATACGGTGTAGTACGATGTGTATTGCGACTCGTTTTCGCTCATTCAAACGGCTCCTTGCGCTCACACCCGAATAGCTAAATAACAGGTATTGTAAGACTATCACCCCAGCGAAAAAAATCCAATATCTTTTCGCGTTTTACTGTCTTGAACCAATGGCGTTTTTGAGTTCAGTAAACGGTTCGCTCCAAGGCAATTCTTCTTGCGTCCCTTCTTTCAAGTTCTTGAGGACGACCTTGCCTGCGTCAAGTTCGTTGTCGCCGATTACTACGGCGAAGCGCGCCCCGAGTTTGTCGGCGGTTTGAAATTGCTTACGGAAGCTTTTTCCGGTCAAATCACGCTCACAGCGAACGCCTGATTGGCGCAGGTTCAACATCACCTGATGAGCTTTGAGGGACGCCGGTTCGCCCATCGCAACGATATACGCGTCGATGCCTGAGGTGAGTTCAATTTCTTTTCCTGTTTCTTTCAGAATTAACACCAAGCGTTCCATGCCGGCGCCGAAGCCGATGCCCGGGGTGGCGGGGCCGCCCAATTGTTCGACCAGGCCGTCATAGCGCCCGCCTCCCATCAACACGCCTTGAGAACCGAGCGGCGCGTAGCTCATCTCAAACGCCGTCTTGGTGTAGTAATCCAACCCGCGCACCAATTTGGGGTCAATTTGATATGGAACGCCGTATTCATCTAACCCGGCGCATAGCGCGTCAAAGTGAGATTTTGAGTCTTCATCCAGGTTTTCGATCAATTTGGGCGCATCTTGAAGCGTATTCTGGCAAGTCTCGTTCTTACAATCGAACATGCGCATGGGGTTGGTCTCAGCCCGGCGGTTGCAGTCGCCGCACATGTCAGCCATGTAGGGCTTCATATAAGCCAAAAGCGCCTCGCGGTAGGGCGCGCGGCATGCGGGCGCGCCGACAGAATTGATCTTCAGGCCTAATTCATCCAGCCCCAAGCTTTGATAAAAGCGATGCAGCATCAGCAGCAGTTCCAAGTCGATGTCCGGCCCAGGGGCGCCAAACACTTCGCATCCATATTGAACATGCTGGCGAAAGCGCCCTTTTTGTTTTCGTTCATAGCGAAACATCTGGGCAAAATACCACAACTTGACCGCGCCGGGCGTCTTTTGAATCAGTCCGTTTTCGATCAAGGCGCGCACTACCCCCGCTGTGCCTTCAGGGCGCAGGGTCAGGCTGCGGTCGCCGCGGTCGATGAAGGTATACATCTCTTTGGAGACGATGTCGCTCGACTCGCCTACGCCGCGGGCGAACAGTTCGGTGTACTCAAACATCGGCGTACGGATTTCGCCGTAGTTATAGACCCGAAACATCTCACGGATGCGGCTTTCGAGCGCTTGCCACAGAGCGGCGTCTTCAGGCAACAAGTCATAAGTTCCTATCGGTCGTTGAATTTTCATAGTTTCGTTCTTCATGTAATGATGAATTGAATTAACTTGTAGTGGATTCGTCAGTAGCTGTGAAGTCAATCCAGCAAACAGTTTAGCCAAATCACCAAGGTTTGCTCAGGGCAGGGATTGACGGTTTCACAAGACCTCGTCACTATCTCATAGTAAATCCTAGTACTTAGGCGGGAACCGGGTGAATAACGACGTTTCTAGCGCAAAAGAAAACGACGTTTTATTAACGGTCGATAACTTAGTAAAATATTTTCCCATTCGTAAGGGAGTATTGGGCCGCGTAGTCAACCACGTCAAGGCGGTCGACGGCGTCACCTTTTCGATCAAAAAGGGCGAGACGCTGGGCTTGGCGGGCGAAAGCGGCTGCGGCAAGACCACCGTCGGGCGCGTCATTCTTCGGCTGCTTGACGGAGGCCAGGGAGATGTTCGCTTCTCTGATTCGCCTAACATTCTCAACTTGAACCAGCGCGAGATGCGGGCCTATCGAAAGCGAATGCAGATTATCTTTCAAGACCCCTATTCTTCACTCAACCCCCGTCTGACTGTTGGCAGCACCCTCTCAGAACCGCTCAAAATCTTTCACCTCTTTCCTGACAGAGAAAAACGCCGCCAGCGTTGCATTGAACTGCTGCAATCCGTTGGTTTAGGCGAGGAGCACCTGAGCCGCTATCCACATGAGTTTTCGGGTGGGCAGCGGCAGCGCATCGGCATCGCGCGGGCGCTCTCAGTCGAGCCGGAACTCATCATCGCCGATGAGCCAGTGTCTGCGCTCGACGTCTCGATTCAAGCGCAGATCGTCAATCTGATGATGGAATTAAAGGAACAATTTGGGCTGAGTTATCTCTTCATCGCCCACGATCTTTCCGTCGTCCGGCACATCAGCGACCGGGTGGCGATTATGTATTTGGGGCGCATTGTCGAATTGGCGCCCTCGAAGACGCTGTTTGCCGCGCCCAAACACCCCTACACACGCGCATTGCTCGAAGCGATTCCTCTCGCCAACCCGAACGCAAAGAAAGAACGACGCCTGCTCGAAGGCGACGTCCCCAACCCCATCGATCCGCCGCCGGGGTGCACGTTCCATACCCGCTGCGCCTACCGGTTCGAGCCGTGCGACAAACAGCGGCCCGAACTGCTGCAGATCGGCGACTCGACTGTCGCCTGTCACCTCTACGACCCTCAGCACAACCAGAACATCCCCAACACCATTCTCGACGTCCCACCGCCAGAAGCAAAGCGAGCGGGGTAGGGATGAATTACCCCTCAAAACTAGCCTTTTTTTAGGTTCTTCCGATATTTGAGTACTTCCCTTGCTGGATGACCTGGAATTGGGGCAAAAAACGATTTTCGTCCTTTCAATAATAGACAATCCAACTCAGGCATGGGTGCAACTCAGGGAGCGCCTGTGCAAAAAGGCGGAGCCGCACTGAAGCGAGCAGAGTTGTACCCATGCCAAATACAACGATAAAAAAATCATCCCTGAGATCGTGTCTGGAAATTTTAATTCAATTTGAGAGAACGTATCCAAATCCCGG
>CAZKYC010000108.1:0-13056 GCA_964556895.1 uncultured bacterium | reverse complement strand
CCCAATCCCAGTTCATCCAGCAAGGGAAATACCCAAATATCGGAAGAACCTGTTTTCTTTGTTCTTTTGAGGCCAGATCAATAACCAGCGCTCTTGGATTTCTCTGAAAATAAAATTCAAAAAAAATAAAAAATAGCTAAAGTTTTGCTTAAGCCCTGTCGATAGTAGAGACGACAAGCCAATAAACCACCAAAAAAAGGTGGTTTATTGGCTTATCAAAAATTGAGTCACGGTCTTGCATCCCGGCCATGAGAAGTGAGCCATGACTTAATTCGACCGCCGCAGCATTCGGGAGAATGCCTAAGGCAAGGTGCTACGCCATTTCTGCGTTTACCCCCCGCATTTCTGGCGTATCTACCTAAATTACAATTTAGACGTTGAACATGCGTACCCTTCGCGTCCCGGCCATGTTGCGCTGGCAGTTCCTGACCGCCGCAGCCCGAAGCCGTTCGGATTGTTGGATGCCGTGCAATAAGGCGCGGGACAAGGGTAAGGGCTTCCGAGGCCCCCTGCTCTACGACGAAGGGAACGCTTGAAAACCCCGCGTTATTTTGCGCGTTTATTGATACATGACTTGAGATAGGGCCGCCAAATGGGCGGTTGGGCGAAACGGACACAAAAAATTAAGCCATAACCTCGCATCCCGGCCAAGAGAAGTGAGTTATGGCTTAATTCGACCACCGCAGCACCGGAGCCTTACGGCTGTCGGCGCTACGCCAAAGTCTTTTTATGTATTCAGGACCTCTATGTCCTGAGTTCATGCAATATGGCTCTATCTCATTATAGGCAAAATTCTAAAAAACTTTAGCAAAAACTTCCTAAAAGTAGGCAGTTTTTGGCTAAAACGGCCTGATGAGAGGAGCCATATCATGGTTATCGGAAGTATCGTCAACAATATAAGTGGGTTACAGATTATTAACCAGTTAAATAAAACCGAGAGCAATCTCAACAGAAATCTTGAGCGCCTAAGCACAGGGCTACGAATCAATTCCCCGGCTGACGACCCTGGCGGATTTGTCTTAAGCAACAAAATTTCGTCACAATTTCGCGGATTGGGCATCGCATCTGAAAATACGCAAACGTCACTTAATCTCGTCAATACCGCAACAACCGCGTTAGCACAGATTACCGAGTTGCTCAATGATATTCGAGATTCCGCCGTAGCGGCGTCTGGCGGCAGCGCGACGGAACAAGCCGTAATTCTCGAAAAGATTGATGAACTCAACCGAATCGCAGACACAACCAAATTCGACGGTAAATTCCTATTAAACGGCGCTTTGGCGACGGATGTCGGTTTTCGGAGCGGGACAAGAGAATTTGGCGCTTCTCTGGCTTTCGGGCCTAACGCGACTGACCTTCTTGGCGGACGGTCATTCTTAAATATTGCGCAGACCAATTCAGGGTCATCTCAATTAAAAGTTGGTGGTGACGCAACGTTTAACACTGGATTGGTTCTTCAAAATGATTTAGCAGTAACAACTGCCCAGTTCATCAACGCTGGCGCCGCGGCTGTTGGTGGAAATACATTGCCAGGTCTTACCGCAAACCGGGTAACCCTGGCCTTAAACGGCAGTGTCCAGTTCTCTGGCGTGCTTGCGAATGGAACAACAAATTTCAGCGGGGCGTTGACGATTGGAGCGGGCACAACCGTGACCGACTTGGTTACTGCGATCCAATCTTCAATTGATGCAGCTGAAACCAGCATCGGAGTCAACGGTACAGGAACGCTCGAGACCACAGTCGGGCTCGACACGAATGGCCGTTTGACCTTTAGCAACGGTCAAAACCAAATTACCGAATTCGACGCAACCGTCACTGTTCGAAATGTTGGTAGCGCATTACAAACGCAATTTGGAATCACCCGAGATACCGATGTGTTCAACGTCGAGGCGGGTGTCACTGCCACAAACGCAGCAATCGGAAATAACATCACCGCTATTACTGGTTCCACATTCGACTCGGGGACGTTCAACATCACTGTGAGCAATGTGATTGCCGCCGAACAACGCCAATTGACCATTATTGATGAATTTGACCGAAACTTTGGCGGCGCCCCCGCTCGGGCGATTGATGCAATCGACGGCTCATTTTTGAATGGGGTTTCAATTGTCAATGGGGATACGTTTACCATCAATGGAACTGAAGCGGATGGCACAACCTTCAGCACTCAATTAACAGTCGGTGTAGACGGCGGCATCGGCGACGGACTAATCGACAACTTTGGCAGCTTAATCGCAGAAATAAACAATCGCGACCAAACAACAACCGCCCAGGGGTTTCAAAACTCAATCGCCACACTCGATGACGCCACAGGAAAAATCAGCCTGCTGGATGATCTTGCCCAAGATTCGGTGTCTGATCTTCAGATTATTGTTGACCGAACGCTGACTTCAAATGTTGATATTGTAAATTCTGGTATTGACCAAACCGGGGCGGAAGCAACAGCGACATTCTCGATTGACGGAGGTTCGGCCCAAACCGCTACGGTTGGACAGGTCGTCACCCTGCAAGGGGTGAACCTTTCAGGGGGGCCAGCGCCAGAGGTGACTTTTAGAGTGGGCCGAAACTTTGTTGCAGGGACCGACCAACTCCAAACGACCGCTAAGGAATTTGTTGGCTCGTTAAACGGCGGAACCCTAGTAACCTTTCAGAATGGCGACTCCAGCGTCCAATTTACCTCCGGCGAGGCGTCTATTTTCCCAATCAAAAAATTTCAACAAGTGACGCTGGATTTTGACTCCATCGTTGACATTACCTCATCACAATCCGCTGGCGGCGAGACTTTTGTCATCTCAACCTCAAATAGCTCACTCACGTTTCAAATCGGCGCAGATAGCGACCAGTTCAAGCAGATTCTCTTCGCCGATGTGACATCTGACAATCTGGGCAGTAGTGCGTCGGCCTCGCTTGATAGCATTGACGTGACGACTGCTTCAGGGGCCACAGCGGCTATCTCGATTATCGATGACGCCCTAGACCAAGTAACAGAATTCACGGCGCGTCTTAGCGCTTTTCAAAACCGGTTAAATGACACTATCAATGCCCTCGATACCGGAGCGCTGGCGCTTGAGTCGGCGTTCACCGACATCGTTAGCGCTGACATCGCCACTGAGACGACTGAACTGGCAAGAAATTCAATTTTGCTTCAAGCAGAGGCGGCGGTTTTAGTACAGTCAAGTTCGTTATCGAATAGTGTGTTTGAAATACTGTTGGGGCTTAACAACTAAACCGCGTATGAACAAGTATGGCTCAAGCCATGAAAAATAAATTGGTTAGAAAACAAAAACAAACTATACTATTACTAGCGTATTGTTGGCTTGACAAGCGATTTCACTTGACTGACGAAGCGCTGGTGATTGGAGGCGATGATGGGTATTTCAAGAATTAACAATAGTCTCACTTCTCAGGCTCAACGCAGCCTGAACTCATTGAACAACCTGATTCAGCAAAATTTTGAACGGCTGTCGACCGGGTCGCGCATCAACCGTGCTGGCGATGATGCGGCGGGGCTGCGGATCGCCAACCAACTACAGACCAACCTGATCAGCCTCAACGAAGCCGTCAACAACGCCCAAAATGGCATCAACCTAATCAACACGGGCGACCAGGCGCTGGGCGGTGTCAGCGACAGTCTTCTCAGAATTCGCGAGCTGGCCATCCAGGCGGGCAATACCGGCGTCAATGACCCCCAGGCGATTCAGGCCATACAGGCTGAGATCAATCAACAGATTGATGAAATAGGCCGTGTCGCTGGTACAACACAGTTTAATCAACAGCGGTTGTTTAATGGCGACCTTGCGCCATCAGCGGGCATCCGCCCCGGGACGACAGACCCTGGTCTGAGCGTTGACGACAGCAACCTCACCTCGACCCAGAATTTCTTATCGATCACTCAGACTCAACAACAAAGCGCGGCAATCACTGGCGGCGAGGCCCAAGGTCAACCCCAAACCATCAATACTGGAATCCAAAACGCCTCCGATATCGCGGTCTCTACAGGCTCTTTCTTCAACACCACTGGCGGTGCGGCAGCAGCGGCGGGAGACGCGCTGACTGATCTGTCGTTCAATGGCGCTCAGGTTCAAAACGGTGGGACCATCGCTTTTCAGGGCGTGCTGTCTGATGGAGAAACCGAGTTTTCCGGCTCGATCCAAGTCTCGGCTCTCTCTGACTTGGCTGGAGGCGGCGGCGCATCAACCAGCTTGGCAGACGCCATCCAATCGGCGATTGACCAGGCCGAACAAGACGCTGGAATCGACTCGGCTGGCGGAACCAACACAGGCGAAACCAACGTCGGCTTTGACGCGGGGACTGGTCGGCTCCAGTTTTCTGGTGCGGCGGAAGGCGTGTCGAATTTCAATATCGATTTCACCGTCACCGACGCTGGCGGCGATGTCCAAAACCAGTCTGGCGCTACACGCGCCCTGGAAATTGGCGGACAGGCGACAGGCGCCCAAATCGGAAACAGCGTCACCGCGATTACTGGTTCTACCTTTGAAAGCGGCGAGTTAGACATCGAAGTGACCAACGTGATCGCCGCCCAAGAACGGACAGTCGAAACCTCTGGCTTCCTAGACAGCGGCGGCGGCGCCGCCAACGCAGCGTCGAACCTGATTGGATCAGTCTTTAACGGTGTGACCTTGGCCCAAGGCGACACTATCGCCATCAATGGCGCTAACGCCGATGGAACAACCTTCAACAGTACGATTACCATCTCGACTGTTGACGGCGCTGCAGGTAATGGAGCGGCGGTTACCTTTCAAGACCTGGTTGATGAACTCAATGTTCGCGACCAGACTCAGGCCGCGGGCGGAATAGGAAACCAGAGCGGGTTTACCGATGCCACCGCCGAACTGACCAGCGGCGGAGCAATTCGCGTCACGGATGATGTCGCGGGATCATCACAAACCAATTTTTCGCTCACGGTCAACGATAATTCCGCAGGCGGAGGAACGTTTGGAACCATCGCTGAACAGGCGACGCTTACCCAAGAAGGGTTTGCCCAATCAGCCACCATCAGCGTCAATGGCGGCCAGACCCAACAAGTGGAGGCAGGCCAGACGGTTACCCTTACCGGCCCAGACGCCAATGGCGGCCAAGGGCAAATCACTCTGACAGCCGGAAACAACTTATCAAACGGTACTGACACCATTCAAAACCAGCGGGCGGAGTTTGCGGGCGCCTTGAATGGCGGCCCCCAAGTGCAATTCAGCGCTGGTGAGCAGGATGTTCGTTTTGTCTCAGGAAACCGCCCCGGTGAAACCCTGACCCTCGATTTTGACCAGACGGTTGATGTGCCTGGAATCGGAACAGAAAACTCAACCACTGTAGTGATTTCCGCTACCGGGCGGCAGGCCAATTTTCAAATTGGCGCCCAAGCCGGACAGCAACTGGGCGTCTCATTCGGTGATATCAGGCCCCAATCAATTGGGCTGGGCGATGGCCGTAGCGTCGCGGATATCGACGTGACCCAAGAGGGCGGCGTCGATGAAGCGTTATCAATCATCGATCAGGCGTTGTCACAAGTCGATTCACTTAGGGGTGAATTGGGCGCGGCGTCAAACCGTCTGGCTTCTACGACAGATAACCTTTCGGTCGCATCCGAAAACCTGCTGGCCGCCCGCTCGCGAATTTCGGACACAGATTTCGCATCAGAGTCCGTACGAAACGCGACCAATGAGCTGTTGCTGCGCTTTAACATTGGCGTTCAATCACAAGCCAATAATTTGTTCAATTCCGTCTTTAGCGATTTGTTGAGGTAATTTCGATTTAACGGGAGGGCGAACCTACTTGTGAGCCGGATAATTGCAACAAGTTCGTACTTTATCGCGGCTCGTCGGGAGACTCGCCCTCCCCGCATAGACACACCCCTATTACTCAAGAAACTCTCTATTTTTCATTCAAGGATTTCTTGATATCGACTTCTTGGGGAATAAATGAATGTTAAGCCGAAAAAAAGAAAAGCGCCTACGAAAGCCGTAGGCGCTATGAGTCGTTTCTTATCCTGTTTTGGTTTAGAGTCCGTCGCCGTCTAACAGGTTGCCGAAGCCGCCGAGGATGGAACCTTCACCCTTGGCGCCGCCTTTGCCCGGAACCGCCGCCAGCATGCGTCCCGCCAGGCGTGAAAATGGCAGCGACTGTAGCCAGACTTTTCCCGGGCCGCGTAATGTGGCGAAAAAGATGCCTTCGCCGCCAAACAACATTGATTTAATGTTGCCCGCTTGTTGAATGTCAAAATCGACCTGCGGCTCATAGGCTACCACACAGCCGGTATCGACATGCAACACTTCGCCGGGGCCTAGCTGGCGCTCGATGACGGTTCCGCCCGCATGCAAGAAGGCCATGCCGTCGCCTTCCAGTTTCTGCATGATAAAGCCTTCGCCGCCGAACAGGCCGGTGAGAATTTTACGTTGAAAGGCGATGCCAATCGCGACGCCTTTCGCGGCGCACACGAAGCTATCTTTTTGACAAATCAAACAGCCGCCCATGTTCGCCAACGTAACGGGGATGATGTTGCCTGGATATGGCGCCGCGAATGAGACGTGGGCTTTGCCCTGCCCTGTGTGGGTAAACACCGTCATAAATAGCGATTCACCCGTTAACAGGCGCTTGCCCGCGCCCAGAAGTTTGCCCATAAAACCTTGTTCCTGGTTAGTGCCGTCGCCAAAGATGGTGTTCATCTCGACGGTGGCGTCTTTATACATCATTGAACCCGCTTCAGCGACGGCGCTTTCGCCTGGGTCGAGTTCGACTTCGACAAACTGCATCTCCGAACCAAAAATCGTGAAGTCAATTTCATCTGCGACCCGGGTAGTAATAGGCGGCGGCGCTGACCTCGTCATGGCTGAAGGATTCAATTCACCGACTTGGGAAATCGGCAGCCATTCTGCAAACCCGTTGCGCCATGCAAAGCCGTTGGGGTTTTTTTGCGCTTCTGTAACTGCTTGGTTACGGTCGAACGGGCCGACTTGGTTTCCATCGTAACTGAAATACCACTGAGACATGGTCCATTTCTCCTTAGGCTTCGTTGAGGCCAAGTTCTGTTTCGATCTGTTGAACGTCTTGTTCGCTTAAAGACAACTTGAGCGCGAGAAGTTCCATGAAATTCTTCTCGGCTTCGGTGTCGACTTCGATGGCGAACAGCGATACCGCATACACCTGCTTCGCCAAGTCAGGCGAATCAACCGCGCTCACGATATCACTCATTGTTGGAGGGTTGAGAAATTCATTCAAGATGAAGCCCCGGTCTTCATCCGACAGCCCGGTTTGTTCTAGACGGCCAACAATTTGGTTACGCTCGTTGGCGTCGATAGCGCCGTCAGCGTTCGCCGCGGCGATCATGGCTTTAATGAGCAACAACGCTTGTTGTGCGACAGGCGTCTCAGGAACCTCGACAGGGGCGGCTGGCTCGACCGGTTTGGCTGGCGGAGGAACCGCTGTTTGCCCTTGGCGTTGTCCTGGCGGCGGGGGCGGCGGGGACGCGGCGCCAGGAAAATTCATCTGGGGTTGTTGTGGATACCCCCCTTGGACGCCGGGCTGATTGCGCCGCTTATCGACAACAAAGTGATCAAACGCGGCGATTGCCACTCCCAGAGCGCCCATGCCTAACATGCCAGCGCCGACGCCGCCTATGCCGCCTAAACCACCCGTGCCTTTTTTCATTTTCTTTTTGAGTTTTTTTCCTGCTTTTCCGCCTAAGCCGCTAAAAAGCATGGAGCCTAACATCTGTTCAGGATTGATCATTTCAATTGCTCCAAGAATAGGTTGGTTTATAGTCTGACTGTGATTGATTATCTATGTAGAGATTTCAAAATATTTTTCATGGTTGCGTATTGTATGGGTAAAGCTCTGCTCGCTTCAGTGCTGCTCCGCTATCAAGCACAGGCGCTCACAACGTTTCACCCATGCTAGTATACATTTGTCATTTATTGAAATGCTGAAAGCAATTTTCGTATTTTCAATAGAAATGGCATTATATTAGAAATCAATTTGGCTTTGTCGAATTTCAATTCTGGTGTTACTATTTACGTCGAACCAACCGTTAGTTATCTATACGAAAAGACCCGTTGCTTTCTTACAATAAAAATGAAAAATCTAGCCTTGCTGATCTGTATTAGTTTTCTGTCTATTGGCTGTACGCGCATGACCATCCCGGTCAATGTTTTGCCGTTTTTGTTGATTCAAGAAACCCAGGTTCAACAAGCCCAGCAAGCGAGTATCGCCATGGTGAAACAAGAAAACGAGCGACTCTACACTCATCTTCCACAACAACAATTGTTGCCAATTGAACCGTCCAATGAAATTGTAATGAACTGAACCGCTAGCCAAACATCCGAATATCATCAAGTAATTCTGTATATTCAAGCGCTTCATCTGTGTCTAAGTTGACGGTTTTTCCATCATCATTGAATGGAAACACCATTTCAATGCTGCTGCCTTTCGATTCAAGCCAGCCGGCGATTGCGTCATTGTGGGCTTCTGGCTCTTTGTCATTGAGCCAGCCTCGTAATGAATAGGCTGTGCGCTGGTCGGCGTCGGCGTCGTAGGTGATGACCCAGTTGCTGTTGTCGTCATTCGAAAGCAAAAATACTTTTATCGCCATGGGTTCGCTCCTTGTTGTTTGTTCATCGAATCTTACTCAAGTGAAATTGGATATAAAGGTTCTGAAACACGCAGTATCAATAAAAAAAACGCCCGGTTGGACCGAGCGTTTTTTGTTGTGTGGATTTGTATGGCCTATTCGCTGTCTTCGATTCGGTTGATGCGGTCATTGAGGTCTTCAATGGCGCGTATGCGTTTCGCTGCGTATAACTCTGGAATCGCGCGGCGGTCGCCGTCGCGAATCCATTGGGCGCTTTTCGCGATCATACGGGTGAAGGTTTCGGCGGTTTCTTGGTCTTCGTAGGTCAAAACAGTTGGCAGTTCGTAGGTGCGATAGTCAGAGAAGGTAATGTCAGAACTGATTTCGTAGATCTGGCTTGAACTTGCAGTCCCGCCGAACGGGCTAGAGACGGCGCCCCAGAGGTTGCTGAGTTTCCACCGGTTGTCTGATGTTGTTTTTTCTTCACGCTTCTTGTATTGATAAGGACGGCCAAAGACGCGTTCCTGGCGGGTGTCCCATTTGACGCGAGCGAGAAAATTTGAGGCTTGATAGTCAGCGTCTTCAACGACTTTAAGATTAACCGGGGCCGCGTAATCTTCAATAGCATCAGCGATCTCTTGGTTGAAAGGTGATAGAGCGAGTAGATAGGTTCCAGGCGTCTCTGTTTTTACGATTTCACTGCCGCCGCCGCCGCATGAGGCCAACAACACAGCGCTGAATACAAAAATACCTAAGTTTGTAAACGACCGAACAATTTGATTCATTTTGATTTATTGCTCCTTAATCAACAAATAACGTAAACCAGTGCCCTCTTGATTTGAGGTGTATTGCACACGAAAGTCCACATTCTGTCAATCGAAAGGTGCATAACTGCTTGCACAATGAGTGAGTTCTGGCAAAATAGACTAGTTCAATCATGGTTGGCGAGGTATAGAGATGAAATTGAAACTGGGAAGACGTAAGGGATTTACCTTAATTGAGTTATTGATTGTTGTTGCGATTATTGGGATTCTCGCGGCGATTGCGGTTCCAAACTTTCTCAACGCTCAAATGCGGGCCAAGGTGGCGCGGGTTGAAGCCGACTTCCGTACGATTATGACCGCGTTTGAAATGTACCGCATGGACAACGGCAACGCCCTGCCCCGTTGGAACGATCTTGGTTGGGCGCGCGCCTGGGCGAGTTTTACGACGCCAATCGCTTACATGTCTCTGCGGCCGTTTGATGAATTTCAGCCGGACTTCGCTGAGTTGGCGGTCAACAATCACCGTTGGTATGAGTTTGGCGGCGCCAACGACAACACCAACTACCGCAACTTTGATGGGGCCGTCCCCTATTATATTTTGGCGAGTTTAGGGCCTGACAACGATGACGATACCATTCAAATCGGCCAGTACCCCAACTCAAGCAAGTTTCTTCAGTACGAGCCAACAAATGGCCTGATGAGCGACGGCGACTATTTACGAGAATCAAAACCCGGGCTGAACCCACAACGGGGTGGATGATAATTTTCGTTATGAGATCTAAAAACGCCCCTCAGTCTGAGGGGCGTTTTTCGTAACGCTTTTTTTCAAAGACAAAGAACCAGCCGTAATAACTCTGGCCCACCGCAACCCGCTGAGGCGGCTCGAATGACTCAATCATCCAATCTTGCAGCGGCTTCATTACTGGGTCGTCTTGAATCTGGCGCAGAAATTTATCATAGACCACAATCGCGCCGATGGGCTGCGTCTTCCAATGCTCAACCGTGCGTTCCATATCATCAAAGTCGAGATAGCCGCGCCCGGCGATGGTCATAAAGAACGGGATTTTGACCTGGCGCTCACCTTGATAAGCTGGAGGAATCTCTTTGCCGCTCCAGACATACAACGCCGGATTGGTGAGATTGAGCAGCATCGGCTCAGGGCAATAACGCTGAACATGCCGCGCCAGTAGACCTTCTTGTTCTAGGGTGAGGCCGGGGTATCCCCAATCGTTTTTCGGCCAACCAATCATCGAGGCAAAGATCAATACAGTAATCGCTCCGATGGCAAACGGTTTCAACGTAGGGCTGATCGTAGTCGCTTTCGACCATACCCAACTGAAGACGAACCCCGCCAGAAGCGCGACAGGCGGCATGACGACTAAAAAGTAATGCCGCCAGACATGGCTAGTAAGGACTAAGTTACCCAAGAAATCAAACGCAAACCAGACCAAGACAAAGGCAAATTGTTTCCGTTTGTTGGACCGCAACAGAACCAGCAACCCGAGAGGAGCGATCCACAACACCGGCGACAGGTTGATGATTGATTTCCACTCATACCAGCGAAAGATGAAGTCGTGGAACTTGGCTTGGGCCATAATGGTATGGGCGGTGAAAATATCAAACCACATTTGTGACAGAGCGCCCAACGCGGCGACGAGGAGAAAAAACGGACCCATAATGGTGAGGACGCCCGCCGTCCATATGCCGCCGTCTTTGAATAGGCGTTTCAGTGTGAGTTCTGACGAAAACAGCAGCCATGCTGCTAGCGCGGGGGGAATGACATAAATCGCGGTCTGCTTTGATAAGGCGTATAAACCAAGAAATAAGCCGGAAATATATAAAAACTTAGATGACTTATTCTTCAGCCCCATCCAGAGAAAATAATAAATACAAATTTCAAACCACGGCGCCCAGGTGGAGGTATGTAGATACTTCGCCCAGATGCAGGAAAATGGTTCAAATGAAAGAAGAACAAGCGACGCCCAGGCCGCTGCGTCGCCAAATAATTGTTGAGCCAGCCGAAAGAAGATAAATAGCGCGCCGACGCTGCATAGCAGCATGGCGATTCTCATCGGATAGATGGGCGCATCTCCAAACGGGAAAAACACCGCTCCGACCAAAGCGACTAATGGCGTTTTGTTGAATTGGGTATCGCGATAGATGACGCTGCCGTTGTAGAGTTCGCGGGCTTCGACCCAATAGACGCCCTCGTCGACGTTGGTTCCGTAATGAATGGTCCACGCCCGCGCAAGTAAGGCGCCGAGAAGTATGAGAAGCAGGGCCAGTTTTGAATTCATCGGGTTCGATTTAATTGTTTACTAGAAAAGTAGACTCATTTCATCCATACTTTATAAAATGTACTGATTTGTTTTCAGCATTGCTCTAACCAATCCTCACCTTGAATGAGCGATAATGTTGTTCCTTCTCCCTCTGGGAGAATCCGCTGCGGCGGATAGGATGAGGGATTTAATTTTCGCCCCTCACCCCAACCCTCTCCCAGAGGGAGAGGGAGTAAATTCTGCGAATTATTTTGTGGTTCAATCCAAGTGACTGTACCTGGATGTTAGGAGAAAGAATAGATGGTTGCCGATTTATCTCAACGCCACGAGTTGCTTAGCGACTTATTTCAGTTGCCCACATCGAGAGACGAATTAGAGCAATACCGCCTCAGCGAGGAACAGATCGAGTTTTACCGCGAGAATGGTTACCTGCCGGGTGTGCGTATTCTGACCGATGAGCAGGTGGATGCTCTGAATGAAGAACTCGCGGAACTGATGAAACCCGACCACCCGGGCCATTCACTCTATTATGAATTTCACACCAACGAAGCCAGCGACCCCAGCCGCGTCTTGTTTCATGCGTTGGGCGCCTGGCGCATTTCAGTGGGCTTTCACGACATCCTCTGGCACCCGGCGTTTACCGTTCCCGCGTCGCAATTGATCGGCGGGTCGGTGCGCTTCTGGCATGACCAGCTGTTCTGCAAGCCGCCCAAACACGGCGGCGTAGTCGCTTGGCACCAGGATTACTCGTATTGGACGCGCACCATTCCACTCAATCACCTCACCTGCTGGATCGGCCTCGATGACAGCACGACAGAAAACGGCTGTTTGCATTACGTCCCCAGCAGCCACAACTGGGACTTGCTTCCTATCACCGGCCTCGCCGATGACATGGACGCCGTCCAAAGCGTGTTGAACGACAAACAGAAAGAAGAGTTTGACAAACGCGTTCCCGTTGAATTAAAAAAAGGCGAATGTTCGTTTCATCATGGTCTGACCATGCACGGTTCGTATGAAAACAACAGCGAGCGCCCCCGCCGCGCCACGGTCATTAACGTCTTCAAAGATGGGACCATCTGTGACCAGGATGAACCCTTACTCGACGGCGCCGACGCTATCCCCAAGGGCAAACCCATGGGCGGTCAGTTTTATCCCTTGTTGTATAACCCTGAAGTTAAATAAGCGTCATTTCGAGGGTGTCCGCCGCGGCGGACGACAAAAGCTATCTTGTTTCACGAAAGAGAGATTGCTTCGCTGTGCTCGCAATGACACTCAACGTACGCTGAATAGAGTGGCAAGGGCAAGGTCGAATGGAATGAGGCCAGCCCTTGAGTCGTTTCGTTGATCCCCCGGTGTCTTCGACGCCACCCCCCCCATAAAAAAAGGCTCATCCGGGATTTGGATACGTTCTCTCAAATTGAATTAAAATTTC
>CAZKYC010000107.1:0-13491 GCA_964556895.1 uncultured bacterium | reverse complement strand
GCAGTGAGGCGACATAAAAATAGGCATTGGCATCCCGAAACTTTTTTGTGGTTTCCTCATCCCAATAGACATACACATCATTGGGTGAGTGGGATAACGGGTCGTCTTCAACTCCACCTTTAATAAAAGGGTCTTTGGGGATACTGCCGATATAAGCAACTGGAGTGGTTAACGGGGCGAGACGTTCCAGACGCGACATCGCATCTCCACCGGAAGCGCCCTTATAGAAATCGTTGCGTATTATGGGGAACATATCTTGATTGTCATTAGCAAAAGCCCATAACGCTTTTTCTAGCGCCGCCATATCCCCTCGAGCCCGGGCCATGTTTGCCCGAGTGAGTGCGTTGTGAAACTGGGGGACAGCAATGGCTGCCAAAATGCCGATAATGGCAACGACAACCAGTAATTCAATTAATGTGAATCCGGTCATCCGTTTCGTAGAAAAAAAATTCATGGTTGATTAATTGGCTCCTGACGTTTTGGCACGGACACTCTTTTCGCGGTCGTCGTCATCAACATGATCTAAGCCGCTCCATGTCAATTTTTGGCTAATACGCGGTTCCCGTTTTAATTCTAAAAATTTCGGTTCCCCATCTTTCCAAAAGAACTCATTCCACTTTTTCATGGCTTTAGACCGACCCGCATCATCTCGTTTAAAGTTGTCTTTGTGATTGATTTTTGTGGAAGCAATCAAATAATCGCCATATTGAGCATGCGCTTCTTGCCATTCGCGCTGATTGATGGGCAGCCAGTCGCTGGGGTCGCGGCGGCTGTTCAAGGCAAGCATTCCCTCTAAGCGCCCCTTAATGTTTATGTAGCGGTAGGTTTCAAAACGCCATTGTCTGGGTTTGGGTTTAAAATCGTTCAACACATCTTTCATGGCGCGGTTGTCGGATAAATACGATACCGGCTTGGAGAGGGGATCGGTTAAAATAAATGGGATAAATCCATCAATATCAGGAGGTAATGAACCATTATCCAACCGGTATGTTTCTAACGCCAGTTGGATGGTTTTCATATCCGCCAGCGCGGCGCTGACTTTCGCCCGTTCTTTAGCCAACCGAAAATTGGGTGTGACTATCAATGACAATATGCCGATTATTGCCACTACAATCAACAATTCAAGCAGAGAAAATCCTTTGACGTTTTTTCGTTTGAGAGCCATGGTTATCCTACCAATCTAACGGGATGATTAAGAAAATATAATTTATCTGCCAATCACATAAATTATGATAAAATCAGCAAGAGCAAATGCTGTCTTTATGGTAAGTATACAAAACAAAAGATATATGTCAAGAGCGAATGGGAGAGTTGAAATCAATTCTTCCATTTCTTTTTCTGTTGAAATGAATTTATGTCATACTATTTCATAGGAGATAATGAAATGAACCGTCTAGACACAATCCTAAAAACCAATGACGCCGCATCAACGATCATAATAAGAGTGATGGTTGGTGCGGTATTTCTCTCGGAAGGCATTCAAAAGTTTTTGTATGCTGACTCTGTTGGAGCAGGGCGTTTTGCGAAGATCGGCATCCCGCTGCCGGAGATCATGGGGCCGTTCGTCGGCGGGATGGAGATACTCTGCGGGGCGCTGCTTCTTCTGGGGCTATTTACGCGCGCGGCGGCTTTGGTTCTCATGTTGATTATGTGCGTCGCCATCTTCTCAACCAAACTCCCGATTCTACTCGGCAGCGAATTCTGGATATTCTCGCTGAAGAGTTTGAAACGGTATGGCTTTTGGAGCATGGCGCATGAGGCGCGTACGGACTTTTGTATGTTGCTTGGTTCATTGTTTTTGTTCATTGCCGGCGCCGGAAGACGTTCGTTGGATTTTCACCACTATAGCAAAATGAAAAACCGCAATGCTGATTCAAAGGATGAATGAACCGGTATCAATAAAAAATGCGCCGGGGAGATTCTCCCCGACGCGCTTAATCAATTGTTCGATAATGATTCTGACGTGCCACTCTCTTTTGCTTATCGTCCGATGGTTCCCGGCGCCAGCGCTTTGAAACGGATGATGTAATAGGCCAGTTTGGCCGCCATGACGCCAGCGTTTAATTGCGGTGAAAGATGCAGTTGGTTGGCAACGATGTACATATAACCATCGGGGCCGTATCTCATGCCGTCCGGCCAGCGTACCACGGCGTCGTCTTGTAATAAGGCTCATCCGGGATTTGGATACGTTCTCTCAAATTGAATTAAAATTTCCCGACACGATCTCAAGGATGATTTTTTTTCGTTTTATGTGGCATGGGTACAACTCTGCCTGAGTTGTATTGTCTATTATTGATAGGACGAATATCGTTTTTTGACCCAATTCCAGGTCATCCAGCAAGAGAAGTACTCAAATATCGGAAGAACTTTAAATAAGACTTTATATTTGCGGTCGGCGGCGATGGCGGGAGAAAGAAGCTGAACACAATCGTTCGTACTATCAGACTGGGTGCATCAAGTTGGCCTCTTAATCAAAACTGAATTGTATCTCGTTTCTCGGTCCATCCGGCTAAGCCATGTGTTTGCCCAGCCCCATGCGTTCTTTCACGCCAGCCACGGTCTCTTCTGCGAGAGGGCGCGATTTGGCGGCCCCGTCTGCGAATGCTGATTTCACCTGATCGGGCTGGGCTTGCAAGTCGTTGTACTTCGTTCGGAACGGCTCGATGAACGGTTCCACATGGGTGAGCAATATCTTCTTACAATCGACGCAGCCAATGCCGGCGCTGCGGCATTCGGTGTTGATTGTCTCAATTTCGTCTTTCTCTGAAAAGATGTTATGTAAGGCGAAGATGTTACAGATATCAGGGTTGCCGGGGTCAGTGCGGCGTTTGCGGTTTTCGTCGGTGACGGCGGTCATGACTTTTTTGTTGAGGGTGTCGGCTTCTTCGAATAATGAGATATGGTTGCCCAGCGACTTGCTCATTTTGGCCTTGCCGTCGAGGCCCATTAGCCGCGGCGTCTTAGATAGAATCGGCTCAGGGTCAGGAAAAAACTCGCCATAGGCGTTGTTAAACTTTCGCGTCAGGTCGCGGGTGAGCTCGAGGTGTTGAATCTGGTCGTCGCCGACAGGGACAGCCTCTGCGCGGTACACCATAATGTCAGACGCCATCAGCGCCGGGTATGACAACAGGCCAAGGTTGATGTTTTCTGGCGCCTGGTTTGATTTTTCTTTGAACTGGGTCATTCGCTCCATCTGCCCCAGCGGGGCGATGCAGGAGAGGATCCACGCTAACTCTGTATGTTCTTTGACATCTGACTGGACCACCAGCGAGCAGTTATCGGGCGACAGCCCCACCGCCATCAATGACGCCATGCTGTTAAAGACCGTCTGGGGCATCTCGCTCGCCTCAAACGGCGTAGTGATGGCGTGGTAGTCAACCACGCAGTAGATGCAGTTGTATGAACCCGTCAGGTCAACCCAGTTGCGCAGCGCGCCAAAATAATTGCCTAAGTGAATTTCGCCGGTGGGGCGAATGCCAGAGAATACGCGTTTTTGGGTCATTGAGTTGTCCTTCAGAAAATTGTCGCAGGCGCGAACTTGTATTGTATTGCATTCATCCTGTGGGTCATGGGTTGTGAAATGGCGCCAATAAAAATGGGAGGCGGATGCTCCGCCTCCCAATGAATCAGCTTCTGTGGAAACCACTCATCTAACTACGCGAGATGATCTCGCTTGTTGGTTTAATACAGGCCCCAGTCTGCAACGCCGGGGATTTCGGATGTTGGCAACAATTCAAGACGGCCCCAGCCGCTTTCATCGTTCCACGCGTCGACGCGTCCGCCAGTGGCGTTATCAAAGTGCCACCAGGCCCACTTTCCTGTGCGGTCAGTGTCGCCGACATTAACGTCGTTCAGGCCGATGTCGAAACCAATTTCGCTGATGTCGAGTGGGTCAAGAATGAGATCTTTATCGACTTTAAATTCGACAATGTAACCCGTGCCGTCATCTTTAGGACGCGCGCCCGCGTTCCAATAGCGGCCGTCGATGTCAACAGAAACGCCGCCATTATCTAGCGTAACCGCGTCAGCGGCTGCTGGCGGGTCATTGCCGCCCCAGATGGCGCCGTTGCCCATGACAGTCGCCTGGAAGCCAAAGTTATTGGCGTCTTTGTTGCCAGACTGGCGACTGTCGTCACCGTCCATGTACAATTCGATAGAATCGTTACGCCATGCGTCGCTGGCGCTGGTTTCAAAGTTGACAGACGGGTCAATCATGTCGCAGCCGACATAGATGAAGCGTTCGTCATGGAAGATGTGAACGGTCAAGTTTGAATCTTCCGGCGTGTATGAATCGCCAGCAATCACAACGCCTGGAGCGACCGCATTGGCGCGGTCAAAGGTGAATACATAGGCGCCGTCATATTCGCCCGTGTTCAACTCGCCGTCTAAGGTCACGCTATTGGTTGTAATCAATGGAGCGAAGGCTGAGTTTGCGCCTTCAATGTCCAGGCCGCCGATGCCGCCGACGCCGAAGGTTTGGCCGCCGACTTCGACAGTGCCTGAGAAGAAAACGCCTTCAGCTGTGTCAGCGCTGGTGTTGAGGCTGTAGGTGATTTGAATGTCGCCCGACGCGCCTGCCAGGTCCCAGGTGATGACGTTGCCGTCTTGCGTCCCCGCTGGGGACGATGAGGTTAGCGTCCAGCCTTCAGGAATGGTTTCTTTCACAACCAGGTCAGCGGTTTTGCCTGACTCGACTGTGAGATCAATTTTAATGGCATTCAGGGGTGAACCCGCGGCGAAATTTTCAGATGGCATTGTACGCGATGCGACAACCGCAACTGGAATTTCGTCAATCTGGAAACCACTGAATTTACCAACTTCGATGTTATCAACATTGTGCGACGTTACAGCGAGACCAATGTTGAGCGCAGTGGGCAGCTCTAATTCGGTTGAACCAATGGACCGTAATGAACCATCCGCCTGTACGCGCAATAAAGAAAACGTATTCAGGACGCGTTGCAAAACAATCGTGTTGGTGTCGTTTGCACCAGCGGTTTGTAATCCGGATTCTGTACTCACATCACTAGCGACAGGACGCCACTGCATATTGGCGCCAAAATCGCCGCGCAATAAACCAAATACATTGACAGAGCCTTCGTCTTCAGGATTAACGCGCAGCATGATGCCTGCTTTGCGCCATACATCGGGGTCAACAGTAGTGCGAATCGCTGCATTTTCGTCCCAGTCGATGGTAACTTGGGCCGAGAATGAACCAGACACTTCTTTAAAGATCCAGTACATATTGTCCGCGGTTCCCCAAATGTCTGAACCGCCGGCTTCGATGGTGTAGGTTCCTCCGCTAAAACTGGCAGCGCCTAAAAAGCCATCGTCGCCTAATGAAGTTTCACCGGTGAAGTCGCCTACCTGGGCGAACGCCATTGGCGCGACCAAGCAGAGTGATAAAGTCAGAATGAGTTTTGATTTCATAGAGTTGTGACCTCCCTTAAGTTTAACTAGTGATGAGTGTCCCCTTGAAGCTGGTTCTATAAACACAGTAAATTAATAAAAAATCTGCTATGCCACTTTTTCACCTCCATGATCAGACCATTTACACTGTTAGGTTACATTAGAACAATACTAGCGAATGCTCATTTAGTCAACAAAATGTCTTTAAAATCATTAAGTTTAGGAATATTAATAATACATGATTTGAAAGCGAGCAATACTAACTCTCTCATAATTCATCACTTGGCTTAAATGATTTTACGAAAAAAAACCCACCGTTCTGTTTTAAGGTTTTCGTTAGGCCCGATAATTTCACCCGCCAATAACGGCGAATAAAATAAAAACGCAGCCCGAATCGAGCGCCAGGGTTGGTTGTTTAATTCGCCTTTGATGACTGCATTCTTCCAGTTTGAATCATCAAATTTGAGTTGGTTCCATCCTTTTTCTTCGTTGAATGAGTAGCGCCAACTTTCATCCGTTTTTGCGATTCCATTTCGGTGTCCGAGATGGAGCGTCCAACCGGGGTGAGTCTCATCTAGTAGACATTTGGCAGCAATGACGACTTTGCCGCGTGGGAAGTCAATTTCAAAATCATGAATGTTGACCCAACCGCTGCCATTGCCGAGAGGTTTTCCGTTCCAAAAGAGTTCAAACTTGTCACAGCCTGTCAGGTATGCCCAAGCGGTTTTGGCTTTGTCTATAGTCTGAATTTCACGTTGCGCCATTTGATGTATCCAATGAGCGTCGTGTTCGTTATCGGGGCCGCTGGTTTGGCTTTTTGCGGCCGCGTCTTCAAGCTGGCCCTGGGCTTGGTCTCGCTTGCCCTGTTCTTGAAGCAGCAACCCACGGCGAAGATCAAGGTAGCCATATTCATTGGCGATGGAGTGTGTTTGATCAAATTCATTGACCACGTTGAGGGCTTCTTCGAGGCGGTCTTCTTGTCGGTGTAGCGCGACTTGTTTGTGAAGAAACTGTAACTGAACATAGGCTCGGCCTTCTTTTGGCAAGCGCTCGGTCACCAATGGCATAGCGGGCGGCGCGGGGCTGGGCAGGGTTTGGTACCAGAACGCGACGCTGGTGTAGTCATCCTGGCGGTCGTTGGCGTGGCCGTGTTCGATTGTCGCCTTGAGCGACGTTTGAAAGGCGATGGGGTCATGGACATGCCATCGGTAGGCTGTCCCGCGGTGGCCGGATTGAAAGCCTTCCCACAGAGTGACGCCGTAAAACGGGTAAGCGAACTGACGAAAGCCCCAGGCGTCGTTGAAATAGTCTTCGGTTCCGGTCCCGATGATATGAGGTTTCGCTTCGCCGTCGATAAAGAACATGTCATCGCCTTCGCCAAACCAGCCGTCGCGATTGGTTTGGACGCTCAACACGCTGCCGACGTATTTGCCTTTGCCCTCGGTGTCGAGCAAGACGTAGTTTGAGGCGCCGTCGAGGTTCTCGCCTTTGAGATCGACCTCGTTGTTTGGAACCGCTTGGCGGTATTGGGCGTGAAAGTAAAGCGTGTCGTCAGGCAACGAATCATACGTTTGGTAGTCAATGTAGTAATAGAACGCGCGCACCGGGTCGAAACCCTCATGTAACACCGTGACACGGGCCGACTCGCGAAACGGCATGTACCAATAACAGTTGCGGGCGCGGCCTTCGGCTGAGACGGCGACCGGCGCGCTTTGAAAGGGGCGCTCAAGGCCGTGGCCCACGCCGAAGAAATCGCCCAGCGGCGCTTCGACCGAAGGCGTTTCCTGCCCGTCCCAGTAGATTCGTAGGATGACCATGCGCGGGTAATATTTTTCGGCGGAGATGGTGTTCCAGATATGGGTAATGGCGCCGGGGCCTTTGATCTTGGCGATAGTGACTTCTTGCCCCGGCGGGATGGTAATGCGGTCGTCGTTACCGCCGCTGGGGTCGTAGCTGGAGATACGGTGCGTTTCAAACTTCGGCGGCTGCGACAGCGCCCTCAAGGCGTCTTGATATTGAGCGTGAGCGTTAAATGTGAATAGCGCGATACAGACAATGGCGCAAAACCGGATCATGGCGTTCCTCCAAAGGGTTGAACCGCCATGCTATCACGCTGGCGAGCGGCGGGGTAGTTAGAGTAAGAGAAACTAGGCGCCATCTCAACAATAGCCGCGCTGAAGCGGTTGAAGCATTCAACCCGTTACATTCTCACAAAGATGGAATAAACATAGTCTAGGCTTAACGCATGATCGACGCCGGGTTCAACGGTTTTCTTCCATATCAGTTGTGATTGGGGATTGATGTTTTGGACCCCTTTGACAAGTTTGTTTACTTCACTGACTCCTGTCGCGTCAACGACTTGTCCGGTGACGATCTTCTCGATCTCTAGTTCAATCGGCCCATCTTTATAGTTAATGACTCTCACTTCGCCTTTCACCGAGACATTCACATAATTGACCGAACCAAACCGTTGAGAGTTTGATCGCTCGATTTCATACTCGTTGTGTTCGGCTTTGACGGCGACCGCCTGGGTAATCTTTAAGTCGTTGGTCGCGCCGCGCGGGGTATACTTTAACACGTCTTGCCCTAAGATGCGCCCATTTTTCATGGTCATGGCGGGCGCGGTGGTCCACGGGGAGGACGACTCGTTTTCTAACTTCAGCGTATGCCAAACCACCGGGTCGGGCGTCGGCTGGGCGCCGCGCTGGTGAATGTATACGTCAGGTTGGATGACTTCAGGCAGAGCCAGCGTATAGATGTGTTCATACGGAATTTCATCCGCAAAAATAGGGAAATAGCCGCGTTCGCCTTTTTTCAGTGTTACACCGTCTAGCGGGTAGAAAAACAGGTCTTCTTCCGCCGACCCTTCAACAGGCTGCGACGGCATCGACGGCGCCCTGCCCATCCCCATTGCGTCATACGACGCCGCCTGTTTCAACATCACTTCATCGCCAGCGAAGTAGCGCTCTTGAGTTTTTCGCCCAAGTTCTTCAATCAGCTGATGTAAGGGCTTCAATGAAAAATGGCTTGATTTGTCAGAAAACGCCAGGTGTGGATAGCCTGTCACTAACTCAGCCCGCGCGTCTTTAAGGCCGATCAGATCATTCACCAAGACCGCCTTGGCTGAGATAACAGCATTGTCTTCATCGGTGATATCGACAACATAACTCGGCGACCATGACAAGCCTTTGGCCAAGTATTGAACCAGCATCGTTCGCCCCGCCAGGCTGGGCGGGGCGCTCAACTCAAACTCAACCACATTTTCACGAGACAGGCGTTTTAATTTCATCTGGGCTTCTGCACCCAAAAACCGCACCTTCTCAATCGAACGCAGCGACATCACCTGAGTTTGCTCTCCATCGTCTAATATCAAGATGCTGCCGCGTTCGTCAGGGTCGGGCGGAGGAACCACGTTCTCATCTTTGGGATACACAATCGGTTCCTGGCTGCGCTTTGGCACGGCTTTGATCACGCCGCGATACCAGGCGTCGTCGTCTGCCACCTGGACGCTGGCGCCAATGTTCGCTTCTAAGAGTTCGACGATGCTGGAGGCGTCAACATCGGTTTCGGTCTCAGCGACAGTCGCTTTGATGTTGGTGAGTTCGGCGCCTTGGGGCCAGGTGAGCCAAAACGCGCCTAAAGATGAGTCAGGCAAATGGCTGATTCGATATACGCCCGGTTCGGTGGGCAGTTCTACTTCAACGGCGGTCAAACTATACCCATTTTTAAATACAAACGCATCGACAGGTTTTGATTCAAGAGTTTCAACCGCTCCGGCAGGAACTAAACAAACAATCGTTAAAACAAAAACGACAACGTGAACAAACGTGTCCCGCTTCATTGGAAATCTCCTCCTTTTATAGTGGTTGCCCAAATAACGTGCGAATTGAAGATACAGAATTATATCTATCGCTGACCGCCGCGGCGGATACGGGCGCGCTTTACGCACATTTTTTTGACAAACGCTCTAGAAACAACAATGATAAAACGATGAGTGACGGCGATTGGTTTTACCCTAACAAAAAAAAGACCGGGCGTCGCCGGTCTTTTTCAGTGGATATTGGAATTCGCTTACTTTTGGAACATCGGCACGTTCGAGCCGCACATCTTCACCGACTCTAATTTGTCATATTCTTCTTTTGGAATCGACGGCCCTTCACGATCGCAAGCCTGGTCAAAGGCTTGGTTCAAGTTGATCGAAATCGCTTCGGCGTCCATCTGTTCGATGTGGCGGCGCTCTAACACATGGATGGGCTTACCGTCTTTAAACAGGGCGATGCAAGGCGAGCAGGGCGGGATGTCAGACATGTGTTCACGCACCCGGTTGACCGCTTCGGTGGCGACGCCGGCAAAGGCTGTGTAAAGATGAGTTGGGATTTTCGAGTGCTGTAACGCTTTAGACACGCCGGGTCGGGCGCTGCCCGCCGCGCAGCCGCACACCGAGTTGATCACGACCAAGACCGTATCGTCTTGGGCGATAGCCTGGTCTACGTCTTCAGGCGTGTTCAATGCAGTGAAGCCAACGCTCACCAACTCTTCTTCCATGGGTTTGACTGCTTCTGGATCATAGATCGGAGGCATGGTTTTGTCCTTGTTTTGTGTATTGATTTGTTCTCTGAAGAGCAGCCATGATGTGAGAAAGCCGAAGCGATATGCTTCGGCTTTCTATAAATCGTAGTAAGTCTACTAAAATTGTCAAGTAAACAGCCAATCAATTATCCGTCACAGTTGCCCGAACAGCCAAAGTCAGACAAACTGACGCCGGGATATTGCGATTGGGTGTAGGGGTAGCCCGACCCGCCGCCGCCCGTGATGGGGCGATAGATGGTGCCGACGCTTTGCAGGCCGTTGCTGGCGTCATAGGGGGTAAAAAACTCTTGACCGCCCGCGAGAGAGCGCCCGTCTTGGTCAGGGCCGACCGACTTAATCATAAATGAGGCGTTTTTGATCGTTTCAAAATAGTCGCGGTTAGCGTTGCGGATGCGGCTGCCTTCCGTCCCCATCGGCTCGGCATGGTATTGGCCGCAGAACCATTCCCAAGTCGAGGTCTCATATTCGCTCTGGAAGGGGTCGGTCATGCTGGATGATAAGTATGCGATTGGCGTGGTAACGAATTTGTGCTGGGCCTTGCAGCGGTCAGCGTGAGGCGGCCAGGCGTTGTTGTCTAAGTTATAGGCCAGGTAGGCTTCATCTAACGAACGCATCTCTGCCTGAGCTTTGGCGATCTTGGCCCGCATCTGGGCGTTTAAGAAGTTTGGCACGGCAATCGCCGCCAAGATTCCGATAATCGCAACAACAATCAACAGTTCAATCAGCGTAAACCCCTTTTTCATTTTCTTCTCCCCGATTCAATCCATCGAATTACCTTTTCGTATTCTACCCAACTCTATTCAAATTTTGTAGACTTTTTTGATCGATCATCCAAGAAATTACCATTTTGGAAAACAACCAAACCATGTTATACTGGCTAATACCTATATCTGTCTTTCTGCTTTCAGGAGTTGAGGAAACATGGCTACTTCACACACAATCAGGCTGGCGGTCTGCCTGTTGGTCATCCCCGTTGTTGCTTGTCAAAGCCCCGGCCCGGTCATTCGCGACCAAGAACAATTCACCAAACAAGTTACGGTTTCGCCAAATATCAGCGTGATTGAGATTCATCACGACAACGGCAGCGTCAACCTTCAAGGCTGGGAACGCCCCTTTGTTTTGATGGAAGGCTACAAGTCAGTCTCAGGCCCTGACCTCGAAACCGTCACCCAGGCGCTCTCTGAAATGGAGATGATCGCCTACGAGAAATCGGGCGACCGCTTAGTGATTGAATATAACCCGCCGCTGAAATTTCGCGATGTGAACCCGTTTGACCAATTTGAAGAGACAGTCCACTTCACTATTAATGTCCCTAAACATATGGCAATCGAAATTTATAACAAAGACGGCGCCCTCAAGGCGGCGAACTTAGACAGTACGCTGTTGGTTGACCAAAAGGTCGGCGACGTTCGCGTTGAAAACATCAAGGGCGGAGCGAGCATCATCTCAAACGGCGGGGCCATCACCGCCTATGACATTGATACATATCTCGATCTCGACTCGCGCGAAGGCCGCGTGAACATCGAACGCATCAACGGCGGCGCGACCGTGCGTCACCAAAACGGGGCTGTCACTCTAAGCGAAGTCAGCGGCGATGTGTATATGAATTGTGAAAACGCCGACTGTATCGTGCGCCAGATTAAAGGCCAACTCGAAGTCGATAACATGGGCGGCGATGTAATCGCCAATTACATTTACTCAGGCGTTGACGTCAAACTCAGAAAAGGCGATTTGACGCTTCAGCCCCAGGTCGCCTTACCCCAGGGGTATACATGCAACGTAGAGGCGGGCGACTTGACCTTGCGCATCCCGGAAAATTCAAACATTCTGTTGGATATCACCGCCGAGTCGGGCGGCATCACCTCTGATTTCCCACTGCCTATATCCAGCGAGAAAAACACCTCCAAAGCGGCGGGCGCGGTCAACAACGGCGACTATAAAGTCGAATTGTTTGTTAGAGGCGGATTCGCCCGCGTGGTGAAAGTCGCGGCGGGAGATGTTGTCCCCGAAACGCCCGCTCCATCGCAGACGATTGAAAACGCGGGTTCAACTCCACCCGCAGAACGCTCGCCTGACCTGGAAGCGGCCGATATCAACTAAGTCAATCCATTCAACGATAACGCACAGCCGCCCGTGAATTCGCGGGCGGTTTTTTTGTAAGAATAAACATTTTGTCCAAACAATGTTCCATTAGTAGCACCATAAATAGTGATGAGGAGAACCGCCATGTCGTCAAACCACCTGACCCGCCGTACATTTCTTAATACGATTGGCGCAGCTGCCGCTGCGGAGACGGGATGACGGCCAATGCGATCGGACGCATGGTGGGCGAATATGATACAAAAATCTGGCGCATTCTGAATCATTATGTGGAAGAAGATAGGAGCCGGATGGACCTGTCCGGAGTCCCCGACAGACTATAGACGAATACAGAAAGTCTGTTAAAGTAGGAAGTGATCTAACGAAATGAACCCAAAACAACACGATGGAAATTCTCCCATAATTTGTCCAACGATTGGGGTACACCTCAGAGTCACCCCAAAAAAAGAAAAGAGAATCAGCATATTCAATGAATAAACCAAGCCAACAGACTCTCGCCGGTTTACCCCTTCTTAGTCATCCATACGACAAACCATCTGTATTCAGCCCAAACGATCTGGTAGAAGCAGTAAAATCAGATCGAAACATTCAAGAGATAAACATTCCCGATATATGTGTGCTTGAGTTTGACGGAGATCTTACAGATAAGCTCAAACAACAGGGCGAATTGATACATTGTGATTCTTGGCCTTGTTTTCACACTGATTTATGGTGTTGGCGACACGATGAAATCAGTTGTGGAATTATTCCTCGCACGATTGGCGGGCCTTATACTGTTCTTGTGGCGGAACAATTGGCTGTTTGTGGTGTAAAAGCGGTTGTTGGGCTGACTTCCGCTGGAAGAATTTCTCAATCGTTGCCTTTGCCTAGTATTGTAGTGGCCAATGAGGCAATTCGTGATGAAGGCGTCTCTTATCATTATCTACCGCCAGCAGAAACAGTGGAAGCAACGCCGTCACTAACGCCATACTTAGAGCGTTCCTTAAAAACCCTTGACCAACCCGTCCATAGCGGGTTGGTCTGGACGACAGATGCACCCTACCGCGAAACCAAAGAAGAAATCGATCGCTATGCTGATCGGGGAGTTTTGGCAGTCGAAATGCAAGCCGCTTCGTTGTTTTCATTTGGTGTGTATATGAATTTTCCTGTGGGGTTGGTCGCCCATGTCACCAACGCGGTTGACCACGATGGAAAGCAATTTGAAAAAGGGCAGGATGATTTCGAAAAATCATTGTTGCTAGCAATTTGTTCAGGCGTTAACAACTGGCTCAAATCGTAGCCGCCAAAGTACGAGCATGGCGAAACTTTCAAGCCATATCCACTTTATGAAAGGAATTTAACCTCATGAAACTTGGCATCATCATCTCACAAACCGATCCGGAGACTGTATTCAAT
>CAZKYC010000106.1:0-13514 GCA_964556895.1 uncultured bacterium | reverse complement strand
GGCGCCGAAGCGAGCAGAGTTGCACCCATGCCAAATACAACGATAAAAAAATCATGCTTGAGATCGTGTCTGGAAATTTTAATTCAATTTGAGAGAACCTATCCAAATCCCGGAAGAACCAAAAAATAGTTTGCTTTCTGTCTGCGTCCACATTGTTTTTTTTCTCGCCTGAACGACAATAAGATTCTGTTTTAGCATTTATGACGATTCGCCTGGAAACGCCCTTCTCCTTCGCAACCTGTTTCTGCTGCTTTGACACGGTTTATGAAATGTACGTTAAAGGATGAAGCCATGCGTCTGCGTTGTTTGATTGTTGATACCGACTCTGAATTTATAACCCGCACGCGAACCGCCCTCGACCCGGTCCCCTCGTTACACATAGAGACTGCCAGTAACGTGCATGACGCGGCGCAAAACATCAACGCCCAAAGCCCCAACCTGGTCATCGCCCGCCGCGATTTATTAGGCGATGAATTTGGCCGCGTGATTCACGCCTTAGGACGAATCAACATTCGCTGTTATATCATCATCGTTGTCAACACACTCACCCAAGAACAACTCAAAGCCGCCGCCCAAAGCAAAATCATTCAAGACATCATCACCCATGAGGTTGACGATAAACGGTTAAACGCCGCCTTAAAAAAAGGGGTTGATTATATTCTCGGCCAAAAACGCTCGTCTAAACACTTTTGCGGCTTCATGGGATTTGTGGGCATTACTCCCTCGCTTAGAGAACGGAAACTCTTGACCGAAGCGAACATGGGCATCCTACAAAACCGGTCGGTGCGGCTCGCCATCGACTATTGGCGCAACAACCCAAACTCACAAATGGTGTCTGTCGCTCTCAACGTAAACGAGACACTCTCATCACGGCCAGAAGAACAAATTGAAAACTGGGAGCAATATGAATTAAAACCATGGGAAATCGCCCTCTATGAGGCCCAAAACCATTATGTTGAATATTGGCGGGAGCCGATTCGCGGCGGGCTGCTGCCAAGTATCATCCCGACTGTTCTTCAACAAGACAACGGTTCTATCATACCAATAGACTCAAACAGCCAAACGGACATCTTGGTCAAAATTAACCATATGACCCAACGAGGCGAGCTGAGCGACATCCTTAAATCAATGGGAATTGCATTTCATGTCGAATCAAAAGAAGCAAAGAAAAAAGACTTCGGCCAATACATCACGCGCCTAAAAGACAAAATGGAAGAAGTCGAAAAGAAACACCCACGTCTCACTAGGCCTCCAGAAGAAAGCGACTATAAAAACTACAAACCCGACAAAGCGGGCGCAATCGAAGACGACTCGAACCGCATGGCGTTCAGACAACGCAATCGATAACCTTCATCTATGCGTCCATTTGTTCAACCAGGGTTTCCCACTGGGCGTATAAAATGTCTTTTCGCTCAAGCAGTTGGTGGTAGCGCTGTTTGGCGGCGCGCATCTGGTCGGCCTTTCTCACCAGTTGGCCCGAAGCCATCTTGGCCTCAAGCGATTTGATTTCTTCTTCTATTTCATGAATCTCGGTCTCGACCGCTTCATAGTGTTCGCGCTGTTCGCGGCGAACGGCTGAGCGTTTGTTTCGCTCTTCGGCTTCGCGGCGTTTTTGTTCTTTGCGCAGCTGGCGTTGGGCGGGTTGTTCGGTTTCTTTGGTTTGCTCAGCCGCCTGTTCGAGCGCTTGTTTCTCTCTCTGTTGCTTGGCGTATTGATAGTCGCTGAAGTCGCCTTTGTAGACCACCATGCGCCCCGCTTCCATTTCCCAGATTTGTTGCGCCAGGCGGTCGGCGAAAAAGCGGTCGTGAGAAACAAACACAATCGCACCGGAAAACTTCTGCAGCGTCGCTTCAAGCGTTTCGACGGTGCGAATATCCAGGTGATTGAGCGGTTCGTCTAACAACAAGACGTTGCATGGATGCACCAACAGTTTCGCCAGCGCCAAGCGGCTTTTTTCGCCGCCGCTTAACACAGAGACGGGCTTAAATACATCTTCGCCGCGAAAGAGAAACGGCGCTAACACGTCGCGCAAGTTGGCCTGCATAGATTGCGGCGCGACGGCGGCGAGTTCGTCGATAACGCTGCGGCTGGATTCCTGTAACTCGGCTTGTTGTTGAGAAAAGTAGGCCACTCGTGAGTTGGCGCCCCATTCGACCTTGCCTTCGGTTGGAGTCAGCGTCTTGGCAAGCAGGCCAACCAGGGTGCTCTTGCCTGCGCCGTTCGGCCCCCACAGACAGATTCGGTCTTCGCGGGCGATACTCGCGTCGACTGGATGCAGCGCCCGGACCTCGCCGTAGCAATGGCCGGCGCCTTCAAGCCGCATGGCTTCTTTACTGCCGCGCGGCGTCTCGGGCATGGGGATCGATACGACCGAGGTGTCTTCTTCGATTTCGATGCGCTCAATTTTTTCTAACTGCTTAATGCGCGACTGGGCCTGAGCGGCTTTGGTGTTTTTCGCCCGAAAGCGGTTGATAAACGCTTCCATGTGGGCGATTTCTTTGTCTTGCTGTTTTTTCTGGGCGATCAACTGTTCGCGCATCAGCGCTTTTTGTTCTTTGTATTTTGTGTAGTTGCCCGCGTATTGATAAAACGTGCCGCACTCCAACTCGGCGATCTGGTTGGTCATTCGGTCTAAGAAAAAGCGGTCGTGGCTTACGATAACCAGCCCGCATTCCATGGACTGTAAATGCTGTTCAATCCAATCCAGTGTTGCGGGATCAAGGTGGTTGGTCGGTTCGTCTAACAAAAGGATGTCATGTTTTTCGAGCAACAGTTTGCCCAACAGCACCCGCATTCGCCAGCCGCCGCTAAACTCCGCGACCTGGCGGCCCCAGTCTTCATGTTGAAAGCCAAGACCGAGCAAGATTTTTCTGGCGTCTGACTCGCGCTGATAGCCGCCCCGGTCTTGAAATTCGTCTTGCATTTCTCCATACCGCTTGACGGCGCGGGCGTGGTCTGGGCCGGATTCATCAGACTGTTCTAATTCGTTTAAGAGCGCTTTGATGTCTCGCTCCATTTGATTGAGCCGCTCAAACGCCTGCCACAACGCTTGGCCGACCGTCAGTTTGGGCAGTTCGGCGCTGTCTTGAGGCAGATACCCCAAACGCAGGTTCTTCGACGTTTCGATATCGCCCGCTTCAAGCGTATATTCGCCCGTCAACACGCGCAGCAGCGACGACTTGCCCGAGCCGTTGTCGCCGACTAAGCCGACCCGGTTTGACGAGTCGACTCGCCATGACAGGCCTGAAAAAATGATGTTGCCGCCCAGGCGCAGCTGAGCGTCTGTAATCGAAATCATAAATGGAATAGGTTGAGCCTAAAGAATTCACGAAACTATAGTATCCTAATCGGAGATTGTCTTTCAGCCAATCCAACAGGCGGACGGATATCGATGTCGCTTCGACTGATTGAATTATACGTTTCACAAAATGCGGCCAAGTGGGTGCAACAAAGCCTTGACGAGCACCCGGCGTTTATCATCGAAGAACGACAGATGACTGACGAGCGCTGTTGTTTGCATATCATTTCCCATTCAAAAAAACTCGAGCCGCTGATTGACGAGCTCGAACAAAAACTCAGTGGGACGGAATTTCGCATCATTCTCTACCCGCTGGTCGCCTCCATGCCGCGCATCGAAGAACCCAACAACGGCGACGACGACGAAGCCGAATCCAAATCGCCCGAGCGCATCCACCGTGAGGAACTTTACAATGGCCTGGTCGAGTCGGCCCATGTCAACCGCTCCTATGTCTGGATGGTTGCCTTGTCGGCGATTGTGGCGTCAGGCGGATTGATTCGCGACAACGCCGCTGTGATTATCGGCGCGATGGTGATCGCACCGCTGCTAGGCCCCAACATGGCGTTGTCGCTATCGTTCACCTTGGCGGATTTTACGATGGCGAAGAAGGCCTTTCAGGCTATCAGTGTGGGCTTTTTTCTCGCGCTGGGGCTTTCGTTTCTCTTAGGGCTGGCCTACCCAATTGATCCCCAGACGCACGAATTTGCGTCTCGAACCACTATCGCGCTCTGGGACATCGTCCTTGCGCTCTGTTCCGGCGCGGCGGCGGCGCTTTCGTTGGTCACGGGAACAGCCAGCGCATTAGTCGGCGTCATGGTCGCAGTTGCGCTGATGCCGCCCCTGGTGGCGTTTGGCATGTTATTGGGCGTATGGTTTACAACAGGAGAACATTTTAATTTAGCCTTGCGCGCGTTTGTCTTGGTGTTAGCGAATGTGATATGCGTCAACTTGGCGGGCATCGCAATGTTTCGCTTGCAGGGCATCCGCCCGCGCACCTGGTGGGACGATGAGCGCGCCCGAAAACACTCCCGGCTTGCGATTGGTTTATGGGCGATTTTGTTAGTATGCCTAGTATTTATTATTCTATTTTACTTAAAATGACTACGCTGTCTTGAGATTTTTTAGATACAACGCCAGCCCAAGAAATAGAAGCGCGAACCCACAGAGAATACTGCATTCGAGCATGATTGCGTCCCAGGATTTACCAAACGACATCACGTCATGCAGCCCCTGAACCCCCCAATAGGTTGGGAAAAACTTCGCAACGGTTTTTATCGCATCCGGCACAACTTCAATCGGCCACCAACACCCGCCTAAAGCGGACGCAATCACGGTAAACACCATGCCAAATCCAACGATTTGCTGTTCGTTTGTACAGACCGATGCAAACAGGATGGATACGGCGCCGCTGCATAAAGGCCGCCGCCAGCGTGGCGTCGCGAAACTACATCAACGCCACGCCTTGGGTTTGATGAATGGTTGGTGGTTTTGGTTGGTCTTGGTCAGATTGCGACCAACCGGTTGTGATGCACAGCGCCACCCATACAAAACTGGTTGCCAAACGCTTACTCATGGTAGGCTGCCGCCGTCAAGCAATTTCAACATTCACGCCAGTTCAGACGCCCGATGCGGCCAGAATATCGGGGATCGCGCAAGGAAACAGCCCCAATTCAAAGGCTAGGTCTAAGACCGTATACCGTGAGCGGATATCGCGTGAGATTCTCAACCCGCGCAACGCGTCATCGTTGGTCAAACCAAGCGCCGCCAGGGTGTCAGGCGCTTGGGCTTTTCTCAAAATCTCATGAATCTGTTCAGGGGTTGGGATGTTCATACTTATCAGTTCTTCACGAATCCGGCCCCAATGGTTGGCGAGTTGTTTGCGCCGCGCCATTCCGCCGTCATGCTTATTCTTGGCCTGTGGAAGAACACTCTCGGTCAATTTGCCATGATCGAGAGGGATACGCTCCGCTTCGCTGGCCCACGATGGCGGAGTTGGGAACGCAGGCCGCTCATACTTCATCAAGGCATGATAAATCGCCGCTGACAGGCATACCGTCAGCCCCACCTGGGCGCCGTGAAGGTTGACCTCTTGCCCTTGTTGAATGCGCTCCATATCCCACAGATGGCTGATGAGATGTTCGCCGCCGCTAGCGGGTGAACTGTCGCCCGCAACCGCCATTGATACGCCGCTTAACACACACGCCTCAGACAGCGCTTGTAACGCTGAGAGGTCGCCGGTTGGAATTCCTTCCGCATTCTCAACCGCCCGGGTGACGGCATGTTCAACAATCTGGCCGGGCAAAGGGTCAAATTCAGACTCGCCCAAACGGCTGGCGACCCACCAGTCGGCGCCGCTGACAGGTTTGCTTAATAAGTCTGCCAGGCCCGCTTGGTTCATTGCCAAGGGCGCGTCTTTGATGATATCAAGGTCGAGTATGATTGCCCGCGGCGGCGTCGCCGGGACGGTCACCTTTAGGCCTTTGTCCATCAACGCGGCGATGCTGCTGGCGTAGCCGTTCATGCTGGCGGCGGAGCCCAAAGTAACGCTTGGTTTATTGAACCGCTTTGACAGGCTCTTAACCAAGTCGTTGATGGTACCGCTGCCGATGGCAATGAGGCCGTCTGCTTCGTTGATTTGGCCCGCGAGTTCATCTAACAGTTTCATTTCGCCTTTAGGCTTAGGCGGCAGCGAATGAACTGACGCCTGCTCAGGGAACAGAAACTTCAGATCAGCGGCCTTACTGGCGGCGCTCCAAGTATCAGGATCAGCAACTACAAACGCGCTATCGCCGATGTGGTTGCTCACCGCTTCAGGCAAGGCGTTAATCGCGCCGCTTTCAATATAAACATCTATCGGTAAATCCACATCGGAGGGAAGCGTGACCGGACACAGTTCGTGGAGTTTCATTCTATGTTCTTTCAGTTTATAACCAGTAATGAAATTCTATTGTAAGACAAAAAGTTAGGTTTTAATTAAGCCCCCCCCGCGAAACCAACTGATATCAATAGACATCATTGTCTTGGCGTTCTTCGGCGGCGACTTTGACGGAGAAATGTTCGCGCATGGTTTTGAATGGATCGTCAGCAGGCAGCGCCTCGCTGCGTATCCGTTTGATTCGTTTATAGGTTCGTTCTGAGAGAGTGGCGATATGGTAGACCGGCTCGCCCGGTTGAACGGCGGGCATGGTGCTCATTCCAAGTATGATTCCATGCGAAGGCGAAGTTAACACGTTTTTTTCCCGGCCAAAAATGCTGTAGTTGGTCGCGAGTTCTTCGCCTTCTTGTACGAGATCGCCAGGGCGGGCGTAAAATGTTAAAAAGCCGCCGCGCTCGGCCCTTACCCAGGTGGTTTTATCAATCGTCAGGCTATAGGGTGGAGCCTCAGGCTCGCCATCAAGCATATTCAACTCTCTCAAGACATTCAGACAGCCGCGAATGCCGATATCAACAACGCCCTGCTCAATGCGCCATACCTCTCCCGCCTCAAGAATAATGGTTGAGACGCCGTGTTGGACCGCCGTCCGCCGGAGAGAATCTTCAGGCCCTTTTGTATTGACAATCAATTCGCAGCCAAACGCGCGGGCGAGGCGGCGTATGTCGGGCTTGCTCATGTCGGCGCGAACGTTGGGGTAGTTTGTACGCCTGACGGCGGCGCTGTGAAAGTCGACGCCAAAGTCACATTGTTGAATGAGTTCTGTAAACACGTGATGGGCCAGGCGGCTGGTGAGGCTGCCCGTCGGCGAACCAGGAAAACAACGGTTCAAGTCGCGCCGGTCAGGCAGGTAGCGCGAGTGGTGTTCCAGCCCATAGATGTTTACGACTGGGGCGCAGACCAACGTCCCTCGTTTCAATTGAGGCGGTTGATTAAACAACAGCTCGCGAATGATGCCGATGCCCGTCAGTTCATCGCCATGCACCGCGCCCGTTAAAAAGACGCGCGGCCCAGCTTTAGAGGCGCGCAATACGCTGACAGGAATCGAGATGGTGCGGCCCAAATACGACTCGCTGAACTCAAGATGAAGGTCCGCTGATTCGCCTGAGCGAATGGTGCGGCCGTTAATTCGAAGGGGTTTTCGTTTCGGCATTCGTCTGCGGTTTCTGTTTTCGCTTTTTGCGGCGTTTCTTCGCTGGCGCCAAGGCGCGCAGGGCTTGTAACTCGCCATAACAGAGCAACTCGTCGCCTGGTTCAATGACTTCGTCGCCTCGCGGGTTCGGGATAATCGACTTATTGCGCGTGATGTGAATGACGTGAATGTTCTGTTCGGTCAAAGGCGTGTCGCGTAAAGCAGCATTTTCTAACATGGGCATGTTATGAACTTGAAGCTCGGCGATGCCAAACCCCGCCGCCAGCCGTAACCGCTGGCGAACATCCACATCAGGAAACAATACTTGGTTTTCAGTGTCTTCGATTATGGCCCCCGCGATGTCGATCCCCGTGGCGGTTTCGATTCCTTCCAGGCCGGGAGACGAGTTGACTTCCATGACCTGCGGCCCGTCTTCTGACTCAAGCATATCGACGCCCGCGACCCTCAAACCAATGATTTGCGCAGAGCGGATCGCGGTTCGTTCATACTCTTCATCCAGTTCAACGATTTCGGTATTGCCGCCCCGGTGAACGTTGCTGCGAAATTCATCGCCCACCGCCATGCGTCTCATCGCCGCTACCACCCGGTCGCCGACTACGATAGCGCGGATGTCTTTGCCCTTGCTTTCTTTGACGAATTTTTGGACAAGCACGTTTTGTTTGGCGCCGTGAAGCGTCTCAATAATCGCTTCGGCGACTTTGGTATTGTCAGCCAAAATAACGCCGACGCCCTGTGTGCCTTCTAACACTTTAATGATGACAGGCGCGCCGCCAACACGCTCAATGGCCGAAAGGACGTCTTTTTTGTCGCGCACAAACGCCGTCGCTGGGATGCCAATGTCATGCCGGCTGAGAATCTGCATCGCCCGCAATTTATCGCGCGACCGGGCGATGGCGATTGATTCGTTGGCGCAGTAGACGCCCATCTGTTCAAACTGGCGCACCACCGCCAAGCCAAAGAAGGTAATTGATGCGCCGATTCGAGGAACGACCGCGTCATAGGTCGACAATTTTTTCGAGCGAAAATAGAGTTCCGGATTTTCCGGCTCCAGGCCGATTGAAAACCGAAGCGTATCCAACACCAATGCGCGGTGGCCCCGCTGAATGGCGGCTTCTCGAAGCCGCCGGGTGCTATAGGCAAAGCGGTTTCGTGACAAAATGGCGATTTTCACTGCTTGGGCCTCTTCCTGGTTATCGGTTTTTTTAATGTTTCGCGCCGGGATACATCCACGATAAAATCATGCAATAGAGCCCGGCGGCCCAATAACATGCGAAAAATCATTTTCTCGCGGCAAACGAGAGAGATTTCAATCTCTTTCACAATGGGGCCGATCTTCACCCGCGTATTCACAAAAAAGCGGGTTGAATATTTCCCTGTACTGGAGCGGACTTTACCGGTTTTCACTAAGGGGGCGGTCACTTTCACACGCTTGTCTTTATTGTTGCGGCTCAAAACAACATAGAATTGAATTCGCCCGTCGCCAAGGTCGACCAGGTCGTCAACATGAAGGGCGCTGGTTCGCGCGCCAGTGTCGACTTTGGCGCGCACCTTTCCGATGCCCCAATCGACAAATTCTATGGGCTCAACCCAGCCGATAACGGTTTTTTCTCGCTTCAAATAGTCACCAACCAAGAATTGACTTTTTACTCGTCACATTATAGTGGGATATCGGCTGAAGCAAGAACGAAGTAGAAGGGTATTTGAAACTAATTCACCGACAGGGCCAGGCGCGCCTGGCGCACAGCGTCGATCGCGGTCTTACCAAACACGTCGCAGCCCGTCTTTTCAGCGAGCATCTCAGACGCGGCGGCGCCGCCCAAGATCACTTTGACCGAATCGCGCAGTTCCGCCTCTTGCAAACAGGAAATTGTATTAGCGACGGATTGATATCCTGTCGTCAACAACACGCTCAATGCGACGATAGCGGCGTCATTGTTTATAACAGCCTCGACAAACCGTTGGGGAGACACATTGACGCCCAGATCAATGACTTTAAAGCCGGCGCCGCGCAACATCATGCCGACGATGTCTTTACCAATGTTATGGATATCGTGTTGAACCGTGCCCAACACGACGCAGCCTTTGGTTTCGACAGGCTGGTCTTTGGCCAACAACGGCTTGAGCTCTTCGATGGCGTCTTCCATCATTTTGCCCGCGATGACCAACTCGGGGATAAAGCAATCGCCTGATTCGAAGCGCGCGCCGATTTCGACCATGCCGTCGTTGAAATACGAGACAATATCAGACGCCGCAACGCCTTCATCAATCAATTGTTGAACAATGGATTTGACCTTGTTTTGATCAAGTTCAATCATTGCTTGCGCCAAGGGGTGTAATTCGCCCATCATGAAAGGGCCTCCTTAAAACGAAATCAGGCAATTCCAGATATAGATATACCCAAGAGCGTCAACGTCTTGCCATACGCGCTTAACAAGTTCTTCGTCGCCCTGAATGTGTGGATACTCGCTCTTCTTTTGGTCCCAGGGGATACAGACGCCCGGCGCTTGTTGTTGGTTGTCTGGCTGGTTCATGGTTTGGTCTCCTAATACACGCCATATTCGCGGGTGAATTCGGTCATCGCCTGTACATTCTCGACCTTGGGGTCGTTTTGCATAATCGCGCCTGCGTCCATGATATAGCCGCCGTCGCGGCCTACGCCGTCGATCAGTTTCTTACAATAGTCTCGAACTTCTTGGGTGGCGCCAAAGGTCAACAACTCATTGGGCAGGCCGCCGCTGATGCAGAACTTATCGCCCAACACCTTGTGAGCCTCAAAGATATCGCCGCGGTCAACATGGTAGATGATGCTGCCGGCGGGCAGTTCAGCGAAGTATTTCAGGTGATGGTCCCAGTCGCCTTCGGCGTAATAGATGACTTGCCAGCCCTGATTGTAGATCTCGATGGTGATTTCTTTCAGCGTGGGCCAATAGAATTCTTCAAACTGTTGCGGCGAGAGAAACGGCGTACATCCTCGGTGCATCCAAAGCGAGATCGGTACGTTCTTTTCAGGGTCGGCGCCCGCCAGTGCATTAAACATCATGTGGGGCGCCATCGCTTCACAGGCGGCTTTGACTTTTTCAGGGCGGTGGAACAAATCCATACACATCGGGTTATAGCCGCGCAGTTTATCAACGATGATATCGAACGGCGCTTTTAAACACCCCATCAACGCCGGGACGACGCCGACTTCGTTCTTCATGCGTTCATGCTGGGCGCCAAAGGCCTGAAAGTATTGCAGCGTCGCCATGCCTCCCTTGAGCCATGACAGGTTATTGCGGGCGGTGTTGGGTTCGCCGGGGGCGACCACGTCGCGGGACACGCGCGGCAGCCACACATTGGCGAGAAAATCAGTCGGATTCGCAATCAGCAGGTCATACTCGTCCGCCTTCATGTGAGCCAGCGAATCGTCAGCGGGTTCGATATATTGAAAACAGCCGTCTTCGGGCGCATCGATGCCAGGAATCATGTAGTAACTCAGCCCCGCCGCGTCAACCAGGCCGGTCCAGACGTAGACCATGTTGCCGACGATGGCGTCCCAATCAAAATCAGCAGCGCATTTGAGGGCGGCTTCGAAGGCGAGATTAAAATCGTGAGTGACTTGTTGGCAGGTATAGCCCGCATACTTCGCGGTAAACTCAGCGACGAACGGCCGTATTGGGACGCAGTCGGGTTTTCCGTTTCGTAACGCGGTGGTGTATCGCTTCAGCCGTTTTTGGTAGAGTTCTTCGGCATTGTCTGGCATCGCCGCTCTCCCTGTTCACAAGATGTCTTACCCAAAGCCAATGTAACATATATTTTGTGCTGTTTGGAGCCGAGCGGCCAACAAAGAATGGTTTCATGGGCCAAAAAAGATGATGTCGCCCTGGCTGATGAGGCCGTTGGTGACATCGAAGATAGGGGACACTTTTCGGTCTTGAATTTCTGACAAATTATCAGGCCCCTGGCTGGCGATAACAAACATAGCGCCCATCGGCGCGCCGGGTGAGTTTTCGACCGTCCAGTCGACAATGGTTCCCGGCCAGACGCACCCTGTGCGCTTGGGGTCTTTGTTGACATAAAAATATTCGTTGCGGGCGAACGAGCTGGTGCGGCTGCCTTCTTGGGTATTAAACGGGTCAATCGGGACCACGCTGGTGTATTCGATTGGTTCTAAAATTTCACCTGCGCGAAACTGGTGGCCAGTGCCCTGAAACTCCAATGTACAGGCGTCGGGGTAGCCGTTATTGTCCAAGTTATACATTTCAATAGCGGTTTTCATTGCCCGAAGGTCGCCCTGAACGCGGGCGATTTTGGCGCGCATCTGTGCATTCAAAAAGTTAGGGACAGCAATCGCGGCGAGAATCCCGATAATGGCGACTACGATGAGTAATTCAATTAAGGTGAACCCACGAGATTTCATTACGGCCTTCTCCTAGGAACTATTGGGTGCAGCGTGCTGCGCCCCTATAACTTACATAACAGGGTTGTGGATAGTTCACGTCACATGAAGGACAGAGTTTTCTCCACCAAAATCGTTTGGCTTTTTCTCGGCGCTGTTTGGGTCGGGGCGGTGTTCGCCGTCAACCAAAAATAGATATTCATATCGCCCAGGCGGCAATTCGAGATCAAGCGTCCAGGCGCCGTTTGAGGCGCTGAGCGGGATGGCCTTCTCTTCGTTCCATTGGTTAAAGTCGCCGAACAACCCGACGGCTTTGGCGTCTGTACTATTGAATTTAAATTTTACTTTTTGGGGGTTGGGGCTTTGTTTGACGGCGATTTGTCCGCCCAAGGCGCGTTCGCGTTCTGACACGTCGGGTGTGACACAGAAGGTTCCGACGACATGCGCGCCAGGCTCAACAATCAATGCGGGAGAGACAACCAGCGATTCAACATGACAGGTCTGGCTTAACTCAACCCGTTTCGACGCAACGATTGGGCCTTTGATGGTCCCGTCAACATGGATGCTCCGGATCTCAAGGTCGCCCTCGACTTTGCCGGATTTCGACACGGTCACGTCACCCTGGACGATCAAATGGCCGTGCATCGCGCCGTCGACGGTCACATCGCCTTTTGACCGTAACGTCCCCTCGGTCTCGACGCCCGGCCCAATTACGCTGCGTTTGGGGTCAGTCTCAGCCATAATCCCTACCACTCCTACAAAAATCTCAAATCAATACAGTTGAACCATTTTGAACCGAATGAGTCAGGAATTCTAGCTAAAATCCACTAAAATTTGATTTTAGTGATTTATCTTCGCCCTAATGTGTTCACATCTATACAAACACGGCTACAGTAAGTATAGATCAAAACTAATTGAGTTGGAATAAAATTGGAGGTTGAAGCCGATGCCGCTGCATGATGAGTTACGATTCAGCAACCCGATTGAGGGCCATTCTCACGAAGCCGTTTTGAACATCGTCTACACCGGAAAGTTATTAGAGAAAGAGGCGTATCGAATTCTGCGTCCCCACGGCCTCACTGACTCTCAGTTTAACGTGATGATGTTGTTGAAATACCAGACTGAGAATGGCGAAAGCGACCAGACACGGTTGGGCGACATGCTTCTCGTTAACCGCTCAAACATGACCGGGCTGATTGACCGGATGGAACAGGCTGGCTGGGTGGAACGCTTCGCCGACGCCGAAGACCGCCGCGTCAATCGCGTGCGCCTCACCCAAGCGGGCAAAGAGTTGCTCAAAACCGCTGAAGCAATTTATAACGAGAGCATCGATACCATCATGAAAGAGGTCAGCGACGATGATTCACAGTTGATCTGCCGCTTATTAGAGCGAGTGAGAAAAGGGCTGTAGGTTTGTGTTCATTGACTCGATTTCATTGATCCGATTCTCCCCCGGCGTCTTCGACGCCCCCCCTGGTATAAGGGGGGGGGGGCATGAATGATCCAAGCCAAAGAGAAATAAAACCATTCTTCCGATATTTGAGTACTTCCCTGGCTGGATGACCTGGAATTTGGTCAAAAAACGGTATTCGTCCTATCAATAATAGACAATCCAATTCAGGCATGGGTGCCACTCTGTATGCGCCTGTGCAACAAAGTGGAGCGGCGCCGAAGCGAGCAGAGTTGTACCCATGCCATATACAACGATAAAAAATCATCCTTGAGTTCGTGTCTGGAAATTGTAATTCAATTT
>CAZKYC010000105.1:0-13678 GCA_964556895.1 uncultured bacterium | reverse complement strand
TCTAATTCAATTTGAGAGAACGTATCCAAATCCCGGATGAGCCCTTTTTTTTACCATTTCACGGCTTCAGGGGGGAAATCAGCAAGGCTCCTTCCGATCCAATCGGCTTGGTGAAGGTCTTCAGCGGTGAAACTCGTGGTTAGCGCTAGACACATACAACCAGCCGCTTTGGCGGCGGTCACGCCAGAAACAGCGTCTTCAATCACTAGGCAATTTTCCGCTTTGACGCTGAGTTTTTTGATAGTTTTCAAGAAAATATCGGGGTCGGGCTTGGTTCGTTCAACATCGTTCCCAGTCGTTACAGCGTCAAAGTCGATCCTAGGAATACCGATTCCATCTAAGTTAATATCAACTTTCACATCATCAGCGCTGGATGCGACCGAAATTTTCCAACCTTTGTTCTTGCATGTAGAAATGAAATCGACTACGCCATCCAAAGGGACAATCTTTCCCTTGACCAAATCGGCGTAGATCGAGTAGAGCCTCGCTTTATCCACGTCTAAATCGAGGTCAACGTTATAGAGTTTAGCGACGCCGCCGATAAATCGGTTCTCTCCAGTTCCGGTGAAGGGTAAAAAATCGTCTGGATTTACATTGGCCCCCTTTTCGGCGAACATTTTCACCGCCGCTTCGCGAATATATTGCTCAGAATCGACTAATACGCCGTCCATATCAAAAATGATTGCTTCTAACACGTTTTTCTCCATTTACATAAATCTGATATTGTATAGAATTTGGGTTTTCGTTAATTTTCAGCTGAAATAGGGTTGGGTAGACATAACAATTCAGGTTCTTCCGATATTTGAGTATTTCCCTTGCTGGATGGTCTGGAATTTGGTCAAAAAACGATATTCGTCCTTTCAATAATAGACAATCCAACTCAGGGAGCTTTTGAGAAAAAGTTTCCAAATCCCAGATGAGCCACAATTCATATAAGACCAAGAAACGCAAGAGGTCAACACCATTTTGAAATAATAGAAAAAAAGTTGCAATAATCCCTTGACATCATTGAAATAAGAGGTTATCTTTTCTGACTTGATTCGTTTTCGAGTAGGGAAACTCATTGAACCAGGTACCACTCACCTTTAATAGCGCGCGATGATAGTAATAGAGAGTCAAATGAATGAAGGGGATAGCCTCGTCTTCAAGACGGGGATTTTTGCGTTGCTACACAGACAATACAACAGTATAACCCTCCAGCGAATGAACCATAAGCGATTTTTTTCGAAATCGTCGTTGTGCGTTCCACGGGGTAGGCCTCCCTCATGGAGACCTCTGGATTAAGGTCGAACCGAGTCCAGGGCAGTGGACGCAACCGTCTGAAAGAATTACACGAACGACCTAAGCATGGAAATACACCTCTTGATCTGAGGAGACGCTCATGACACAAGCCGTAAATGAATGTCCATGGCGCGAACGACGCAGCTTCGCCAAAATTCAGGACGTCATCGAAATTCCAGACTTGATCGAAACCCAACAGCAGTCGTATGCGCTATTTCTTCAAGACGAAGAATTGCCTGGCCGCCGCCAAGACGCTGGCCTTCAGCAGGCGTTTGGTTCGATTTTTCCCGTCAAGGGCCGTGATGGTTCGACGCTCGAATTTGTCAACTACACCCTGGGGCGCCCGAAATATTCGGTGATGGAGTGCATCGACCGCGGCATGACCTACGCGGCGCCGTTGCGTATCAAGGTCAGGCTGATCGTGAAGCAGGCCGAAGACAAAGACGCTGAACCTCAGATTGTCGACATTCGCGAAGAAGAAATTTATCTTGGCGAAATTCCCTTAATGACAGAACGGGGAACCTTCGTCATCAACGGCGCCGAACGCGTAGTGGTCAGCCAGTTACACCGTTCGCCCGGCGCTACCTTTAATGTCGAAGCCCATCATAGCGGCCAGCGCTTGATTCAAGCCAGCATCATCCCAAACCGCGGCGCTTGGTTGGAATTTGAAAACGACCTCAATGACGTGTTGTCGGTCGTTATTGACCGTCGTCGAAAGTTGCCTGCTACGGTTTTGCTGCGCGCGTTTGGCTATGAGACTGACGAAGCCATCCTCAACCTGTTTATTCAACAACGTGAAGCCAAAGTCACCTCGCGCAGTCGCAATACCCTGACCGGCAAAGTCGTCGCACGCGACTATGTTGACCCTGAAACCAACTCAGTGATCGTTGAAGCGGGGACGGAAATTACTGACGCGGTCTTTGACAAACTCGTCGAAATGAAAGCCGGTTCAATCTGGCTGGTTGAAGGCGACTCCCGCGACTTTAACATTATTCGCAACACCATCCTCAAGGACAATACGTCTGACCGGGAAAGCGCCCTGGGCGAAATTTATCAGACTCTTCGTCCTGGCGAGCCGCCCGCTGCCAAGAACGCGTTGATGCTCTTTGAAAACTTATTCACCAAAGAGCGCCGCTATGACTTGTCGCGCGTGGGCCGCTATCGCTTAAACAAAAAATTAGGGGTCGAGATTCCAATTGAAGACGTCACGCTGACCGTCGAAGACGTGATTGGCGTTGTGAAATATATGTTGTCGGTGTACCGCGGCGAGGCCGCGTCAGACGACATCGACCACTTGGGCAACCGCCGGGTTCGCACCATTGGCGAATTGCTTGAAAACCAAGTACGGGTCGGGTTGGCGCGTATGGAACGCACCATCCGTGAAAAAATGGGCATTCTGGACATCGAAAATGTCATGCCCCGCAATCTAATCAATGCCAAGCCAATTACCTCGGCGATCGCTGACTTCTTTGGCCGCAGCCAGTTGTCTCAGTTCTTAGACCAAGTCAACCCACTGTCTGAATTGACTCACAAGCGCCGCCTGTCGGCCCTTGGGCCAGGCGGGTTGAACCGGGAGCGCGCCGGCTTTGAAGTGCGTGACGTTCACCACACTCACTATGGCCGTGTGTGCCCGATTGAAACGCCTGAAGGGCCAAACATCGGCCTGATTTCAAGTTTGTCAACATACGCTCGCGTCAACGAGTTTGGTTTCATTGAGACGCCGTATCGTAAAGTAAAAAACGGCGTTGCAACAAAAGATATTGAATATCTTTCGGCGGATGATGAAGACAATTTAATCATCGCCCAGGCCAACGCCCCGATTGACGACAAAGGGCGTTACATCAATGAAACAGTGTTGACCCGGTATCGCGGCAATTTCCCGCGGGTGTCGCCAGACCAGATTCACTATATGGACGTGTCGCCGAAACAGCTGGTTTCAATCTCATCGGCGCTGATTCCGTTTTTGGAACACGACGACGCCAACCGCGCGCTGATGGGCTCAAACATGCAGCGCCAGGCGGTGCCATTGCTTCGTCCCGAAGCGCCCTTGGTGGGCACAGGCATTGAATACAAAGCCGCAAAAGACTCTGGCGTCGTTGTTGTCGCCAAACGTTCAGGAACCGTCGACTATGTCTCGGCTGAAAAGATCGTGGTTCGTCCCGACAACCCCGAACACGACAACGATGTCGATGAATACACACTACAGAAGTTCATGCGCTCCAACCAAAACACCTGCGTTAACCAGAAGCCGATTGTGCGCAAAGGCAACAAGGTGAAAGCCGGTTGGGTTATCGCTGACGGCCCCGCGACCGACAAGGGCGAAATCGCTCTTGGCAAAAACGTCTTGGTTGCGTTTATGTCGTGGGAAGGCGCAAACTTCGAAGACGCCATCGTCGTTAGCGAACGCTTTATCAAAGAAGACGTCTTTACCAGCGTTCACATCGAAGAATTTAAAGTCGAAGCGCGCGACACCAAACTCGGTGAAGAAGAAATCACTCGCGATATCCCCAATGTTGGTGATGAAGCCTTACGCAACCTGGACGAAAACGGCGTGATTCGCATCGGCGCTCCGGTCAGCCCTGGCGACATTCTCGTCGGTAAGATTTCTCCGAAGGGCAAAGTTCAGACCTCAAACGTCGAAAAACTGCTTCGCGCGATCTTTGGTAAGCGCGCCGAAGACGTCAAAGACATCTCGCTGAAGGCGTCGCCGGGTACAAAAGGCATTGTTGTTGACGTCAAGGTCTTCGCCCGTAAGATGCGCGGCGGACGCAGCCGTAGCGAAGACGAACGCGCCATCAAGCGCCTGTTAGCTGACCGCGACAAGAATACCGAAGCGATTGACGCCGAATGGATCGAACGCGCTGAAAAAGCCATGATTGGCCGCGAATTAAAAAGCGACATTGTGAATCCACTCACGGGCGAGATTCTGTTGTCGCAAGGCAAAAAGGTCACCAAGAATGACCTGAATAAACTGGGTGACCTGGACCTTCGCGATTTGACCATCCCTGACGACCCCGTTCTTGACCACTTGCGAATGAAATACCGCGCTGACCTGGAAGAAATTCAACAGCAGTATGAAAAACAAGTTGAGTACATCAAAACTGGTGATAACTTGCCGCCGGGCGTGCTCAAAATGGTCAAGGTCTATGTCGCCAAGAAAAAACGCCTTTCAATCGGCGATAAGATGGCGGGCCGCCACGGAAACAAAGGCGTTATCTCCCGCGTCGTTCCGGTCGAGGACATGCCTCACCTCGAAGACGGCACCCCGGTCGATATTACCTTAAACCCGCTCGGCGTTCCGTCTCGTATGAACGTCGGCCAGATTTTTGAAACTCACCTCGGCTGGGCGATTCATAAACTCGGCTTCCATATCGCGACGCCTGTCTTTGACGGCGCCAAAGAAGCCGATGTGATCGAGTTGCTGAAAAAAGCGGAACTTCCTGAAACCGGCAAGTCAACCGTCATCGATGGCCGAACAGGCGAACCATTCGCTGAAAAAGTCACCGTCGGCATGATCTATATGTTAAAACTCAACCACTTGGTTGACGATAAAATTCACGCTCGCTCCATTGGGCCCTACTCGCTGGTTACCCAACAACCGTTGGGCGGCAAGGCGCAGTTTGGCGGCCAGCGCTTGGGCGAGATGGAAGTGTGGGCGCTCGAAGCATACGGCGCCGCCCACACCTTACAGGAACTACTCACTGTTAAATCAGATGACATTATAGGCCGCAACCGCATTTATGAAGCCATCGTCAAAGGCAAAAACGCCCGGGCGCCAGGAATTCCTGAGTCGTTCTATGTACTCATCAAGGAACTGCAAAGCCTCGCGCTTGGTATTGAATTGGTCGAAGAAGAAGGCGAAGAGTCAGGCGAGCCAGGCGAAAAAGCGGCGCGAGAAGCGCCAAAGACCACCGAATTGGTGGAGAGCAAGTAACCGTTCCTGTGAACCCAAATTAGACCCTATGTAAGGAGCCCGCTCCTATGTGGAAATCGTTGCAAACGCCAGCGTCTAAACGGCGCGAAGATGAAATACGCGATATCAACCGCGTCCGCTCGATTCGGATCAGTTTGACGTCGCCCGACCAGATTCGCGGTTGGTCGTATGGGGAAGTAAAAAACCCGGAGACCATCGACTATAAAACCTACAAGCCCAAAAACGACGGCCTGTTCTGTGAACGGATCTTCGGCCCGACCCGCGACTATGAATGTTCGTGCGGCAAGTTTAAGGGTATCAAACACCGCGGCGTGGTGTGCGACCGCTGCGGCGTTGAAGTCACCCAGTCGCGGGTTCGCCGCAGCCGCCTGGGCCATATCGAACTTGAGATGCCCGTTGCCCATATCTGGTTTTCGAAGGGCGTGCCCAGCATCCTGGCGTTGTTATTAGACCTTTCGATCAAGACGCTTGAGCGCGTTCTCTATTACGAAGAATACATCGTCCTTGACCCAGGCAGCGCTGAGTTGAATTACATGGATGTTCTCAGTGAGCGCGAATATCTGCGTATGCGTGAAGAATACGGCAGCGATTTCCGCGTCGGCATGGGCGCCGAAGCAATCCAGGAGATTTTACAGAATCTCGAACTAGACGCGATGGCCGATGAGATGCGCAAAGTCATCCGCGAAGGCAAGTCAAAACAAAAAGTCAAACGCTGTATTAAGCGTCTCAAGGTCATCGGCGACTTCAAAAACAGCAGCAACCGTCCTGAATGGATGATTATGGAAGTGTTGCCTGTGATTCCGCCTGATTTGCGGCCTTTGGTGCCGCTCGACGGCGGGCGTTTTGCGACGTCTGACCTCAATGATTTATACCGCCGCGTGATTAACCGCAATAACCGCCTGCGCCGATTGAAAGAGGTGCGCGCGCCGGAAGTCATTATCCGCAACGAAAAGCGCATGCTTCAAGAAGCGGTCGACGCCTTGTTAGACAACGGCCGCCGCGGTCGCCCGGTCAAAGGCTCAAACAACCGTCCGCTCAAGTCGCTCAGCGATATGTTGAAAGGCAAGCAAGGCCGTTTCCGCCAAAACCTTCTCGGCAAGCGGGTCGACTACTCAGGCCGTTCGGTTATTGTTTGCGGTCCGAACTTAAAATACAACGAGTGCGGTTTGCCCAAACAAATGGCGCTCGAACTGTTCGAGCCGTTTATCATTCGCCGTTTGGAAGAATTAGACGAAGTCACCACCATTCGCAGCGCCAAACGAAAAATTGAGCGCGGCGACCCAGAAGTGTTTGACGTTCTCGAAGAAGTCATTCAAGACCACCCGGTCATTCTCAATCGCGCCCCGACCCTTCACCGTATGGGGATGCAGTCGTTTCAGCCGACCTTGGTTGAGGGCAAGGCGATTCGCCTTCACCCGTTGACTTGCACCGCCTTCAACGCTGACTTTGACGGCGACCAGATGGCGGTCCACGTTCCATTGTCACAAGAGGCGCAGGAAGAATGCCGCCGTTCGATGTTGGCGATGCACAATATCCTCGGCCCCGCGAGTGGGACGCCGATTGCGACGCCCAGCCAGGATATCGTCTTGGGCTGCTACTTTTTGACCAAGGTGCGCAACGCCATCAACGGCGCAGAACCCAAACGCTACACCGATGAACGCGAGGCGTTAATCGCCTACGACCACGGCGTCATTGGCTTGCAAGATGAAATCGAAGTGCGGATCAAAGGCATCCGCCTGCGAACCACCGCGGGCCGCATTCTCTTTAATGACATTTTGCCTGATGAGCTGCGCTTCGTGAACAAAATATTCAACAAAAAGTCGCTGGCCCAACTGGTGCTTGATTGTTACAAACAATGCGGCAAAGAACGCTCAGCGAGATTCTTAGACGACCTCAAAGATATCGGCTACCACTACGCTAAAGTGGGCGGCATTTCAATCGGGCTGTCTGACATGATTGTGCCTAAACGTAAGTTTGAGATGCTTGACGCCGCGCGCGGAGAAGTTCAGGTCATTCTCGATCAGTTTGAAAAAGGCGCGATCACTGACATTGAGCGCTATAACAAGGTCATCGACCGCTGGATCGAAACCACCGAAAAAGTCGCCGAAGAAATGATGGACGAGTTAAAGACCGACAACCAAGGCTTTAACCCGATTTATATCATGGCTGACTCTGGCGCTCGCGGTTCGAAACAACAGATTCGCCAACTGGCGGGCATGCGCGGATTGATGTCGAAGCCGATGAAAAAGTTGACGGGTGGCATCGGTGAAATTATCGAATCGCCCATTGAGTCGAACTTTAAAGAAGGCCTCACCGTGTTAGAATACTTCATTTCCACTCACGGCGCCCGTAAGGGCCTCGCTGACACCGCGCTCAAGACGGCTGAAGCGGGCTATCTCACTCGCCGCCTGATCGACGTTGCTCAAGACGTTATTATTACAGAACCCGATTGCGGAACACTCGCCGGGCTTGATGTTTCGGCGATTAAAGAGGGCGACCAGGAAATGGAATCGCTCGAAGACCGCGTGTTAGGCCGTACCGCCGCGGAAGACATCATCAACCCGCTTAACGGTAACGTGATCGTAACCCAAGGCGAAGAAATTGAAGAAGCCGCCGCGATGATGATTGGCCGCTGCGGGCTGGAAAGCGTGTATATCCGCTCCGTGGTTGCGTGTGAGTCGCCTCGCGGCGTTTGCGCGAAATGTTATGGTCGCGACCTCTCGCGCCGCCAGCCGGTGCGCATTGGTGAAGCGACAGGCATCATCGCCGCCCAATCCATCGGCGAGCCGGGCACCCAGCTGACGCTTCGCACCTTCCACATCGGTGGTACAACCAGCCGTATTCTCGAAGAATCCGAAATTCGCATGCGCCACAATGATGATGGTGTGGGCGGCCTTCGCGATGGTGAGTCAGGCATAGTGAAATACATCAACCTCAGCCTGGTCGAAAACCGTAAGAAAGACCTCATTGCGGTCAATAATATTGGCCGCCCGGTCTTGTTGCGCTCCAATGTAAAATGCCCCGATGGATTAAGCCGCAGCGAACCTCTCATCAAGTTCAACAAACTTGAAACCATTTCGATGGGCAAAAAACTTTGCGTAACCCGTGACGGCGGTTCAATTCTGTTAATGAACACCCGGGGCAAAGAAGTCGCTTCGTTCTCCAGCATTCCGTTGGGCGCTGTAATTCATGCTAACGATGGCGACCGCGTGTCTCCTGGCGACTTGATCGCCGAGTGGAACCCGCTTCAAGTACCGGTAGTCGCCTTAATTGATGGGAAAGCAAAATTACACGACATCACCATGAAAGACCTCGTAAAAGACGGCGACGAGTTAATTGTTCCTCGCAACCACTTTGGTGGGCAGGTTGAGGTGACAAAAGGCGGTAATTCTGAAGTCTACCATCTACAACCAGGCCATCGCCTGATGATCAAAGATGGCGACTCGGTGAAAGCAGGGCAACACCTGGCCTATCATGTCACGCCCACAATCGCCCGCACAGAAGGCAAGATTCGCTTTGCGGATATCGTCGAAGGCGTCACTATTCGCCGCGTGCTTGACCCCGTGACCAACAATCTTAAGTCAATCATTAGCGACTACACCAGCGGCAAGCCGCCGCGTATTTGCGTTGTCGACCGAAACGAAGAAATTATCGATGAATACACCTTGCCGCCAGGCTCAATCATCACCGTTGAAGACGGCGCTGACGTCCTCAGCGGCATGATCTTGGCCCATACCGAACAGTTGGCCGACCGGTTCCGCCAGTTAGAAGGCGGCATCTCACTCGGCGCGACCATCTTTGTCGCCGATGGAGAAGAAATCGAACGCCGTGGCGCCTCGTTCTTCCGAACGACAGGTAAGAAAGACGATTGCAACGTCATTTCTCGCTGGGACCCCTACTTCAAAGCTGAAATCGCTTCAGCGGACGGTACGGTTCACTTCGAACAAATCATCGAAGGCGTCACCATGCGCCGCCAACGTCCCGAAGGCGGGGCGTCGTCTCAAATGATCGTCATGGAACACCGCGAAGACAAACACCCGTCGCTTATCATCAAAAAACGCGGCAAATCGCCGGAATATCACTCTTTACCATCAGGCGCCCATATCGTTGTGAATGACGGCGATGAAGTGAAGCCGGGCGATATTCTCGCCAAGATTCCCAAAGAGACCTTTAAATCCCGCGATGTGACCGGTGGTCTGCCGCGGGTTGAAGAACTCTTCGAGGCGCGCCGACCCAAACAGCGCGACCTGGCGATTATCACCAAGGTTGACGGCTGGGTGAAAATCCCGATGCCGGATGAACTCGAAGAACTGGCTGAACAAATCGAAGACAAAATCGGTAAGAAACGCCGCCGCGGCACCCGCATTATCTTGATCACTGACAAAGACGGCGAAGTGTTAAGCGCTCACGAAATCGACGCGGGAAAACACGTCATCATTCACGATGGTGACTGGGTGTCTACCGGCGACAAATTGGTTGACGGCTCGATTGACCCCCACGAATATCTTGAGGTCATGGGCGAGCGTGCGACCCAGATGTATCTCATCAACGAAGTTCAAGAAGTCTATCGTCTTCAAGGCGTCGGCATTAACGATAAACACATCGAAGTGATTGTTCGCCAACAGTTCCGAAAGGTCACGATCACCGAATCGGGCGATACCAGCTTCTTGTTAGATGAAGACATTGACCGTTACCAGGTCAGCAAGGAAAACGAGCGCGTCATGCAACAGGGCGGTAAACCGGCCCAGTTTAAGCCAAGGCTGCTCGGTATTACCAAAGCCTCGTTGAATACGGAATCATTTATCTCGGCCGCTTCCTTCCAGGAGACGACCCGGGTGTTGACCCAGGCCGCGATCAGCAGCAAGGTCGACCACCTGCTTGGCCTCAAAGAAAATGTCATCATGGGCCACTTGATTCCCGCAGGCACCGGGTGGGGGTATCACGAAAAGTATTACAACGAAATCCTCAGCAAAGACCGCGTGCAGGCGCCGGTTTAATTCGAAGAAAAACAGGGCGGTGAGGCTTGACGATTGGCCTCATCGCTCTTATTCTTTTCCACTTGCGCCCCTATTGCGTCTAAAACGCATGAACGGGGTCCATTTTGTGGAACCAAACCAAACCGAATTACTTTAGTCATAAGGACTTATTATGCCGACGATCAATCAGCTGATCAAAAAGGGACGCAAGACCAAAACCAAAAAATCCAAAGCGCCAGCGATGAAAGGCTGCCCGCAAAAGCGCGGCGTCTGTACTCGCGTTTGGACCATGAGCCCCAAAAAGCCCAACTCGGCGCTTCGCAAGGTGGCTCGCGTCCGCTTGACCAACGGCATTGAAGTGAATGCGTATATTCCTGGCGAAGGCCACAATCTTCAGGAACACTCGATCGTTCTGATTCGCGGCGGGCGTGTGAAAGACCTGCCGTCCGTGCGTTATCACGTAATTCGCGGCGTCCTAGAAACCATCGGCGTTGAATCCCGCCGCCGCGGCCGCTCAAAATACGGCTCGAAGCGCCCGAAAGAATAAGAAACATCAAAAACAAATTGAACGAGTCTTTGGAGAGATAAAGCAAAATGTCAAGAAAAAACCGCGCGGAACAACGGAAAGTCGCTCCCGATCCTGTCTACAAGAACGTATTGGTGAGCAAATTTATCAATGGAATCATGCTGGACGGCAAGCGGTCATTGGCCGAACAAGTCTTTTATGGCGCGCTTGAAGAAATCAAGAAAAAAGCCGAAAAAGACCCGATTGAAATGTTTCAATCTGCTGTCGACAACGTGAAGCCGACGCTAGAGGTTCGTTCCCGCCGCGTCGGTGGCGCGACCTACCAGGTTCCGGTCGAAGTTCGCGCCGCGCGTCAACAAACATTGGCGATTCGCTGGTTGGTCGGCGCCGCCCGTTCCCGCAGTGAGCGCAACATGCGCGCCAAACTCGCGGGCGAATTACTTGACGCCGCCCAAAACCAAGGCACTGCCATTAAGAAGAAACAAGACACACACCGCATGGCCGAAGCCAACAAAGCGTTCGCCCACTATCGCTGGTAACCACTCTCGCAAACAGCGTATCCGTCTCGCTGGTTTGCTCAAACCGACAATCACGCCGAGGCCTTACAGCCTCGGCGTTTTAAATCAACTCAACTGGATTTCATCAGACAACGACCGTGTGCGCAAAAAAAAACGACCTCTCCATAATTCGCAATATCGGGATCGCCGCCCACATTGATGCAGGCAAGACGACCACCACCGAGCGCGTGCTCTATTACACCGGGCGCACCCACAAAATCGGTGAAGTCCACGACGGCGCCGCTGAAATGGACTGGATGGAACAGGAAAAAGAGCGGGGAATCACCATTACCTCCGCAGCCACCTATTGCCAATGGAACGATCACCAGATCAATATCATTGACACTCCGGGCCACGTTGATTTCACCATTGAGGTTGAGCGCTCTTTGCGTGTTCTTGATGGCGCCGTGGTTGTGTTTTGTGCGGTGGGCGGCGTTGAACCCCAATCAGAAACCGTATGGCGCCAAGCAGACCGTTACCATGTCCCCCGAATTGCCTTCATCAACAAAATGGACCGTACCGGCGCTGAATTTGAGCGTGTGGTTGGTGAGGTGAAAGACCGTCTGGGCGCGAGGCCGTTGCCGATTCAAATTCCCATTGGCGCTGAGTCTGACTTTCGCGGCGTCATCGACTTGATCGAAATGAAAGCCCGCGTCTGGGAAGAAGGGTCGGATGATTACGGCACGACATTTTCAGACACAAACATTCCTGAAGACTTAATTGAAACCGCCGAAACCGCCCGCAGCAACATGATTGAAACCATCGCAGACTATGACGATGACATCATGCACGCCTTTCTCGAAGGCGAACCCGTTGAAGCGGCGGCGATTCATCGAGCGATTCGAAAAGCGACCGTCTCCAGCGAATTGGTGCCGGTGATGTGCGGTTCAGCGCTTAAAAATAAAGGCATCCAGTTGATGCTTGATGCGGTCATTCATTATTTGCCGTCGCCGCTTGATGTTCCGCCAGTGAAGGGAATTCACCCACAAAGCGAAAAAGAAGAAGTGCGTAAAGCGGATATATCTGAACCATTTTCTGCTCTCGCATTCAAAATCATCGCCGACTCTCATGGACGAATGGCGTTCTTCCGAGTTTATTCAGGCAAGACCCAGGCGGGAAAAGCCGTGTTGAACGCCTCAAAAGGGAAAAAAGAGAAAATCGGGCGCCTGCTTCGCATGCACGCCAACAAAAAAGAGGAAATTGGCGAAGTTACAGTAGGTGATATCGCTTGCGCTCCAGTGAACTTTACCACAACGGGCGACACGCTTTGTGATCTTAATCACCCAATTTTGCTTGAAAATTTGACCTATCCAGACCCGGTGATTGCCATTGCAGTCGAACCCAAAACAGTCGCCGATCAAGACAAACTTGAATTCGCCCTCGAACGGATGATGGAAGAAGATCCGACCTTTCACGTCAAATCAGACGAAGAAACAGGGCAAACCATCTTATCGGGTATGGGCGAGTTACACCTTGAAATCATTATAGATAGAATCCTTCGTGAATATGGCGTTCAGGCCAATGTCGGTAAGCCGCAGGTCGCCTATCGAGAAACAATTACAAAAACCAGTCGTGCTGAAGAGCGCTACGAGCGCCAACAGGCGGGCAAAAATATGTTCGCTCATGTTGAGATTGAAATTTATCCTCGAAAGCGCGACCAGGGCTTTGAATTTATCAATGAAGCGCCCGAAGAAATTATTCCAAAAGTTTTTGCAGAATCTGTTCATCAGGGCTTGATGGAAAACCTGCAAAGCGGTATTCTTATTGGCTTTCCTATGCTCGATATAGGAGCACGGCTAGTTGCTGGTTCGCATGATCAAGCGAACTCTACTGAACTGGCCTTCCAGATTGCGGCCTCCATCGCCTTTCGGCAGGCAGTTGAAAACGCCGGGCCCGTGTTGATGGAACCAATCATGGAAATCGAGATTGTCACCCCGGAAGAATGTATGGGCGACATTCTCGGGAACCTTAACTCAAGACGCGGACGCACATCGGGCATTGAGCAACGCGGCGGATCGCAAGTCATCAAGGGTGAGGTTCCATTGTCAGAAATGTTCGGATACGCGACGAGCCTTCGTTCACTTTCCCAGGGACGTGCAACCTTTACGATGCACTTGTCCCACTACGAAGAGGCTCCCAAACCGGTGCAGCAACAACTCGTCGCAGGTATGGGTTTTTAATTGGTTCCCCGAGAACGAACCGATTCTGAAGACCTGATAAATAGGTAACCTAACGGACTCGCAGCGGCGGCCGTGAAGTGAAACGACCCCGGCGATGTCTCTTTGTGTGCGTTTAATCAAATTGTTTTGGTTTGATTAGGCAGCCACGCAGATTCGTACGCCACAATGGAGGAACCACCATGGCGAGGGAAAAGTTTGAACGGACGAAACCGCACGTGAACGTG
>CAZKYC010000104.1:0-13869 GCA_964556895.1 uncultured bacterium | reverse complement strand
AGAGTTGCACCCATGCCTGAGTTGGATTGTCTATTATTGATAGGACGAATATCGTCAAATGGATTCAGCGCGAATGTACGCCTCAAACCATAATATGGTAAAGTACACTATCAAAACCTGGAGCAACGACATGACTCGACTTTTTTTCAGCCTTTCAATCATTCTCTCACTCGTCCTTTCATCGATCACTCTATTTGCATCCAGCATGGCCCCGGCGTCCGCGAACTTGGTCATGAGTGACAAACGTATGGACATCGTTCTTGAGAAAGCCAAAGACCTGCTCAAGAGCGGCGCCACGGCGGGCACGTCATACGGCGAAGTGTGGATCCGCGACTACGCCACGTTTATCGAGATCGCCTGCCTGGTGCGCGACGCTGAAAGCATCAAACAAGACCTGTTGGTTTTTTTTAAGTTCCAAGGCGAAGACGGCAACATCATCGACGGGTATATCCCCACCGAGAAAGCCAACGCAGGCTATGACTATATCGAGTCGCCTCTCGCGCCTGAGTTTCGCGCACATAAGAACACCGTCGAGACCGACCAAGAAACCTCGCTCATCCAGGCGGTGTATCTATACATCCAATCAACCAAAGACAGGGCGATTCTTGATGAAGTGGTTGGCGGCGAGACCGTGTTGTCGCGAATGGAACGCGCGCTGACTTTCTTAATGGAACACCGCTTTACCGATAAATACGGCCTAATCTGGGGTGCAACCACCGTCGACTGGGGCGATGTTCAACCCGGCCACCCTTGGGGCGTGGTGATAGACGAGTCGACAAAATTCTGCGTCGATGTTTATGACAACGCCATGTTTCTCATCGCGATTGATCACTTCATCTCTCTGGTTGACGACAATCAAACCAAAGAGCGCTGGCGCGAAGTCCACACCCAGATCAAAGACAATTTGCGCAAACACCTGTGGGACAGCGGCAACAACAAATTTCACCCTCATCGGTATATTGACGGTTCGGCGTTTATCGACGCATTGGATGAAGACGAGATTTATTATTTCGGCGGCACGGCCTGCGCGGCGCTTGCGGGCGTATTGACTCCAAAAGAATTCACTCAATCCATTTCGCAGATGCAAACCCTGGCGGCCAATTGCGGCGCGGCGACCTTGGGTCTGACGCTGTATCCGCCCTACCCGGCGGAGACATTTCAAAACCCCATCATGAGGCCTTACTCTTACCAGAACGGCGGCGATTGGACCTGGTGGGGCGGGCGCGTCGTACAGGCGATTATCAAATATCGTGATTACGGATTGGCCTATCAAACCTTAGAGCCAATGCTCGACCGGGTGATCGCCAACGACGACTTTTATGAGTGGTATGACATTTATAACCAACCGCGCGGCGCCAAAAATTACCGGGGCTCGGCGGGCGTGTTAGGCACAGCGATTCTCGACCTGCGCGAATGGGCGAAAGAAATTCAGAAATCTGAGTAAAAACGGTAGGGGCGCAGAGCGCTACGCCCGATGTTTTCCACAGGCCGGCCGGCCATTCAGTTGTAAGACCATTTGGCGGGTATCGCTCGCGCTCAACCCGCCCTACTTGGTGATGAGCGAAAACATAACCTCTACACCCTCTGGGAGAATTCGCCGCGGCGGACAGCGATTGGTTCCGAAAATAATTGATGATATTTTAGGCTGCTAGATACTACACAAAAGGCGGCGAGGCCGCCCCTCACTTCATCTCAAAGCGGGATGAGAGGGCGAGGGTGAGGGTGGTTTCGTCGGCGTATTCAATGTCGCTGCCCGAGGGCAGCCCGCGGGCAAGGCGGGTGACTTTGATGCCCAGCGGCTTGACCGCGTCTTGTATGTAATGCGCCGTCGCGTCGCCTTCGATGGTAGGGTTGGTCGCCAGGATAATTTCTTCGACCGGTTCTTGAAGGCGCTTGATGAGTTTGGGGATGCCGATCTCTTCCGGCCCGACGCCGTCGATGGGTGAGAGCACGCCGCCGAGGATGTGGTATTGCCCGTTAAACTTGCCCGTGCGTTCTACCGCGATCAGGTCTTGTTGTTGTTCGATGACGCAGATCACGCGGGGGTCGCGGCGGGCGTCGCTGCAAATTTTGCAGGGGTCGCTCTGGTCAAAATGGCCGCACACGCTGCAGGCGCGTACGTTGTTGACGAGTTGAGACAATGCGTTGGCCAGGTCTTCGACTTCTTGCTTGGGGCGCTTGAGCAACGCCAACACCAGCCGCTGCGCCATGCGCGGGCCGATGCCGGGCAACTTCGCCAGTTGCGTCACCGCCGCCTCAATGATGGGAGCAGACGAGAGCGGGGCATGGGCGTCGTTCATGAAGTGATTCCTGGAATGTCGATGCCGCCGGTGAGCGAGCTCATGCGTTCTTTGACCACTTCCTGCACGCGGTCTTGGGCTTCGTTGACGGCGATCACGATTAAGTCTTCTACCATGCTCAGGTCGTTGGTATCGACGATATCAGGCTCGATTTTAATCGCGGTCACTTTTTGCTTTCCGTTCATAGTGACCTGGACCATGCCGCCGCCGGCTGACCCGGTCACGGTTTCGCGTTCGAGTTCGGCCTGAATATCGGCCATTTTTTGCTGCATCTGTTTGGCTTGCGAAAGCAGGTTGCCGATGTTTCCTAAATTTCCAAGGCCTTTCATATTGGCTCCTATGGCGCCGGGTCAGGCTTTTTCGGGTTTGATGTCGGTGATGCGCCCCGGCAGCTCCTCTAAGATTTTACTCATCACCGGGTCTTGTTGAACCTTCTCTAATAACTCACCGCGGGTAAGCGCCGGGGTTTCAGGCCCAGGGGCGTCGTCGTCGCTGGTTGATTCAGCGGTTGGCATGTCCTGACGCACTTCATAGATTGCTTGGAGCGGCTTGCCGAATGATTTTTGTAGAAACTGAGTAATCGCCTTGCCGTTGCGCGGTTGGTTGAGCAATTTCAAATGATACGCGTTTTGGGCGGGCAGGGCGATGCGCAGGTTTTGCCCAGTGATTTCAATGGGGACGCTGTCACTGAGGCTGCCCGCCAGAAACGGGTTTTCTTGCTCAACTTCATGGAGAAACTGGTTCCATGTTGAACGCAACAAATCAGCGGTCGGTTCATTGCGTTTTGGTTCAGGCGCTGGCGCAGCGGCGGGCGCCGCCTCTGCCTTCGGCGCCGGATCATTTTTAGCCGGGGGCGGGTCATCATCAGCGGGCGCAGCGCTTTCTACTGGTTCTGGAGTTTCGGGCGCTTTGTCTTTCGGCGCCGGGGCGCTTGTTAACGCATCAGCGCTGGGGTTGGGCGCCGCCGCCTGCGGTAGCGAAACTGGCGCGGAGCCAATCTGGTTGATCAGGTCGTTGATCTTCACCGCTTGGGCGACTTTTGACGCCTTGAGCGCATACATCTCTAAGATCAGCCGCGCGTCAGAGGAGAACTGCATACGGCGCTCAGCGTCCCACAGCATGTCGGTGATATAGAGAATCTGCTCCAGGCTGGTCTTGTCGGCGGTGTCTTCGACCTGCTTGATAAACTCAATCGGCAGGTCGAGCAAGTCAACGTCGGCGCCAGCGAGCTTACAGACCGCCAGGTTGCGCAGGTGCTTAAGGCTCTCAGACAAAAACAGGCGCATGTCTTTGCCCATGTCGGCAATCTGGTCAATCAGCGCAAACGCCTCTTGGGCCTGGTTGTCGAACATGGCGCGCACGAACGCGTCAATGCGGTCAAACTCGATCACGCCGAGAATCTCTTCGGTTTCAGCGGCGTTCAGCCCGCCCGAACAAAACGCCAGCGCCTGGTCAAGCAAGACCAGCGCGTCGCGCAACACGCCCTCGGCCCGGCGCGAGATGTGAAACAGCACCCGGCTGAGTTCGTCTTCGTCTGGCAGTTTGATTTCATCCTGGTTTTGTAAGATTGACTTGAGATGGTCGACAATGACCGCCACCGGGATGCGCCGAAACTGAAACCGCTGGCAGCGCGAAAGGATGGTATTGGGGATCTTATGCAGCTCCGTGGTCGCGAAGATAAACTTACAATGCGCGGGCGGTTCTTCAAGCGTCTTCAAAAACGCGTTGTTGGCGCTTTTGGAGAGCATGTGGCTTTCATCAATGATGTAGATTTTATATTGCGACTGAGACGGCGAAAACCGCGCGTCTTCACGCAAGTCGCGTATGTTATCGACGCTGGTGTTTGACGCCGCGTCAATCTCAATCACGTCAGGATGAACCCCGCGCATCACCGCCGTGCAGGATTCACACTTGTTGCACGGCTCAGCGTTTTGAAGGTTCTCACAATTGAGCGCCTTGGCGAAGATGCGCGCGCTGGTGGTTTTGCCCGTGCCGCGCGATCCGGAGAAGATATAGGCGTTGGCGATTCGCTTGCGTTCGAGGCTGTGTTTTAACGTGCGGATGACATGGTCTTGGGCGAGAACTTCGCCAAAGGTTTGAGGACGATGTTTGAGCGCGGAAACAATAAAGCGTGTAGATCGCGTCGACATGATACCATCGCCCTCAAGTGAAATCATTGGTTACATCGCTGTACCGTTCGATAACTTAAGCGACAGCGCAAGGCGCTCCAGCCGCATCAAACACATGCCGGGAATCGCTGAAGGCTGCTTCCTTTCGGACCTGACCTGATTCACGAGCCGACATTGCTGAACATCGGCCTTCAACACGCCTTACGCTGCGCTTACGGCTGTGAAGCCGCAAACGGATAGTGTCCTTTGTTGTTCAGACTACGGTCAGCGTTGATTAACTGTCGCCGTCTTTGTCTTTTGGTTCGTTGCTGTTTTTGTAGTCTTCATACCTCATGAGTTTAACCTGTTTGAGAACGATTGGCTCAACGGGCCTGTCTCCCGGGGCTGTTTTGGTATTCGCAATTTTGTCGAGGGTGTCAAAGCCGTCAATCAGTTCGCCAAATACGCTGTATTGACCGTCGAGATGAGGCGCCGCCTGGTGGCAGATAAAGAACTGGCTGCCGCCTGAGTTGGGGTTAGCCGAACGCGCCATTGAAAGCGTGCCGCGCTTGTGAGACTTCTTGTTGAATTCGGCTTTGATTTGATAGCCTGGGCCGCCCATTCCCCAACTCGATTGTTTGCTGTCATCTTTAGAATTGGGGTCGCCGCCTTGAATCATAAAGCCTTTGATAACGCGGTGAAACTTGGTTCCATCATAAAACAATTCGCCCTTTTTGTCTTTTTTGCGCGCCAAGTCTTTGAAGTTTTTGACGTGGCCGGGGGCGACGTCTTCAAAAAAGCGAAGCGCCATATCACCTTCGCTGGTGATTAACAACGCGATTTCTTCTTCGGGTTTCACGTCCATTTTACCTACTTTCTTTTCTTGGGCGGTAACGGAAGCGGCGAAGAGCGTGATAGCGCATAACGCTAGTGGAAACAATACAATACTTCGCATTCGGATATCCCCTTTGCTTCGTTTGGTTTTTTTCAATGGAACTAGGAAACATAGGCGGATTTGGCCCGCCTGTCAATTGAAGTGAGTTCAAAGCTACCAATTCATTTTACCCCACCCCTCAAAATGAAAAAGGTATTTTTCCATGTTCATCCTCTCAAATTGACAGAAGATATCAAACTGTCCGCCAGAATGAGGGAAACCAGTGAATCCAGGGAATGAAAGCAAGTTGGATTATTTGACCTAAGTATATAAAATCAAACACGTTGTCCTGAATGGTGTTGAATCAGAAAGTTTGGCGTGTTTCTGGCTCTATATTCACTCATTGATTAAGGGGCCATTGGGATGAAACTCGCCAAGTCAATCATAACCGTCATGATTTTCATCGCCGTGTCAATCTATGCGTCGGCTGAGATTCAGCGCGCGTCTCACAAAGTTGACTCAGACTTCAGCGGCGCCTGGGTCGGCGGCTCGCAATCTCAGAGCGCTCCATTCTGGCAATACACGATTGAGGACCCCGGTACGTCAAATGCGAAAGTGATCCGCAAAGACCTTTCGAGTTCCAACCCCGTTTCAGAAAATTGGGGCGCCGCTCCCCAAGCCAGTCAGCACGTCCAGCCAGTGTTCGCCCATAACCGGGTCATCACCGCCGTCGAAAAGCAAGGCGAATGGCGCATCGTTTCAAGCGAGGCGGGCAGCCCATCGCCCCAATGGACTGACATGGGCAAGGCGCCAGTTGGTCAAGTCAAGTCGTTCTTTGTGAATGATGCCGGCGATCTGGTGGTTTCCAATCAATCTCAACATTCCCGAAACGCTCAAACCTGGCGTGGCTCGTTCGGCGGCGGCGGCGCCGGCCTCTCATGGGACCAACAAGATTTGATGGTTTCTTCAAATTCTTCAGGCGCTGCGGTGATGGGCGAATTTGACCTGGGAGAGGGCGGACGCATGCTCTCTCTCACCTGGGACCCCGAACCAAGCGGCATTGAATTGCAATACCGCACCAGCCCGGCAGCGGGCCAGCCTTACAGCGCCTGGAGCCAGCCCGTCCAGTCTGATTCAACCCAAATGAACCGCCGAGGGCGCTATCTTCAATACCGGTTGACGCGGCCTGACGGCTCGCCGATTTTGCGCGACGAGTTGCCGCCAATCGAAGTCGCCTATAGCAACGGCGAGAGCGAAGCAGAAAAAGACGCTAACCACTATGACAGCGCCCAGGGCGGCGGCGTTGGGTCTGGTGGAGGCGTTAGCGTCGACGCGTCGACTGATCTGGATATGATGCAGAGCGAAGAGGTCGATTCAGATTTCAGCCTGGACGGCGACAGCGTTTCAAACCCATCCGGCGGTTCATCAAACAGCGGCGCGTCGCCTTCAAAAGCCAGTAAGTCAGCGCCGAAGTCAAACTCGCAGAATTCATCTTCGACCTCAAATACCAATGGCTCGCCGTCAAACAAGATGAATCAACCGCCCCAAGGCGACAATAACAAAAATGAAAACAAAAACGAACAACAATCGCCCAACACAAATATTACAAGCGGTTCGTCGAATCCAAGTCAGGCATCAAACAACAACTCGAAGAACGAATCGTCAACAACAGACGCCAATCAGACAGACCAATCGAAGGCCAAAACACCTAGTGAAGATGACGGGGATGGAAAAAATAAAGAGAACGAGCCAGACGAAGAAAGTAAACCCGAATCTGGCGAACAACAACAAAAGAATAGTGATGGAAACAACGGCGGTTCACCGGGGCCATCGGGCGATGGAGCCGGTTCAGGCCCAGGGGCGGCGGCGGGCGGCAGTGGTTCAAACAGTGGTTCTGGCGGCCAGCCGCAAGAACCCGGTAAAGGCGTCGCGGGCGCTGGCAGCGGCGTCAACACGCCAGCCAGCAGTTCGTCTGATTCACCCAATCAAGAAAGCGCCAAGCAGGATGAGGGCAATGGCAACCCCGGCGAACAAGACCAACAACAGAAACCCGTACTGCCGCTGTCGCCGCCTACGATAGTCCCATTCTCAAGCCCGGCTTCACTTCCACTCAGCAGCGTGTTGAGTTCATCGCGGGCAAATAAGCCAAATGGAAACGCCCAACACAACAAAGACGCCCAGGGCGGCGGCGACGAATCCAATGCCCCCAATGGCGAAGACGGCCCCGCCAATGACGGCGAGCGGCCTACTAGCGAAAGCGGCGGTTCCACAGGCGGGGGCGACCAACGCGAGGGGGCTGCTGGTTCGAAGATGGCTGACTGGCTCGAAAAAGAGCGCGTCAACAAACGCTTCGGCGCGGTCAGGCCCAGCTCGGATGGAACCGGCGTCGCGGGCGGCGGGTCGTCATTCTCAACCAGCGGCCGAACTTCACGCGCTACGGATGAAATCGAATTTGCCAGCGCGATAGCGTTTAACCGAACGACAGCACCCCATCAACAATCTTCACCCGAGAGCCACTCAGGCTGGATGTGGTTGTTGTTGGCGGCGGCGTTAGCGTCTTGGCTGGGGTATCGAATCAACAACGAGCGTATGCGGCGAAAAGAGATGGATGAACTTCTCGCCCACCAAGCGCCCTTGTCAGCGCCCGATTCACTGGTCGACAACTCAATCGATAACCAGGGCGCGTGGGAACAAATCACACAGTATGTCGCCGATGTAAAAACGGTGGCGGTCAACGACGGTGTGCGTTACGCCTTGATGGACAGCGGCGATATATGGAAAGAGCCTGAACAATCAACTTCGAAATCTTCGTTGAAGCATGTTGGCCGCGTTTGGGGCGAGTGGGCGTCGGCCCATTTGGCGGTCAAAGACAATGCCTTGTACTTTGTTGGCGAAGACAATGATGGGACGCTTCAAGGCCGTATCTTTCCGCTGCGCCAGGTCAGCCCTAAGCCAAAGGCGTTTGGGCCGCCCAAAGGGTTGAAACACATTCAACGCATGTGGCATCACAAAGGCCGCCTGTGGCTGCAGGGCTCGCTCAATGGCGAGCCAGTGGTCTACTCGGCAATGGCTGACGCCGCTGGCGCGGGCAGTTGGATTGAAGAAACCCCTGCCAAATTTGACGCGGCTGACTCGGTCTGCATCTCGTCTGGCGCGTCAATGTTTTTCGCGGGGGCGCCCAAACAAGACCGTGGCCATTTATGGCTGTATACGGGTGAGAACCGCTCAAAAGGCCGCCTTGAATGGAAACCCGCCGCCAAGACCGCCTATCAGGGCGGCGATGTCTTCTTGTTTGGCGACGCCAAAAAGTGTTTTATGATAGAGTTTGACAGCCAGCGCCCGCATCTGTGGTTCCATGTATTTGGCCGTGGTGAGGAAGGCGAGTTTTTGGGGCGATTCACCAAAGAGTTTGACATGCCTTCAGCAACCCAGGTATTCGAATCTCACGTCTCGAATGGGCGCCTGGTTCTCGCCGGACGCGACCCCGAGACTCAGCGCGTCGTTTATCTTCAGGCCAAGGTCAAAACCCTCCTTGGCGTAAACACAAATTAGCCCCAAGTGAATTCTCCAACGACACATAAATTCGCCGCTCATTGATCTTCGCCGCATTTTCCTTTCAAATATTCCAACGCCTTATTCGCGTTCATTGAACTGGAGGGAACCACCATGCCGCTGAATCGCCGCTCATTTTGTATTTCGAGCCTCGCCGCGTTGGCGGGCGCGCCGTTGGCCGATGTAGACAACAGCGACCGCCCAGCCGAGAAAGCCCCCCTTTTTTAAGGGGGGAAGGCGCATCAGCGCCTGGGGGGATACTTGAATTATTGGGTAGGGGCCCCCTGCCTGCGGCAGGCAGGCCCCTGGAGAGTTGCGATTAACTGAAAGCGTGTTTTATCTACGCGGCTCGTCAGGAGACTCGCCCTGCCCTTTGTTTTGGTGGCATACGCTCCCTCGCAATGACACAAATGGAATTTTTGAATGCTGGTTTTCAGTCGAGGCGGATGATTTTGTGGGTGATGGTTTCACCCAGTTCGAGGACGCCGTAGGTGGCGGTTCCATCGGCGTTACAGGTGGCGCTGCCGGGGTTGAAGACAAACTTTTCGTCGATGGTGTCGCTAAATGGCGTGTGGGTGTGGCCAAACATAACGATATCGACGTCGTCAAAGGCTTTGGCCACCCGCTTTTCGAGGTTCTTTTTCGGCCCCCAGCCATGAATCAAGCCGATGGTGTAGCCGTTTACCTCTAATTTCTTTTTCTCGGGGATTAGCGAGCGTATGTCTTCTGTGTCTAAGTTGCCGTAGACCGCGATCAGCGGGGCAATTTTTTGAAACTCGCGATAGGCGTCGAGATCGTTAAAATCGCCCAGGTGAACGATCACATCAACCGATTCTAACGCGCTCAACAGTAGCAGCGGCAGCGGGCCTTCTTCTGGCAGGTGAGTGTCAGCGACAACGCCAATGACGATGGTTTCTTTTGTGTCAGCCATGAGTGTTTCCGTCTAAGTGGGCATTGTACTCTTGGCGGCGGGGTGAGAAAGGGGGGCGGTTCGCCCCAGGGGCGCGCTCGAATACATGACAAAACGGTCGATCTTTGCTATAGTGCAGAGTATTGTTGGGAATTCTGACTCTCGGCCTCGCGCCGTTATGGTCGCTATAACATATATCCTTGATATCGCCGGAGATGGGGATCTGTCTCCAATTGCCTAGGGAGCAAAAACCGATGAAGCATTGCACTGCTTGGAGGACCTTCGTTTGGGCGGCCGCCTTCTTGTTCGCCGCCGCGCCCGTTTTCGCCCAGGGCTCAACCATCACCTTCGATAAATTTGACTTGTTCATCATGGCTCAAGAGTGGCAGACTACCACTGCTCCATTAGTAACCGACTTTACCGAAGACGGCGTGGTCAACCAATTAGACGCGCTGTTTCTGATACACAATTACGGCGGCGAAATCACAGGGCCGACCGAACCTGTCGCGACCCCGACGCCGGAACCGACCTTCACGCCGGAACCGACCTTCACGCCGCTGCCGACCATCACCCCGCTGCCAACGCCGTTGCCTTGTAATTTAGAGGAATTTACCCAGAACTTCGACGCGGTTAGCGAAATCAGCCAAGGCATGTTAATCACCTACGATGAAACCGTTGACCAAACCACGCGTGATGTATTGGTCAGCGAAGGCCGCCTGCCGGTCGGTAAGGAACTCGTGCCCTGGTTTATTTTTGATGAGACGACGGGCAATGCAGCTGATGGCGTCGCTAACAGCGCTCCAAAAAGCGCGGCGTTTAATTCAGAAGACTTATTTGGTCTAACGTATTTCAACGATCAGGTTTCGATTCTTGAAATTAACCAGGTGTTTAACACTGACTGCGCCTCAGCGCCGCGCATTCAATTTGACGTGGCGTTTGATATAGAACCGTTGTCTAACCCCGCTGTGGTTCGCGATTTTTTAGTGATCGAAGCCTACACCGGGTCTGCTGACGCCTGGGCGCCGATTGACCTCAACGGCGACAACCAGGTAATCACTGACCCGACCGAAGTCGGCGACGGCCCGCTCACCCAAGGTTCATTTGACGGCGTATTTGATACGCAACTTGATTTAGATAATTTCGAGTTTCAACTAACGAAAGACAATTTCATCACAGTCACTGGCGTCTTACCGAAAGACGCGATTGTGCGCATCGCCTTCCGCTTTGAAAGCGACAGCAGCGGCTCAGAGGGTCTAGGCGCGTTCGTCGACAACATTCGCGTCTATGACGAAGTCGCAGCGGGCGCCCCGGTCATTACGGCGGCTGTCCCGGTCGATGGCGACGCGCTTTACGCCGACACTGAAAACCGCGTCACCATTCAGGGCGAGAACCTGACGCCGCTGAATCAAGTAGTGTTTAACACGCCGGGCGGCCCACAGAACCTGGTCGGTTCGGTTTCAGGCAACGAGGTGACCGTCACCTTGCCCGCGTTGAGCAACCCGGTTGACGCGGCGTCGGCCACGTTACAGGTCATTCGCGCCGACGGCGCCCAGTCAAACGTCTTTGACATCACTGTCGCCGCCGCACCGAAACCAGTCATTACGACGGTTGAGCCGATTGGCTTCCCATTGGCGGGCGCCAATACCTTCTTGACCATTTCCGGCGACTTTTTCCGCCCCGCGTTCGAAGGCGCGTCTGAGACAAATGCTTCGGTTGTCGTCGCTCGACAAGGGACTCGCGAACTAACGCTTGACGACCCGTTTGATTTTGACGTCCGTACACAAAACCGCATTGAAGTTGACGCCTTCCGTCTGCAAAACTTTGACCCAGGCGAAGTTGAAATTTTGGTTTTGAACCAGGCGTCAAATCTTGAGAGCGACCCATTCACCATCAACCTGACCAGCACGATTATTGTTAATGAGTTTATCATTGAAGTCGGCGGTCTCGGCGGCCATAGCTTTGAGCCAGCCAATGAGTCGTATCTCTTACAGCGCGACCAAGTGTTTACGCTGATTTGGTTTGGCGAAGGCTTTGACAGCGATACATTCAACGTCTCAATCAACGGCGCGACCATCATCACCAACGCCTCAGCGCATGTGACTGTGCCTGCGACCAGCGTTGATGCAGCGGTCGGACAGTTCAACACGACTCTCTCGATTTCTCCGTTGTTGATCGATCAGATCGGGGCCTTGACCGCTGAGATATGGAACACGGGTGGAGACAAACTAGGGTTCACCTTTGAGATGAATGACCCACAACCGCCATTGCTGTTCCCTGATGAAGACAACGGCGACTGGAACGATGTGACCATTTCCGCCTCTTCGACCAATGAAGTACTCATAGTCGGCGATAACTTCCGTGGCTTGGGTATCCAGACCATCTTGTCTGAAACGCCAACTCAATTCTTCTTGGTTCCAGTCGGTTCGTCTGACGAGATTGCATTGCCCGCGATTACTGACGCGTTCGACATCAACATTGACCCACTGTTTGGCACCGGCGCGCCAGATGAAATGACCCAACAGATTCCGGCTGGGTTCTTGCCGGCGGTGACTCAGGAATATCAACTCAAAGCGTTGAACCCTGATTCGGGCTTGAGCGTGACCAGCGAGCCTGGCCAGACCATTCGCGTCACGCCGTAACGCAGGATTGAATTGATACAATCAAAGCCCCGCGGCGTTTTGCTGTGGGGCTTTTGTTTTGGTGCGCAACGCCGATAACCTGCTATAATAGGCGGTGTAACTTTGGGGGCAGGCTGAAAAACCAATGTCGAAACGACGACTCGTTCTCATCTCGATACTGCTTTGCGCGCTGGCGGCGCCGGGGTACGCCTTTTCGCCCGACACCTGGATCAAAGGCCTGTTGGGCGGCGACCGCATCGAACCCAAATACAACGACATTCAGTTTTGGGATTTCGACGCCGAACGCATGCGCGGTATCCGCGCGTTTTTCTACACGCTGCCCAAAGAGCGCGAAAACCGTTTGATCGACCAGCGGCTTCACACCACCATGACCCACTATCTGTCGTCGTTGTGCAGCGACGTGGTAACCATCGAGTCGTTCGACGACGCCAACGACCACAAACAATCCAAGCGCCGCGACGTCGAACTGGCGGTAGTCGGCCTCATCGACCAATGGAAACTCAAAAACGAAATTCAGCCCAGTGGGTTTTTTGATTCACTTGAGAAAAAAGGCGTCAACTTGGATGTCGACACCATCGTCTTTCTTGAACGAACGGCCTACGAACAAACCTGGAAGCAGGACAAAAAACTGTTGTTAATCGGCTTTGACCTGGTCGCGTTTGAGATGGACCTAGGCCAGCCGGTTTATTCAAACCGCTTTTATTCGGAATTGCCCTGGTTTGGCGATACGTCTTCTCACACAAAGGCCGAACAAAAAGCGCTGCTCGACGCCGCTGACGATCTGGGCAAGGCGTTTAAAGAAATCGCGGCGGGCATCAACCTGCTCCACGCCAGAGAGGTCTCAGAGACCGAGGCCCAACAGCGGGCGATGATGCGCGAACAGAAAGAAGAAGAGATTGAAGAATTTCGCCTGATGAAGCGCCTGGTCGAACAGGCCGCCGCCGTGGTTGAGTCGCGCCAGCAGCCTGCGGGCCGCATTCAGGAGTTGATCGCCCATTTGAACGAAATGCGCCCGCTGATGGTTGAGCGTTCGATTGCGCCAGAGTTGGCCCAACAGCGGCGCCAACACGCGTTCGCGCTCCAAGAGGGGATGCGCGCCATCGCCCAGTGGGAGACCGCCAAACAAGCGCCGATTATCTTGCAGCCCGCTACGCCAGCCGTTGCCTCGCCCGCCAGCCCGGCGACCGGGTTTTTCCCGCTGGGCGGCCTCGAAGCGGTCGAGTGGCAGTCTGGTTCGCTGGGCGGCCCTCAGTCGCGCTCCCGCCGCGAGTTGTTGTCTCCCTACCCGATTGGCAACCCCTTCGACCGCAAGTGGCTCATCCCCGCCCGCAGCCGCGAAGCCGGAACCATCGGCGATGTGACCTCGTCAAATTAGATATTGTTCTTATTTGCGATAGAGTGACAACGTAGTTCCCTCTCCCAGTGGGAGAGGGAGCAGGTTCTCCCAGCCCGACCCCATCATTTCGCTAGCGGAGAAGAATCCCGA
>CAZKYC010000103.1:0-14131 GCA_964556895.1 uncultured bacterium | reverse complement strand
GCCCCATGAGACCAGTGAGAAGCAGGCGATGATTAGGAATAACGGGGTTGTTTTTTTCATGGTTGGCCTTCCTATTGTTTGTGCGCGCCCGGCAAGAAGGCGTAGCGCGCTTCTTCGGGGGTCATGCCGATGACGTCAATTTCGCTGAGGTTATTGGTTCCGACATATTTCTCAGCGGCCAGGTTGAAAGTGTTTTCGCCGTTGTAAAAGGGCTTGGTCCATCCCAACGCTTGCGGGTCAGCGTTCATGACAGACGAGCCGACCGCGTCAACGGTCACACAGTTGGTCCCGGCGATTAGCAACCCAGGGACGCACAGCCCTAACTGGTCGCCGTTCCAATGGCCTTCGCCGCCGGATTGGGTGACCACGGCGTCAACAATCGCCAGGTCAATGGGGCGCGCGCGGCAGATGTCGGTCACAATTCGCGGCACACGAAAGCCTGGGTCGTTTGAGACCACTGGCATGATCATGCCGTCGGTTTCGGGGGGGCGCTGTCCATTGTGTAAGACCGTGCCCCGCGCCTGGACGGCGCCTTCGCCTCTTGACTGGGCGTCGCTGCCATAGAGCGCGTTGGGGGTGATGCCAAACAGGTTTTTCATCGAGAGAGTGATTCCGGCGATGTCGTGGTTTTTCATCTTGGCGATTGACACCATGACATCGGTCTCGACATAGCGGTGGTTGAAGTCAAACGAGTTAAACAGATAGCCGTCGTCGCCTACCTTGAGAGTGTGGTATTTTCCTCCACGGCCTTTGTTGCGGGTGTTTTCAAATTCAACGATGGGGCACATCGACTGAAACAGGCTTACGTCATAGCCGTCTTCGATGAAGCCCTGTTCTTGGGTGGTTGAGTAGATGCTTTCCACCACCACACAGCGGGTGGCGCCATATTCTTCAAACAACTTACACGCCGCTAGCGTAACGATTGGGTGAGTGTAGACGGTCTCGGTGCGATGCAGCGAAAACTGCCCGGTCGCGAGGTGGCCCGTCAAATTGACTTTGATGGTGACGGTTTTGTTTTTGACCAGTTCGCGAACCGCGCCCAGCCAGTCAAACATTTCCGCCAGGCGGGTTTTGACCAATTCGAATTGATAGGTCGTGCAACGGTGAAGCGCGACCGGCGCGGTGGGCGGCGACGCGCCCTGGGTCGGCGCGGCGGCCATGACGCTTTCGTTGGCGGCAGCGAACATGCTGACAGCGGTTGATTGTAAAAACGTGCGGCGGGAACAACAGTGGCGAGAGTTCATAACGCCCCCTTGAGCAATGGTGAGATTCGTGTTGAGGGACAATCAACGGACGAATTATTAACCGCATTTCAGTGCGCTGAGCAATCATCCCCAAAACAGTCTATAGATTACTATAGTGATAAATGACCGTTTTCGTCAATCTTGATTGTAATACTCTAAGTTCACTTTTCAATTAACATAATGGCTATTACACTCTGTTGTCTAACGTAAGCGCATTATTCTCAATGAATATATCGAACTTTATCTCACCCGTGAATTGCTGATCAGTTCGTTTTAGGAGATATTGAATGGTGACCCAACCATCGCTTTCCCTCGATCAAATCTCAAACGTCCCTGACCCGGCGGGCCGTTATGGCATCTATGGCGGGCGGTATGTACCCGAAACGCTCATGCCCGCCCTTGAAAAACTCGAAACCGCCATGAACAGCGCGCTGGCCGACCGGGCGTTTACTGACAGTTTTGAGAACGCGCTGCGCGACTTCGTCGGACGCCCCACAGCGTTGTATTACGCCCCGCGCCTTACCGAAGAGCTTGGCGGCGCGCAAATTTTTTTCAAACGCGAAGACCTCGCCCACACAGGCGCCCACAAGATCAACAACACCATCGGACAGGCGCTGCTCGCCAAACGCATGGGCAAAGAACGCGTCATCGCTGAAACCGGGGCGGGGCAGCACGGCGTCGCCACCGCGACCGCCTGCGCCTGGTTGGGGCTTGAGTGCATCATCTATATGGGCGAAGAAGACACCGAACGCCAGCGCCTCAACGTCTACCGCATGAAACTTCTCGGCGCCAAAGTCGTCCCTGTTACCAGTGGGACCAGTACGCTGAAGGATGCGCTCAATGAGGCCATGCGCGACTGGGTGACCAACGTGCGCGACACTCATTACATCATCGGCACGGTCGCAGGCCCTCACCCGTTTCCAAAACTGGTGCGCGAATTTCAATCCATCATCGGGCGGGAATCCAAACAGCAAATGATGGAACGCATTGGCAGACGGCCTGACGCCTGCGTCGCCTGCGTGGGCGGCGGCAGCAACGCGCTGGGGCTGTTTCATGACTTTGTTCCCGACAACGATGTTCGCCTGATAGGCGTCGAAGCGGCGGGAAAAGGCCTCGACACCAACGAACATTGCGCTTCTTTAACTCTGGGGACATCCGGCGTATTGCACGGCCAGATGACATATCTCATCCAAGACCGCGACGGACAAATTGCGCCTGTGCATTCGATCTCAGCCGGATTAGACTACCCGGGCGTCGGGCCGGAACACTGCTGGCTGAAAGACACGGGCCGGGCGGAGTATGTGGCGGTCACAGACGACGAAGCCTTAGACGGCTTCAAACTATTGTCGCATACCGAAGGCATCCTGCCCGCGCTAGAAACCGCTCATGCAATCGCCTACTTAAAGAAACTGGCGCCCACCATGAAAAAAGACCAGGTGATTTTGGTGAATCTCTCCGGCCGGGGCGACAAAGACGTTGAGTCAGCGGTGAAACACCTAAAAGGATCATTTTGATGAACAACACGGCCCAAACCATTCAACGAGGCGCGGCGGCGCTTGAATCTGCGTTTCAACGGCGAAAACGAGACGGCGGTAAGGCGCTGGTGACCTATATCATGGCGGGCGACCCAGACTTGGGGACGACTGAAAAAATCGTTCAGGCGTTCTCGGGCATTGATGTCGATGTGATTGAACTGGGCGTTCCGTTTTCTGATCCAATCGCTGACGGCCCGGTGATCGAAGCCGCAGGCCAACGCGCGCTCAGACAACATGTCTCCCTCGAAAAGACGCTGAAACTGGTTGAAGAGATGCGGCTGCATATCGATACGCCGATTGTTATCATGACCTACTTTAACTTGTTCTATCAATTTGGTTTAGAGGAATTTGCCGAACGCGCCGCCAAGGCGGGCGTTGATGGAGTGATTGTCCCCGATCTTCCGCTAGAAGAATCGCAAGAACTTAATGAAGTGCTTGAAAAGAAAGGGCTTGCTTATATCTACCTGATCGCTCCCACCAGCACAAATGAGCGTATTAAGAAAATATCAGGCGCGGCGCGCGGCTTTATCTATTATGTATCTCGCACGGGAGTCACCGGCGAGCAAAAGAGCATCGCTAACGATCTCGCCGCCAATGTCAAGCGAATTCAAGGGCTTACCAGTCTACCTGTCGCGGTCGGATTTGGCATATCTAGCCCTGAACAAGCCGTTGAAATCGCCTCATACGCCGACGGGGTCGTCATCGGCAGCGCGATTGTGCGTCTGATAGCCGATTCAAGTGCGCTGCATGAGCGTGAGGCGGCGAAATTCATCAAACCCTACATAGACGCCCTACACAAAACGACGTCTTCTAAAGCCTGAGTATTCCTGTATACTACCAAAAATGTTTAAATAAGAACTATTCACCAATTGAGAAAACACCTTGACTAAGGAGAACGTTTCGTGTCTTGGTTCCACAAGAAAAATGAGTTTACCCGCATAAGCGGACAAAAGAAAAAAGACCTGCCCGAAGGCGTTTGGACTAAGTGTCCTCAGTGTCAGGAATATGTCACTAATGAGGACATCAAACGCAATTTGTTTCGTTGCCCGAAATGCGACCACTATTCGGTCTTCCCGATTGAAGAACGGATAAAGAACTTATTAGACGCTGGTTCATTTGAGGAGTTTGACTCAAACCTGGCCTCAAAAAATCCCCTCGATTTTGATGGATACGACAAAAAGCTCCAAAGCGCCCAAAAGAAAACCGGCCGCCAAGAAGGCTGCGTCACCGGGCATGGCAAAATCTATGATCAGCCTGTTGTTTTTGTCACGCTCGACTTCTCGTTTATGGGCGGCAGCATGGGTTCGGTGGTTGGCGAAAAAATCGCCCGCGCCGCCGAACGCGCTCTCAACGATGAGCTGCCCTTGATCATCGTATCAACAGGCGGCGGCGGGGCGCGCATGCATGAAGGCGTGTTGTCGCTGATGCAGATGGCGAAGACCAGCGCCGCGATTGGGCGCCTGCGCCAGAACGGCATTCCATACATTTCGATTATCGCCCACCCGACCATGGGCGGCGTCGCAGCCAGTTTCGCGGCGTTGGGCGATATCATTATTGCCGAACCCAAAGCGTTGATCGGGTTCGCCGGTCCGCGCGTGATTGAACAAACCATTGGCCAACAATTGCCTGGTGGGTTCCAACGCTCTGAGTTTTTACAAGAAAAAGGCATGATTGATCTCATCATCGAACGCCCCAAAATCCGCGAAAACCTCGGGACGCTGTTGCGCCACGCCTGGCAAAGCCAGGCCGCCAAGCGCGATCAGTCTTACAGCGAAGGCGCGCTCTCCATCCAAGGCAAAACGGCGTAAAGCAAGTAAAAAAAAACAGAAAAGCCGCCTTCCATTTGAAAGGCGGCTTTTTTTATCGAATTGTTCATCGAATGATCTAGAGCGTTTGTCAAAAATATGTGCGGTAAGCGCGCCCGTATCCGCCGCGGCGGACAGCGATAGATACAGTTACGTAAACTCAATCCGCACATAATTCTGTCAACCACTATAATTGTCTTGAGCCAACTGCTCCGCCGCCCAGGCTCTGAGCGGTTCGAAAAGCACTTCCGCCGCGAGGGCGTTACCGTCTTCGTTCCAATGGGTGTCGCGCAATAGATACAATCGTTGATCGTTCCCTTTTTCTTGAAACGCAGGCAACAAATCAATCACATTGACGCTTTTTCCCGCCAAGCGATTAAACAACGCCGCTTGCGGTTCCATCAGCGATATCGCATTGCGATCAATCTTGCCCTCGGTCACTTCATACAATACTTGGCTGACGTCATCATCAACTTGAACTTCCGACGGGATCAACACCACCGCGAAATCGACGCCTTTTTCTTTGCACGCCTCATTCATTTTCAGCGTGACTGCGATTGTCGCTTCAATATTCTTGCGGTCCCAATCGCTCCAAAATTCCGGCAGGAGGTAATTGCGCATTTGGTTTTCAATATTGTGTTTGTATTGGTCTTCGCTCATCATCCAAAAATCCGGCTCAATGCGGTTTGGCTCTTTGAGCGCGCGCGAAGAAAATTCTGGCAGGCGAGACTCAATTTCGCTCATCATCGCCCGGCGCATCAAAATAGTGCGCGCCATCCAGTAGACTTCTGAATGAGACAGCCAATATTCTAACGAAATGACCGGCGCTGTGGTTTTCAAATCGCTCACTGGCGTTTCGGGATGAATGTCTGTCGGCGCGAGATCATTGTTGCGGATATCGTTTCCCACATACAAACAGAAAATTACGGCGTCTGGTTCGTAGGTTAATCCATAGGTTTTGAGGTACGCCAATTCATTGACGGGTTGATACGCGGGAACGCCTGAGTTGAGTATTTCTATTGTTTCATCAGCAAACGCCTCATCCAGGCGCTCTTCAAGCAGTGTAAGAAAGTTATATTCATACGCCACCCGCCCATAGGCAAATGAATCGCCCAAAGCGAGGATGCGCAACGAATGGTCATTCTGTTTTGGATATTCTTGATCTCGATGGCCGATTGTATTGATCTTCACTTCGGGAAACACACCTGGCGCGAGCGGTAACTTCGCATTGGGTTTTAGACGAAAGCCGCAGACAGGATCAAGCATCATAGCCTGATTGAGAACAACATTTTGATATGAAATGCCAACCAGCCGTATCCCGAGTTCGATGCATCCCAACGCAAGCAACACCGAAGCAAAAACCAAAGCAGTATTTTGCACAGCGCGAAGCAGGCGTTTTTTTGTTTTCCCGGGTCTATTCATAGAAGCGGTAATCGTTCCGGCGCAAATACAAACACGAACCTCAAAACATTTTGCGTTGGTTCCACGACTGGCTGTTTGGGCGCCAAACGAAAGACATTCCATCATGCGCCGCGAAATATTCGCCCGAAAAATACTTCCCCACGCTGTCTTGCAATTGCACTTGTTCGAGTTCTTCGACTTCAGGATAGGCGTGAACCATGAGCAAGGTTTTGGCGTTGACTTTTTCCGCCAGTTCCGCCGCTTGCGAGACGGTCAAATGCATGGGGTGGTCTTCTTGACAGAAACTGGCTTCTGATATCAATAAACTAGCGTCTTGAATTTCGGCGTGCAGTTCATTGAACGGCGCTGTGTCCGCCGTGAACGCCGCGCTGGCGCCGTCCGGCGACTCGACATGCAAGCCGACCGCGCCGGGCATGTGTTTCACCTGGAACGGCCTCACCGTCAATGGACCAATCTGCAGGGGCCGGTTTTCTTCGACCGGGTGCGAGACAAAGACCTCGTCAAACAACCCGGGAAAGGTCGCGCACTCCAACAGATGTTCAACGCGCTCTAGCGTGTGTTTGGTAGCATATAAATGAACGGGTTTGCCGGGGCTGTAGTTGGGGGTGTATTTCCAAGCCACTACATGGCGGGTTAAATCGACGATGTGGTCGGCATGGCTATGGGTAATGAATAAGTGCTCTATCGAATCAAGCGCTTTAAAAATGTCGCCTTCGAGGCGGCAGCGTTGATAGAGAGCGCCATTGCCAAAATCCACATGCAAACGGGTATCACCGCTGGTGAACTCATAACTGCTCTGCATAGACTGGCTTGATGAAGCAGAACCACAGCCGTACACGCGCCATTCCGTCATTGATGTTTCTCCCTTAAACGATGGTTTAGTCTAGCAAAAAAGATGCACCCATCATAGCGTAAAATCAAGAACCGCCCTCTTATTGAATCAGATGACGCTAGCGAACGGAACGCCTCTCTGCATTTTGCGAAGACCGCTTATTTGGGCTTCTTGCAAACAAAATGAATGCGTTCGCATTTGGCTTTCACTGGCTTGTCGGTCATGTTATAGAAGGCGCCTTCCACCTCAAACCCGACCGCCTTGAGGCTCTGTTTTAACCAGGCGGTATCATAGACTTTTTGGCGGTGGACTTCGACGTATTTTTGATAAATCTCGTCTTCGAGACGAAACATGCTGACCTTGGACGAACAGATTTTGTTTTCGATGTCATATTCGTTTTCCCAGATGTATGACACGTCGTCAAAATTTTCGGCGAAGGTGTAACCAGCGAAATTGTGGAGCAGGTTATATTCAGTTGTCACGTCAAAGATGTATCCGCCGCCTGGACGTAACAGTTCATACACATCGTGAAAGGCGCGCAACACCGCTTCTTCGCTCAACAGGTAGTTTAAACTGTCATAGAGGCAGGTGACCAAATCAAACCCGGGCTCAAGATCGAGCGAAGACAGGTCGTCCATCGACGCCTGATAGAGCGGAATCTCGACGCCTTCTTCGCGAAACTTTTCTCGAGCCAGTGTTAGCATTTCATTTGAGAGGTCGACGCCAGTCACGTCGCAGCCCAGTTGTTTCATTTTGATTGAAAGCGTCCCCGTGCCGCAGGCGATTTCGAGCAGTTTGGTTCGCGGCAGGCGAAACCTTTTGGCCAGCCGCATGATGTGGCGCGCCCAGGAGTCATAATCCACATCGCGCATCACCATGTCATAGATTAAGGCGAAGGCCGAATAGATGTCTTTCTTTGATGTTTGTTTCACGAAGATGTCCTTTGTTGAATTAAATCTGAATACAGACCAATGAGCTCGTCCGCTTGTTCTCGAACCGATTTTATGGCGGGCGCCGACGCTCTCAGGGCGTCTAATTGGCCAGGGTCGCGAATGATGTCTTCAATCACGCGGCGCAGGCCGTCAGCGTCGCGATGGCGAAAGGTCAGCCCGCCGCCATGCTTCACTTGCTCCGCCATCCCGCCTACGTCCGCCGTCAATACAGGGACTTTCATCTGAAGCCCCTCGTGAATGGTCATGGGAGAGTTTTCCCACCAGATTGAGGGGACCACCAAACAGTCGAAGCCGCTTACAATTGAATGGGCGTCTTCGGGCTTGTAGCGCCCTTTGAGTTCGACCGCTGGGCCGGCCAGCGCGTGTAATTCATCTTCATAGTGTTCATAACCAGGGTAGCCCGGAAAAAAGCCATACACATGCAACACCGCATCAGCCGGGTCAATCTCTTGAAACGCTTTCAATAAAAGATGGACGCCTTTTGAGGGGATCCAGGTGCCGATATACCCAAACCGCAGCGGTGTCTGAGCGGGCCTCGCTTGTGGCGCTGGCGCATCCGCAAAGCCATTGTCAGAGACAAGCATCTTCTCTTGGGGCGCGCCGTGGCGAACAAAAAAGTCGGCCAGAAACTGAGACGGAGATATGAGCAAGTCAACGTCGTTGAGCACACGCTTGGCCCAGGCCTTTCGATGAGACACTCCCTCGTAAGCCTCCGGCGAGATGTGGGCGATCACATCAGCCGCCAGGGTAAACAAGCGTTTTTTCCAACCGTTTGGTGGTAGAAGCGTAGGCGCCATGGGGGCGGTGAATTCAACTCGCGGCGCCCTCCATCCTGCGCTGCAAAACTGGGCGTCGTCATTTTCAGATTGCGTTATGAGGGTGAGTTCATCATCTTTCGTTTCACTCAATGGCAAATCAATGATGACCTCGCGCCAGCCGCGGTCCTGTTCATTTTTTTTGGGATTCAAGAATGTCTCAACGAGTATTTTACCGTTGCGTTCCACAACGAAACGAACGCCGCCGCCTGGTTGATCATACACGTCTGGATGAAGCCCAACCGCCGAGACAAACCGCGCAGGCGCCTGAAGGCTGAGGGTGTATTTCACTTCAGCGGGCGGATGCATCAACAGTGTGTCGTCGAACTGGGCGCCAATTTGAAATTGCGCCTTTACGACAAATGTTTTATCAGGCGTATTGATCGCCGCTTTGCGAAGGTCCATACAATCCAGGGCCGTTCGTGAATTGTGATTGGGTTGCGCCCGATTGATTAAACCGGAGGCGTATCGTTGCGCCGGGCCGCGTAACAACTGCGGGGCCAGGCAACGGCGGCATTTTGAGTCGCCCGGGCCGTCGCACAAGCTCAGGTCTCGTTTGAGCAGCTGTCCGCGCTGGCACAACAACCAATAGTCATGCAGCGTCAGTACGACAGGCAGGCCAGCCGCTTTGGCTTCTTGTACAAACGATACCGATAAATTGGTCAGGTGATGAAAATGAACAAGGTCAGCCTCTTGTTCTCTCAGCCAATGGCCAAAACGCGCCGCCATGACCGGGTTTACATAGATATCTTGAAACGAACGCGCGAAGCGGTAGGTATGGTTAATCGCGAAGGTTTTAACGCCCTCATATTCGCCTTCAACAATTGAGAGTTCATCGAACGATTGGTCTGCGATGCGGTAAAATACGGCGGTTTCGCGCCCGCGCTGCTGTAGCTGCTGGGCCAGGCGCAGCACGCACAACTCAGAGCCTGCCATGCTGTGAGGGGGAAACGTATGGTTCACAAAGACAAGTTTCATACACCGCGCCGTTTTACTAAATCTCTCTCTTTTTTCTCACAGTGTAAACCTTCTATTGGCATGAAAAAGCCCGGCACTAGACAGCCGGGCTTCAGACTAGGTTTGTTGAACATCGCTAGGCGATTTCTGTACGGCGCATGTTCTCATAAATTTGAAGTTTGCGGTGCAGCGTGGCGCGGTTGATGTCTAAGATTTCCGCTGCTTTGACTTTGTTGCCATTGACGGCGTCCATCACTTTTACGATGTAGCGGCGTTCAATTTCACTCATGGGCGGCAGTTCATCAGCGTTCGCGCCAACAAACAGGTTGCCAACATCGTCATGGAACTGTTTGGGCAGGTGCCGCGGCTCGATTGGGCCCTTGCCAGCGACCAAAGAGGCGAAGTCCAACACGTTCTCAAGTTCGCGCAAGTTGCCCGGCCAATGGTAATCCATCAACATGCGCATGGTTTCTTCGCTGAGTCGCAGCGTATCTTCGCCGCGCTCTTTTGCCATGCGCTCCAGAGTGGTTTTGGCGAGCAGGGGGATGTCTTCCACCCGTCGGCTTAGCGGGGGCAGGCTTAACACAAACCGGCTCAGCTGAAAATACAAGTCTTCAGAGAAGCCGCCGCTGGCGACCAGTTCGTTTAATTGTTGGCTGGTGGCGCTGTAGACTCTAACATCGGCTTTAATCGCAGAGAGAGAATGGGGCGGCGTATACGTCCCATGACTCATCAACGGTTCAAGTTTGCCCTGGACTGCGGGGGGAATCATGCTGATTTCGTCAAGAAAGATCGCCCCGCCGTTGGCTTGTTCGACCAAACAACGGCTTTTTTTCTGGGCTGACGATTTTCTCAAATCTGGTTTGCCGAATAATTCATAGCCAAGTTCATCGCCAGAAAACGAGCGGCAATTGACCGAATAAAACGGGCCGTGCTTTCGGGCGCTATTCTCATGGATGGTGCGGGCCAGCCGTTCCTTTCCAACCCCGACGCTTCCGGCGAACAAGATGCTATCGTCGCGGTCGGCGAGAATGCGCGCGAGGCGAATGGCGTCTCTCATCTCAGGCGACTTTACGATAATTGAGCCAAACTGTTCTAGCGATGAGTCGCTGGTTTCAAAACGGGACAAGCGGCGCTTGAGAAGGTCGGCCTCCATCACTCGTTCAAGCAATATCACTGCTTCAGCCGGGTCTGCGGGGGTTGCCAGGCAATAACCGTTGAAATTTCGCGCCCACCGTGCGGCTTCGGTGATGTCATTTTGGTTGGCGAGGACAATAATCTCGTCGCCCAACGCTTCGAGCATGGTGACTTTTCGGTCTTTTTCGTCTTGGTAATTCTGACAAAATGAAAGATCGATAAAGAGAGCGGTCGCAGGCGACTGAGAAAGCATAAACATCAAGTCTTTTAGATCAGTCTCATGGGCGACTTTACAGCCCGCCTCAAGAAGAGATTCCGCCAATTGTTTGACCGGTTTCGTACGCCTGCCCAATAAGGCTATTTGAACGCCTTTGAGTGAACTTTCGGTCTTTCGTTTGCCGCTCATGTTCGGTCCCTTTGATAAAGGTGATGAATAAAGAGTCTGACAGAATACCATACATTTTGGAAGCAGCTGTTTCCAAACGAGGGATTTCGATTTACTCTAGATATATTTGTGATTGACAAATAATTATTTTACACCAAAACATGTAGCATTTAATGATCAGTTGCAGAGATTGTAACAAAATGCATTCTTGTACTAAACATGTATATTGCAAAAACATAGCAAAAATTACCAGATTTCGCTTAGACAAGATTGTATTGATTTATTTACAGTATAAGCGCTAAAACGTTATTGTGAAGAATAACATAAAGTGATGAAGATAAAAATGAGCAAAAAGGTATCACAAAGTCAACATAAATGTAGCATCATCATACCAACTTATAACGCTGAAGCAGATTTGCCGTATTTATTATCAACGATAAACAGCCTGTCGGATAGCGATGATTTTGAAATCATCGTCATCGATTCGGGTTCAACGGATGGCACGGTTGAACGGGCAAAGCAGTTTGATATAAAACTTGTTCAAATTGATCCACTCGAATTTAATCACGGACGGACCCGCAATCTTGCCGCCTCAATGAGCGGTGGTGAATTTCTGTTTTTTTTCACCCAAGACGCCAGGCCGTTACGGCCTGATTATTTTGAGGTGATGGTTCAAAGCCTCGAGAGAGAAAACGCAGCGGCCGGCTTTGCGCGGCAAGTCGCGCGCCCCGACGCGTCGCCCTTGGTGAAACGAGATGTCGCGAACTGGTTGGCAGGCAGCGAAGAACGCCGCATTATCGAATTCGAATCGATTACAGACTTTTGCCAAATGCCGCCGATTGAACGCTACCTGTCCTGTATATTTGACAACGTTGCCAGCGTGATTCGGCGTGATGTTTGGGAGAAGGTCCCGATTCCAGACGCCCTCTACGGCGAAGACATTGAATGGGGGCTTCGGGCGATTAGCAATGGCTGCAAAATCGTGTATGAGCCAGACGCGGTTGTCGAACATTCACATGACCGTCCACCCGCTTACACCTACAAGCGAACACTAATCGACCATTACCGGTTGAATGAATTGTTTGGCGTCAGAACGGTCCCGTCTCGTTTTTCGGCATTAAGAGGGTGGGTAGGCAAGACGTCTCGTGACTGGGCCTGGCTGCTCGCCAACCCTTCAATGAACTATTCGTGGATGCACGATTTCGTCAACGCGCCGCGTCACGCCTGGGCATCAAACTGGGGGCAATATGAAGGCGCCAAACGATCCGCGATGGGCCTGCCGCCGCTCAAACAATATGGGGTCTAATGGCTAAGCAACGTCTTGATGTCTTGCTTGCCGAACGCCAACTCGCGTCCTCCCGCGAAACCGCCCAGCGGTATATCCGCGCGGGCGAGGTCTTGGTCGATGAAACCGTGATTGATAAGCCGGGGACGCAGATTGACGTCGACGCCGCCATTCGGCTGACTCATAAGAAGGAATGCGACTTTGCCAGCCGGGGCGGCTTAAAACTCGAACAAGCGTTGAACGAATTTGAACTGGACGTAACAGGCTTCATCTGCGCCGATTTTGGCGCGTCAAACGGCGGGTTTACTGACTGTTTGATCCGGCGGGGAGCGAGCAAAGTGTACGCCATCGATGTTGGGCATGGGCAGCTGGCTTACAATCTGCAGACTGACTCACGGGTGGTCGTGATGGACAAAACCAACTGCCGGGGCGTTACCTTAGCGTCGTTGGGCGAAGCGGTAGACTTGGTTACGGCTGATTTGTCATTCATTAGCGTCGAGAAAGTGCTGCCCGCCATGCTGTCAATTTTGAACCCCAATGGCTCGGTAATCGCCTTGATCAAACCTCAGTTTGAAATTGGTAAAGGCCTGGTTGGAAAAAAAGGCGTAGTCAGGCGGCGCGAAGACCACCGACAAGTGCTCGAAGATTGTTATGATTGTTACACTGCCGCCGAATGGCGGGTTGTCGGCGCAACCGTGTCGCCAATTACCGGAAAAAGCGGTAATATAGAGTTCCTGTTTTGGATGCGTTACGGTCAGCGACACCCATCCATACACCGGAGTGAGTTAGAGCGAATCGTCAACAACGCACACGGGACCAAATGAACCCCTATAACCAGACTGTTCCAGAGCGAATTCTGATCGTCTTTAATCCGCAAAAAGAAGGCGCTCAAGACGCCGCCCAAACGGCGAAAGCCCACCTCGAACAACAGCGGGTCAAATGCAAATGCGTCGAATACTCCCACCTGCTTGAAAAAGACAACGTGATCGTTGAGTCGTCTGCGGATGTGGATGTGATTGTGATTCTCGGCGGTGACGGTACCATTCTCGGCGCGGCGCGTAGTCTGGCTGACGCGCCGAAACCGATTTTGGGCGTCAATTTGGGCGGGTTTGGGTTTCTTACCTCCAGCAACCGCGCTGAACTGGCTGAAGCGCTGGATTGCCTGTTGTCGGGCAATTACCGCACGGTAAACCGCTTCTTTCTTGAAGCCCATATCGTTCGCGATGGAAAGCGCCTGTTGAATTCCTACGCGCTCAATGAAGCGCTGATTACCTTGAAACACCCGGGGCGGTTATTACAGCTTTGGCTGTGTGAAGACGGCGACAAACCGCTGACCTACCGGGCTGACGGCCTGATTCTATCAACGCCCACAGGCTCGACGGGGCATTCGCTTTCCGCTGGCGGGCCGATATTAGAGCCGGGGCTGCCCGCGTTAATCATCACGCCGGTGTCGCCCCATTCGCTCTTTAATCGCCCGCTTGTCATTGATGGAAAGCGCCAGCTCAAAGTCGGATTTACTGACGAAGACCGGGACTTATTATTGATATTGGATGGGCAGATTCACGCCGGCCTTCATCCAGATGATGAAGTCCATATCAGCCGCTCACAACAGGCGATCGCGACGATCTCGCTGCCTGACCGCGGCTTCTCGCAGGTGTTGCGGTTGAAGTTTAATCTGGGCGAACGCTAGACCGCGCTTTCGCCGGAATTCTCTAGAATATATTTGGTTTGATTGGGGTATTTTTGTATAAGCCATTTTAA
>CAZKYC010000102.1:0-14927 GCA_964556895.1 uncultured bacterium | reverse complement strand
TGTCTGGAAATTTTAATTCAATTTGAGAAAAAGTATCCAAATCCCGGATGAGCCTGATTTTTTTTTCTCTGTGCACAACTTTACCAATTTGTCGCTAACTTGAGTCATGATTGTAAGGTGAATTGTGGAAAGATTGTGAATCAATTGTTAATCCTTTTTTCTTCTTAAAATCAGGCGCTTTTCAAATTGCCTAGACGCATAAAACGCTTTAGACTGCTGTATTGCGTAATGAAAATCTCAATCGGGTTATGATGGCGAAACTACAAGCGCTGGTCCCCGCAGACCGCACCCTCCCCCATAATTTAGAGGCCGAACGTAAGGTGTTAGGCGCGATGATTCGCGACCGCGAAGCGCTTCACCGCGCCTATGAGATTTTGGGCGAAGGCGGCTTTTATCAGCCCAGTTACCAAATTCTTTATGACACTCTGATTGAGATTGACGCCAACAACACCGCCGTTGATTTGACCACGCTGGCCGACGCGCTTGAACGCAAGGGCAAATTGTCTGCGATTGGCGGCGCGTTCTTTCTGGCTGAATTGGTGCAAAGCGTGGCCACCTCGGCCAATATCGAACACCACGCCCATATCGTGCGCGAACGCGCGCTCAGGCGCCACCTGATTCGTGGTTGCTCTGAGATCATCCAAGACGCCTACGAAGGCCGCGACGAAGCCGAGTTTATTTTGGGCGAAGCCGAGTCAAAGATCTTTCGCCTGGCCGAGCAACGCGGCGGGCGCTCATTTAACGCAGTGGGAAAGTTTCTCGACGCCGCGTTAGAGAAAATTCAAACCGCCCAGGAACAGCAAGGCTCTCTCACCGGGCTGACCAGCGGGTTTCGCGATCTCGACCAGATGACCGCCGGGTTTCAGGCGTCTGACCTGATTGTTCTCGCCGCCCGCCCTTCGGTGGGTAAAACTAGCCTGGTGTTAAATTTCGCCGAAGAAGCCGCCTTGAGCGGCGCGGCGGTGGGGTTGTTCTCTCTCGAAATGTCGAGCGAACAGATTGCCGAACGCGTCTTGTGTTCACAGGCGCGGGTCAATCTGAAGCACATGCGCTCGGGGTTTTTCACCAAAAAAGACGCCAGCCAGTTGATCGACACTGCCGGCAAGATTCACGACATGCCGCTTTATATTGACGACACACCCAATCTGACGCCCACCGAAGTGATGAGCCGCTCCCGGCGCCTCAAAGCCGAAGCGCCTAACTTGTCGATGATCATCATCGACTACCTACAGCTGATGAGCACCGGCCGCGGCGGCGACAACCGCCAACAAGAAGTCGCGGAAATCTCGCGCTCCATGAAGATTCTCGCCCGCGATCTGGATATCCCCATCATCGCTTGTTCGCAGTTGTCACGCGCGGTCGAAAAGCGCGACGACGGTCTGCCGCGCCTGTCTGACCTGCGTGAATCCGGCGCCATCGAACAAGACGCCGACCTGGTTGTGTTTATTCACCGCGAACCGCTTAAGGGCGAGTTTGAGGGAGAAGAAGAAGACCTCGAAGCGGGCCGCCAACAGCACTTCTCATATAAGTTAGTCATCGCCAAACACCGCAACGGCCCGGTTGGCGAGGTGCCCATCTATTTCGCGAAGGAATACACTCGCTTCTTTGACGTCGCCAAAGACGAACGCGACGACGGAGACGTGCCGTTTTAGGGATTACACCAACTCCACCCGGTTGCGTCCTTTGTCTTTGGCCTGATACATTGCCTTATCGGCGCGATTCATTACATCTTCAAACGACAGGTCATTCTCAGACATCAGGCTGACGCCGATGCTGGCGGTTGTTTTGATTTTTTTGTCTACGCCATTCACATCGAGAGCGTCAATTGCTAGTAACAAACGCTTCGCAGCGGTCATGGCCTCATCTTTGTCGGTTTCAACTAACAAGACCATGAATTCCTCGCCGCCGATTCTGCCGAAGACATCAGATTCGCGCAAAGACGACTTACACCGTTCAACAACTGATTTGAGCACAACATCGCCCATCGCATGGCCAAATTGGTCGTTGATGGATTGTTTATAAACGAAACAGTGAAAGACGTCTCTTATTCAGCGGTTGACCCGTTTGTTCCAATGTTGAATGAGAATCAAAAGGTCGGCGGCGTTGACAATGCCGTCTCCGTTGAGGTCGGGGCTGGGCTGGCTGGGCGTCGGCCCCACGGTCGGCGTCGGCTGGGGCGTTGGCGTCGCCGTCGCCTCGGGTGGGAACAAAAACGGCGTCGGGGTCGGCTTAGCGCCTGTGTCAGGCGTCGGCGTTGGCAGCGGCCCCAAAGACGAGGTCGCGAGAATGACGCGGTTTTCTCCATCGACCAGGGCCAGTCCGGCGCGTCCGTCGCTGAAGTAAACGCCCGGAAGCGCATAGCGAATGTTGCTGCGCGTGAAGATTCGCTGCGTTTGCCCGCCGAGTACGTCGTTCGTTCTTTGGAAACTCATCACGCCGCTTTCGCTGAGATAAACATATTCCGACAGGCCGTCGCCGTTGAGATCAAAGGCTTCAAGCGGCGTCGAGAAACTGTCCGCCGGCAGGCGCGTTTCATCGACGCTGTAGTCTCCATTGTCGTAGAAGATGCGGCTAAAAAACCAGGTCGGTTCAAATTCGCCCGTGGTTGAAATGGTGGTGAATTCGGTGCGCCCCGGAACTTCAGGCGACGCGGCGAAGGTGTGTTGAAAGTTGGCGTCTTCGATGGTGAGTTTAGCCCGGCCGTTGAATGAAAGATCGGCGCTGGGTTCTAAAATATAGGGATCAATGTTCGACGATGTGCCGCCGCGCGAGCGGGTGATTAACAGTTCGTCGGCGCCATCGCCGTCGAGATCGGCGTGGCCCAAAAAGCGCCGCCCCAGGTCAACCAGGTCGCCTTCGAGTTTGAACGAACCGTCGCCGATGCCCGTAAACAGTTTGGGGATGCCGCCCACAATCAGGTCAAGCGCGTTGTCGCCGTTTACATCAACAAGCGCGAGTGCGTCTAACTCCGTTGTGATTGATACCTCGGCGGTGAAGCCCGGTGAAAATCCGCCCGAGTCGTTCGCCAGGTGAACGATCAATTCAACCACCGCCGCCGCGTCGGCTTGAGACGCGGTGACAAAATCTGTCTTGCCGTCGCCGTTTACGTCGCCGACCGCGACGCGCTGTGGATTGGCGACCTGAAAGTTGATCGGAAACGGAGAAAAATCCTCGCCCAACGATAAATAAAGATCAACCCGGTCGGCGTTGGCGAAAAACAAAAACAGGTCGTGAAGCCCATCGTTGTTGACATCGGCGCGCTGCGCATTGGTGATCGTCTCTGGCGCGAGAACACTCGAACTCTCTAAAAACGATTCCGCTGGCAGCGGAGCGGGCGTGGGCGGCGGCAGCGTGAGGACTGACGGCGGCTGCAGCTTCAATCCCCAACCGATTAACGTCCCGTTTTGATTGGGGACGGCGTCGAGCACGCGCAGCGTCCATTCACCCAACGGGCTTTTGTTGAGCAATGACGACAGCGGTTGTGTCGGTGATGTCATTGAACCATAAATCGGCGCGAAAGGCGCTTGCGTCGATGACGTTTGGTTGTGTAACACCACGCTGCTGCCGTCAGGGTGAACGATGGAGATCAACAACTGTTCGACAGCGGGGTGGTCGATTTGAATGGCGATTTCGATGTCGTCGAGAGGTTCATCGCCGGGAACAAAGATCAAACTCGACAACCCGGTTTGTGGGTCGCCGTCGGGGATCGGCGCGTCAACTCTCACCTCGGCGATGGCGAAGGGGGTCTCGGCGGTCTGGGCCGCCGCGTTAAATGAAAGGCCGCACACCAAAAAGACGCAAGCAAGGAACTTACTTGGTCGCGCGGCGCGTCTTGGGTTTTGGTTTGCGCTTGGGCGCGGGCAGTTTCGCATCGTCTTTGGCCATCCCGGTTTGTTCGAGTTCAGAAATTTTGTCACGATAGACCGCTGCTTTTTCAAATTCGAGGTTTTTGGCTGCATCCACCATGCGCCGTTTGAGTTCGGCGATGGCGTCTTTTTTGCTGGCGTTTTTCACGGTGACCGACTCGGCGATATCAAATAGCAGTTCTTCGGTCTCACGCTTTTTCGATGAACGCGCTTCGAGCATGGAGCGCACTTTTTTCTGGATCGTTTTTGGTACGATGCCGTGCTTTTCGTTGTATTCAAGTTGTATCTTGCGGCGGCGTTCCATGACCGCGATGGCGCGTTCCATCGAGTTTGTGGTCTTGTCGGCGTACATGATGACCTCGCCGGCCACGTTTCGCGCCGCGCGGCCGCAGGTCTGTATGAGCGAACGCTGGTCGCGCAGAAACCCTTCTTTGTCAGCGTCGAGAATCGCCACCAGCGAGACCTCGGGCAGATCAAGCCCCTCGCGCAGCAGGTTAACGCCGACGATTACGTCATACTCGCCGCTGCGCAGGCCTTCGAGAATCTCGGCGCGTTCTAGAGTATCGACTTGAAAGTGAAGATACTGAACCTTGATGCCCAGGTCGAGCATGTAACTAGTCAGGTCTTCTGACATGCGCTTGGTCAGGGTCGTCGCGAGTACGCGCTCGGCGCGCTGGGTGCGCTCGTTGACGCGTTCGATAAAATCATCGACCTGTCCGGTCGCGGGGCGGATGGTGATTTTCGGATCGATCAGGCCCGTCGGGCGGATAATCTGTTCAACGATTTGCTCGCTGTTTTTGAGTTCGATATCAGCCGGAGTCGCCGAGACAAAGACCGCCTGGTTGACCGTGTCCCAAAATTCATCAAATGACAACGGACGGTTATCGAGCGCTGAGGGCAGACGAAAGCCAAAGTCGACCAGGGTCGACTTGCGGCTGCGGTCGCCGCCCCACATGCCGCGAATCTGCGGCAGCATGATGTGAGATTCGTCAACGATGAGCAGGTAGTCGTCAGGAAAATAATCGAGCAGCGTGTTGGGCGGCGTGCCCGGCTGGCGCCCGTCGAGATGGCGCGAGTAGTTTTCGATGCCGTTGCAGAACCCGGTCATCTGAAGCATCTCTAGATCGTATGACGTGCGCTGTTCGAGCCGCTGGGCTTCGACCAGTTTGTCTTCCTTACGCAACACAGGCAGACGCTCCTGCAACTCCTCGCGAATCGTACCAATCGAATTCTTAAGCCGTTCGGGCGCGGTGACGTAATGGCGCGCCGGGTAAATGGTGATCTTGTTGTGTTCGCCCACCACCTCGCCAGTGAGGTGGTCGATGGAAAGGATGCGGTCGACGTCGTCGCCCCACAGTTCGATGCGGTAGGGGTGTTCGCCGTAGCCCGGAAAAATCTCGACCACGTCGCCGCGCACGCGAATCGTTCCGTGGTGAAAATCCATATCGTTGCGGGCGTATTGCAGGTCAACCAGCCGCCGCAGCAGTTTCTGGCGGGGGATCGTGTCGCCCACCGCGATGGGGCAAACCATGTCGCGGTATTCTTCGGGCGAACCCAGACCGTAGATGCACGACACCGACGCGACGATGATGACGTCGCGTCGTTCCATCAGGTTCATGGTGGCCTCGAGCCGGAGGCGTTCGATCTCGTCGTTAATGGTCACTTCTTTTTCGATAAAAATGTCTTTTGAGGGGACGTAGGCCTCGGGCTGATAGAAGTCGTAATACGAAACAAAATACCCGACCGCGTTGGTAGGGAAAAACTCCTTGAACTCGCTGTAGAGTTGGGCGGCGAGCACCTTGTTGTGAGACATGATCAGCGTGGGTTTGTTGACGTTGGCGATGACGTTGGCCATGGTGAAGGTCTTTCCGCTGCCGGTGACGCCCACCAGGGTTTGGAACTTTTTTTTGTCGAGTACGCCCTGGGTCAGTTTTTCGATGGCCTGAGGCTGGTCGCCAGTGGGTTTAAAGTCGGCCACCAGGTCAAAGGGAATGTCTTTGACGCCCTGCGTCTCGGCGCGCTCGGCGCTTTCGACCATCTGTTGTAATTTCTCGACCCGCATCATGACTCCAAACAACAAATCGAATTACAGCTAGTGTATCGCGATTGGCTAAATCATCCAATTGTGGAGTGTGAACGAAACGCCCATTGACGAGCTACGCAGGAATTTTGGCCGGTAAGGGATCGCGAGCCTAGCAAAGCAACCCACCAAAAAAGCAGGTCTACATTCCATTGAGTAAAATCTGGCGGGGTTTGCTGCCGCGGGGGGGGCCGACGATGCCCTGTTCTTCCATCAAGTCGAGCAGGCGCGCGGCGCGGCCATAGCCGATCTTAAGGCGGCGCTGCAATAACGATGTCGAAGCAGCGTCATTCTCTAATACAACAGAGACGGCGTCTTGATAGAGTTCGTCTTCGACCTCGCCGCCGCCCACGCCGCCGGGGCCTTCTTCATCGGTCGGCGTGAATTCTTCCTGGACGTATTCCACAGCCTGCTGCGCCCTGACAAAGTCACAGACATCTTCGACTTCTTCGGTTGATACAAAGCAACACTGCAGGCGGATGGGTTTGCCCGCGCCGCCGGGAGTGAACAACATGTCTCCGCGCCCCATCAATGACTCGGCGCCTTTCATATCGAGAATGGTGCGCGAGTCGGTGGTTGAAGAAACCTGAAACGCCATACGAGCGGGGAAGTTGTTTTTAATCACGCCGGTCAACACGTCGACCGAGGGGCGCTGGGTGGCGAGCACCAGGTGGATGCCCACCGCGCGCGCCATCGCCGCCAGGCGCGCAATCGCGCCTTCGACTTCCTGGCGCACTACCATCATCAAGTCGGCGAGTTCGTCGATAATAATCACGATGTAGGGCAAGAATCCCGGCAGCAGTTGCGACTGGTCGGTCTCGCCGATGTTGCCTTTCTGTTGGGCCATGCGCTTCTTATTATATTCATTGATATTGCGTACGCCGCCTTTTTTGAGGTAGCGGTAGCGCTGTTCCATCTCTTCGACCGCCCAGCGCAAGGCCGCGCCCGCTTTTTTGGGGTCGGTCACCACAGGCGAGAGAAGATGGGGGATGTCTTTATAAAGCGCCAACTCGACCTGTTTGGGGTCGATGAGAAGCAACTTCACTTCATGCGGCGCCGCGTTGTAGAGAATCGACGTGATGATGGTATTGATACACACCGATTTACCCGACCCGGTTGCGCCCGCCACCAACTGGTGAGGCGCCTTGATCAGGTCAAAGATAAACGGCTCGCCGCTGATGGTTTTGCCCAGCGCCACTTTGAGTTTTGACTCGGTTTTGTGATACCCGTCAGACACAATTACATCGCGCAGCAACACATCCGATCGGTGTTTGTTGGGCACTTCAACGCCGACTGTCCCCTTACCGGGGATGGGCGCCACGATACGCACGCTCTCGGCTTTGAGGGCGCGGGTGATGTCATTGGCGAGGTTTTCGATGCGGCTGATTTTGATGCCCGGCGCGGGTTCGATTTCATAACAGGTGATGGTGGGGCCGTAATTGACTTCGACCACCTTGGCGCTGATGTTAAAGTCGGACAGCGTCTGTTCAAGCATCTGAGAGTTATGAATGATCTCTTCGCGCGCCACTTCAGGCCGCGTCTGGTCAGATTTATCTAACAACTGAAAGGAGGGCAACTGATACTCATCATTGGTCGGCGTCTCGATCAGATTGACGCCCATGTCAACTTCTTCGACAAATTCGTCTTCGTTGGTAATGATGAGCAGCTCGCCGTCGTCTTGGGGCGACTCGGCTAACGGCGCCAGGCCGCCCGCAGCGTCTTCAGTCACCAACGACGGCAGACCGCCGTCATCGTCATACTCGTCATAGCCATCATGAAAGGTGACCGTCGGGTATTCATCCAGCGCGGCGCCTTCCCTGAACGGCTGCAGGGTGATGCGCCCGCCCGACTCGGTGGTGGTTTCTTCGGCGATGATGTTGCCGCTGTCATCGTCTTCAACCTCTTCACGCTCAGGGAACAAAAACTCCGCGATGCGGTTAAAGAACGTGGTGAACAGAAACGGCGTACAGACTAACAGAGACACTGCAAGCAGCGACCCATTGAGAATAATCGCGCCCATCGGCCCCAACTCAGACAAGCGCCGATTGAGGGTGTAGCCGATGGCGCCGCAGATGCGCCACAGCTGTTCATCGGAAACATGCGGTTGCATCGCATGGGTGAGCATCCCCAAAAAACTCGATGAGATAATCAGTAAGACGGCGAAGCCCGCGATGCGTAGTTTTCGAATGGGCGAGTCGGAACCGTTGCGGATGCGGTCAACGCCCCACATGAGCAACAGAGCGGGCACAGCGAAGCCCGACGAGCCAAACATAAACGTGATCGCCCAGGCCAACCAGGCGCCGGGCCTGCCGATCCAGTTTTGAACTTGGTAAGAACCGTCCGCCGCTAGCGAACCGGCCGCCAGGTCGGCGGGGTTATATGAGATCAAGGCCAACATCGAGGCCAGCGATAAGGCGAACAGGACAACGGCCAAAATCTCGCGGCGGCGTTCACCGTCGAGTTCCTGCCACGCTTCAATGACTGCTTCTTGCGCTTGTGTATGCATAGAATTCATCGTTTCGTTGAAATGTCTCATCCAACGACCACGTTTTTTTGATGTTGAAGATCGTCTGCCCACAGACAGATATCCCTACCCAACAGTGTTCGACGGTTTGAAATAAAGGTTAAGCAAATTCTAAACCGCCGCTGCCTAACTTGATGCGCCAGAGTATCATATGCTAGATTTTATAGCATGGAAACTGGGAAATCCTTGCCGATATTCAAGTTGTGGATAAGTTGTATCAAGTGTAACTGGAGGGGAAGTAACGATAGGCCATTCAGTGTATTTTGGTGTTGTGGAGAGGTTGTGGATGGAGAAAAAGCTTGAGTGATAGATAGACAAACTTTTTTTGTTGTCACTCTGAAGAACCCCAAAAATAACAGCAAATCTCCCCCAAAAAGAAAACCAAATTGAGGCGAGTGGGTCAATTTGAATGTTTCATCATAACTCAGGTGCGAACTCGAGAAGGCTGTTGTGTATTATTTGAAGTAACTGTAAAAGACATTTCAACTTTCTGGTCTAATTTGTTCAGGATATTAATCAAACGGTCGATGGTCATCCCTTTAAGATTAGGCTTTCTCAGTCTGACAAATACACTATGGTCAACGCCCGTTTGTTTTTGCGCCTGACGAGTGGAAAGGCCTCTGTTTTCAAGTACTTTAACTATTTCAGATGCAAGCAATACTTTCGTTTGCCTGACATCTGCGTCAGGCAAGTTGAAATCCTTATAAATGTTGTCACTGCCCCTTATGATCTCAATCGTTTCACTCATGAAAGCGCCTCTTTTAACAATTTAATTCGGTTGCGTATTAATTTAATTTCATGTTTCGGCGTTTTGATTCCTGTTGACGACTTTTTCTTTAATGCATGAACCACCCACACATCTTCATCAATCAATACTGTATACACCGTCCTGTATGCGTGACCACGATAGCGAAGTGAAATTTGAAACACTCCTGAGCCTAGGCCTTTTAATGGTTTTGCGAGTTTAGGCATGTTGCCATCGGCGGCGAAAGTAAGAATATCCCGTATCTCGTCTTGAACCGCTTTGGGGAACTCTTCAAAGTCTTTGCGCGCAGCCTTTATCCATGAAATTCTTCGATTTGATTTTCTTCTCATAGATAGATGGTGGTATATATACCACCATCCGTCAAGAGGTTTTTATTACATGTCAATCCATCCTCTGGCGATTGATCTTCAAGTTTCGCCTCGCGTCTGGGTTGGCGGGGTCGAGGTCTAAGACGCGTTCAAAGAATTGGGTGGAACGATCAAGGTCGCCTTGGCGGGCGTAGAGCACGCCAAGGTTGAGTAATAGCGCCGGGTTGTTTGGCGCATATTTGTATGCTTGCTGGTAGGCGTCAAAGGCATTGGGTATTTCGCCTTGTTCCTCATAAAACACGCCGAGGTTGTAATAGCCCATCCCGGTTTCGTTGTTGATGTTCCAGGCGAGCAATGGGTTCATGGCGAGAAAGCTGCAAACCACGACCCACCCCGTCCAGCGCATGCGTTCGTTGGCGAGGGCGCTGCGTTTTGAGTTCATGAAGGTCGTTAGCGCGATCATGGCGTGTATCGCCAAAAACGGCGCCATAGAAGCGAGAAAGCGGTCAGAGGCGTAATAGGTCAGGCTCAGTAGCAAGTATCCGCCAAACAACGCAAGCAGAAACCAGCCCATTTCGCCGCGCTTGGGCAGTAGCGGCAGGGCGATCAGCCCCAGTGCGGCCAGCGCCGCCGTCGGCCAAGACAACAGCCAGAGCCAGCCGATATAGGCGCTCTCGAAATGGGAAGATGCGTTCACTGCGGGCGGCGTGTGATAAAGGCTCCAGAGAAGTTTTTTGCATTCAAGAACAACAAACGAAACAGGGTTTTCAAACGCCCAGGCGATGGTTTTCTTCACCCAAAAATTTGACGCCTCTGAAGGTGTTAGCGTTTCGCCCGCGAGTTGAGAGGCGAGTTCGATTGATTGGGTGTGTTGGTCTCGGATGTCATTCGACAGGCCTTCAATTGGCGCCAGGCCGCCCTGGGCCAGCGGATTGCTGCCCATATACAACGTCACCCCGGCGTTGGCCGTGAAGGGAACCCAATCCCCGCCGATGAACCCATTTCGCAAAAACGACGGCGCGACCGCGAGCGCAGTTGCGATGAGAAACACCAACGGCGCCTTGATCAACGCGCCATGTTTGCGGCCCGGGCAAACCAAAAAGATGATTACAAACGGCAACAAAAAAATCTGGTTGGGGCGGCACAATAAGGTCAAACCATAGACAATACCAGACAGAGTCATCATCAACACTGAGCGTGTCTTCAACCAGCGAACTACGCACAACGCAAAACCTAAGAGCAGGGTCGTCCCCAGCGTCGCCGCCAGAAGTTTGCTTTCAAGAAATAAGGTCAGATGGCTGATTGAAGCCAACAGCGCGGCGCCTGCGGCGGCGCGGCGCGACACCAGCGACCGCGCCAGGATATACGTCAACAATGTATTGATTACGCCTAGCCCGGCTTGCAGCCACAAAATAATCGAAACGCTATGGACGCCCAGATGGTGCAACCCCGCGAGTGCATACGGGTATAACGGCGCCTGGTAGAACGGCCCGTCGTTGGGCAACAGCCAGCCCTCGCGATAGATGCGCAGCCCCAGTTCCCAATACGAGCGCGCATCGTTGGCGGGATGAAGCGCGTTGGGCAGCGCGTCGATGAATACACGCGTGTAAACATAACGTAACAACCCCGCGACCGCGGCGACCCATACGCCGACTTTGATGTCTTGTATGAATTCTTTTTTATCGCTGTTCATAGCGTAAGATATACATGCGGGCGCCCAACATGCGAATGCCCATGCGTGGCGAACCGATCGGGTTTGGTGAACCAAAGAGTTCGCTGTCTGATTGCAACGCGTTTTCTAACGGGCGATTCACAGGCGAGCCGTCTGTGACGGCCCATAGCGTCGCGCCAGGGTTCATCATCTGTTTCGCTGTTTGAATTGTACTACCCGCTTCTTCTTCAAGGTCGAGGTTTTCTCGGTACCAAGCGCCGTTGTAATGCGCTAATTGAAGGTTCATATCAGGCGGAAACGATCCAAATTTAAACCCATTCGGCGCGAGATAATATTCCAATACCGGGCGGGTGACATCTGTACAAACCAACACATCGCCTGGCTTGCCCTGTCGTTGGATGTAATCGGCGATGGCCTTCTCGCTCACCATTGGGTTGCCCATTTCTGGGAACGGCCCTCGCTCTGAACCAACGCCGACTAAGGTATAGACCAACATGGGCAATGTTATTGAAACCACAGCAACGGTCTTTTTGAATCGATTGCCGCCAAGCCAAACCCGAAGCCCAAGGCTTGCGGCTATACTGAGGAACGGCAGCGTCACAAAATCCGTACGCAGAATGATATAGGTAGGGACCGAAAAGACTGATTGCAGCCACGGGCCAAACACCATAAGAAAACAAATCAAGAGCAACCAGAGCAAGATGTGTTTTTGGCTTTTGTTAGCTGCGCGCCCTGAAGCAGTCAACACCGCTGGCCAGATGAAAACCAATGGGGCGATTAAAGCCAGCGTCCATGCATGAGTGAAGTGATTGAGCGTAAATCCAATCGACAAAAAGAAGATCGAAAGTAGGGGCGCGAAGACGGTCCAGATGTCTTCAATCCAGGCGATGGTGAGATGGGTGTTGGCCATTTGTTGTTGCATCACTGGCAACCAGGGAAAATACAACAACCCTGGAACCAAATGAGCAATGAATAAAATAAAAATTCGCTTGGGAGCGCGAGAGAAATAGAGCGAAGACAGGCCGCCCGCCGCTGCGATAAACCAGGCGATGTTGTGGTTGTAGACCGACATTGTTACCGCAATTGAGATGAGCGCGAGAGGTTTGAATTTCGGTTCATGAAGATAGCGCAGCAAGCAGTCGGCGTACCACACCGCCAATGCAGCCATCAGCGTATAGTTGCGCGCCTGGGCCATGTAAAAGAGAGTTTGGGGGTGCAGCGCCCAAATCAGCGCGGCGTAAAACGCGGCTGTCGGCGACAGCCATCGTTTGGCGAAGCGATAGATCAATGCGGTCGCGATTAAACCAAAGACCAGCGATAACGACCTAAGCGCGAGTTCAGACTCGCCAAACGCCATGCGCCAAACATGAAGCAGGTAGTAATATAGCGGCGGCCCGGCGTCATACACCAGCGCCTGGTTGATCTCAGCAAAGGTACGCCGCGCCAGTAGCGCAGAGTACCCTTCATCCACCCACAGCGGTTTGAAATTCACAAAATGGTCAATCAGAAAGAGAGTGGTTTGAAGAACAAGCAGCGCCGGCGGCGCGTATGGAGATTTGGTCGGGCTTGAGCGCTGGCCGCCGCTCATCGGGCGCCCTCGAGTTCGTCTTTAAGATGCGGGTCGAGAAAGTCGCGCAAGCCGTCGCCCAACAGGTTCAGCCCCAACACCGCCGCCATGATGGCGAGGCCGGGGAAGAGCGCGATCCACCAGCCATTGGCCATAAAGATACGCCCGTAGTGTTCTGAGATCATACGCCCCCAACTGGGGTTGGGCGGCTCGACCCCAAGGCCGAGAAAACTCAGCGCCGCTTCGGCGATAATTGCTTCGGCGAACCCAAGCGTCACCACCACGAAAATGGGCGTGATAATGTTGGGAATCACATGGCGAAAGATGATGCGCGGCGTTGAAAACCCAAACGCCCGCGCCGCTTCGATATAGGCGTTTTCTTTCACTGACAACACCTGGCCGCGAACAATGCGCGCCACCAACACCCAACTCACCAGGCCGAGGGCGATAAACACCCTTACAATTGATGGGAACATGTCCGCCATGGCGATGTTCATCGCCATAACGAGTAATAGATAAGGGAACGACCAAAACACATTGATGAGCCACATCACCACGCCGTCGACCCGCCCGCGAAAATACCCCGCCAGACAGCCTAGGGGGACGCCGATCGTCAGTGCAATGGTTTGAGATATCACGCCGACAAAAAGCGAGATGCGCCCGCCTTCCATCACGCGCACTAACACGTCGCGGCCAAAATTGTCTGTGCCCATCCAATGGGTGGTTGAAGGCGCGCTAATCGCGTTGGCGAGGTTTTGGTCTTCGAATGAGTAGGGACTAAAACATGGGCCAAGAAACGAAATCACGACTAAGACGAGAGTGATGATTGTTCCAGTAAGAACCATCTTTTGGCGAAACAGCGTCTTCATTACAGTTTCACCCTCGGATCAAGGATGCGGTAGCCGATGTCAACGAGCAGATTGATGATGACAAAAATCACCGCCGCGAACATGACCGTGCCCTGAATCATCGGCAGGTCGCGCTGTTGAATCGCGAGAATCGCCAGCCGGCCGATGCCCGGCCATTGGAAGATGATTTCTACAAAGAAACTGCCGACCAACAGGCTCGCCATTGAGCCGGAGATCGCGGTAAACACCGGGTTAAACGCGTTGCGAAAGGCGTGTTTAAACACGACCATTACTTCGTTTTGCCCTTTGGCGCGGGCGGTGAGAACGTAGTCTTTACGCAACACTTCGAGCATGCTGGAACGCGTCAGTCGCGCCATAATCGCGAGCGGGCGCGTGCCCAACGCAATCGCAGGCAAGATCAGCGCTGCCCAGCCATTGCGGTCAATGTACCCTGACAACGGGAACAACTTCAGTTCATACCCAAACACCCAAAGCAAGATGATGGCGAGAAAGAAGATCGGAATCGACAACCCAAACAACGCCGCGAACATGGAACCAAAATCGAGCCAGGAATTTCGCTTGAGGGCCGAGATGACTCCGGCAGGCAGACCAACCACCACAGCAAACACCATCGCCGCGAGCGCCAAGATCGCTGTCGCCGGAGCGTGGTGGAGTAGAGTTGGAGTGACTTCGCGGTTGGTGAAGGTCGAGCGCCCGAGATCGCCAACCATGGCTTTGCTCACAAAATGCCAATATTGTTTATAGAGCGGTTGGTCATATCCCCATTGTTCCCGCAGCTGTTCAATCGTAGCGATGTCGGCGCGCATGCCCACCATCATTCGCGCCGGGTCGCCCGGGATGGCGTGAAACATAAGAAAGGTCAACAAACTCACGCCGATTAACACGGGGACAGTATGAAGCGACCGGTTTAAAATATAGGCGAACATGCCTTGGTTATTTCTCCTGAAGATTACTGGCTATAAACCCTAGCACGGAATTGATTGTTAGCGTAGAACAGGGGCGCATCGCATGGCGATTCAATCGGCGGGATCAATTGAAACCCCGATACCAGTACGGCCCGGAAATACCGGGCCGTAATTGAAGCGCTGAATACTGGGGAGTATAACGGTTCTTCCGATATTTGAGTCCTTCCCTTGCTGGATGACCTGGAATTGGGTCAAAAAACGATATTCGTCCTTTCAATAATAGACAATCCAACTCAGGCATGGGTGCAACTCTGTGAGCGCCTGTGCAAAAAGGCGGAGCCGCACTGAAGCGAGCAGAGTTGTACCCATG
>CAZKYC010000101.1:0-15113 GCA_964556895.1 uncultured bacterium | reverse complement strand
GTTCGGACAACGGGCCGGAATTCGTCGCAAAAGCCTTACAGACTTGGCTTGAGAAGGCTCAAGTGAAGACATTATATATCACGCCCGGCAGCCCGTGGGAAAATGGCTATATCGAAAGTTTCAATGGGAAATTGCGGGATGAATGTTTGAACCGTGAAATCTTTCAAAATGGAAGCGAAGCGCAAGACGTGATCGAAAACTGGCGAAAGGAGTACAACCAAGATCGTCCGCATAGTTCGTTGGGGTATCTGACGCCGAATGAATTCGCCGCGATTTTGGAATGTTCCGCCCGGACTTCGTCCGACCTCCACATTCCAAAATCCAAACAACAACAAAATACTCTCACTTCAACTGGTACGAAAAACAGGGGCTAGACAGTCAAAATGATGGTTCAAAACTAAGCGACGCATTTCAAGACAATGTGGATGAAAATGATGAATGAGTTTTGGCAAAATTTTGGCAAAACTCTGCTTTTTCCAGAGAGAACATCAAACACATCTTCAATGTTTTCAGCGAGTTGAAGACGAAACATCCAATTCCGACCAGACGATGCGAAAGCCGCCGGTGTGAAAGCCGCGCGAGTCGGCCATCTTGCCGCGGTCTGCCGAACGGATGTACTCAGGCCGCGCCATCCACGAGGCGCCGCGAATGACAATTTCTTCGCCTTCGCTGGGGCCGCGCGGGTCGGTGCGCTTAACGGCGCTATAGGGGCCATACCAATCCCAACACCATTCCCACACATTGCCATGCATGTCATGCAAGCCCCACGGATTAGGCAAAAGCGAGCCGACTGGCTGTGTCGTAAAATCAGAATTCTCACGATACCAGGCGTGTTGGGCGATTTGTTCTGGCGTCGGGGTATTGCTGAAATAGGTTGTGGTCTTGGTCCCGGCGCGGCAGGCGTATTCCCACTCGGCTTCGGTCGGCAGGCGATAGCGAAAGTCGTTGAGCAAGCCATTGAGGCGTTTAAGAAATTCCTGACAATCATCAACGCTGACTTTGTTGACGGGCAGGTCGTCGCCAATCATTTCTTCGTGTGAGGGATTACTGCCCATCAACGCCGTCCACTGCGCTTGAGTCACTTCAAACTTGCCCATATAAAACGGTTCGCTAATGGCCACTTCATGTTTGGGCGCTTCATTCTCTTCATGGCCAGGGTCGTCGGGGCCGCTGCCCATCATGAATGAACCAGCCGGGATACGAACCAACACCAATGGCGCCGCGTCTTGGGGCAAGCCGGGCAATTCGATAACTTTCTCTTTCGGCGGCGTTGATGGTTTGCTTCCAGCGCGTTGGCCCGTCTGGCAGGCAATGAATGACAGCAGGCAACAAAAAGCCAGTAGCAGTGATGTGAATCTCATTTTTGTCTCCAAGATGCTAGTTGTTTTTATCTAAGAGTTCTTGATACCACGAAAGCAGTTTGTTCATTTCGTTGTTGCGGTCGCCTCGCTTTTCGACAAGTTTTCTGTTTGCCAGCCCCCATTGTGCGCAGGCCTGAGGGTTTTTGAATGCGCGAATCATGGCTTGCGTGAGTTGAGACTCATGATTGGAGCGTACAATCATTCCATTTTCGCCTTGCATGACCCATTCGTGCATCGCTGGCAGATCAGACACAATCACCGGCAACCGCGCCGCGAACGCTTCTAGCAATGACAGCGGCGTGCTGTCGCTGGACGGGACGCTGATATAACAATCTGACGCCAGCAACGCGTTTACCATTTCCGTTCGGTCGAGCCAGCCGGTAAAGGTAATGAATTGCTCTGCGCACACATGCTCAGCCAAACGGCGAAGGTCGTCAGATTGGTGGTCATCGCCGATGACCACCAAACGGGCGCCTTTCATCTGAGGCAATGCGCGGGCGAAGGCGCGAACGATCACATCGATATTATAGATTGGCCGGGGGCGGCGGTTGCTGACAAATACATAATCGGCGTCCTGACGGTATTTCGCGCGCGTCTGCGGCGCTCTCTCACGGTCAAATTCTTTGGGATAAACGCCCCATTGCAGTTCGCGTACGTCGGCATTGTTTCGAGCGAGGTCTTCAGCGGTTTCGGCCAATGACTTCGCGTCAGCAGTAATCAAGTCAGCCTTGCGCAATGCGTATCGTACGGCTTCGCGCACAATGGCGTTTTTGTGAACTTCGATCATCAAATCGGAACCCCAAGCGGTCAATACAAACGGATGAAAGCCGCACAACGCGCCCCAATAGCCATAGCCGGTGACATTGTGGGCGTGAACAATGTCAGGTTTCCATTGTTTGATAAATTTTTTCACTTTGCGCGACGCCCGCCAATGGCGCATGAAGCCGCCTCGTTTTTTGGGCGCAACCTGATGGACGGGGCAATGGACGCCGCCGACAGGCGTGTCTGTCAAAAACACGACATTGTGTTTATGTTTGACAAACCAGTCGATCATAAAATGGTTGTGCACCGATTCGCCGTCGCCAATGAAGCAGATTTTCATTTCGCCCCCACAGAGACAAAGGCTTCGACCTTTGCCGTTTCGGTATCCACCCAAACTGTTACTCGGTGATAGTCAACGCCATTATCTTCATAGTCATTGATCTTTGCCAGCGTTGCGCCGCTGATTGGTTCCACCACTTCGCCTTCAATCACACTGCCGTCACAAGGGCCAATGGTTGGATAGCCGCCAACCGGTTGGCGAAATCCATCCCCCCCCCGAATCTTGCAGAAATTCCCCAAGGCTTCTTCTGTCCAGTGACGGTATCAAAGGCCCGTTCATCTCCTAACGAGCCATATACAAACAGGCGATGACTCATGGCTTGTCTTGTAACAACACTGCTACCGTAGAATAGTCTTGCCGGGTGAAGCGAAACCCCATGGCTGGCGGGTTGCTGGTCATCATGGGCGGCGTCACCATGATGTCAGGCAACAGCGGCGTTGAGGACGACTCAAACTGTCCTAGATTCTGCAAGACAAAATTCTTTTTTAGCACGTCCATATGTGCAGCAATGTCGCCGCTGGTGTTGTGAAGCAAGACAATATCCCCAGGCTTCAACTCTTCATGAGGAAAATATAACACTTCGCGTTGCGCCCAAAATTCAGACTTAAACGGGGTGGGATAGCGTCCATAACGCTCGTTTGATAAAATTCGGTTTTGCTTCCATACCGTGCGAAGATAATCTCCACATTGGGCAACGTCGCCAAAGGCGCCGCCTCGTTGTAAGACCAACACCGCGAGAGTCATGATAATCATGTTGGCCAAAACGGCCCCTGTCACAACGGGCTTGAATGGCGTTTCTTTCATGCATTCAAGCAAAAGCCCCCATCCCCGCCCTGCCGCGACGCACCATAGCGGCAACAGCGGCAAGAGATAGCGATATTGAAATGACAAAAACGCGCTGTGGGCGATGAGAAACACAATGGAAGTGATTAATGCAAACCACGCGAATTGTCGTTGGTGGTTGTCGCCTTTCGCGAAGACAAACCACCCAATCAAACCGATGACAAATAGCGAATGTGTTATTGCCCAGGGCCAATACATCAGGTAGGTCTCAAACATATTGAAATAGAGCAGCGCGGTCAGCCCAAAGCCAAATGAGCCGCGTTCGACAAATTGCTCTGTGTGCCCGAATCCTCGATAGGCGATCCACCCCGCGAGCAGCGCCCATGGCAAGACGCTAACGATCCAGACCCAAAACGACGGTATTTTCTTCGCTGAAGTTGTCTTTTTTTGTAAAAAAAGCAGCGCTATGACCCAAGCAATAAAATAGAGCCCCTGATAGCGCACCAGCGAGGCGACGCCAGCCGCGCCCAACAGCCACGCGGCGGAATTCTGTTTGCCTTTCAGCCCACGCACCACCAACCAACACCCTAAGATAAACCAGGGCAAGAAGAACGCATCGGTCATCACCCGCAACGCCCATCGGTTAAAAACTGGTGAGAGAGACAGAAACAACGTTGCCCAAAAGGCGTCGTCTTCTTTGTCGAGAACCTCGTTGGCAAGCAAGAATATCAACGGGACGCAGGCAGTCGAGGCCAAAATCGACGCCAGGCGCCCAGCGTAAAGGCTGCTCCAACCCAGCAATTCGATTAACCAGACTGCGGTGGAATACCCAGGCGGAAAAAACACCACCGGGCTGTCCCAGAGGGTTAATTGAATGATGCCGTCAGTGTATTCGCCCATGTTGATGTCGATCAACAACAAGCGAACGGCTAATGACAAAAGCGTCAGCAATAACACGCCCGTCCAGCCGAAAAAAGGCCTTGACTCTGAAGAATTTGAATGAGGGCCAATGCTTGACATTCTACAGCGCTCTAAGTACCGTTTATGGTCTGCGTCAACGAGTTGACGCGTCAGTTTTTGAAACCAAAGGCGTTTTTTTTACTATCCGCCGTCACGATCAGCCGCCAGGCGCCGTTGGGGTAGAATACACGAACCCAAACGAAGCCCGAATGTTACTTCAAGCGGACGCCGCCTTGGGCCTAACGTAAAGCGAGATCAAACGAATGACAAGTCTAGAACCCCTCTTTAGCGGCTTATACAGCTTCGGGTATTTTCTGGTCGTACTCGGACTGGCCGTCATCATTCACGAATGGGGCCACTTCATTGTCGCCAAATTATGTGGAGCAAAAGTCGAACGCTTCGCGGTCGGATTTGGCAAATCGCTGTTCACCTTTCAATGGGGACAAACCGAATACGCCGTCTGCGCCCTGCCGCTGGGCGGGTATGTCAAAATCATCGGCATGGACCCCGAAGACGAACTCACCGGCGCTGAGTGGGAGTATCTTCAGCTCTCGCCATGGAAGCGAATGGCCATCGTCGTCGCAGGCCCGCTAATGAATTTTGTCTTAGCGTTTTTCTTGTATGTGTTCATTTTGGGTTGGTTCGGCGAAGCCTACACCGCCACCACTACCGTCGGGCATGTACCCAAAGGCTCGTGGGGTTGGGAACTTGGCCTGCGCGACGGCGACCGAATCGTAGCGGTCAACCAAAGCCCGGTCGACTCGTGGGACGAAGTCAGCGCGCTTCAACGCAATACAGAATCCACTCAACTTTCAATAACGATCGAACGAGACGGCCAAGAACTATCGAAGAGTAAAGAAATTCCCGCTGGCTTCTGGGACGCGCTCGAAGGCGTCGAAGCGCCCGAGTTTGAAACGGGCGTCCTCGTCACCCGCATCTTGCCTAACACGCCAGCCCAAGCCTCAGGATTAAAACCCGGCTGGATCGTCACCGAAGTCGACGGACAAACCTTTGGTTCGCTCGACCAATGGACCGACTACCTCAGCCAACGCTTTGAGAAAGCCGAGGATGGCTCTTACACTTCCAAAACCATTTCACTAAAGGCGATTGACGCCCAAGGCGTAGAACAACAGATTGACATCACACCGAATGTGTTAACGCCGTCTGACGACGCTGTTCCGTTCGAACCTGTTGCGCGGCTGGGGGCAGTGTTCCAAGGCGAGATTTCGCTTGAAGATTACCTGACCCCTTCGACCGGGTTGATCGGCGTGGCGCCCAAACTACCGCCGGTGATCGGCACAGCCCAAGAAGGCAGCCCCGCCGCTGACGCCGGGCTGGAAGCCGGTTCGCGCATCGTTGAAATCGACGGCGAAGTCATCGACGACTGGACGGACGTGCTGCTGACCATTCAAGGTTCGCTGCAAACCGACGCGGACGGCGAAGTCGCCGCCAAGCCTCTTGACATCACCTGGCTCACGCCTGACGAAGTCATGCAAACCGCATCGATTACGCCGACCGTGCGCCGGACGCCAATCTTGACGCCCTCCAGCATCAAGACGGGCAAGGAATATCACATCGCCCAAATCGGCGTTGATTTAAAACATGACCGCCGCCGCCTTGGCGTGATTGGCGCCGTCAGCGAAGGCTGGAACCGCACCGTCAACGTCTCAACCATGATTATTGACTTCATCGGCAAGTTATTCACCGGCGGCGTGTCGCCCAAACTGATGGGCGGGCCAATTGCGATCTTTCAGATGTCGGGCGAATCCGGCCGCTGGGGGTTGGAGAAATTCTTAGGCTTCATCGCCATGTTGTCGGCCAACCTGGGCATCTTAAACCTGTTCCCCATGCCGCCCTTCGACGGCGGACACATCATGTTTTACCTCTATGAGATCGTTCGCCGTAAACAAATGACAATGCGTCAAATGGAAAACTTCGGCAAGATCGGCTTTATTCTGGTCATGCCGTTATTACTGTTCCTGGTCTTTAATGACTTGAGCCGAATCAACTTTTTTAGTTGGATCGCAGAACTTTTAGGACTTTCATGAAACAATCAGCGGGATTTTTTCCAACACTGCGCGAAGCGCCCAAAGAAGCAGAAGCCAAAAGCCATATCTTGATGTTACGCGCCGGGCTTGTCCGCCAGTTGGCGGCGGGTCTATACGTCTACCTGCCGCTTGGCTGGCGCGCCTTGCGCAAGGTCGAACAGATCGTGCGCGAAGAGATGGACGCCGCTGGCGCCATCGAAGTGTTGATGCCCAGCATGCAGCCCGATTCGCTGTGGAAAGAATCAGGCCGATATGATGTCATGGGGCCAGAGATGATGAGGCTGCGCGACCGCAACGAGCGCGAGTTTGTTTTAGGGCCGACTCACGAAGAAGTCATCACCAATCTGGCCGCGAACGAGATTCAATCCTACCGCGACCTGCCCAAAAACTTATATCAGATTCAAACCAAATTTCGTGATGAGATTCGCCCGCGCTTCGGCATCGTGCGCGCCCGTGAGTTCATCATGAAAGACGCCTACTCGTTTGACCGTGATGAAGCGGGCGCCGCGATTTCTTATCAGGCGATGTATAACGCTTATGCACGGCTGTTTCACCGCTGCGGGTTGACAGCTGTCCCTGTCGAGGCTGATACGGGCGTGATGGGCGGCTCTCACTCGCATGAGTTTATGGTCCCGGCTGAGATCGGCGAATCTGAAATCGCCGGTTGCGACTTCTGCGACTATCGCGCCAACCGCGAATTGACTGAATGCGCGACGCCCGAAGACGCCAGCGCGAGCGAAGCGTCTGAGATGGAAGACGTTCACACACCAGACAAGACCACCATTGAAGACGTCTCGGCGTTTTTGAAGACCACACCCGACAAGATGATCAAGACCATGGTCTTCACTTCACAAGACGGCCCCTTCGTGGTCTTATTGCGCGGCGACCATGCCGTAAACGAGATCAAAGTCGCTAAGGCAATGGGCAAACCCGTTGAACTCGCCGATCCGGATGTCATTGAGAAAGTCACAGGCGCTCCGGTCGGTTTCGCCGGGCCAGTCGGATTAAACGGCGTTCCGATCTACGCCGACCACTCGGTGAAGACAATCGGCGTGGGTGTGACTGGCGCCAACAAGGGCGATTATCACATTCAAAACGTCGTGTTAGACCGCGACTTTTCGGTTGACGTATGGGCTGACTTGCGGCTTGCCAATCCCGGCGAGGCCTGCCCCAAATGCAGCAGCGGCAAGTTACGCATGGCGCTGGGCATCGAAGTCGGCCACGTCTTTATTCTTGGAACCAAGTATAGCCAGGCGCTTCAGGCGCAGTTCTCTGACGAAGACGGCAGCCGCAAACCCATGGTGATGGGATGTTACGGCATCGGCGTGAGCCGTACGCTCGCCGCGATTATCGAAGAGAATTCAGATGACAATGGAATCATCTGGCCGGTGTCGACTGCGCCTTACCATGTTCACATTCTTAACCTCTCGCCCAAGAACGAAACCGTCACCCAGGCGGCCGACGACCTCGACCAACTACTTACGCAAGCCGGGTTTGAGGTATTGGTCGACGACCGCAACGAACGCCCCGGCGTGAAATTTAAAGACTCCGACCTGATGGGCCTGCCGTTTCGCATCGTGGTCGGCGAAAAATCGCTCAAAAATGGACAGGTTGAGTTTGTCCAGCGCAGCGTCTTAGAGAAAGAACTGATCGATCCAAACCTGGTCGTCGATCATATCAAAACCCTATATACACAAGAAATGGAACGGCTGCGACCCTAACGCCGCAACGTATGATTGAACTTACAACGATAGAGAATTGCCCGTTTGGCCCGGACGACGGCGTCGTATGCGCGATGGGCTTTTTTGACGGCGTTCATCGCGCCCACCAGCGCATCATCGAAACCTGCTGTAACAAAGCCAAAGAACGAAGCGGACGCTCAGTAGTGTTTACTTTTCAGAACCACCCCAGCGAGGTGTTGCAGCCAGAGTCGCCCGCGCCGCTGTTGATGCCCTACTCGCTCAAAAAACGCTGGATCGAGTCGCTGGCCCCTGATTTCCTGGTCGCAATTCCTTTTACGCATGAACTCAGCCAAACCTCAGCGGACGATTTCATCCAACTTACATTGCTCAATTGTTTCCACGCCAAAGAGATTGTGGTTGGCTTCAACTTCACCTTTGGCCGCGGCCGCCAGGGCACGCCGGACGTATTGAAACGACAAGCGTCCAGTCACTTCGACCGCGTCACTGTCATAGAGCCTATGTCATACAACCAAGAACCGATCAGTAGCAGCAGCATTCGCCAGTCTATCGCCAGCGGCGAACTCGACTCTGCGGCGAATTTATTAGGACACCCAGTCCAGATCGCCGGGCCAGTCATCGCTGGCGACAAACGCGGACGCTCGATTGGCTTCCCCACCGCGAACATCGAATATACAAACCAGCTGCTGCCGCCCAATGGGGTGTATGGCGTGCGGGTGATGAGAGGCGAGTTGGGCGCAGAACCCATGTGGGGCGTAATGAACATCGGCGTAGCGCCAACATTTAAAGACACCCCCCAGCGCAAGGTCGAGGTGCATTTACTCGACTGCAACGATCATCTATATAATGCGTATCTAATCATTGATGTATTGGCCTTCATTCGCGGCGAGAAAAAGTTTGGCGGGCCCCAATCTTTAATCGAACAAATTCATCAGGATATTGCCGCGTTCCGCCAGTGGGTTCAACAGAACGCTTAAGCGGCTAACCAATCCAAACAAAAGCCCGGAGCGACCGCCCCGGGCTTTTTGGTTTCTATAAAGGATTGCCTACGCGACCAAGCGCTTGATCTTACGAAACGCCTTGTACATCGAATTGTCTTCGAGCTGGTGAATGCGGAAGCGCAGGTCGTTGATGTATTCGTCCTTACGAACCACCGGGTTGCCGTCTTGATAGGTCGCTGAATAGAGGGCGTCAACAAATTTTTCGAGCGGCGCCGGGTTCTTGCGAAGATGTTGGTCTTCAACCAGGGTCATCATGTCGCTGCGGGCCATCTGGTCAAAGTGGCCCAGGGTGTGAATCATTTCCCAGAATACAAAGTACGGATTGGGCAGCGCCTGAAGCGCGTGGACGCCCTTGGGCCGCTCGAGCTGGTCAATGATTCCCTCTTTGTGGGCGGTGTGGAAAATTTTGTAGTTGTCATAAAACGCCATCGGGTTGATCTTGATAATGCCGACAGGCTTGGGCAGGTCGAGAATCAAGTCGAGCGTTTCGAGGTTGTCTTCTTCGCGTTCGAGCGGGTTGTAGCCGATAAAGTCGACCAACACCTTGGCGCCAGTGGCTTGAATGTTCTTGATGGTTTGAATGGTCTGCTCTTTGGGGTGGCGGCGGTCGTAATACTCGCGCTGGGTGCGCTCGCTGCCGGATTGGATCCCCATGATGATGTAACTAAGGCCCGCTTCGCCCAATGGCGCCAGAAGTTCGGGGTCGCCCACGTTGGGGTGAGTATAGCCAAAGAACGGCAGCGCCACTTCGGTCGCGTAACGCGGGCCAAACTCGTTGACCCAGCGTTTGTTGAGCGGCAACACATCGTCATAAAACTCAATGCGCTCAATCGTCCACGGCCAGCTGCGAACCCGGTAGCGTAACTCTTCAATCACGTTCTCAGGCGAGCGGCGGCGCAGAAAGCGGTCGCCTTTGTAAATCACATCGTCGTGTCCGCTGCAACAGTAGGTGCAGGTAAACGGACACCCGCGCGCGGTCATGACGATAAAGTTGGTATACAAGTGGCTCTTGGGCGGGAACGGCGACGGATAAATCTTGTTGTCGTGAATAACGATCTTGTCTTCGAGTTCGAAGTCAGGAAACGGATATTTGTCTAAGTCTTGCTCGAGTTTTTGCGACGCGTTGCGGATGATCTGGCCGTCTGGCTTGCGGACCCAGATACTGGGGATGTGATCAATGTCGCCGCCGTTGTCCATCGCGTTGACCAAGTTGCGGATGGGATATTCACCTTCGCCCAGACAAATCATGTCGGGGTATTGAATGTTCTCGTTGGCGTTGACCGTCGAGTCGACGCCGCCCCAGATGACTTTCACATCAGGCATGGTCTCTTTGATTCGTTTGGTCACAAACTGGGCGAGGCCAAAACTGATTGATGTGAATGAGACACCGACCAATGATGGGTCTTGCTCAGCCAATTCTTTGAGCAACAAGTCCATCTCTGTGCCGGTGATGTAGGTGCACATGCTGTAGTAGCCGCCTTCTTCTTGCTCTTCAGGCGGCGGAACATCCATCGGAGATATATATTCGACTCCATGGTGGACAATGATTTTGACGTCGTGGCCCGCTTCTTTTAAAATCGACGACATATAGCGAACACCAAGGCAATACTCGTCATACAGCGCCAAAAAAGTGACTTTTTGCATGTGTATTCTCCAGTAAGGTTACGGTTAACGGCCGCTGGGTCGTCCAGGCTTGATGAGGTACGGATGTTTTGCAGGCGGCGGCGGTAGATTCTGCTCCAACGTAGACCAGTTCAGGTAATTTTTCAAGTAAAAGCCCGGGTTGTTCGTCTCTGGATGTAATGCACTTAACAAGACAATCGACTCGCGTGGCAGCTGGTGGCGAAACAAGCGGTGGGCCAACAACTGAAAGAGCGCTTGTTCTTGCTTTTCGTTCACCAGGCGTTCATCAAAATCGCCCAACAGCATAATAACCAGAAAGCCGTCTACGTTGAGGGGTTTTTTTGAATGGCGCGCCATACGGGCGCGAATCAGGTCTGATTGAGTGGCGACTTCGCGCTTTCGTTTGGTAAAAGCGTCGCCCTCAAAAATCAGCGCCGGGGTTATATATTGCCTTCCAGCATAAATGATCCCATCAGTATCTATAAAATAGTGAAAGGGCAAGTCGCCTTGTTTATCGAAGTTATAGCGTTCTAAGAGTTCGGCCATATAGGTCAGGCTGGTCTGGCCCTGATAGTCGGCGCCGCTGTCCATAATCATCACACCACGCAGGATGTGTGAATCAAACGGGCCGCTGGGCGACGACCCCAATACCGAGCGTGGAATCATACGAGGCGGCATGGGCTTGCCGTGAAACATTTTCACCAGCCCAAAGTCGGGATCTTTTGACAAATCGTTGGCGCACGAAAAAACAGCCAAGGTCGCCAGTAGAATCCACAGCGGGTTCAATCGTTTGATTAGACGTCTCATTGAGCGCTTATTCTCCAATTAGCCAGGCTGGTAGTTAGGCCGAGAATGATTATATGGTTGTCTACCAGTGTTTCCCAAGGGGAGATGGGCGATAGAGATGATCTCAAACCACACGTCTCATACAAAACGCTGCGAAAAAAAGCGCTGATTGAAGCAAGACAATCACCGCGCCGCTGGGCAGGTCGAGTAGGTCAGAGAGCAAGATGCCGACAAGCGCGCTCAAGGAACCAATCAACACCGAAAGCCAAGTCATCTGAAAGAAGGTACGGGCGAGAAGCCGTGCGGTAGCGGCGGGGATTACCAAAAACGCAGCAATCAACACCACGCCAACCATTTTCACGCACACAACAACCGTCAGCGCAATCAACACTGAAAGCCAATAATCATCGCGGGAGACCTGAATGCGGTCGGTAAGGGCGAGTTCTCGATCAAAGGTCGCATACGCCCATCGCCGCCAAACCGGATACAACACGATAGTCAGCGCTACTAAAGATCCCGTCACAATGATATCGGTATTGGTCACGGCGAGAATCGAGCCGAATAAAAACGTGTGCGCTTCGACTGAATAGTCGCGCTTTAAGGCGAGAAAGATGATGCCCAACGCCATGGTAAGTGCGAAAAATATACCGACCACGGTGTCGCCGCCTAGTTCAGTCTTGTCGCGTATCCAGGTGATGCCAATCGCCGCAGCGACCGTGAACGGCAACGCCGCCCACAAGGGCGTTACGTCTAACAAGACGCCTAGCGCGACCCCGCCAAAGGCGGCGTGAGCGAGACCGTTGCCCATAAAACTCAAGCGGCGCTGAATGATAAACACGCCAAAATAACTGGCCAGTGCGCCGACCAAAAGCCCGGCGATCAAGGCGCGTTGCATGAAGGGGTAACTCAGCGCCTCCATCATGATGACAGCCCTTCGTAGGAGTGGTCGTGGCCAACGTGGCCAAAGGCTTCGCGCAGCAAGGATTCAGCGAATTCGGAAGACGTCTCGCCAAACCCGATGGCCTTTCGATTTAACACCAAAATATGGCTGGCGTGGTGGACGGCGGTATGCCAGTCATGGGTAATCATCAATATGGTAGCTTTGCTTTTAGCCTGATAGGTTTCAAGCACGCGAAACATGTCCTGCTCGCCCGCCGGGTCGATGCCGGTGGCGGGTTCGTCGAGCAAGACCAGGCGCGGTTCGCGAATCAATCCTCGCGCGAGGTAGATGCGCTGCAGTTCACCGCCCGACAAGCGGCTCAATGAACGATTGGCCAGATGTCTGGCGCCGACCTGTTCGAGCGCATGAAACACCCGGTCTTTCTTTTCGCCCGCCAAGCGCCCCGGCCAGGCGCGGTTGAACCCGGTTGCGACCAGCTCCATGGCCAACGCGGGGAACGTCCGGTCTAATGTTTTTATCTGAGGAACATAGCCCAGCCATTCAGCCGGAACGGATTTTGGCGATTGGCCGAACAGTTGAAGCGAACCTTGAATGGGTTGAACCAACCCAAGGCAGGTTTTGAGAAAGGTCGATTTGCCCGCGCCGTTTGGCCCTAACACGGCGACAAAGGCTGACTCGGGCACGGTAACGCTTAGTTCTTTCAGCGCGATGTAGTCTCCAAAGCGGACCGAAAGGCCGTCCGCTTCGATGGCAGGGGAGTTCATTTCAAGGCCTCAAGAATCGTTTCGGTATTGTAACGAATGATCTCTTGATAGGTGAGGCGCCCATCCACGCCGCCTAAGGGGTCAACTTCAGCGACTTGAATGCCCGCCGCTTCGGCCAACACCTTGGCAGGGCTGTTGGCGAGTTGCGGCTCGCTGAAGATGGCTTTGACATTATGTTTGCGAACCAAATCGATAAGTTCTTTAATTCGTCTTGGCGAGGGCGTTTTGCCTGGAGACGGCTCAATCAGGCCCGCGATTTTGAGTCCGTAGCGGTTTAAATAATATTGGAACCCACCGTGAGTGAATACAACTGACTTGCCTTTCACAGGCTTGAGTGTTTTCTCTACCCATTGATGGAGCTGATCGAATTCAACGCTAAGTTGTTTGGCTTGTTTTTCATAAACCGGATTTACTTTGCCTTCCGCCTGATTCAACGAGTTGACCAATTGAGGCAAGACGGCTTTGACCGCCAGCGGGTCCAGCCAAAAATGAGAATCGATCTCGCCAAGATGATGGCCGTGATCGTGATTTTCGAGACAATCAGCGATGGATTCCAGATGCATTGTTATTGGAACAAAACCAAATACTTCAAACGCAGGCTCTTGTTTCAGGCGCTTCGCCCAGCCATCCAAGTCGTCTGAGACATAGAACAAGGCCAGCGCATTGTGGGCTGTCTTCAAGTCTGAAGGGCGCGGCTCATAGGTATGCGGCGACGCGCCTCTCGGCAAGAGGCGGGTGATCTCGGCCTGCCCCGCCGTGATCTGTGAAAGAACAGCTGCAAGTGGTTGAATCGTCGTTACATATTGAGGTTGAGACCACGCGCCGAAACCAGTAAATGCTACAAATAATGATGCGAAGGAAAACGTTCGTAGGTACATAATCGTTATTTTCAATGTCCTAATATTAGATACAACCTATTGTCACACAGCGGCTAAAATCAACAAGGCGTTGAAGTGAATACCCCACATACATATAGTATGTTTTAGCACAAAGGAGAGATTGATGAGAAATAAAGCCTTTATTTTAACAGTTGCCCTATTGAATCTTTCATTGTTATGTCCATATATCGTAAACGCGCAAGAGTCTAAATACCAAAGCGTTGATGCTCGGCAACTTGAGAAGGTCGAAATAAAACAAGGCCATACGGGCACTGTTTATTCTGTGGCGTTCTCACCAGATGGAAAGCAACTCGCTTCAGGCGGTTGGGACAGCCTCGCCATCGTTTGGGACGTCGAAACAGGAAAAATTGTTCGTCAATTTTCTGCGCATGGTCACAGAGTCGGCTCCGTCAATTTTTCACCCGATGGGCGAGACCTTTTCACAACCAGTTGGGACCATACTGCCAAACTACATTCAATTTTCCACGGCGACCTGCTGCAAACATTTGAAGGGCATGAAGGCCACATCTGGAAAGGGGCCGTGTCTCCAGATGGAAAAATATTCGCCACGGCTGCTCATGACCAATGCGTAAAACTCTGGGATGTAAAAACCGGAAAACTCATCCGTACAATTGACGCTCCAAAACAATGGGCTTATGACTGCGAATTTGAACCAGAGGGAAAACGCCTGATTGTAGGGTATGCCAATATCGCAATGGTTTGGGACGTAGAAACAGGAAAAGAGGTCCAAACGCTGAAAACAGGTGGTCATCAACATTACGTACAAGGCGTTACTTATTCTCCAGATGGCTTACGCGTAGCAACGGCAGGAGGAACAAACGCTATTCTGTATTGGGACGTTAAAACTGGAACCAAAATACGGGCCCTGGTTGGTCACAAATCTTCGGTCGAATGCGTCAATTTTTCGCCGGATGGAAAATACCTGATCAGTTCAGACTTAAGCGGAACTGCAATTTTATGGAGGACGAACGACGGTAAACTATTACGTGAGTTTCGCGGCCCAGGCCAAGCGTATGAATCAGATTTTTCACCAGATGGGAAATACATTGCAAAAGCATCTGGAAATAATATCGCATTATTTGAAACTGAAACCGGCAAGTTCGTCCGTGAATTTAGTACAGAAAGCGCATCGCCGTCGCCTTGAAGTTCTCTTGGCGTTCCGGCACAATGACGTATTGATTCAGA
>CAZKYC010000100.1:0-15333 GCA_964556895.1 uncultured bacterium | reverse complement strand
CGACCAGGTGGAGGTAGCTCGGATCGTCCAGCGGCATGCTGGCCGGTCCGACGCGGAACTGCCGCTCGACCCCGCGATCGGCCGGCGAGAGATCGACCTGGGCCGGACCGGTGTCCAGCAGCACGACATCCGCCCCGGCGGGAACGACCGTCACGCTCAGAAACTCGGTCCCGGCCTGTCCGCGCAGCAACCCGCTCAGCGCGTAGACACCATTGCCCACCAGCTCCGCATCCGTGAATTGCATGATCTCCCAGTCGGTCGTCCCGGACGCGCGCACCGCCACGGCGTTGGCCCCGTTCAGCACGTCGAGCGCCTCGCGCGAGGACAGGGTGCCGCCGCTGACCTCGACGTTTTCATGGACGGGCACGCCGTTGTGAACCACTTTGATGAAGCGGGCGTTTTCGGTTTTGTTTCCCTGGGCGTCAAAGCGCGGCGCGCGAAAGGTCACGTCGTAGCTCTGCCAGACGCCGGGGGCGTTGCTGGCGTTGACGCGGGGCGGTCGGCCTTCATACCCGCGTTTTTCTTTTTCGTCCCAGCGCTGATAGACGCCGCCGCAGTCGGAGTGTTGCACCACGCCCTTACCGTAGCTGTCGAACACTTGAATTTCATACAATCCCTGAAAATAGACGCCTGAGTTGGAGCCGTGGGGCACGACGAATTCAATATGCAGCTGGCAGTCGCCGTGTTTGGTTTCGGTAAACAAGTTGACTGTGCGCCCGTTGAGCGCGTTGACCATAATGCCTTCGCCGTGTTCGATCGCGAAGACCGATTTGTTCTTGCGGCCGACTTCAACATTGCCTGCGACCAGCCATTTGTTGTTCTGACCCTGACCGGCCCAGCCGTCGAGGTTTTTGCCGTTGAACAGTTCAACAGGCTTTGACTTTTGTTGGGCGTTTGCGTCTATCACTGCTGACGTACACAGGGCGCATGCAAGCGCGGCTACAACAGAGATGGTCAATACTTGGTTCATGTCTGCTTCTCCTTAGTCCATATCGCTGATGCCATTTTCGGCAATGAGTTCGTAGTTGTCTGTCCATTCGATTGACTGGCCGGGTTCGAGGTCGATTTTTAAGAATGGTTCGGGGCAGGTCGCCAGCGTGGTCGACCAATAGTGAAATTCATAGGCGCCATAGTCGCCGTCGATCTTGATCGCCGCCTTGGTTTCATTGTTGGCGATGGTTACCGCGTTGTTCGCTGGAACAACATCATAGCCTTCAAACTCTGCATAGATGCTGGTCCCGCTCAATTGTTTGAGAAACTCAACGGTAGCGCCCTGCGCCTTGGCGTATCCTTTCAACGATTGGGGAAACTGCAACTCGAATGGAAACGTCAACTCATACGCAGGCCCGATCGGCGTGCCATCAATAATCGTGAAGTTGTGGCAATAGTAGTCAGTGTCTATCGGGTTTTCGCCCAGGTTTTCGAGTTTGTGATCGATCGAAAATTTGGGGGCGCTATCGTCGGCCAACTGAATGCGTTTGGTGAATCGGTATTTCCACCCCTTAAAGTCGGGCGACTCTTGGATGAACTCGATGCTGCCAGTGTCGCTATTGACCGTCCAGTCAAAGGCGTTCACTACCGGATAGTTCTGATGAAACTTGTAGTTGTCATTGTTGATGCGGCGTAGCTCGCCGATGCCGATTTTGACAAAATTCTGTCGGGCGCGGGCGTCGTCATACCCCAGCGGCGAGAACATGCCAAACTCGCTGGCTGTGCCGTTGACGTCATCGTGGTGGGTCGGGTTATGGGCCGATTTCCAATCACCGAAGTACGTATGCCCGGCGTATTTGATTTGTTGAATCAGACCCGACCATTCAAAGCGCGAGCCGCGGTAATAGCCTGTTTCGGCGTCAGGCAGGTAGACCAACATCTCCATCGCGCCGTTGGTCAGTGTGGTTTGTGGATATTCAACCGCGATGCTGCACGGCGAAAGCGCAATCATGACAGCAAAACAAACAGCAAGCATTCTCATCTCAGCGTCCTCCCCAAGGTGCGAAATTGTTCGTCAACCAGCATATCAAAGATTCAGGCGCGCTTCAAACGACGTGAACCATTAGCCAGATAGAAACGAGACGATGAGCTTGCGGGTTCGCGGGCCGTCAAATTCAGCGAAGAAGATTTCTTCCCACTGGCCCAACAAGAGGCGCCCGCCTTCAACCAACGCCTGTTGGCTGTTGCCCGTCAGGATGGCCTTGATGTGTGCGGCGGCGTTGCCCTCGGCGTGGGCGTAGCCCGCCCGCCATGGAACCTGTCGCTCAAGCGAGGCCTCGACGTCGCGCATGACATCAGGGTCATAGCCTTCGTTAATAAACACGCCCGCGGTGGTGTGTGGAACATACAGCATACATACGCCGTTTGACGCGCCCAGTTCATCAAGAGCCGCCTGAACAGACCGCGACACGGCGACAAATTCATCGCGCGAATGGCTGGTTATGGTCAATGTTTTCCGTTTCATGAATGGAGTCCTTCTTCGTCAGAATTCTTGAAAAATAGAATTCGTTAGAGGATAACCCAGAAGCCATCTCATTCACAATGAATACAAGCGGTTATCCTAACCATTCAACGATTGATAAACCGACCCCTGCCTTTCGCTGCGTTTTAATTGAATTCTTGTGAAAAAGAAAACCCCAAGGCATAAAACCTTGGGGAAAGTGTAGGGGAAGTGTAAGTTTCAGGGGGTGAAACCCACACACGATTTTAAAACGTTGCGTTTTAAAACCATGAACATAATGCTCCCTGATTGTTTGGTTCGTATTAGAAGAATATTGAATCGCGGTTATTTCACAGAATAGAAACAATGAATTCGACAATCCATTCTCAAACCGCATGAAATGGTTTATTTTATACGGACCACTTGTATGTATTGCTCGTTAAGCGAGGAAAGGAAGCTGAAATGAACAGGGTATCGAGACGAGGATTTGTCGGCGCCGCCGCTGTTGGCGCGTCAACCTTAACCAGCCTGACAACGCTGGCCCAATCGGGCGCGCCTCTCAATGTCGGGGTGATCGGCTGTGGCTGGTTTGGCAATGTATTGATTAAAAACGCCCATGAAGCGGGCGGCGTCAAAGTGACCGCCATCTGTGACGTTGACACGGAACAACTCAATAAGACGTCCGAAAACGTTGAGCGCATGTTTGGCGCGCAGCCAAAATCATTTAAACATTACGAAGAGCTGCTTGACGCGCCTGGCCTCGAGGCGGTGTTTATCGCCACGCCGCCCCATTGGCACGCGCTGCCTTTCATCGCCGCCTGTGAGAAGGGGTTGCATATCTATTGTGAGAAACCGCTGGCCTATGACCTGCGCGAAGGCCGCGCCATGGTCAACGCTCACCAACAAGCGGGCGCCATCGTTCAAATGGGCTTTCAACGCCGCCAGGCGAAGCCCTACCACATCGTCAAACAGCGTATCCAAGAAGGCGTGACAGGCAAGGTTATTCAAGTCGACGCTAACATCCATTACAAGGCGGGCGTCAAAGACAATACGCCCCAAGACCCGCCCAAGACGCTCGATTGGGACCTGTGGTGCGGCCCGGCGCCCAAACTGCCCTACAGCCCCAACATCGGCCACTTCAACTGGCGCCTCGAAAAAACCACTGGCCATGGCCACCTGGTCGACTGGGGAATCCACTACATCGACGCGACCCGCTTGATGCTTGACTTGGGCATGCCCAAGTCGGTCCATGCGGCTGGAGGCTTATACGTCCTCGACGGCAAGATCACCACGCCCGACTCGCTGACGGCCCATTTTGAATTTGATGAATGTCCGGTGGTCTGGCGCCACCGCCTGTGGGGCGCGGCTGAAACCGCCAACGACACCCAGATTGGCGTTACGCTGTTCTGTGAGAAAGAAACTATCTTTGTGGATGACCGCAAACTGGTGATTGTCCCCAACAAAAAAGACGCAGAGCGCGAAACCATTACGCCCGAACAAGGCAGCGCTGGCGTCGCCCACATGGCGGAATTTTTAGACAGCGTCAAAGCCAATAAACCAGCGCCCTGCACACCGGAGACCGCCTTCCAATCAACCGGAACCACCCAATTGGGCATGATCGCCCACGAAACCAACAACCGTGTCGACTGGGACGCCAAAGCCGAAAACATCACCAACAGCGAAGCGGCCCAAGCGCTGGTGAAACGCGAATACCGCGCTCCCTACAAACATCCATATTCGGGCTAAGAAAGTAGCAATCACGAACCACTCAAAGGGGCGCAAACCAGCGCCCCTTTTTTGTGCGCCAAGTTCTTCAAGCAAGCCCTCGTCTGAAGGCGACAACTTTAGTGGTGTCATCGTGAGCGGATCGAAGCGATCTCGCTTTTCGAATGATGTGCGCGGCGGCGGATTGCTTCGCTGAGTTGCACTCAGACCTTACGCTGCAATCGAATAGGAGCGTAGCGCACCCTTGTTGCCTTAAATGATCTACCGAACGCCGGCTTTTTCGAGTACTTCGAGAATTGCGGCGTAGCGGCCAAAGGGCGGGAAGACATACGCCCCCTTAATTTGAGAGTATTTTTTGGCTTCGCTGAGCGCTTCCGCCGCGATGCTGATGCCTTCCGCGCGTTGATCTTCTTTGGTGCTGGCTTTTCGCATACGCTCGCGAATCGGGTCGGGAATCTGCATGCCGGGTACTTGGGTATGAAGAAACTCAGCGTTCTTATGGCTCGCCAGCGGCAAGATGCCGACAAAGAAGGGAATCGGGCGCACATGTTCAATGCGCTTGAGAAACACGCTGAGCAGTTGGGGATCATACACCGGTTGTGAGAAGACAAAATCAGCCCCGGCGTCAACCTTGCTTTTGTATCGCTCGACTTCTTTGTTGAGGTCAACGGCGCCCGGGTTACAGCCCATGCCGAGAACAAACTGAGTCTGGCCTTTGAGCGACCGTTTGGCGAAATCAAGCCCATGGTTTAGCAGGTTGACGCCCTGAATCAACCCAATCGCGTCGAGGTCGAAGACCGCGGTAGCGTCGGGGTAGATGCCCATCTTGGGCGGGTCGCCGGTGATGAGCATCAGGTTGCGCAGCCCTAGCGAGTGGTCGCTGATGAGGTCCATTTGAAGCGCCAACAGGTTGCGGTCGCGGCAGCAGACATGAACGATGGGTTCGATGCCGCATTGTTCGCGAACCAGCTGCGCCAGCGCGGCGGGGGCCATGCGCCCCGAAGCGCGCGGGCCGTCGGCGATATTGACAGCGTCGATGCCGTTTTCATACAAAAACTTCGCCCCTTCAACCGATTTTTTTGGGTCGAGGCCTTTGGGCAAGTCAATCTCAACCGAGATGGCGAATGTGTTTCCGAGCAACGCGCCGAATGGTGACCGCTCGTTGACAGGCAGCGGCTCCATACTGTCGTCAGCGGTTTTGATCTCGTTTGACTCAACCACCACGGCGCGCTTTCGCGGTTGAATCGATCGCAAGAACGATGACGATTCTTTAATCATCGCCGCGTCAACGCCGGCGTTGCCGCCGATCATCGCCGCCCCGCGCTGGACGCAGCGGCGCAGGTATTCGGCCATGTATTCAGGCGAGGCGAGGTAGAGCATGCGCCCTTCAACTTCGCGGCAGCCGCCGATGCTGGGCATGAGCGAAATCTTCAGCGTGTCGCCCGCAGCGGTTGTCAGTTGGGTTGACGCATTGGCGATTTCCTGGGCGTCGCCGCCATGAACGCCGAATAGTCTCGCGCCCCAACCTACGACGCGTTTGACTGAAGACGCCTGCCAGTTGTTTTCATGTGATATCGAATTGAGATGGATCGACGGTAAGATTGCCGCGCCAGCGGCCGCGCCCGAAACCGCCTGATAGGCGAATTCGAGTTCGTCAAATGACAGAAATGTATCGAGAATGATCAGGTCGGCGCCTGCCTCAAGTAGCGCGGCGGCGTGTTCGGCGTAGGCGTCGCGGCGCTCAGATGCATCGGCGCTTTGTGAGATGGGGCCGATGGAACCCGCGACATAGAGATCGTCGCCGCCCGCTTCGCGGGCCAGATCGACGCCGCGCTGGTTGATCTCGCTGACTTTATCGGCGATGCCGAAGCCGTTGAGGGCGATCCGGTTGGCGCCGAAGGTGTTGGCGTTGAGCAGGTCGGCGCCCGCATTGACGAAGGATTGATGAATCGCGCTGATTACGTCCGGGCTGGTGAGATTCAACTGGTCATAACAGCGGTTGACAAAAAAGCCCTGCTTGTAGATTTCCATGCTCATCCCGCCGTCGGCGAGAATGACGCGGTCTTGCAAGGCAGTTAGAATTGGTTCTGGCATAAAATTTCGCAGCTCCTTGGATGGTTCGCAAAGACGTAAATAATAGCAACGCCTACCCGTTAACCAAACCGCTTTAAATCATATACAAGTGTTGAAAAAATGACATCTAGCCAATCTTCTTCTAGTTGCGATAGTATTTGAAAGCGGCAAAGCCAGACAACGCCTCGGATATTTTGTTATATTATAGGGGAGGTGGGCGCTATGTGGATGTTCCGGTCATTGGTTGTAAGCGTGTGTTTACTTGGGTTCGCCAGCCTGAATCTCGTGGCTGAGGAGCGCAAGCCCGTCGCGCCCCAAACCGAATCGACCATCAAAAAGCCTGTCGAAAGCCCTAAGAAAACCCGAAAAGAATTTAAGCGACAGAGTTACACCGAGCTCTACCGCGAGAGTTACAATCCCAAAGACTACTCCAAACGCTACCGCGAAGATTACGCCGACAACCCGATCCGCACAGGGTCGTATGACAGCCGTTCGCGGCGTTTACGCAGTTACCGCTTTGACAAAGAGCCGCCTCAAAAAGAGCCTAGACAATTTACTCAAGGCTCGCGTCCGTTGAATGCGCCGCCGGCCCAACCTGCGCCGGCTGGGCCAGCGGTGGTGGTTGACCACGCCGACTCGCCGCTTCAGCCAGACCGCATCTTCGTTCGTCCCTTGCTGCGCCTGCCCGCGCTCTATGTGTACCGCGCGCTGCAAAGACGCGCCGCAGAACGCGCGGATGAGCAGGTCGAAAACGCGACAACTCCGCTTCGCGCCCCTGCCATTCAAGCGGAGCCAAACGCAAAGGCTGCTTCGTTGCAATCGCCGTTTGACTTGCTGGTGAAACGGGCGAAGTCTCCATTCGCGGCGCGCAACTATTTTGAAGCGGCGCGGCGGCTTGAGCGCCTGCTCGAAGAGCGCCCTGACCACCCGAAAGTTCGATACGCTTATGGCGCGGCGCTGTTCGCGTCAGGCAAATACTCGCGCGCGGCGGGGTTTATTCAACCCGCCAAAAACGCGGCCCAACGGCAAGGGATTGCGTTGCCAGCGATTGGTTCTTTTTATTCAAACCAGGCCGATTTTGAACATCACCAAAAACGGCTGAAACGGTACGTCGAACGCAACCCCGGCGACCTGACCGCCGCAGCCTTGATGGATTTGTTAGAGTGAATGTCGTTTCCGCTTGTTCAAAAAGTGCATTGGTGTATTTCTTCTCGCTTCAGTGCTGCTCCGCGAAAAAGCACAGGCGCTCGAAACGACATTCCAAACCCCTTATGCCATCTTGCTATTTCTAAACGGAAATCAGGTTAACATGGCGCGTAGTTTTTCTTTTTGGATCTTGCGCGTCGCCGTCTTGGGCATCTCTTCAATAAACTCAAACGCTGTGGGGATTTTGTATTCGCCCAAATGTTCGCGGCAGTACTTTCTCAATTCTGACTCAGTGATCTCTTCGCTGACTTCTTCTTCTAACACAACAAACGCGTAGGGCACTTCGGTGCGCAGTGTATCGGCCTTTGCGACCACCGCCGCTTCGGCCACGCCCGGGTAGCGCAACAAGGTCTCTTCGATCTCGCGTGGATAAATGTTCTCGCCGCCGCTGACGATGATGTCTTTGCTGCGGCCTACGATTTGCACTTGCCCGGTGTCATGGGCAAAACCCAGGTCGCCGGTGCGAATGAATCCATCAGGCAACATCACTTTCGCGGTGGCTTCCTCGTTTTTGTAATAGCCCTTCATCACCAACTCGCCGCGTACGCACAACTCGCCCACTTCACCCGGCGCAACCAAGTTGCCCGCCTCGTCGCGAATTTCCAATTCAACTTCAGGCAAGACCATGCCAATCGTGCCGATCTTATTGTTGTCAGGGCGATTGACCGCGACAGCAGGGGAGGTTTCGGTCAGGCCATAGCCCTCGAGAATGGGGTGGCCGAAGGCTTCAAGAAACGCCGCGCCCACATCGACGGGCAGCGCGCCGCCGCCTGAGACCGCGATGCGGATCTTGTGGTCTGAAGGCGCGTTTTCAGGGGCGAAGCGCGCCAACATGATGAACATGGGCGGTACGGCCAATAAGATTACGTTGGGTTCGGTGAAGATGGTTTCTAACAACTTCTGAGGGACGAATTGGGGAAACAGAATGATGCGCGCGCCATTCAACAGGGCGCCAAATAATATCACCGTCATGGCGAAGGTGTGAAACAACGGCAATACGCATGGGAAGGTATCTTCTGAATTGAAATGGAACACCTTCGAAAACGAGACAAAGTTTGAATACACGTTCTTATGCGACAACATAACGCCCTTGGGGTCGCCTGTTGTGCCTGAGGTGTAGAGAATCATCGACAAGTCGTCTTCGCCGACCTGGGGCTGAAAGGGCGCCGGGTTGGGCGATTCTGTCGCGAGCAGGTCGGCGACAGAAACGATTTCTATCTCGATCCCGGCCTTGGCCTGCGCCGCTTTGGCCGCTTCTTCTAAATACGGGTCATACAACAATACGCCGCATTCGCCGTGAGTCAGCAGCGACGCCAACTCTTCGGGGTTCAACAATGGATTAAACGGCGCCGCGACGTGGCCCGCGCCAAGCAATCCAAACAACGCGAGTGGAAAGTAGGGCGTATTAGGAATCAACAGCCCAATGTTGCGGCGTTCTGTCCCAAAGCGTTTGACAAGTTGGTGACCAACGACGTTTGAGCGGCCTAACAGTTCTGTGTAGGTCATACGGCCCATTTCGCCGTCGAATGCAATTGAGTCTTGATAGTTGCTGCACGCCTGCAGCAATGCAGAATACAGTTCCATGCTACATCCCCATGATTGGTGTGAATTGTTGAAGAAAAAACAATAGATGATGAATTGAAATTATCTTACAGGGAAATTCGCCAAGAGTTCAGGGCTATTCGGCGGTTTCGCCGAAGCGCAAATCAAACACTACCGCTTCGGGCGGACAGAACAAACGCGGACGCGTGATTCGGCTTGAGCCGAACCCATTTGTTGTGAAATGAACCATGCCGTTTAAGCGCGTCAGCCCGGCGGCGAATTCGCGCGGCGCCTGAGTTCGCGTAACAATGGGCCCGTAAAATGGCGCGCAGATTTGGCCGCCGTGCGTATGGCCGCAAAACACCATGTCGGCGCCGGTTCGGGCGAGCTCAACATATTTCTCTGGCGCATGGGCGAGAACCAAACAAGGCAGTGCCGGGTCATAGCCGTCAAAGGTTTTGGCGATGTCTGCTCTTTTGAGATAGGGGTCGTCAACGCCAGCGATAACCAGCGGGCGTTTGTTGATATCAAGATCTCTTCGTTCGTTGCGAAGGACGTTGACGCCGATGGATCGCAGGCCTTCGATCAATCGCTCAGAGTCATTAAATATCCAGGCTTTTTTGTTGATGTTTGGCCCAGAGGGGAACAGGTCGTCCGCCCGAAAGAGCACATAATCATGATTGCCCAAGACGGCGAACACGCCATACTTCGCCCGAAACGGTTTGAGCGCTTCGATACAGAGGTCGATGCCCGAATCGTCGTCAATCATGTCGCCCGTGATAAAAACCAGGTCATAGTCATCTTCAGCGAGTGAGTGTAACTGGTTGCGGCGATGGGTCTGGCCTTTGAAGAAATGAAAGTCAGACAGATGAAGCAGTTTAAGCGGCGGCATCGCCGGCCCCGGCAGGCCGACGCGAAGTCTGCGCGTGCGGAAGCGGCGCGGTTCGATGAACCAGGCGTAGGCAGAGACGCCAAACAACGCGGCGGCGGCGGTCGATAACCACATGATTCGAGTAACACTCCAAAATGGGTTTGAACCCATTTTATGTTTTTGTTGCAGCGGGCGGCGTGTGTATCACTCTGCTCGCTTCAGTGCTGCTCCGCTTTCAAGCGCAGGCGCTGCCCGAGTTGCGCCCCCGTCTATGTCGGTTCTTCAATAATGGGTACGTTGTGACCTTATTGAAGAGCAACCATTATTGTTGAGACGGCTTCTAATACCCGACCGCCAGGCCTTCGCCGCGCCCGTCTGAGTAGCCAGCCAGGACCCCATCAGCCAGGCGCTCGATTCCACACGCGAAGCCGATTTGGCCGCGTTCATTCAATGAATAGCCCATGTCGATTAAGCGCTCGCGGGTATCGGCTGAGAACGCGCTGGGTTCATGAGTGATATGGTCGGGCAGCCACTGATGATGAAAGCGTCCGGCGTCAATCGCTTCGCGAATGTTCATATTAAACTCGACGCGGTTGAGAAAGATTTGTAAATTCGTGGTAATGATGGTCGGGCCGCCGGGGGTTCCCATGGTCATATCAAATGCGCCGTCTTTTAACACGATGGTCGGCGTCATGGCTGAGAGCATGCGCTTTCCCGGCTCGATTTTATTGGCTTCCATCTGCACCAGCCCAAACATATTGGGCGCGCCCGGTTTGGCGGTGAAATCGTCCATCTCGTTGTTGAGTAAGAAACCCGCGCCTTCGACTACCGCCCCCATGCCAAACGATCCGTTGAGTGTGTAGGTAATCGCCGCGACATTGCCGTCTTGGTCGACGACGCAAAAGTGGGTGGTCTGTTCTGACTCAAAGGCGCCGGGGGTAACGCCCTTGCTGTCGCCGGCGCGGCCATTGGGCATCAACGCGCGCCGTTGGTTGAGGTAGTTGTCTGACACCATTTGGGCGACGGGTACATCGACAAAATCGGGGTCGCCCATCCAGGTGTTGCGGTCGGCGAAGGCGAGGCGTTCGGCTTCGACGAGACGTTGGGCGTAGGCGGCTGAGTTGTGATGCAAGGTTGCGGGCATGAATGGTTCAATCAACTTCAGTACCTGGGCCATGACCACCCCGCCCGAACTGGGCAGCGGATGAGTAATGAATTGATAGTCTTTGTATTGAAATACAAATGGCTCGCGGTATGTTGAGCGGTAATTTTTCAAGTCATTTTTGGTCATAATGCCGCCCTGTTTGCGCATGAAGGCGGCGATCATGTCCGCCGTCTCGCCTCGATAGAACCCATCGACGCCGCGGTCGCGTATGCGGCGCAGCGTCTTGGCAAGATCAGGCTGTACCAGCCTGTCGCCGAATTGAAGCGGCTTGCCCAGTGAAAAAAAGAGATCTTCTGTCGATGAAAAGCGGCGCAAGAACGTCTCACGGCTGCTCAGTTGGTTCGCCAAACTGTATGAAACATCAAACCCGTTTTCAGCCAATTGAATGGCGGGACTTAGAATCTGGGTGCGCGACAGGCGGCCATAGTCATGTTGAAAGCGCAGGAGGCCGTTCGGGGTCCCTGGAACGCCCGAGGCCAGCAAGGTCGCCGTGCTGAGATGAGAATCAGGGGCGCCGTTGTCATCAAGAAACATGTCAGCCGTTGCCGCGCTGGGGGCCACCTCGCGAAAATCGAGGGCAATCATTCGCCCGTCAGCGGTATGCCCGACTAAAAACCCGCCGCCGCCCAGGTTGCCCGCGGCGGGGTAGGTGACCGCCAGCGCGAAGCCGATGGCCGCCGCCGCGTCGAAGGCGTTTCCGCCCGCGCGCAAGATTTGAACGCCCGCTTTGGCGGCGTGAGGCTCAGGCGACGCCGCCATGGCGCGGCGTGCGTAGACTGGCTCAAAGCCGCCGCTATAAGTCAATGGCGCGAGCCACACGACGGCGGCGAACAGCAGCGATAGAAAGGGAGGATGGTTTTGTCGTTTCATGACATTCTCTGTATTGTTGGCAAAGGCTTTAGAAGCCTTCTGAACAAATGGTATCGAATTGAGTGTCAAGCATATCAGTAATCGACAACCTTATTCAGGCATGGGCGCCCATGCCAAATTACAAGGTTCTAGACCTTAATTGACATAGCTTCGAGATTAACTTCCTTTATCTAAACCAGTTTAGCTATACCATGTTCCAACGACAACCTGCGACTGAGAGAAGCGCCCCAAATGATGCATGATATCCTGCTCGCTATTTTGTGGTATGTGACGCTGACTGCGCTTGGCGCCGCCGCGCTGCCGCTGTCGATGCGGGCGTTTTCGCGCATGCCCGAAGGCGGCATTTTGTTGGCGCGCCCGTTGGGTTGGATGCTCACAACGTTCATCGCCTGGCAATTGGCGTTTATCGGCCTGTTGCCGTTCAACTCACTTGGAATCGGCCTCTCGCTCATTCTTGTTTTTGCATCTTCGGTATGTTTTCTCTTACGAAAACGCGCCTGGATGCTGCGCCGTTTGAAAACCTGTTGGCGGACTGCGTTCAATGGTGAGATCATCACTCTGCTAGTGTATGGCTTCGTGTTGTTCATGCGGCGCTATGAACCCAACATCGACCACACGGAAAAACCGATGGATCTGATGTTTCTCAGCGGGCTTATCAACACCGACCAGATTCCGCCGCCCGACCCCTGGCTCTATGGCGAGATCATCAATTATCACTATGGCGGTTACATGCTTCATTCGGTCATCGCCAAATTAACGGGCATGGTTCCCGAATACGCCTATAACCTTTCTGTCGCTGCGGCGGCGGCGATGGCGGCCGCGGTTGCGTTTACCTTGGGCCGCGAGTTGTTCGGGCGCTGCCGCTGGGGAGCCATTTCGGTCGCGTGTACGCTGTTCGCGGGCAACCTGGCCTCGGTGATGATCGCCATTTCGCGTACACAAATGCCACAAACATTATATGAATGGCGTTGGTCGTATTTATGGAAAACTTCGCGTGTGATTGTTGATTCAGACGGCGAAACCATCAATGAGTTTCCCTTTTTCACAATGGTATGGGCCGACCTGCACCCACATTATTCAAACATTCCATTTATTTTGCTTTTCTTCGCAATTACATACGCGATTTATACCGCGCTATGCCGCATGAACCTGATGTGTTTTCTCAAACAAGAATGGCCGCTGTTGGCGGTGGGCGCGGCGTCGATGGCGCTGCTCTTGCCGACCAATCTGTTTGATTTTCCGGTCGGCGCCTTGTTGCTGGCGGGGTGCGCCGGGATGGCGGCGTATGTCGCCTGGAGCGTCCACCAACGCTCGTTATTGAGCGCGTCATTGCTCAAGATGGTCATTGTGATGCCAATTGTCGGGTATAGCCTCGCCGCGCCGTTTTGGCTGCATTTCGTCAGCCCATTGGGCGATAAGGTGGTCCAAGCGTCGCCGCATAACACCACGCTCTATCAATTTTTACTCGTATTCGGAGTTCACACCGCTGCGGTCTTGCTCTATCTGGGGCTGCGCCTGCCGTCCGCTCTCGCAGGCCGCAGCCAGGAAGAATTGGGCGCGCTGGGCGCCATCGCGGGTATCCTCTTTGTCATGTTGTGGGCGTGGACGGGCCACATCGCAGCGGCGCTTGCTCCAGTGATCGCGATACTGCTTCTCGTAACTGCGTTGATGACCGCGACGCCCTCAAGCGCGATGTCGCTGAAGTCTAAATCACTTCAAATCGAGGTGTTTTGTTTAATCGCCTGCGCCTTGGCCTGGTCGCTGATTGCGGGATGCGAATATATTTTTCTCAAAGATAATTATGGAACCGCCCGCATGAATACGCTGTTTAAGATCCATTTCCCGGCGTGGCTGTTGATGGGCGTCGCACTGCCGCCGTTGTTGCTGCGGGCGATTCAACGAATACCAAACGCTCCGCTGAAATACAGCGCGCTGGGTGTCGCTACCGTTCTTTTCGCTCTCATGCTTGCTGGCCCGGCGTATACCGTGGCGTCATTTTGGGGCGTCAAAGAAGAGCGCATTGTTTCGCTGAATGGGCTTGGATACATGGAGACGTATAATCCAAACCATCACAAGATCATTCAGTGGATACGCGACAACGCGGCGCCGGACGCTGTATTGATGGAACTGCCAGGCGGCGGCTATGAATTATCCAGCATGGTTTCAGCCGCGACCGGGCGCCGCAGCCTGTTGGGCTGGCAAAACCACGAATACGTCTGGCGCGACGCCAAAGGCGACCAAGTAGTCGGTAAGCGCTATACCGACATTCAAACCGCGCTAACGCAATCCAATTGGAGCCAGGCGAAGCCAATCTTTGATAAATACGGCGTCGATTATGTCGTCATCGCACGCCCCGTGAACCAACCGATGCAGCAGATTTTGCCTCGCATCATCGCAGGGGCCTATCGCGATAATCTAGAAGTTATATTGCGGGAACCTGGGCCGTATGAGTTATACCGTGTTCCAAAATAAGTGAGAAACCAGGCGATACACATGCAAGGCATTTTAATTGAAATCATCGAACACAAACGCGCCGTGGTCGAAGCGCGTAAGATGCAGTGTCCGCGTGAATCGCTGATCGAACAGGCCGCGTCGGCGCCGCCCTGCCGTGATTTTCACGCGGCGTTGAAACGCCAACCTAACGGGCCGCTAAACCTATTGGCTGAGATCAAAGCGGCCTCGCCCTCAGCGGGCGCCATCAACACAGACGTTGACGCCGCCGAAACCGCCCGTCTGTTTGAAGACTGCGGCGCATCGGCGATTTCTGTATTGACTGATTTGAAATACTTTTCAGGGACAGACCAACACCTCAAAGACGCCAAAGCGGCGGTGTCGCTGCCGGTCTTACGGAAAGACTTCACCATTGATGAATACCAACTTTATGAAAGCCGCGCCATTGGTGCGGACGCCGTCTTGTTGATGGCCCAGGTGTTGACGCCAGACCGATACCGCGCCCTCTATGACAAAGCCTATGAACTAGGCCTTCATGTTCTCGCCGAAGGCCACACGGTTGAACAGATCGAGTTTCTCGCCTGCATTGGCGCTGAAACAATTGGCATCAACAACCGCGACTTTGACACCATGAACGTTGACCTCGACACCACGCTCACACGCCGCCATCTGGTTTCTGAAGACCAGGTGGTGATCAGCCAGAGTGGAATATTCACTCGCGAAGATGTGATGCGGCTAGAGACCATTCGAGTGGACGCGATTCAGGTGGGGACGTCCATCATGAAATCGGGCGACATCAAACAACAAATCGCCCATTTATTAGGTGAAGATTAAACGCCTGACGGTCGCTGTATATATGTTTCGATTAAAAAACAAAATGACGAAATTGAAGCCCTCACTCCAGCCCTTGCCTGGAGCAAGGTCTCTCAATCATCGGTAGGGCGGGCTATTGGTTTCTCAGCTGGTTAGCCCCCCTTATTAAGGGGGGACGGCGCGTCA